>JANMHB010000124.1:0-25148 GCA_031374935.1 Gemmatimonadaceae bacterium | reverse complement strand
GCCGCCGCTGCCATCGAGCAGTGCCTCTGGTCGCGATCGGGCGCGCAGTGCAGTACGGTTCAACTTCACCCACCGTCTGCAGCCCGTGCCACCATCCCGGAGTACTCTGATGCACCTTTGGCTTGGCATCGTGTGCCAGCTGATGCTCGCGTCGGCGATGCTTCCCGATACGACGAGTGCGCAGGGCGCGAACGCGACTCCGGGCTGGCGCTCGCTCTTCACCGGTTCCACGCTCGACGGCTGGCACCAGTGCAACGGGTCCGCGCCCTACACGGTGGAGAATGGGACCATTACCGGTCGCTCAGTCGTCGGCTCGCCGAACAGCTTTCTCTGCACCCGCGATCGATACGCCGACTTCGTTCTCGAATACGACGTCTGGCTTGGCTCGGCGTTGAACAGCGGCGTGCAGATCAGGAGCACAACGGATTCGAGCATCATGCGCGGACGGGTGCACGGCTATCAGGTGGAGATTGATCCTTCGCCCCGGCGCTGGACCGGCGGCATCTACGACGAAGCACGCGCGGGCTGGCTCCACACGCTCGACGGGCAACCCGCTGCGCAGCAGGCATTCCGGCTCGGCGCATGGAATCACTTTCGCGTCGAGGCAATCGGCACGTCGATCCGCACCTGGGTGAATGGCGTGCCGGCCGCCGACATCCTCGATGATCGTTCGCCGAGTGGCGTCATCGCATTGCAGGTGCACGACATTGGCAACGATTCGGCGAAGGCGGGCCAGATGGTACGGTTCCGGAACATCAGGATTCGGACCACGAAGCTCGCAGCCGCGCACACGCCCGATCGCGGCGACGTGCCGCAGTTCAATCATCTCGCGAACACGCTGACACCACGCGAGTCCCGGGCCGGTTGGATGCTGCTCTGGGACGGCAAGACGTCCGCCGGCTGGCGTGGCGCACGGCTCACGACATTTCCGTCGCAGGGATGGGAGATTGGCGGCGGTGTGCTGTCGGTACTCGAGACGGAAGGGCGCGAAGCATCGGCTGGTGGCGACATCGTGACCATGAAGGAGTACGCGAATTTCGAACTCACGCTCGAGTACCGGCTCACGCGCGGTGCCAACAGCGGAATCAAGTATCTCGTCAATACGTCGCTGAATGCTGGTGCCGGCAGTGCGATCGGCACCGAGTTTCAGCTCCTCGACAACGCCGTCCACCCGGACGCGAAGCTCGGTGTGGGCGGCAATCGCACCAACGCCGGCCTGTACGATCTGATCGCGCCACAGAACGTTCGCTTCAACGGGATCGGCGAGTGGAACCGGGCGCGTATCATCGTCCGCGGTCGCCACGTCGAACACTGGCTGAATGGCTTCAAGACCGTGGAGTACGAGCGTGGTACGCAGCAATGGCGTGCACTGGTGAGCCACAGCAAGTATGCGGTGTGGCCTGCTTTCGGTGAAGCCGAGCGCGGGCACATTCTGCTGCAGGATCATGGAAACGCCGTCTCGTTCCGCTCGATCAAGCTACGTGAGCTGCCGTAGTGGATTGCTGATGCAGGTCGGGGAGTTCCAAGGGTGCGACGCGCGACTATTGTACCCAGAGCTTCATCGACGGCCCGCTGACCATCCCGAACTGGAGTTGCAGTGGACGAACTCACTCGCCGGCATTTCTTCAAATCGTCCGTGGCGGCGCTGTTGCTGCCGACGATCATTCCCCGCACCTGGCTCTTCGGCACCGGCACGCCGCCCAGCCGGACGATCAACGTCGCGCAGATCGGGTGCGGACGCATGGGGATGGAGGATCTGCGCGGCACCATCGTGCACGATCTCTGTCGGGTGGTGGCGGTGTGTGATCTGGACGCGCATCGCCTCGAGACGGCGCGAACCGAAGTGGAGCAGTTCTATCGTGCCAAAGGCGAGCAGCGTGTTGATGTAAAGGGCTATCGTGACTATCGCGAGGTTCTCGCCCGCCCGGACATCGATGCCGTCCTGATCACACCGCCGGATCACTGGCACGCGATGATCGCGATCGAGGCGGTGCTGGCCGGCAAGGATGTCCACGTGCAGAAACCGATCACCTACGACATCGCCGAGTCGATTGCCCTGCGAACGGCGGTCCGTGCGAAGCAACGTGTGCTGCAGACTGGGAGTCAGCAGCGGTCGTCGAACCCATGGCAGACGTTCCGCATTGCGAGCGAGGCGGTGCGCAACGGGCGCATTGGCACCCTGAAGACCATTCGCATCGGTATTGGCCGCGACGAGCCCAAGGGACAGGTGCCATTCGCGCAGGCAGTACCGAAGTTTTTCGACCACGACACCTGGCTTGGCCCGGCGCCGGAACAGCCGTACATGGAGGCGCGCGTGCATCCGCAGGAAGGGTACGGTCGTCCCGGGTGGATCACCACCGAGGACTTCGGCCTTGGCATGATCACCAACTGGGGCGCGCATCATGTCGACATCGCGCAGTGGGCGATGGGCATGGAGTTGAGCGGGCCGGTACGTGTGCACGGTCGTGCGGACTTCATGCGCAACGATGTGTGGACGGTGCATCACGGCTATCACATCGAGATGGAGTACGCTGGCGGCGTGCAGGTGATTCTGGACGACAGCTACCCGAACGGATTGCGGTTCGAGGGGAGCGACGGCTGGGTGTTCTGTGCCCGCGGTGCGGCGCAGGTCACCGGCAGCGATCCATCGTCATCACGCGGTGAGCCGAAGGCGCTCGAGGCCAGTGGTGCGCGGATTCTGTCGGAGCCATTCGGTGCGACCGACATCCGCTGGGCGCCGAGTGACAACCACTATCGCAACTGGCTGGAGGCGATTGTGAGCCGCAGGGATCCGATCGCGCCGGTGGAACAGGGCGTGAAAAGTCTGCAGGCGTGTGCAGCGGCGTGGATCAGCATGAAGCTGGATCGGCCAGTGCGATGGGATCCGGCGCAAGAGGAGTTTCCGGGCGACGCGGCGGCGAATGCGATGCGCCGTCGTGTGCCGCGTCGGGCGCGGTATGACGTTGAGGGGGTGTTGCGGCGTGCGGGGATCGGGATTGCGGGCGGGGGGGCGTGAGGGCGCCCCACTCGCCTTCGTGTCTCGGGCCGGTTACGCGCATTCCGTTCGTGCGACGGGATGCTCGAGCACGTTTCGAATCGAGGCGAGTATGCCAGCAGCTGCGCAGTTCGTCCGTGCGATGGTATGCTCCAGCGACGATCCCTGACCGTTTCGGCATCGCGAGCGCCGGCAGGCTGCCGTAAACACGAGGGAGCAGATCTCTCGCCTTCACGTCTGGCGTCCATCGGCGGCGGCGGGTGAGTACACCGGATCACTGTGACCACTCGCAACAGGCGCCGTGCCGGTTGCACGCCCGCGCAGGCGGTGGTCATGTGGACAACGAGCTCGCGCATCATCCGCCGGGGACTACGTTCGCGCCGGAGTCGCGTCGAAAAGCCTTCTGTGCAGCGTTCTGGTGACACACGCCGACCGCAGAGGCGGCAGGTTGGAGCCTGCTGCAAGTCTACCCGCGACGTATCGAGATATGCCCGCAGAGAAGCCCCGACTCCTGACTCTGGTGAAAGGCCGCATGCGGGCGCGTCATTTGAGCCCGCGTACCGTGCAGGCATACGTGGGCTGGATCATTCGCTATATCCGATATCACGGCACTCAGCACCCCGCGACACTCGGCGAGGCCGAGGTCGTCGCGTATCTCACGTATCTGGCCGACGAGCGACGTGTCTCGCGCTCGACGCAGATGCAGGCGTTGAGTGCGTTGCTGTTCCTGTATCGCGAGGTTCTGGGCGTTCCGGTTGGGGACCTCCGCCGAGTGTTACGCTCGACGTCGCCGACTCGGCTGCCGGCGGTGTTGAGTCGGGAGGAGGTGCGGGGGGTGCTGGAGCGGTTGCATGGCACCGCGCACCTGATCGCGATGTTACTGTATGGGTCTGGGCTGCGGTTGCTGGAGTGCCTGACGTTGCGGGTGAAAGACCTCGACCTTGATCGGGGGGAGATCCGGGTGCGTCGTGGCAAGGGGGGCAAGGACCGGGTGACGATGCTGCCCGTGGCGGTCCGGCCGGCGCTGGAGGAGCAGCTGGCGCGAGTGAAAGCCCGCCACGCGCGCGACCTCGCCGACGGCGCTGGCAGCGTGGTGTTGCCCGCGGCGTTCGAGCGGAAGGCGCCGTCGTGGTCGACCGACCTGGCGTGGCAGTGGGTGTTTCCGGCGTCGCGCCGCTACCGGGACGCGGACAGCGGTCGGGAGCGTCGGCATCACGTGCACGAGACGGTGATGCAGCGTGCGATCCAGCAGGCGGTGCGCGAGGCCGGGATCGCGAAGCGCGCGACGTGCCACACGCTTCGCCACTCGTTCGCCACGCATCTGCTGGAGGACGGCTACGACATCAGAACCCTGCAGGAGTTACTGGGGCACACCGACGTGGCGACGACGATGATCTATACTCATGTGCTGAATCGCGGTCGGCTTGGGGTCCGGAGTCCGGCGGACCGGCTGGGTGGCGGATAGGGGATATTGCGGTGATGGTTGCGGTTGGCGGTTGGTGGGCGGGGGGGGTACTGTACAGGTGAATAGAGAGTTAGGCGCCAACTCGCATTCTGGGACGTGAGTATGCGCTTCGTTGTCGTCGGCACCGCTGGAGCCGGCAAGTCGACGTTCGCCCGGGCCCTGGCGACGGCAGTCGGCTGTCCGCATGTCGAGCTTGACACCCTCTATTGGGGCCCCGGATGGGCCGCGGCATCCGCGGACGCATTCGCCCAGGCGGTTCGCGCCGCTACGGCAGGGGAGTGTTGGGTTGCCGACGGCAACTACTCCGTGGTCCGCGAGGTCCTGTGGTCGCGTGCCACACACGTTGTGTGGCTCAACTTCGCTCGCTCGACCGTGATGTCGCGCGTGCTGGCGCGCACGATACGTCGTCTGCTCCTCCAGACGCCAATTTGTAACGGCAATCGCGAGTCGTTTCGGATGGCGTTCCTCTCGCGGGACTCGATTCTCCTCTACGCGTTCACCACGTTCACAGGCAATCGGCACAAGTTCGCTGCCCTGCGAGACGACCCGACGTACGGCCACTTGCAGTGGGTCGAGCTCACAGAGTCGTCAGGGGCGATGGAGTACGTGCGGGCGCAGGGCGACGTCGCCACGGTGCCACCGGCGGTGGTGGGCGCCTAACCCGGGTTGCTGCTGACGCGGCGACCGGGGTATAGTGATCAGGCGCGCCTTTGGTGCGGTCGCCGCGCAGCAGAACCCATTTTCGTTAGCCCGCATGGCGGTGCCTTAGTACACGCCGATTGTCGCTGCGACACGGCCATGTGCACGTTCATCGCTTGTGCTGTTAGTGCGCGTTGTCGACATTCGCCGCGCTCGGCGTGACGCATAGCGGATCGCTTGGTGCACTCCTGTCGGTCTGCGGCGCGCTGTGGCAGTGTCCGCGTCGGCGGCCGGCGCGTTACATCCCGACATTCCGAGGAGGCTCACCGATGATCAGCGACAGCGCGAGTGGCAGCAACTATGTCACACCACGCCGTTGGTTCATGCTGGCGCTGGCCGCGGGGCTGGTGGCCCTCGCTGTTTGGGACGCGCAGCAACGGAACTGGCGTTCGGCAGCGACGAGCATGAGTTTCGTCGCGCTGTTGGCTGCGTTGGAGTCCGGATGGGGTGTGCAGGGCGTCGGACGCGCGAAACGCGCGGCCTTCTTTGCCCTGGTGCTCTACATCGTTGTGATAGCGGTCTGGCGCGGCGTGGGCATTGCACAGCATTCGGCGGGCTAACACGGGTTGCTGCAGCCACGGCGACCGGAGTATTGTGATCAGGATGATCATTGGCGCAGTCGCCGTGCAGCAGAACCCTGTCTCGTTATGCCGCACCATGAGCCAGCAATGATCGACGATGCGGAGTTAGTCCGCTGTCACCAGTATTGTACGAACAATCGAGGCGCCCTCGCGGTCAGCGAACGCGCGTGGTGCTTTTACTGCAGGCAGGAGTTCCCGCCGGTGGCCGTTCGCGAATATGTGGACGGGCGCCAAACTGAGAGTGGTGAACTCGAGGACGGGGGCACCGCATTGTGCCCGCTGTGCGGGATCGATGCCGTCCTGCCGTCGGCCAACGTGCGAGTGTCGGCCGAGCTTCTCGCGGCAATGCATGGTCATTGGTTCGGGGAGTTCGCATGACCGCGGCGGTCTTCGCCCTCTTGGAGGTCATGGACAAGGAAGCGGCGCCGTCGTTGGTCTGGGCGGTGGGCCTCGGCGTCGGCACTGCGGGGTACCTTGCCGCGCGCTGGCGCCGGAGGACTGCCTTTCTCAGCGTGGCGGCCCTCGGTGCGGCGCAGGCCTTCCCGGTCAGCGAGCTACTCGACCCAGTCGGTGGCCCTGCCATCCGTACGGAGACGGGCGGTACCTATGGAAGCCATCTGGTCGCCGCCGCAGTTGTTGGACTAGTCATGATCGCCGTGGGTGCGCGGCGCTCGTCGCGCGGTGCGGCATAACCCGGGTTGCTGCTGACACGGCGACCGGGCTATTGTGATCAGGACGACCATTAGTCAGTCGCCGTGCAGCAGAACCCAGTTTCGTTAGCAGGCATCACAATCTTCTGTGCACACATTGCCAGTGGCATTTGACCTTGATACGTGGTTTCCGCTGGCTCAACACCGGAAAGCCGTCGCGGATCTTGTTGCTCAGAGCATTCAGCATGTGCACCGAAACGCGCCTGGAAGCTGGGAGTTCACTCAGCGAACGAAGTTCGCGCGCCTCAACGTTGGCCAAATCGCGGTTCTTGACATCTTCCCGCAGTCCATTGCAGTATATGGGATGCGAACGCGAGTTCGGTCGTCGCATGGGGTGGCTCGGCACCGAAACTGGAAGAGCTATAACGCTGTTCCCGGAACGCACGAACGCTGGCTCGTGGATGCCGATCGCATTGCATCGTTGCCGCCCGAGATTGTTCGAGCCCATCTTTGAGCTTCTCTCGGCGGCTTGGACAGCCAAACGCCGCTCGCCATACAAGCACGCGCACACCGCCAGCGCCGTTGACACGATCGCGCTTCTCAGTCGAAGACCACTCGAGCAGCCAGAGTACTGGTCGAGCGGCGGCGCGCAGGTGCGAAACGACACAAATCTCGGAATGTTCGGTGACTCTGAGACGAATCGGCTAGTTGAGGTTGCCGCGGTTGGCATTGTGCGACAACACTACGAAGCAGAGGGGTGGACCGTCGTATCTCGCGAATCAGACAAATGTGGTTATGATCTCGAATGCAGCCGTGGGCGCTCACGCCGGCACGTTGAAGTGAAGGGCCGAAGTGGTGCAGAAGTTGCCTTTGTGCTTACGCAACGCGAACTAGAGGCCGCAGAGACGGACTCGTTGTTCCAACTTGCGGTTGTGACTTTGGCGTTGACAGAAACACCGGTTGCTCAGTTCTACGGTAAAGCAGAGTTCGCAGAGCGCTTCTCGTTGCGCCCAATCAGCTACGTGGCGCGGCTGGCCGTGCGCAAGGATGCCTGCTAACCCGCGTTGCTGCTGCCATTGCGACCGGCGGTCTGTGAGCTGGAGTAGGCTTGGTGCGGTCGCAATGCAGCAGAACGCATTTTCGTTAGGCTGCGCTAGGCGCACCGCACTTCGTACCATCGTATCACATTATAAGAAGCGCACGGGTTGAGTGACACGCCGGAGCGCGGCGCGTCGGGCCATCGCCGTGCGCGGTCGCGGCCGGTGCGCATCGGATCCGCCGCACGCGTGTCGCACATGCGGCGTTCGCGGTGCGTCGTGGCGTCGGCCTCCGTCGGCGGCGCGGACGTGCGGCGTGGTGCACCACCGCACGTCCGCACGCGTGACGGGGCTGGCCGCCCGGGCCACGCGGTGTGGCGTCGGCCTCCGCGCGGGTCGGTGACGCGCGCGGCAGGTGCGCTGCCACCCCGCGGTGGCGTCGTGGCCATGCGGTGCGCCGCCGCGCGTCCGTGGCGCCGGGCGTCCCGGCGTCGGCGTGGCGGCCGGGTCGTGCGCGATCGGTGTGCCGCGCTGCGGTGCGCGGGTCAGGCCACGCGGCCCGTCGCGCCGCCATGCGCCGTGCCCCTGGCTGCGCCCGCGCGCGGTGGAAGGGCTCAGCCTAACCCGGGGTTGCTGCTGACAACGCGGCCGACGTATTGTGCTCAGGCGCGCCTTTTGTGCGGCCGCGTTGCAGCAGAACCCCAAGTCGTTAGGCCGCAGCGCATTTTCTCTGGAGGGGTGATCATGCCCGAAGCGGAGCGTCACGATCCACCCACGGATGGTCTGAACATCGTCCCGTTTGCGAGCATGGCAGGCGGCTGGCTCGGGCCCCTCCTCATGTTCTGGCTCTACATTTGGGGCCCGCTTCGCCCGTACGCGTATCAGCGAGGCGATCTCCTACCTCCCGCATGGTTCGTGCTGGTCCCGGCTGCCTGCATCTCGCTCTGGTGGCTGCTGCCACGTTCCTACTATGACATACGCGGATTTGAGCGCACGGGGCGATTCTATCGTGCGCTGGGTGTCCTCCTCTTTCGCCGATTTGCACCAAATGGGGATATTGCCAATCGGTGGGAGCGGCGAAGCAATCCAGATTTCCGCGTCATTCGTGGACGCCGTGCTGCTGGTGAATTCGTCGCACGTACCAAGGCGAGCGAGCGCGGTCACCTTGTGCTGCTTGCTCTGGGCGCGGCGTCCGCGGTTTACGCGTGGCGTGTTGGCTGGTACGGCTGGGCGTACTACCTAAGCCTCGGGAACGTACTGGTTAATGTCTATCCCATACTGCTGCAACGATATACCCGGGCGCGATTGTGCACGGTTCTCCAGCGAACCTGATCACCAAGTACTACCGAAGTGCGGCCTAACCCGGGTTGCTGCTGTCAATACGACCGGCGGTCGGTGAGCAGGAGAATCTTTGGAGCGGTCGCATTGCAGCAGAACCCAGTTTCGTTAGGCCGCGGCGCGCGGTCGCTTGCGAATGGCCTCTGGCGCACTCTACGCCATTGGCGTATACTCGTCCATGCGCTTCATCGAGACGCCCATCTTTACCGCGAGCGTGCGGAAACACCTCGATGATGAGGTGTATCGTGCGCTGCAGCTGGCGCTCGTGTTGCGCCCCGAGCAAGGTGCGCTCATTCGGGGCGGAGCAGGCTTACGGAAGTTGCGCTGGGGCGCGGAGGGCCGCGGTAAGCGCGGCGGCGTGCGCACGATTTACTACTGGGCCGTGGAAGACGACGTCTGCTTCATGCTGTACATGTTCGCGAAGAGTGAGCAAGGGGATCTGACACAGAAGCAGCTTCAGGTATTGGCGCGCGCGGTGCGCGAGGAGTTCAAATGAAGGCCGAAGCATTTGCAGAGTTGCTGACCAGTGTCCGCCAGGCGGGCGCGATTCGGCGCGGTGAGCGGAAGCCGTCGCGCACGACAGTCTTCCGTCCCGCCGCGGTCAAGCAATTGCGCGCGGAGCTTGGGCAGTCACAGGAGGAGTTCGCGCTGATGATTGGCGTGAGCGTTGCGACGTTGCGGAACTGGGAGCAAGGGCGCCGCACACCAGACGGTCCGGCCTTAGCACTCTTGAGAGTGGCGGCGTACAATCCCGAAGCCGTCGTGACGGCCCTGCATCGACCGGCCAAACGTGGGGCGGCCTAACCCGCGGTTGCTGCTGGCACGGCGACCGCAGTATCGTGATCAGGAGTATGTTCAGTCGGTCGCCGCGCAGCAGAACCCCAAGTCGTTATGTGGACCCCGAAGCCCGCCCTTGGAGAACTGCATGACCCGTGTACCTCGCATGTTGATAGGGAGCATCTGGTTCACTCTCGTCCTGGTTGCGCCAGCGTCTCTCGCGGCTCAGAGCGCCGCGCCGGTTCCGGTCACGCCCATGACGCCACGACCCGATCACGAGGCGTTGACGTTCTTCGAAGGCTCATGGACGACGGAGGAGCGCCCCGTGGACCAAGCCTTTGTGGAGACATGTACATGGCTTCCCGCTGGGCGACGGCACATGGTGTGCCGCTCGACATGGCGCACTGCCTCCGGTCCGCGCGAAGGCTGGAGCATCTTCAGCTACCGCGCTTCCGACTCGACGTACCTCTACTATGGCCTCCGAGCTGGCGGCTCAGTGGAGCCGATGCGTGGACGCCGACTGGTCGACGGATGGGAGTTCGTGAGTGAGTCTGGCGAGGGGCCCGGGCGACAGCGCGCGCGCGTCACCATCACGCGGTTGAAACAGAAACGCTTTCGACTGGTTGCGGAATCCGCAGTTGGCGACGGTCCATGGACGACGGAGGATACGGAGCACTACGTCCCGGTCTCACCGCGGTGATAAATCTGCGACCAAGGCCACATAACCACCGGTTGCAGCGGACGGTCCGCTGCGCGGCCCGCCGCTGAACCGGAGCGTTAGACACCCGACAGGCCCCGGTGTAGGTTTCGTAACCAGACGCCGATGGAGGATCCGATGAGTGTCACGCACCTCCCAATTGAACGCAGCCCGGATGTGATGGGCGGCACCGCTGTGTTCGCCGGCACGCGCGTTCCGGCGCAGACGCTCCTGGACTACCTCGAGAGTGGCGAGACGTTGGATGCGTTTCTCGCGGACTTCCCGTCGGTAACGCGCGAGCAGGCCGTCGCCACGCTCGATGCCGGGACGGCGCTCCTCGTCGCCCAAGCTGCTCAGGCCTGAGTGCGCATTCTGCTCGACGAATGCGTGCCGCGCGGCTTGGCGCGGGCGCTGGCGGATCTCGACGTCGCGCATGTCGTCGATCTGGGGTGGTCCGGCCGTCGGAATGGCGTGTTGCTGGCCAGTATGCTCGAGGCGGGGTTTTCCGTCTTCATCACCGTCGATCGCAACCTCGCGTTTCAGCAGAACATTCCGGCGGCGGGCGTGAGTGTCATCGTGCTGCATGCCGCGAAGAACCGCGTGCAGGATTTGCTGCCGCTGTTGCCGGAAGTGCGAACCGTCCTCGCGACGGCCGAACCGGGGAAGGTCTACCGGGCGGGTGTCTAACACGGGTTGCTGCTGACGCTGTGGCCGGAGTATCGTGAGCAGGCGGCGCATTAGTCGGCCGCAGCTGCAGCAGAACCCCAAGTCGTTAGCCACACAGTGGAGTGAGTCATCATGCGACGTGCACTTCTCCTCCTCGCGCTCCTCACCGGATGCGATAATGGCCCGACTGCCGTTGCCGATGCCCAGGTCATGGTCCGTGTGGAGCGTCGTGCCGGAGTCATGGCGATCTCGAATATCGGCGCAAGCAGTATCACGTTTGTGGCGCTGGATCGGGAAACGCTCAATCTCGTGGACTTAGCCCCGTGCGAGTCGTGGGGTGCGCTTGCGTCAGGTAACGCCGCGCAGTTCCCGATCACCGCGGGCGCCTCGGAAATGGTGGTGACGTATTGCGTCTTCCCAGTTCCAACGCCTGCTCGGCCAACGCGAATTGCCACGCTCAGTGTGCCGGTCCGATAAGTGCCGTTGTCGCCGAAGGCATTCGTCTCGGTAGGGTCTCGGCACAAGTTTGCCGACCGAGCTGGGTGCGTGCGGCCGGCGTCGGCCCGCGGTGGCTAACCCGGGTTGCTGCTGACAATGCGACCGGGGTATCGTGAGCAAGAGAAGGACCGTGCGGTCGCATTGCAGCAGAACCCTGTCTCGTTAGCAACTGTCTTGAAAATCAAGCGTGCACCGCGTGCTCGGCGGCAAAGTCTGGATTCCAGCGCGTCGCCGTGCGCACCATCACGTTGAGGACCGTCAGCAGCTTTCGCATGCAGGCGACGAGCGCCAGTTTCTTTGGCTTTCCGGCGGCCACGAGTCGCGCATAGAACGCCTTGATCACGGGATTTCGGCGTGCCGCCACCAGCGCCGCCATGTACCACACCGCCCGCACCGGCGCGCGCCCGCCTTGCACGAAGCGTCGCCCACGCCGCGTGCCGGAATCGCGGCTCAGTGGTGCCACGCCCGCGAGTTTCGCGATTTCGCGACGCGACAGCCGTCCGAGTTCGGGCAGATCGGCGAGCAAGGTCCGGGACAGGATCGGTCCGACGCCGGGAACGCTGCGCAGCAGATCATCTTGGGCGCGCCAGACCGGCGACTGTCGAATCGCGGCGTCGAGTTCTGCATCGGCCCGGCCGAGTTCGCGCTCGAGAAACGCGATGTGCGCGGTCAGACTCTTCTTCACGGGCTTCTTGCCCGTGCCGAACACCTGGCCGAGGCGATTGCGCTCGGCCCCCAGCATCTCCAGTAACTGCCGCCGCCGTGTGAGCAACGCATCAAGTTCCTGCGCATCGACTGTGGGCAGCGCACGCAGCGCCGGGCGCACCGTGTCGGCAAAGCGCGCGAGGATCTCCGCATCAATGCGATCCGTCTTCGCGAGTTGTCCCGTCGCGCGTGCGAAGTCACGCACTTGACGGGGATTCACCACGACGACCGGCAGGTCGGCCGCGGCCAGTGCCGCCACGCACAGCAATTCGTACCCGCCGGTCGCTTCCAACACGATCAGCGTTGGCGCGAGCGCCCGCAGGCGCTCCACGACGTCATGCACGCCACGCGGGTCATTCACGGCGGTCCACCCCGCGCCGGTCGGCCGCACCCCGACTACCAACTCCGCCTTCGCCACATCAATGCCGATAAACATGACGCCTCCACCCCAGGGTCGCCGTCCTCGCCCATCCTTGTGATAATTCGGGCTCGACGCCACCGCCGGCCCCCGCAACTGTTCGGGCTCTCACGACCACCGATCAGGACGCCGCTCTGGCTAACGAACGGTGTTGACCACCCAGACGACATCGAGCTGGCGCTCTGATCAGATGTACCGCAACTTCAACCTCTCTGTAGATACAAGGCAGACATCCCGATATCAGTGCGGCTATCGCTCAAGGACTTTTGCATCTATTGAAGGCACCTCCTGCGAGGGACAACGATGACGAACCGCCCGCCGATTCCCTGGCTTCTTGGCATCATGTGCGTCGCAGTAACAGTCGCAACGTGGAGCTACGGAGTTCCGCCGCACGGGCCGCCGGCCGCAACCGCCGCGCAACTTGAGTGGCGCGTGCTGCTCAGTGGGCCCCCGACGCCCCGCGGACCGTTCAGGCACGGACTATTCCTGAGCGATGTCGCATCGGACGGGAACGTGACGTTTGGGGTCGGAGGGGCAGGGAACGCGTCCGTGACGTTCCGCAGCACGGATGACGGCGTGAGTTGGAATGAAGTGGACCTGGTCAGCGGTGGCACCTACATCGCGTTCGGCGACAACGGCCTGATACTCGTCGCAACCCGGACGTCCGATTTGTATCGCAGCACGGACGCTGGAAAGTCCTGGACGTCGATCAAGACTGAAGCGACCCGCGGGATGTCGGGGCTCGCGCTTGCAGGGAATGTCGCGTTGGTGTCCGGCCCAGACGTTCTGCTCCGCTCACGCGATCGCGGTGCGTCGTGGCAGCGCGTCAACGTGCCAAAGGCAAACCTGCACGACGTTGGGATCCGGGGGGCAGTCGTACTCGCCGTCGGGGCCGGCGGTCTGGTGCTGCGGAGCGGCGATACGGGCGAGACATTCGAGATGCAGTGGCGTGAGGAGTCCATTGAAGGGCTGGCATCGGTTGCCTTTGCGAACGACACCACGGCGGTCGTGGTGGGCGCGTCGGGCACCATTTTGCGCTCGACGGACGCCGGCCGTTCCTGGTTGTCGGTCGCGTCACCGATGCGCGTACTATGGCGGTCGGTCGCCTTCAGCGACGAGCGACACGGGCTCGCGGTAGGTGACTGGGGGCAGGCCATCCGCACGACAGACGGTGGTGCAACCTGGATGAGAGAACTGACCGGCACCAACGCGCATCTCTATTCGGTGAACGCGCACCCATCGGCTGGTTATCTCGTATGCGGTGTTCGCGAGACAATCCTTCGGGCGACGGAGCGATGAACGCCGCTCCGTCGCACGCAACCGTGCTCACACCGGTTGGCGACTCCGACAGATCAGATCTGATCGATTCGCTCCGCGGATTCTCACTCCTTGGCATTCTCGTCGTGAACTTCTGGGGCTCAGCGGGCACCCGGATGCCAGGCCTCGACAACTTTGTCAATGACGCGATCGAGGTTGTTGCGCAGACATCCTTCTACCCGCTCTTCCAGTTCATGTTCGGGATGGGGTTCGCAGTACAATTGTCGCGCGCCCGCGAGCGTGGCAGTCCCGTTGTGCGCCTGTACGTCCGCCGACTGCTCGCATTGCTGCTGATCGGCACCGTACACCGTGTGTTTATCTGGAAGGGCGACGTGCTGGTGCAATACGCCGTGCTCGGATTTCTGTTGATCGTAGTCCATCGGATGCGCGATCGCTGGCTGATTCCCATTGCCGTACTGGTCGTCGCCGGAACGCTGTCCTATCGGCAGGTCGGCCCACTCTGGGACCGAGTTCTCCTCGGGCCAGATGCAGCACAGCTGCGTGAGTTGGGCTTTATGGAGTGCCGCGTGCCACCAGGCGGGCGGAGCATGTGCGCGGAACGCCGTGCGTCTCCCGAAGATGTCGGGCGCGTCGCAGCCTATCGCGCGGCGGTTAGCGAGCGCTGGAAGGAGAAGAGCGTGCGCGGTTTCCTGTCGCCTCGGGGGTTGAGCTCCGACACCTTTGGGTGCTTCCTCCTCGGCTTCCTCGCGGGACGACGCAAGCTTCTGCAGGATGCGGGGAGGTACATGAAGGCCTTCGTGCGCACGGCGGCGTTTGCGTTGCCGCTTGTCATCGCTGCGCAGTTCGCGATTCGTTTGTGGACTCGCCGCCCTGAACTGGCGACTCAGTACTTGTATATCGTGGAGGACTATGGCACGACAATCCTCTACATCTCGTCGTTCGCGATCGCGTTTGCCGCCCTCCCGCGTGTCGCGGCGCGACTGCGAGTTTTCGCGGCGCCTGGCAAGCTCGGGCTCACGAACTACCTGATGCAGTCGGTCGTGATGACCCTGCCGTTTGAGGCGTATGGGCTGGGCCTGACAAAACCCAGCACGGCAGCCTGGTTTGTGCTAAACGTACTTTTCTTCTTCGCCGTCCAGGTTCCGCTCAGCCGGTGGTGGTCGGCGCGGTACCTGTTCGGCCCGATGGAATGGGTGTGGCGAAGCCTGACGTATGGGCAGCGCCAACCGATGCGACGAGTCACCTGACCAGAAAGAGATGTTGTCGAGCCGCTGGGCGCGTGTTGACTCCTGACATGCTCACGGAGCACCCGTGACCGAATCACCCTGCCGCCTAACGTGCGTTGCAGCTGTCAGCCGAGTCAATGATTGCTCGCTTCGCTCGCCTTTATTGATTCGGCTGCAGCTGAACTTGGGCGTTGATATGACTGGGCTGCTGTCAAGGGACAGAGTTTTTTTGGTGCTGTTGATCGGTCACATCGGCATGCACGCGAAGGGTGATGACGCGGGGTGTCACGGTGCCTGCGGCGGCGTCGACGATGCATCCTGCTGATAGACGCCGGTCTGGTGTTGCCACCCGTTGCGGCCAGAATTGGATTCGTCGGAAGACGCTCCTGCTAGCGTCTGGGATTGGATCCGAAGATCGACCCGATAACGACATCGAGCGTGCTTCGCATTCGTGCCGCAGACACCGTGACAAGAACGACACCAGCAACAACGACAGCAACGACAGCAATAACACCCGTCACGCGCTTACACGCCCGCGAGCGGCTCCGGCGCATCGCGCATGACCGCCCAGAGGAAGCCGACGAGCTTCCGCGCCACCGCGACGACGGCGACTTGCGGGGGCCGTGCCGCACTCAATCGACGGAAGACTTTGTGGGCGCGATGCTGCGCCTTCCATGCGTGCGCGATGACCTGCGCGTCTTGGCCTTCCTGGCGTTTCTTCAGCGCGACGCCGACCTTCGGCGCGAAGCGATAGCTCCACGCGGCTTGGACGAGCACGTGGCGCACGTGACTGTTCCCGGCTTTCGTGATCGACCCACGTCGCTGGCGGTCCCCACTTGAATGCTCGCGGGGGACGAGGCCGACGTACGCCATCAACTCGCGTGCCGATCCGAAGCGCCGCCAATCGGCGAGTTCGGTCGCGAGGACCATCGCGCCGTGCGTGTCGAGCCCGCGAAAGCACTGCAGGCGCACGACCTTCAGCGCGAGGGCCGGCGTGAGCGCGAGCGCGGCAATCTGGCGATCCAATTCGTCGCGCCGACTCAGCTTGTACTCGAGCAGCGCGAGGTACGCCCCGAACACGAGCCGATCCTCGGCGGCGAGTGGGGAGTCGACGCGCGCCAGGCGGCGGAGCCACTCATAGTGCGGCTGCCGCCACGGCGTGCCCTCGCGATACACGAGCCCACGGCGCGCAAGGAACTTCAGGACGTAGTGCCGTGACTTGAGGATCTCACGCTGGAACGTCGAGCGACAGCGCACCAGATCGCGGACGCGCTCCTCGGCCTCGGTCGGGATATGTACGGCGGTGAGCTCCCCCGCGCGAAACAACCGCGCGAGCTGCGACGCATCGTACTTGTCGTGCTTCCGCTGGACGCCGGGCTTTGTCGGAATCAGCGACGGCGCGATCACCGTGCACGCAATGCCCCAGGTGGCCAGCTCGCGCTGCAGGACGTAGCCGGCACCGGACGCCTCGTCGCACGTCCGCAGCGTGTCGGCCGGCCCGAGCTTCTCGAGGTAGCGTCGCAGCTTCTTCAGGTCGTACGGGAGCGTGTCGACGCGCACCGGCGCCGGCGCATCCGACGGCAGGACGGCCAGGGTGACGGACTCCTTGTGCACATCGAGTCCGACGAAGATTGTTGAGGGAGCATTCCGCGACTGATCGACCGTTCCGTGTGACATGGGCTGGTCCTCCGAACAGGGCGACACGCAGCAGGCTCGTCGCCGGTGGCTCTGGTTCCGCAGGTAGCACTCTGGAGCTAACCCACGCGAAACCGGGGGGCCAGCCCAGTCATATTTTCTAGACCGCCTGCGACGTTACAGCCCGGGCGCCATCCGTGCGCCACTCTCCGACGGACGAGCACCCTCTGATGGCATTGACCGCCGACCCCACGCGCGCCGCCGAGCACCGCTTCTTCACGGGCTTGGCGGTCGCGATGCTGGCGGTGACGGTCGCGGGGTTTGCGCGCTCGTATCTGTTGGTGCCGCAGTTGGGCCTCCCGGCGGACACGCTGCCGTTTACGCCGCTCGTGCACGTCCACGCGGTCGTGGCGTTCGGGTGGTGCCTGCTATTCGTGGCGCAGTCCTGGCTCGTGGCGACCGGGCGGACGGCCCACCATCGTCGGCTCGGTTGCGTCGGCGCCGCGTGGTACCTGCTGCTCGTGGGGCTGGGCCCTTTCGTCGCGACCCACGCGGCGGCCCGGTTTGGGAAACCGCCCGACGAACTCGCGTTCCTCGCGGTGAGCGCCGGCAACATCGTTGCGTACACGGCACTATTCGGCGCGGCGCTCATCTGGCGGCGACACCCCGCCGTGCACAAGCGGCTGATGGTGCTGGGCATGGTGGCGATGCTCACCGCCCCCTTCGGCCGGCTTCTCGATTTCCCGTATCAGCTCGGCCACGTGGTCGGGCCCGGGCTCATCGTCGTTGCTCTGGCGTGGTGGGACCTGCGCGCGCTCGGGCGGCTGCACCGGGTCACGGCCGTCGGCGGGCCGGCAATGCTAGGCTGGGAACTGCTCCCAAACACCTACATGCATAGTACCTGGTGGTTGTCCACGGCCGACTGGTTGGTCGCCACGCTCGCGGCATAGGGGCCATTCGCGCGTTGTCGGCCCCAGATGGCTGCGGTGGCTAACCTTGCGCTGCTGCTGACAGGGCCTTCAACGAGTGCCACCTTGCTCGCTCCGCTCGCTGGTGGCCTCCTTCGGAAGGGCCCTGCAGCAGAACGCGAGAATGAGACCGCTCCGCTCGTTTCGCCCGGAGAACCCGGCACTGGTGAAACCCAGCCGCTGGGTTTAGTGTGTCAGGACGATGCCTACCGTGTTGGTGGTCGCGGGGTTCCATGTCCGCATCCTGCTCCCGCCGCGGGAGCATCCGCCACCGCACGTCCACGTGACGCGCGGTGGCGCCGAAGTCGTGCTTCTGCTGCCGGACGGGCGCGCCGGCGTCGTGGTACGCACCGTCTACCGCATGCGTGATGCGGATGTGATCGCGGCCGTTCGACTGATCGAGTCGAACGCGCAGCTGCTCCTACGCGCCTGGAGGACCTATCATGGCGATTCGACGACTGACTGACGCGGAAATTCTGCAGCAGATTCCGCCTGCCCGCTCGGCGGAGCAGAGTGCGCGTAAGCGCGGCCACCGGGCGCGTGCCGTGCGGTTTGACCGGGCGAAGGGCCGTGTCGTGCTGGAGCTCTCGAGCGGTGTACTCTTTGCCTTCCCGATTGCTGGCATACCAGCATTGCGTCGTGCCACGCCGGCGCAACTCGCCCAGGTGGCGACGAATGCGTCCGGCAGTACGCTGCGGTGGGACGCCTTGGACGTCGACATGAGTGTCGCTGGGTTATTGCTCGCGGCGGTTGATCCGGCCGAGCGCCGCCGCTACCTCGCGTCGCTTGCCGGTCACGCCACG
The DNA here is from genome assembly GCA_031374935.1 of Gemmatimonadaceae bacterium. GTDB lineage: Bacteria > Gemmatimonadota > Gemmatimonadetes > Gemmatimonadales > Gemmatimonadaceae > JACMLX01. The sequence goes on along the minus strand of JANMHB010000124.1, from coordinate 6,712 downwards.
TCGCCCGCGAAGGCGGCGGCCGCACGGACCAATGGCGCAAAAGGCGGCCGTCCGCGCAAGTCCGCGAGCGGCGCCCTGTCGACGCTTCGGCGCAAGAAGATCGCGGTCTAACCCGGGTTGCTGCAGCCACGGCGACCGGCCATTATGGACCAGGATCGCCCTTTGTTCGGTCGCCGCGCAGCAGAACCCAGTTTCGTTGATATGACTGGGCTGCTGTCAAGGGACAGAAGTTTTTTGTTGTTGTTGATCGGTCACATCGGCGTGCAGGTGAAGGGTGGTGACGCGGGGTGTCACGGTGCCTGCGGCGGCTTCGACGATGAATCCTGCCGATATACGCCGGTCTGTTCGTTGCCGAACCGTTGCGGCCAGAATTGGATTCGTCGGAAGACGCTCCTGCTAGAGTCTGGGATTGGATCCGAAGATCGACCCGATAACGGAATCGAGCGTGCTTCGCATTCGTGCCGCAGACACCGTGACGAGAACACCCGCAACAGCAGTAACGTGCCTACCCAACGGCGAGCGGCGCTGGCTCCTCGCGCATCACGGCCCACAAGAACCCGACCAGCTCACGGGCGACGGCCACCACGGCGACTTGTGGTGGTCGCGCGGCACTCAATCGGTGAAACACTTTGTGCGCGCGGTGCTGCGCTTTCCACGCGTGCGCGATGACACGCGGATCCTGGCCCTCCTGCCGCCGTTTGAGCGCGACGCCGACCTTCGGCGCGAAGCGATAGCTCCACGCGGCCTGCACAAGCACGTGGCGCACATGGCTGTTCCCCGCTTTCGTGATCGACCCGCGTCGCTGGCGATCCCAACTTGAATGCTCGAGTGGGACGAGGCCGAAGTACGCCATCAATTCGCGCGCCGAGCCGAAGCGTCGCCAATCCGCGAGCTCCGTCGCCAGCGCCATCGCGCCGTGCGTGTCGAGCCCGCGGAAGCACTGCAGGCGCGCCACCTTCGGGGCGAGGGCCGGCGTCAGCGCGAGCGCCGCGATCTGGCGATCCAGTTCATCGCGCCGACTCAGTTTGTATTCCGGCAGCGCGAGGTATTCGCCGAAGACGATGCGATCTTCCGCCGCCAGCGACGACTCGGCACGCGCCAGGCGGCGCAACCACTCGTAATGCGGCTGCCGCCACGGCGTGCCCTCGCGATACACGAGCCCACGGCGCGCGAGGAACTTGAGTGCGTAATGCCGCGACGTGAGGATTTCGCGCTGGAACGTCGAGCGACAGCGGACGAGATCGCGCACCCGCTCTCCGGCCTCGCTCGGAATATGCACCGCCGTGAACTCCCCCGCCCGGAACAGTCGTGCGAGCTGCGACGCATCGTACTTGTCGTGTTTGCGCTGGAGGACGGAGCCGGCGCCGGAGGCTTCATCGCACGCCTGGAGGCTGGCCACGGGGCCGAGCCGCTCGAGGTACCGGCGGAGCTTCTTGAGGTCGTAGGCGAGCTTGTCGACCTTTGACGGCGCCGGGTGCTTCGGAGGAGAAACGCGTGAGGGAGGATCAGGTGTCGATGAGCGGCGCGCGATGCGGCGCGTGCGGCACTGACAGATTGTGAGGCCAGGTGTCCACTGCGTGGTGTCCATGCAGTTGGACCGTGGGGGTGGACCCGGACGCATCCGTCGGGCTGAGCCGGGCAAGGATGAAAGACAGAGGGCGTTGCGGTGCGGAGCAGCTGGTCAGTGCGCGCCCGCGGCCATCTTCCGCCGGAACTCCGTAAGCCAGTTGACGGTCACCTCCAACCGCGAGGTTGCGACGAGGTTGTACGCGGCGACGATCCGTTCGCCGTTGGCCGCAACGTCGAAGCTGCGGGGCACGCGGGCAGTCCCGCTGACGATCGTGTCGCGCGATACGACGCGCGGGTTGGGCCCGAGCTGCAGCCGCGCCGCCACGATGGCGCCACCCGCGTTGTAGTAGACACGCGTGCCGTCCGCCGACCAGACCGGGTTCACGCCTCCACCCGCCGACACTTGAAGCTTCGTCAGCGCATCCGGGAAGGAGTGGAGATAGACCTCGTTGGCGCCGGATCCATTGTTGATGAAAGTGGCCCAGCCCCCATCGGGGGAAATGCGCGGCGTGCTGCTCCAGCCAGTCAACCTGCTGAACGGATGGATGGTGGTCGCGGAGTCGAGTGCGATGCGCACGATGACCCACCGGTCCTGCCAGGTTTCTGCGAGGAGCGCGCGGCCGTCCGGTGACAGATCGATGGCCGCGACCATGTTGAGGGAGCGGACCAGCGGCGTCGGTGAGGCCGCGCGGTCGACGGCCTGCGACCAGATGTCGCCTGCATTGTCGCCGTACACGATGCCCGACCCATCGGGCTTCCAGGTGACGGCGGTGATGTTTGCGCTGGTCGTGAGACGCGTCAGTGCGCCGTCGGCCAGATCCTGCAGCCAGATGTCGTACCCGCCGGAGCCGCCGACGAGTGCCGCCAAGCGATCCTGTGCAGGCGAGAGTCGCACCTGCTGGAAGTCTCGCCGATCAGGGCTGATCAGTTGTCGGCGGCCGTCGCGGTTCACCCACGAGATCTGCGCCGTTGCAGCGCGCGTCATCGACACCAGCGACCCGCCGCGCGAGAGGAAGAGATTCGATTCGCCAGCGCTTGATATCGGCAGCGGCACCGGGTCGTGGACCGGCACCGAGGGGCCGGTGATCTTCCGCTTCGCCGCATCGAGCGGCACGGCCATCAGCATGCCATCAGCCCGGTGATACACGAGCGCCCCATCGAGCACGCCGAGCGGGCGGACGCCCTTCACTCCGAGCCGCGTCACGCGGCCATCGTCGAGCGACGCGATGGCGAGCTCCGACGTCGCGAGGCCTCCCGACCAGATGACGAACACGACCTGCTTTCCGTCGGGGAGCGCGATGGGCCAGAAGTGATTCCGCTCGCCTTGCGCCGAGTCGGGCCGTGTCAGCGGCGTCAGTTGGCCGCCAGCCGCCGGAACTCGCGCCAGTCCATAGATGGCGCCGGTCGCGCCGAGGATGAGTTCGTTCGTCGTCGTCCAGTCGGCGCCATCATTGCCGCCGGCATTCTCGGCGATCGTCACCGGGGCGCTTCCGTCCAGCCGCACCTTCTTCAGCTTGTCTTCCGCGACGAATACCAGCCACTGCCCGTCCGGCGAAAAGATCGGTTGCGTGCCGAATTGGGTGCCGCGGATCACCTCGGCGTCGAGTCGGTCATTGCGCCGGAGACGCAGGATGGTCGCGCTCGACTCCGTCGTCTCGAGCGTGGTGTAGACCAGTTGGGTGCCGTCGGGAGAGATCGCTGCCGACCATGACCCGCCACCACTGATCGGTAGTACACTGTCGGAACTCGGCAGCGTGAAGCGCACCGTCGGCGGCTCGAGCGGCGACACGCGCGGCCTGCGCACCTGCAGCAGATTCGCCGCGACGGAGGCGAGCAGCAGCGCTCCAAGGCCGAGCACCACCGGCTGACGCAGGGTGGAGCGCTGTACCCCGCCGTCGCGCGCCGCGGGTGCAACAGACGAGCTCGCGTCGCGCGTGGCGCCAGCGAACGTGTCGTCTGCCAGCGCGGTCGCGAATTCGCGTGCGCTCGAGAACCGATCGGCTGGCACCTTCTCCAGCGCCCTCGCCACCACGGCGGCCAGATGCGCCGGCACTGACGGTCGCTCCGCCGAAATGGACGGCGGCCGTTCAGCGATGACCTTCATGATCACCTGCTGCGCCGAGACGCCTGTGTGCGGCGGACGACCCGCGAGCATCTCGTACAGCACGCTGCCCAGCGAATACACGTCCGAGCGCGCCGTGATCTCCTTGTCGGCGGTCGCCTGCTCGGGACTCATGTACTGGGGCGTTCCCAGTGAAATCCCGGACTCGGTCAGCCGCGGGCCCGCTGCCACCCGGAGCGCCAGCGCGATCCCGAAGTCGGCCACCAGCGCGTGACCACCCAGAAGCAGGATTTTCTCGGGCTTGATGTCGCGATGGATGATGCCGCGCTGGTGGGCGAAGTCGAGCGCGTCGGCGATCTCGAGCGCGAGCCGCACCGCGTCCGCGACTGGCAACTGCGTCTCGCGGTCCAGCCTGGTCCGGAGCGTCTCGCCGTCGATGAACGGCATGACATAGAAGAAGAAGCCGTCGGTGCTGCCGCTGTCGAACAAAGGAAGGATGTGCGGATGCTGGAGCGCCGCGGTCGTGGCGATTTCCTGCACGAAGCGCTCAGCGCCGAGCGCGGCGGTGAGATCGGGCTTCAAAACCTTGAGGGCCACCTTGCGGTGGTGCTTGAGGTCCTCGGCCAGAAAGACGGTCGCCATCCCGCCTGCGCCGAGCTCCCGCACGATGCCGTAGCGGCCGGCGAGGGCCGCGGCGAGGCGTTCCTGATCAATGGGCATATCCAATAAACGGCAGGGTCCGTCAGGAACGCCAGCCGCATGCGCCCATCCCGCTGCACCACCTCGGCCCCTGATTTCGCTCCTCCTCGCGCAGGCCGTCCTGTTTGCCTGGCATGCGACGCGTACCTCCGGTCTGCGGTTCGCCTGCGCCAGGTCTGCCGCCTTGGGGCGTTGGCGCGGCACCTTGGGGGCCGTACTCAGGGGGCGGTCGGGGCGTCGGCGGACACGCGGGGGGGCCCGTGACGTGCCCCGGCTCGTGGGGGCCCGTGGCGACGGGGGGCGAGCTGGACCCGCGTACGACTCGCGGGGAGGACGTGTCGCGCGAGGCCGGCGTGTGTTGGCCCAACGCGTCGTGTGGCCGCTCGTCCTTGTACACACGCCGGAACGCATCGAAGTTGCGCTGCCGTGCGGCACAGGTCTGCGGCACCGGCTTGATCGCTTGGCGTTTGCGGGTGCGATGCATGCGGTCATGCGCGCCGTTCTCCTGCGGCGACGATCGGCGAATGCGCTGATCAATTCCGCCGTGCTCACACGAAACATGGCCCTCTCGCGTCGTGCCTGATGATGACCGTGCGGCATGTGATCGCGGCGCGTGGCCTGTTCACGCAAGCGTGGAGCTCAGGCGCTCACACGCCGGTTGCGGCGCCGGCGACTCACGACGCCAAGCGCGACCAGCCCAGTGGCCATCAATCCCCAGGTGCCAGGCTCCGGCACGGCGGTCAACGCGAGCCCCTGGATGCCGTTCGGTGCACCGACCGCGCCGACCAGCGACGCCGCACCGTTGGTGAGGTTGATCGCGTACAGCTGACTCAATCCGCCGGACATCAGCGTGGTGAAGAATCCAGTGTTCACGCCACCGACCGTGACGATGTCGAACGAGCTCACGGTGCCGAAGTTGCCGATGCCCAGGCTCCCCACGGTGTTGATCGAGCCACCATTGGGGCTGCTGATCTGAATCAGCTGGCCGAGGGTCGGATCGATGGCGTACAACGTGGTGCCGGTGGAAGGATCGACATCGTTGTTGGTGTAGGCCACCGCCGTGATTGCCGGCACTCGGCCGAAGTTCACATCACCCAGCGCAAAGGTGAAGGCGCCGTCCACGGTGGTGGAGCCATCGAGTGGATTGAGGCGGAAGTTCGCGCCGGACAGTCCAATGACCCGAATGCGATCGACTGTCGGATTGAAATCGAACCCGACGGTGCCGCTGGTGTTGCTGACGTCGAACGCGAGCTGCGCGGTACCCGTGGAGAGATTCAGGACATAGAGCTTGTCGTTGTCATAGCCGTAGAGCTGGTTGGTGAGCGGTCGGAAGTCGATCCCGGTCAGGTTGACACCCGTCGGGCCCACGGTGGTCACACTGCTCGGCGCGCCGGTGGCGAATCGCACCAGTTGTTGGGCGCCCTGCGCGTTGGTGGTGAGGCCGAAGGCAGTGAACTGTGCGTGAGCGGCAACAGCCGAGCTGACGAACAACAGGGCGAGCGACGGAATCATCGTGCGAAGACGTTGGTGCATTGACAGGGAACTCCAGCAGAGGATGGCGTACAGCACCGCGGCACGCGAGTGGAGTCGCGTACGGACGGCACCGCGAGGCTCCCTAAGCGTTGCCGCCGTGCGGGCGGACTTGCGCTGTGACTACGGTGGGTGCTGGCGGATCGGATTGGCGGGCTCGAGCACAAATGCCGCCCTGCGTGCGCGCCGTTTCGTTGACCCAAACCGCGACCGGGTGGCTTTGGCCTGCATCCGGCCAGACGACGGCTGCGAACTTTCCCGGGTCGACCGGCGTTATTCTACAGTTCCACAGTAATCCGGCCTACTGCTCCGCTCCTGGAGCAATGAGTCGCGCATCCACACCATTTCGGGAATCTCACGATGATGCATCGCACCCTCGGCGCGATCACGCTCGCCGCTCTCGCAGCCTGTTCGCCCGCCAAGAAGGATGAGGCGCCCGCCGCCGACTCCACCGCGATGGCGGCTCCCGCTGCCACGCCGGACGCTGCCACACCCGCTCCGAAGGACATCATCGAGACCGCGGTTGCAGCCGGCTCATTCAACACGCTGGCCAAGGCACTCACGGCGGCCGGCCTGATCGAGACGCTCAAGGGCACCGGGCCGTTCACCGTGCTCGCGCCGACGGATGAAGCGTTCGCCAAGATTCCGGCCAAGGATCTCGAGGCGCTGCTGGCTGACAAGGCTGCGCTGACCAAGGTGCTGACCTACCACGTCATCGCGGGCAATGTGCCGGCGTCACAGGTGACGACGCTCACCGAAGCGACCTCGCTCGAAGGCAGCAAGATCGCGATCAAGGTGGTGGACGGTAAGGTGATGCTGAACGGTACGGCGACGGTGGTCACGCCCGATGTT
>JANMHB010000097.1:0-5202 GCA_031374935.1 Gemmatimonadaceae bacterium | reverse complement strand
GATCAGCTTGCCCTGCGACGCCACGCCGAACTGGTTCATGTCGTAGCCACCGAGCATGGTGGACGAGTCGGAGTTCTGCCCGCCGGTGTTGGAGTACACCTGCGTATCGAGCATGATCATCTTCACGTTCGGGCGATTCTGGAGAATCACCTTCGACACGTTCTGGAAGCCGATGTCGCCCAGTGCACCGTCGCCGCCAACGACCCAGACCTTCGGCAGCTCGCGGATCTCCTGCTCCGTCATCAGTGCATCGTCGAGATGCGTGAGTGTGAAGTAGTCGGCCTCGGTCATCACGTTCACCGTCCGGTCGAGCAGGGCATCGGCCATGCGCTCCGGCGCCACGGAGCGGTGGGCATGCTCGACGATCACCGACTCGGCCATCAACCACGAAATCGTGGCGCCATCCTGGAACAACGAGTTCATCCACGGATACGGGTGCGGATTGGCCGGCGGCGTCGACCCGTACACGGTGTTGCAGCCCGTGCTCGCGCCCATCATCATCACCGACATTCCGTTCGCTCTCCGTCCGTCGATCGACTGCAGTTCCTTGTGATTGAAGGCATCCTGGCGCAGCACGGCGGCCAACCCGCCGACGATCTGGTCATCCGTGAGTACGCCGTGCACCGCCTCGTACTGGGCAATGCGCACCGCGGTGTCCGCATCGTTTTCGCCACCGAGACCCACGATGACGTGCGCGAACGCCTTGCGGAGCAGGTCGTACTCTGCCGTGCTGCGTGCCTTCACCGCCGCCAGCCTGGCGGCGCCGTCGGCATCGAGTCGGGTCGCCTTGGCGGTCAGTCGGTCGGCCTTCTTGTGATAGAGCGGCCGCATGTAGGCCTCGGTCACGCTCGCCACCGATCGCAGGATGCTCTTCTCCCCGCAGCCGGCGCAGGCCCCGTCGCCGGAGACCAGCGCCTCGTAGTTGCGCCGGACCATCAGATGGTTGCGCAGCGTGGCATCCTTCGAGGCGGTGATGTCGTCGTCGTTGTGCAGCCCGAGGTACTTCTGTGGTGTATCGGGCAAGAGGCGTGAGAACACCTGTGCGGTGGTCAGGTCAGCGTTCAGTTCCTCGGTCTCCCGAGTCATGCGCAGCGCGTCGTGGTCGCCGCACACCTGCACGCACTCGCCGCACCCCTTGCAGAGATCGGAGACGAAGATCGAGAACAGCCCGCCGGAGCCGGGCGACTTGGTCTCGATCGTGCGGAAGATCGCGGGCACGTTGCTGTACGACAGCGGCAGCTTGTCGATGATGCCCGTGAACTGCGAGAGGCCCGCCGCCGACACCGTCGCCAGCGCGCTCACTTCCTCACGGATGATGTCCTTGAACGGCCGGTTGGTCCTTGCCTTCACCGACTCGTTCATTCTGGCGCGGGCCCGCTCCTCGACACCGCCCAGCGCCTCGAACAACAGGCGGCGGTCGGTGGCATCGACGACGTAGTTGATCACCGCCGTGCGCAACACCGTTCCGACTTCCTGTGCGGTGTTTGGCAACGCTGTGTCGGGGCAGGCCGAGATGCACTCCATGCACTGTGTGCAGTTCTCGGCGATGTAAACCGGCGTCTCGCGGCGGGCGACGTACTTCGATTGCGTGGCACCGGTGCCCGACCCCATGATGCCGACCGACGCCAGCGCACTGGCGGGCTGATGGTAGCCCAGCCCCGCGCGGAATTCGGAGTCGAACTTCGCAACCGTTTGCAGCGGTGCGCGTGCGAGTTGCGTGACTGGCATCGGAATACCACCGCCACCGCACGACCCGCAGCCCGCCGTTGGCGGGAAATGGTGATCACCGATCGGTGCCAGTAGCGGATTGCGCATCGACGAACGATCAGGATCGTCGGCGCGGCCGATCGCGATCTCCGTCACGCGCGTGAATCCTTCATTCATGACGGTCATGTTCGACTCGACCACCGCATCGCCAAAACGCGCGAATTTCTTGACGTACTGCGCGCGGACCACGCTCTGGAACTGCTCTTCGGTGATCCCGAACGTCGTCAGGAAGGGCGAGACACGGAAGAATGCGCCGAGAAAGGCGTTGCCCTGCATCCGCAGTTGCAATTCTGTCTGGTCGGTCGCCCTGCGGGCAATGTCGAACCCGGGAAGGATGAACACCCGGATGTTGTTGTCCTGCACGAATTGGCGGTGGATCGCCGGAATGCGCTGCCACGCGACGTCGGGCGCCTCGCTCGACTCCCACACCAGCGAGCCACCGCGCTTCAGCCCCTCCAATGGATTGGTGTGTGTGAACGCCTTCGGGTCGCAGCACAGCACCACGTCCACGTGGTTCAGTTCGCAGTTCACCTTGATCTGCGACGGGGCCACCGTCAGGTAGTAGTTCGTCGGCGCGCCCTTCTTTTCCGATCCGTACTTGGGATTCGCCATCACGAACAGCTTGTCGATCAGGATGCCGTCGTCGTCGTACACCGGATCCTGCTCGGCAATGAACTGGCCAAAGTCTCCGATGATCGAGCCGAGGTTCTTCCCGGTGGTGATCATCCCCCAGCCGCCGATCGAGTGGAAGCGTACCGCTATCGCGCCCTCCGGCAGCAGTGATGGTGCGTCCTTGCTGATTACGGCGTACGGATGATCGACGCCGAGCACGAAGTACGTCTCGCCGTCGTCGGCCCCGCGGCCATCAGTACGGCGTGTACCTGCGGTGACGAACTCGTAGGCGCCGATCGTATGCTCGGGCCGGAAATCGCGCGACCCGATGCCATAGGCGCCACGGAACAGACGCGGTGTTTCATCGGGCGTCAGCGCCGGATGCACGCCACCGAATTTCGCCGCCTCGTTGGCCTTGCCGAGTGCCACGCGGATGTCACGCGCAAGCGGGTTGTCGCCCGCCATGCCCTCGTCAGTGCGCTCGAGGATGATGACATTCTTCTTGCCGCGCAGCGCATTGATCACGGCGTCTTCCGGAAACGGACGGATGACGTTGATGTGGATCGACCCGACCTTCGCATTGCGCTGCTCACGCAAGTAATCGCACGCCGCCTCGATGTTCTCGGCGGCGCAGCCCAGCGACACGAAGACGGTGTCGGCATCGCTGGTGCGATACTGACTGACGAACCCGTAGTCGCGACCAGTCAGGTGCGCGAATTCCTCATACGCTGCGCTGAGGAATGGCAGAATCTGTTCGTTGAAGTTGTTGCGCCGCGCCACCACCCCGTTCATGTGGTGCTCCTGATTCTGCACGGGTCCGAGCAGCACCGGATTCTTCAGGTCCATCATCTGCGGTACGCGCCGACGCCTCGGGCCGAACAATTCGCGCTGCGCGGGTGTGGGGCAGTCGATCTGGTCGTCAGGCGCCCCAAGGTATTCGCGCAAGAACGCCGCCTCGGGGGCGAGGTACATACGCTCACTGTGCGTCGTGAGCATGCCATCCTGGATGTTCATGCCGGGATTGAGTGACAGCTCGGCCACCTTGCGCAGGATGATGGCCTGGTCGGCCGCCTGCTGCGCATCCTTTGCCATCAGCATCGTCCAGCCGGTATCGAGTGCGGCGTAGAAGTCGTCGTGGCCGCAGTGCACGTTGAGGGCGTGCTTGGTCAGTGCCCTGGCCCCAACCTGCAGAACCATCGTCGAAAGCTTGCCGGGCGCGTGGTAATACTGTTCCATCGCGTAGACGATGCCCTGACCCGACGTGAAATTGACCGTGCGCCGGCCCGAGACTGCGAACGCGGTGGCGCCGCCTTGTGCCGCATGTTCTCCTTCCGTTTCGGCCGCCACCTTCTGGTGCCCCCAGACATTCAGCTCCCCCGAGGCGAATGACGCCTGGTAGATCTCGCCGCCCTCCGTCGACGGCGTGATCGGATAAAAGACGCCGCCCTCCGTGACCCGTGTCTCGACGTAGTGTGCGACGAGATAGTTGCCGCTGCAGGTGACGTGGAACCCCGGGTACTTGTGATGCCGCGGCGCACCCGCGCCGTCCGTCTCGGGGCTGACGATGGCGGGGAACGACGTCGGGGGTGTCGCGGCGGCGGTATCGTGGCTCATCGGAGCGGAGCAATCGCGCGGCGGAGCGCGGGTTGAACTGCGCGGGGCTGTCGTGGCGAACCGATCGATGAAAGGATGGGCACACGCAGTGCGCTGCGCTATGGGCCGGGCACCGCTCGTCGCACTCCGCCACGGGCAATCCAGCCGAGTTCGCCAGGTTGGGTCAGCCGAAGTTGTCGTCGGCTGTCAGTCCCGCACGGGCACGCATCCTGGCGCTACAGCACCACGACATGGCGCTTCGTCGCGCCTCTGACCGCATCCACGGCGATAGAGTGATCGAACGTCAGCAGAAATCCGCCGTGGCGAACGGCAAGCGCGAGCAGAAACACGTCGGTCAGCTGACGCGGGCCATGAATCCGCGTCGCATCGATCAACTGGGCGTCGAGCAAGCTGATATCGTCAGCCCAGAATTCGTGCACGGGCTGCGCTGTCGCCTCCCGCAGACGCGCCGCGATCGCGTGGACGGCATGTGCGTTCGGATAGCCGGGATGCGACATGATCCGCAGGCAGCCGTTCTGTGTAATGGGGCAGGAGGCCCAGCCGCTGGCGGCGTTCGTGCGGAACCAACTCATCGCCGCGCGGTGCGACGTGTGATCCGCGTCGAGGAGTGCGATCAGCACGTTGACGTCGAGCAACGCGCGCATCAGTACGCGTCGTCACCGCGAAGCTGATCGATCAGGTCATTCGTGATGATGGCGCCCCGATTCCCGAACGGGCGCACGCCGTAGACCGCCGGGCTCTCACGCACAACAGACGGGGGCGGAGCCGTGGTCAGTGCCTGGCGCAGGAGCTCGGACACGACTTGCCCCGCCGTCTTGCGCTCGCGTCGGGCTCGCTCCTTGGCCGCCTGAAGCACGTCATCGTCGATGTCGAGGGTGGTGCGCATGCATCAGATGCTACGGCATCAAGCATCAGATGTCAAGACGGTTGGGACCGATCTGAAGCTGAGTCCGAGTCATTTCGACTCAGTAACCCACCGCCATGCCATCCTTTCTCGGATCACTCCCGGCGCCGTAGCCCTTCGCCAGCCGCACGATCGCCTGCGCCCCACCGAAGGACACCGGCCGCTCATCCACCAGCGCATGGCCCATCGCGCGGAGAGCCGACCGCACCGCGTCGCCCACTGGTGCTTCGATCGCCGCGCGTTGCCCGTCGAGATGCCGGAAGCGCGCCGCGTCGATCGCCGGCTGCACATCCAGCCCGAACACC
>JANMHB010000148.1:0-7402 GCA_031374935.1 Gemmatimonadaceae bacterium | reverse complement strand
CCACTTGACGGTGCCTGACATACGCATTGCGATACTCCTGGTAATTTTGCGGCTTTCAACCCGGAGCATGCGCGTTACGCCTGTTCCCGACAGATACTCACCACAGTGATCACGTGACAACCCTCACGAAGGGAGCCGCGGTCTCGCGGCGTTCCTCGAATATAGTGTGTTGCCGCGGCGAAAGGGGGGATCACCAGGGAATTTTTTCCAGGCGCCGGCGCCGGGGAGGGCCATCGACCTGCACGACGGAGGAAAACCCTTGAAAACAAAGAAGAATCAGCGCAATCAGGCTTGCCGCCGGCCCGGCCAGCGCCCGGGCGCCCGGCTCAAAAAGTCAGCGCTGGAGCGACTGCGACACCCGATCCCGGCCATTTTCGACCCGTTTCCTTGCCGCAGCGATCGCCAGGCGGGTAGCAGGGGAGGCGCCGCCGACCTCGATTTCCGTCGCGCTGGACAGCGCATCCAGGTACCACGTGGCCCAGGTGGCGATGATGTCGCGCTCGAGCGTTGGCGATGAGCTGGCGCCGAGCGCCGCACGACTCAGCGTGCCTTCCGTCTCGAGCCGCTGCAACGCGGCGCGCTCGACTTCGGCGATGATCGCACGCGCGGCAACACCATCCGCGCTGGTCAGGACCAGCGCGCTGACCAGCGCCGACATGCCGACATTGCGCAACTCGTTGGCCGAGACCATGTCGATGCGATCACCGTCCGTGTGATAGAACTGATCGGTGAAATGCCAGAACAGGAGGCCAGGCTTCTTCGCGCGGAGGAATGGCGTGTGGTCGCTGCCCCCTTCGAATGGATTCGTCTTCACCACCCAGCCATTCGTCGCCGCCTGTTCCAGGCAGCGCGCCAGCACGAAGTCGTTGAAGTAGTGCGGCGTCAGCTGCTCCTTCGTGATCGGTGAGCCACCCCATTCGGAGTGCTTGTCGTCACCACGCGTCCAGATGGCCGATGGGTCGGGCATCTTCTCGATCAGGAAGGTGCCGCCGGTCTTCGCGATGTCCTCGCCGACCATGTCGAGCGACAGGCCCCACCGAATGCCGCGTGCACGCACGGTGTCCTGCGTGATGTAGCGATCGGTGCTGCGAATCTCGAGCCCCCAGAGCATCGTGATCGTACGCGCTGGATCGAGCTGCCGCGCGGTCACCATCTCCGCCGCCACGCGCGCCATCTCGACCTGCGCACCCACGCCTGACGCATTGTCGTTTGCGCCCGGCTCCTGCACGTGCGCCGAGAACACGAATCGTTCCTCGGGGCGTCGCGAGCCGCGGACCTCGGCCACCACCGCCTGCTCGACGGCATTCGGTGTCCACTCGACCGCAGTCGACACACGAACCCGCGTGCTTCCGCGCGAGAGTGCGGCGCGAAGGCGCTCATGCGCGGCATGGGACAGCAGCATGCCCCAGGCCTGCGCGACGGTGTCGCGCGGGATGCCACCGAACTGAATCGACGTCTGGTTCTTTGCCGGCTGCAGATATGCCGGCAGGGCGTAGGCCAGCACTCCCAAGGCACCACGCTTCGACACCGCCTCGGTGAAGAGGCGACTCACCGAGCCATTTGCGAGCACCACCTTGCCCTTCACCTGCAGCGAATCGAGCGTTGCGGGCGTCCCATCGCCGGCATCGACCAGTTCGGCGTCCAGCGGGCCGCCAGTGGTCGCATAGGAATTGTTGGCGAGCATGTTCCGATTGGTCTCGAAACGCAGCACCGGCACTGCCTCACCGACGATCGCGAGGCTCGCGCCCGTCGGCTCCCAGGCAGGCGCCGCCATCGGGTACCGCTCGACGCGATAGGTGAGGCGTGTGCCTGCCGGTGCCGCCGACTGTTCCACGTACCCGGCACTCCGTAGCCGCTCCACGATATGTGCGATGCTGGCGTCGAAGCCTCGATTGCCGGGCCACCGCACATAACGGTCGAGATAGGCGACTGTCTCCTTGGCCCGATCGCCGGAGAATCGCGCGCGCACAGCGCTCCAGTAGGGCGTCGCGGGCGATGAGGGTTGCGGCTGCGCACCTGCGGATGTGCCAGGCAGGACGATCGCCGCAACGAGCAACTGACCAATGATCGTGCGCATGGCGCTATGGCTTCCGAGGTTTCTTCCCTTTCACCGGGGCCGGTTGCGGCGCATCGCCGGCACCCGTGTCGAACGCACCCCACTCGCGCGGCTTCTGCCCGCGTTTCGGTCCGGAGCGCGCGACCTGCGCCGGAGTCGGTCGCGCGGCGGGCTTCTTCCGGCCCGATGTGCCCTTGTCCGCCTTCCCTCCCCTCATCGCGCCTCCGGAAGCAGGTGCAACACCGTTGCAGACCGACGATCGCACAGGTGCATCATCGTAACGCCGGCAGCCGTGCGACGCGCAGGTCGATGGTGTCGACCATCGCCCGATACCTGTCCCCGCCAACTCCGCCGAACCGCGCCGTGAACTCCCGCTGGGTCATCGATTCGGGCAGGCGCGCGACATCGGGCATGATCGCGGACTCCGGCAGTCCGGTCGCGACGGCAGCCTGCAGCGCGACGGCTGCACTCACCGCCAGCTCGCCGAAGTGCGTGCCGGCCCGATCGGCCGCGAGGTCGACGAAACTGAATCCGGATCCACCGCGCGAGTCATCGATCTCCTTGGTGAGCCCGACCACATCGGCCAGTCGGCGGTCGGCTTCAGCGGCCACGATCGCGGAGACCAGGAAGTGCTTGGCCAGGTCTTCACGTTGTGCCAGCGTGACGCGCCGCCGTTGCGGCTTCGGCCATGCCTTGGCCCGCTTGATCCAGCGTCCGAGCGATCGCTCCGTCACGTAAAGTGAGAGCGTCGCCAGCGCCGCCCGATTCTCCGCGCTGGCGTCACCGGCGACCGAGCGTTCCACCGCCAGCGCAAACAGCGGCGCCATCAACTCGGGCAGGGTCAGCGTACTGCCGGGTGCTGTCATTGCCAGCGACGAGACGAGCCGACGCTGGTACGCTTCGAAGCGCGCGAGATCGTCCGGCGCAAGCAGCATGTCCCGCACGCGGCCGGTGGCATCGGCGCGCCACTCGTAGCTCACTCGCACCGAATCCGGCGTGAACGTCGTGCGCCGCACCATGTCACGAGCCATCGTGATCGGCGCATCGGCGTCGAGCCGCGACAACAGCCAGTCGATGACGACGGTGGCGGCGGCGCCGGGCACCGGCACCCGTCCGATCCAGAGCCGCTGCACCACGGGTACACCGTCCGCATCGCCGAGTTGTGCATCGATGTTGAGCCAGCGTCCGAGGGGAATTGACGGTGTCTCGACGCTCACCTGGACGCTGGCGGCCCGCGCACGGAGTGTCACCAGCGACCGCGCCGTGCGCCAGCGGGAGGCGGCGTACTGGCTCAGCAAGGTCGCATCCTGCTGCGACAACGTGATCGTCCGGGCGGTGCCGGCTCGCGCACGACGCGGATCGTTCTGCACCAGCAGCGCCCTCGCCCGACGCACATCATCCGGTGACGGATTCGCTGCCCGCTTCACCAGTGGTTCGCGCTGAAACGAGAGCCACGCGACGATCAGCAGCGCGAGCACTGCACCCACGACGAGACGCGCGACCAGCCGCACCAGTCGACGCATCGATGGCGCGTCAGCTGGCCATGACGTACGCGCAGCCGGCTTCCTGCGCGCGGAGCGCCGCGAAGATGCCATTCGGCTGCAGGATCACGCCGGGGATGAGCATCTCCTTCGCCCGCGCCCGGGCTGCCTCCCGTTCGAGCTTGTCCGCCTTGGCGATCTGCGCCACGGCCCCACCAAACGACCACCCGCACGCAAGCACGACACCGCCGGTGGCGAGGAAGGAGGAGATCGTGTACTTCGCGCTCTGGGGGCTGCCCGCGGCTGCCGCAGCGCCGACGGGATTGACCGTCGCCCACTTCTTTCCCTTCGCATCACGCTCCTTCAACTCCTTGCCGACATCGAAGCGGGTCCAGTACTCGTCGTCGAGCGCGAGATAGAAGCCCATGTGCCGCAGCACCACGACCGCCGACGTGTCGCTTCCCTCGGCGCCGTACACTTCCTTGTACTGTTCGCGCCAGGCGACCGCACGGAAGAGCGCTGCACCACTGTGCGCCTCGGGCGAGTCGAAAACGGCCTTGTACTTCCCCGTGACGCGCGCTGTCCAGCTCATGTCCCAGGTTTCGGCCACCGGCAATGCGTGATCTTCATCGCTGCGCTCGCGGGACCGCGAGAACGCATGGGCCTTCGATGGAGTTCCGGCGGCACCGAGCAGTGAGGTGGTGCCCAGCCAGCTGAGGAATCGGCGGCGCGGAATAGTCATCTGTCGGGGAGCAAGGTGGTGCGGCCTCGCCGGCGCGAGGGCCGGCGTGAGGAAAAGAAAGGTAGCCGGAGCATGCGGGGCAGCGCGATGTGGCGTTGGCATCCGTAGTGTTCCGCACTTGAAGGCGCCGTCGGGTCAGATGACCATACGTCCGAGCATCGTCCCACGTTTCGCCTCCCTGACTTCATTGATGGTTTGCATGTTGAAAATCCGATCCACGTTCGTGCGCACACCACTGCTGGTGCTGGCGCTGGCCGCCTGCGGAGAATCCGAGCTCGGTGATACTGCTCCGATCGGCGAGGTCCCTCCGGCGTTGAATACCGTGGTCGTTGCCGGGCCGGTGAACGCCAGTTCCACCGACACGCTGGTCTACTTCAGTTTCGATTCGCGACGGCTCGTCCCGCGCACCGGCGACTGGGACATCGCCCTCCGGCGGTACGAAGTCCGCGTCAACGGTGGCGTGTCAGGAACCGGCGGTGGCACGGGCTATTCCTTCGGCAACAACAAGGCCGCAACCGCCGCGCAGGTGCTGGCGTTCACGAACCAGAATACGCTGGCCGCCTTCGATTCCATCCGTGATCCGCAGCTTCCGGCCGACTCGCTCTTCAAGGCCGATCGGCTGATCCCGAACGCCAATGCGTTCCTGAACGTCGGCCGAGCCACGCCAACTGCCAACACCGCGGCTTTCTGGAAGGTCCGGCGCGCGAACGGCGCGTTTGCGCTGGTCCGCGTGACGGCCATCACCTTCGCCGGACGCGCGCTGACCTCCATCAGCTTCGAGTCGCGGGCGCAGACCGGCACCACACTCGGTGCCACACAGGCCTTCACGATCAACACCGGCAGCGTCCCGCTGTCGATCGACCTCGCCACCGGCACTGTCGTCACGCCGAACGGCTGCAACTGGGACATTCTCGTGTCGCCGACTGTGTACGAGCTCGGGGTGAATACGACGTGCAACGTGGGCACCTATCCTGGGGAGGCCACGCCAGGTTTCGCAGGCACGACGGCCGCCGGTGATGCCCCGCAGTACGCGGCGTACCTCTCCGTGCTCACTGGTCCGATTCCGAACTCGATCGAAGACGTGAGCGGGCCGTTCCGCTACGACCTGAACAACGACCAGCGCCTCTCGCCGACGTTCAACACCTATCTGATCCGCCGCGGAACGAAGACCTGGAAGATGCAGGTGATCGGCTACTACGGAACATCGGGATCGGGTGGCTTCCCCACGCTGCGATACGCACGCATCCGATGACCTGTGGGTCGGTGCACGTGACCAGCACACCTCTGCGACTGAGGCTGTCGCTGGTCGCGGTGTGCCTTGGCGTGATGTGGGTGGCCGACCCGTTGTTGGCGCAGGCGATTCGTGGTGTGGTCGTCGGCGCAGGGAGTACTGGTACCAGCGTTGCGTCGGCGGAAGTGACTGTGCTGCCGGATGGCGCGCGGGTTCGCACGGACGCCGACGGGCGGTTTCGGGTGAGGGCGAACGTGGGTGACAGCCTGCGGGTCCGTGCCCTGGGGTTTCGCGAGCAGCACCTCCGGGTTGGGGCGCTGGAGTTCCGCGTGGTGCTGGAGCCGGTGCCGACCATGCTCGATCGCGTCGTCACGACAGTGGGCCAGCGCGAAATCCGCCTTGGCGACACGCCCGCCAGCGTCACGGTCCTCTCGAAGGCGGACATTGCTGCCGCGAACGCTGTCTCGGCCAATCAACTGCTGAGACGCGTTCCCGGTCTCCAGGAGATCGCCTCGCCGCCAGCACAGACCTCGATCGCGATTCGCGGTCTCGATCAGTCCCGCGTGCTGGTGCTGATCGACGGCGAGCCGGTCGCGGGCGCGATGACCGAAAATCGCGACATCGGGCGACTGTCCACACTCGCGGCGGAACGCATCGAGGTCGTGAAGGGGCCATCCAGTGTGGAGTATGGCAGCGAAGCTCTGGGCGGCGTGATCAATCTCGTCACCGCGGCACCGACACCTCGACTGACGACCGACATCACGGTCCGGACCGGCGAGCTCGGTCGCCGGGAGTCGTCGGCCGAAATCAGCAACAGCGTGGGCCCGGTGGGCGTGCGTCTCAGTGGCGGCTGGCGGCAATCGGATCGCGTGACTGCGATCAACGCCGCTGGATCGACCCTCGATCGCGTCTACGATTTTCGCGGCGACACCAGAATACGGCTCAGCGAGCGGGTGTCTCTACGCACCGACCTGACGCTGTCGCAGCAACGGCAACGCTGGCCGGTCGGCGCGGGCTTCAACGGCTTCATCGACAACCGGTCGATACAGGGATTCGTCGAAGCGCAGGCGCGGACGGGTGGCGGTCAGTTGCGCGCACGAGTCTTTGGCCAGCGCTACGCCTACCAGTTCCGCGAAGCGCTCGGCAATCTGCCCATTGCGGGTTCCGCCGACTCGCTCGAGCAGCGCGAGCAGCTGGCGCGCGGGCTGCTGGCGTATTCGCGCGCCCTTGCCGCCCACTCGCTCGACGTTGGCGTTCAGTTCAGCGCGCGCGGAATCGTCGCCCCGAACAAGATCGATGGCGACCGCGTGACCGATCGGGTGCTCGAGGTCTTTGCCCGCGACGCGTGGACGCTCGGCCCGGTGCTGGTCACTGCCGGCGCGCGGTCGACCTCGAGCACACTGTGGGGTAACGCCGTTTCGCCGAGTCTCGGTGCAGTCTGGCAGGCCTCACCCGCGTGGCGCTGGCGGGCGAATCTGGCGCGAGGTTTCCGCGCACCGGCGTTCAAGGAACTGCGCTATACGTTCATCAACGGCGCGGCCGGATATCAGATCGTCGGCAACAGTACGCTGCGGCCGGAATCGTCGTGGAGCAGCAGCGTAGGCGGCACCTGGGCACCGACCGGCGGCGTATCGCTCGAAGTCGAGGGGTATCGAAACGCGCTCTCGAACCTGATTGCGACGAGAACCACCGGCACCAACGCCGCCGGCCTGCTTGTCTTCCAGAACATCAATGTCGAACGCGCGCGGACCGAAGGGATCGAGACGAGCGCTCGCCTGACGCGGTCAGCCACAGAACTGGCTCTCGGCTACGACTATCTGCGCGCCAGGGACCTGCAGACCGGGGCGACGCTCGACGGCCGGGCGCGACACACCGCGCGTGCGGCGCTCTCC
>JANMHB010000113.1:0-204464 GCA_031374935.1 Gemmatimonadaceae bacterium | reverse complement strand
CGGTGTGCGAAACTCAAGGTGACTTGTCTCGACGTGGGCGGCCCACTGGCCAGCGGCGGGAGACCTCAATCGGTGGGACACACACGTAGAAGCCGTAGCGGAAGCATTTTCGGACCCGGGTTCGATTCCCGGCGCCTCCATGATCGTCACGAGCCCGACTGCGAATGCAGCCGGGCTCGTGTCGTTATGGACTGATCGCACTGTCAACGGCAGGTCGGAGCCGCACGTTTGAGTTCGGTAGATCGGTTCCGATCCGCGGCGGCCTCGTGAAGCCGTGTCGCTGCTGGACTCCACTGCTCTCCACAGTCTCTCACGTGTACACGACAAGCATCCGCGGTACCCGATGATGGCGGCAATGCTCCGCGGCGCATTGATCCTCGGCGCGGCGTGCGGGTCGTTGTCCCCCAGCGCGGTCGGTGCACAGGATTCGCCGCCACCACGCGTCCACCGCACGATGTCGGCGATCACGCTCGACGGAAAGTTCCTGGAAGCCGACTGGGGCCAGGCCGACTCCATCACAGCGCTGACGCAGCGCGACCCGCTCGAGGGTGCGCCCTCGAGTGAACGGACGGTGGTGCGGTTTCTGGCGACGCCGCAGGGACTTGCCGTGGGTGTCTGGGCGTATGATCGCGAGCCGTCCGGGATTCGCGGCACGCAGTTGCGGCGGGATGCCGATCTGAGCGCCGACGACCAGTTCTCGATCATCATCGACGCGCAACAGGACAAGCGTTCGGGGTTCATCTTCACCATCAATCCCAATGGGGCGCTGACGGACTCGGAGCTGTTGACGTTCGAGAGTGAGAACCTGAGTTGGGATGGCATCTGGGATGCACGCACGCAGATCACAAGCGAGGGCTGGTTCGCGGAGCTGCTCATTCCCTGGAGCACGCTGCGCTATCGCCGAACGGACGACACCTTTGGCGTGAATCTTCGGCGGTTCATCCGCCGCAAGAACGAAGAATCGCTCTGGCGCGGCTTTCGCCGGACGGAAGGCATTCGCTTTCTCGAGCGCGAGGGGCAGCTCACGGGCTTCACCGATCTCCCGGCACGGGCACGTGTCGAGATGCGACCCTTCGTGCTCACCGAAGGACGACTGGCCGCGCGTTCCGCGTCTGAAGCAGCAAACGATTCGGTGCTCGCACCCGCGGCGACCGATACGCGAGTGGGGCTCGATGCCAAGTTCGGAATCACACCGACGCTGACGCTCGACCTGACGACCAATACCGATTTTGCCCAGGCGGAGGTGGATCGGCAGATCGTCAACCTGACGCGCTTTCCGCTGTTCTTTCCGGAACAGCGCACCTTCTTTACCGAAGGGGCGGGGATCTTCGACTTCGGCCGGCTGCGACAGACGCAGTTGTTCTACTCGCGCCGGATCGGGCTGGCACCGAACGGGTCGACGATCCCCCTCCTGGCGGGGGCCCGGCTGCAGGGTCGTGTCGGCGCACAGCAGGTTGGATTGATGGCCATCAGAACCGGTGGCGATGAAGATGCCTTCGATCTGGTCGCGCGCGTGAAGCGCGATGTGCTGGGACGTGGTTTTGTCGGCGCGATGGGGCAGACCCGATCGCTTCCCGGCGATCCGCTGTCGGCGTCGGGTGGCGTGGACTTCACGTTTCCGTTCGTGGTGCGCGGACAGAACCTGGTCTTTCTTGGCGCAACCGCCTGGCACCGGGATTCGTCGGGGGCGCCGGCGGGGAACTATTCCCGGTTCATCGTCGACTTTCCGAACGACATCGCGGACATCGTGGCGCGGGTGGATCGTGTCGAGGAGTCATTTAATCCGCCGCTTGGCTTCGTGCAGCAACGCGGGATCTGGCGCTACGGTGGCTCGGTGGATTTCACGCCGCGGCCGCATCGATGGGGCATCCGTCGGTTCGACTTTTCGCTCATCAACTACAACGTGGTCACGCGGCTGGACGGGGCACTCGACAACGCCAGTTTCGAGGTGCGTCCATTCGGCGCGCAGCTGGAACGGGGCGATCGGTTCGAGTTCAACCTGCAGTACAATCTCGACCGGCCGCGTGAAGCCTTCGAACTCTTCCCCGGGACGGAAATCGACGCGGGCCGGTTCGACTGGAAACGGGTCGAAGTGGTCTACACCGGCACCTCGGCCTGGACCCTCATTCCGTCGGTGACGCTGGCGGCGGGTGAGTTCTACGATGGATCCGGGACGGATGCGACGGTCGCCCTCCGTTATGCCCGGGCACCCCACCTGCTGCTGGCGGCGGAGGTGGTGGCGCAGGACTGGTCCCGGAACGGTGGCGGGTTCAGCGCCCGCACTGCACGCCTCCGGGTCGACTACGCCTTCAGTCCCCGACTCAACCTGACCTGGTTCGGACAGTATGACAACGAGTCGCGCCGAGCCGCGGTGAACACCCGCGTGCGGTGGACACGACGGCCAGGGAGCGATCTCTACGTCGTCTACAACAGTGCCTGGCCGACTGGGTTTGATCGTGGGATACCCTGGTCACGGCCACTCAACGGCGGTGTCGTGGTGAAGTACGTTCAGTATGTTCGCCGATAGGCGTGTTTCATCGTCGCAGACATGCTTCGGTGGAGCTGGCACGCCGCCCACACTTCGTTGACTTGCGTGAGCTGATGTTCCTCGACTTCACGACCCTCGATCGTCGCGCCGCATACGTCTGGATGAGTTCCACGATCGCGCCGCGACCAGTGGCCTGGGTCTCGACGATCTCGCGCGACGGGAAGACGAACCTGGCGCCATTCAGTTTCTTCCAGATGGTCGCGCCACAGCCGCCGACGCTGATGGTCTGTCCGCAGCACAACAGCGACGGCTCGATGAAGGACACCGCGCGCAACATCCAGGACACCGGCGAGTTCGTGGTGAACCTGGTGTCGTTCCCGCTCGTCGAGCAGATGAATGCGTCCTCCTTCGCCTTCGATGCCGGGTCCAGTGAATTCGACCAGGTCGGCGTGGTCCCCGCCCGTTCGCATTCGGTCGCACCGCCCAGGGTGGCGGCATCGCCGATGGCGTTCGAGTGTCGGCTGACCTCGTTCCAGGCATATCCCATCGCGGGGCCAACCTGTGCGATCATTCTGGGCGAGGTGGTGGCGGCCCACGTTGACCCGTCGATCGTCGGGGCGGACGGCATCGTTGATCCGCGCCGGCTTGATCTCGTCTCGCGTATGGGTGCAGACTGGTACGGGCGCACGAACAGCGACGCGAACTTCACCCTGGCGAGGCCGACCGGATGGGCGCGATGAAGCAGGCGGGAACCGGCGCGAAGCGAGCCGTCGTCGATGTGGAGTTCGATGGCTTTCCGACCGCTGCCTTCACGTTCCTCAAGGGACTCGGCGACAACAACAACCGCGAGTGGTTCGAAGCACGGCGTGACATCTACGAGCAGTCACTGCGCGTACCGATGAAGGCGCTGATCGACGAGATGGATTCGCGACTCGCGCACTTCACGCCAGAGATCACCGGCACGGCAAAGGGGAGCATGTTTCGCATTCACCGGGACATCCGCTTCAGCAAGAACAAGGCGCCGTACAAGACGAATGCAGCATGCTGGTTCTTTCATCGCGACTCGAAGGGGAATGTCGGGCAGGATGCGGTGCATGGTGGGGCGGGGATGTACTTCCACCTCGAACCGCGAGCCTGCTTTGCGGGCGGCGGCGTCTGGATGCCGCCCGCACCGGTGCTGAAGCGCATTCGCGGTGCGCTGGACGTCGGCCACGAGGAGTTCCATCAGATCGTGACGGCCCGACCGTTCAAGAAGCTGTTCGGTGAACTCTCCGCCGAAGCCGTACTGAAGCGAATGCCCCGCGGCTACGATGCCGATCATCCGGCGGGTGATTGGCTTCGGTATCAGAGCTTCACGGCCGGCTGCCCGCTGAAGCAGTCTGACGTGACGTCGGTCGGGCTGGCCGACCGGCTGGAGGAGGTCTTCCGGACGATCACGCCGCTGGTGCGTTGGTTGAACCGGGCGATGGGGTTCCGTGCGCACTCGTCACGGTAGCGCGGCGACCGGACCTCGGGTGCACGCGACCACCGTGCGCTGCAGAGGCAATCAGCCGTCAGCGGACGACGATGAACGCACCGAGCGGTTTCGCCTGGCCGTTCAGCTGCAGTTCCACCCGATGCTGGCCGGGGTAGTGTCGGCGCGTACTCAACGCGGCCAGGGAAATCGTCTTGCGAAGTTCGACGTGTTCGCCAGGCGCGAGGTCGACGACGGCAAGCTTGAAGACCTTGGCGTTCGTGCCGCCATGCGCCTTCACGAAGTGCACGATCACGTCGGCGATCGTACGCTGCCGGCGTTTCGTGGGGTTGAGGAGTGAGAGCGTGATGGTGACACGCGAGCCCATGCCAGGCCGACGCGGCGAAATCGATGCGTTGATGACCTCGAGCCGCGCTGTGCCCGTGTAGCCGAGGACGGCGAGTGCCGCGGGATCGCCGTGCTTGACTCGCGACCGAAGTGCGTGCGCGACGATCCAGCGCCGCTCTTCGCTTGCGTTCTCCATCCAACGCTGCACCGTCGAGACCAGCAGTTCTGGATGGTCCTTGCCGATGTCATTCAGATTGTTCGCCACCGAACGACGCACGTAGAGCGCCGGATCGTCCCTGAGGTGTTCCAACAGCTGCAGCACCGGGGATGGATCGCGCTGGAAATCGCGCAGCCGTGACGCCCAGGGCAGGCGTGGCCGTGTGCCCTCGGAGACCAGTCGTCGGACATGTTCGCTCGGATCACCGACCCATC
Source organism: Gemmatimonadaceae bacterium (assembly GCA_031374935.1). Lineage (GTDB taxonomy): Bacteria > Gemmatimonadota > Gemmatimonadetes > Gemmatimonadales > Gemmatimonadaceae > JACMLX01. The sequence goes on along the minus strand of JANMHB010000113.1, from coordinate 199,743 downwards.
GTTCCAGTTGCTGCAGCGTCTCGACCGCATACTGCTCGAGGAAGGGTCGAATGGCAAACTCGCCGGTGAAATGCTGGGTCAGCGCGTGCAGCGCACGCATGGACGCCTCGAAATGCGGCAGACCGTATGCGCGGACGAACTCGGTGTGCGGCAGATAGTGGAACGACGCCATGCCCCCGGCGGCATTCCGAACCGGCGGCAGCGTCGCCAGCAGCACGTCGACCGCGGCAGCGTAGTCGCTTGGCAGGAAGTGCCGCAGTGTGCGGCCGAGATGGCGGCCTCGATCCATCAGTTCGAGCGTCTCGAACCCGTCCGTGGCCTGGCGCACGAATGCACGTCGGTCGAACTTAGCATGCACCGCACCGATCTCCGCGGCCAGTCGTCGGATGACAGCGACGCCGATTTGAGTCTTCAGGGCGTCCGCCACTCGACGAATCCCCCAGGCTATGGATGTGCCAATGCCGCCTGACCGGCAGCAAGCCGCGCAATCGGCACGCGGTACGGCGAGCAGCTCACGTAGTCCAAGCCGGTGCGGTGGACGAACGCGATGCTCTTCGGATCACCGCCATGTTCGCCACAGATCCCGGCTTTCATGCCGGGCCGCGACTTGCGGCCCGATTCCATGGCGATGCGAATCAACTTGCCGACCCCCTCTTCGTCGATGACCTGGAAGGGATCGTCGGGCAGCATGCCGTTCTCGACGTAGAGCGGGAGGAAACGGCCGGCGTCATCACGACTCAGGCCGAGCGTCGTCTGCGTGAGATCGTTGGTTCCGAAGGAGAAATACTCGGCAACCTTGGCGATCTCGCTGGCGGTCAGCGCTGCGCGCGGCAGCTCGATCATGGTCCCGATGAGGTAGTCGATCGGCTCACCCATCGCACCGAGAATCTGTCGAGCGACATCTTCGATGATGGCGCGCTGATGCGACAGCTCTTTCGCGCTCATGATGAGTGGCACCATGATCTCCGGCTTGACGACGATACCGCGTCGCTTCGCCCTCACCGCGGCTTCGAAGATCGCGCGCGCCTGCATCTCCGTGATCTCGGGATACGTCACCAGCAGTCGGGCGCCGCGATGGCCGAGCATCGGGTTCGTCTCGCGGAGATTGTCCACCACCCGCAGCAACTCGTCCCGTGACACGCCCAGCTGGCGCGCCAGCATCTTGGTCTCTTCGCCACCATGCGGCAGGAACTCATGCAGCGGTGGATCCAGCAGGCGGATATTCACCGGGAATCCGTTCATCGCCTCGAAGATGGCTTCGAAATCGCTGCGCTGCATCGGCAGCAGCTTGGCGAGTGCGCGGCGCCGCCCGGATTCGTCGTGGGCCAGAATCATCTCGCGAACGGAGTTGATGCGGTCGCCCTCGAAGAACATGTGCTCGGTGCGGCACAATCCGATACCCTCGGCGCCGAAGGCACGAGCAATGCGTGCATCCTTCGGGGTGTCGGCGTTGGCGCGGACCCGCAGCCGTCGGGATCCGTCAGCCCACTCGAGCACCTGCCGGAATGCGAGGTAGGTGGGCGCCGAGTCCGGGCGCAGCGTGCCATTGACGACGCGCATCACTTCGCTGGGGACGGTCTGGAGTTCGCCGAGGTAGACGTTGCCAGTCGCGCCATCGACGGTGATCCAGTCGCCTTCGCGCACGATCGTCTCGCCAACCTTGAACAGGCGAGCGTCGGGATCCACGAGCATCCGCTGCACGCCCACAACCGCGCACTTTCCCATACCGCGGCAGACCACGGCGGCGTGACTCGTCATGCCGCCGCGGGCAGTGAGCACCGCGCGTGCGACGACCATGCCGTGAAAGTCTTCCGGGGTCGTTTCATCGCGCACCAGGATGACGCTGTCGCCGCGGCCGGCGCGCTGTTCGGCGGTGTCGGCATCGAAGACCGCGATGCCGCTGGCCGCGCCGGGTGACGCAGGCAATCCGTGGCAGATCACCGGCGCCCGTTGCCCGGCGTCGATGACCGGGTGCAACAGCTGATCGAGCTGGTGCGCGGGTACGCGCTGCACCGCCTCATCACTGGTGATCAACCCCTCGACGACCATGTCGCGCGCAATCCGAAGTGCCGCTGCCGCGGTGCGCTTGCCATTGCGTGTCTGCAGCAGGTAAAGCTTTCCGCGCTCGACCGTGAATTCGAGATCCTGCATGTCGCGGAAGTGCGTCTCGAGCGCGAGCTGCGTCTGCATCAGCTCCGTGTAGGCCCCGGGCAGCATCTCCGCCATGTGTTCGATCCGCAGCGGCGTCCGGATGCCGGCCACCACGTCTTCGCCCTGCGCATTGACGAGAAACTCACCGTAGAACGCGCGCTCGCCTGTCGAGGGATCGCGCGTGAAGGCCACACCGGTGCCGGAGTCATCACCCATGTTGCCGAACACCATCGCCACCACGTTGACGGCCGTGCCGATGTCGTCAGGGATGCTGTTCACCCGTCGGTAATCGACGGCCTTCTTCAGCATCCAGCTGCGCCAGACGGCCTCGGTGGCACCCCACAACTGCTCGATGGGATCCATCGGAAAATCCACGCCGGCGGAGTGCCGCACGAGCAGCTTGTACTCGTCGACCAGCACTCGCAATGACGCTTCGCTGAGATCCGAGTCCACCTCGACCCCCTGCGTCAGCCGCTTGGCCTCGAGCAGGTGCTCGAACTTCTGGATCGGCACATTGAGCACCACATCGCCGTACATCTGCAGGAACCGGCGATAGCTGTCGAAGGCGAAGCGCGCGTTGCCGCTGTTCCGTGCCAGGCCTTCCACGGTTTCGTCGTTCAGCCCCAGATTCAGGATGGTCTCCATCATGCCAGGCATCGAGACGGCCCCCCCGGAGCGCACCGACACGAGCAGCGGATCGTCCCGATCGCCGAATCGCTTTCCCGACACCTGCTCGAGCCGGGTCAGGTTCGCTGCGACTTCCGTGCGCAACTCCAACGGGTAGGTCTGCTCCCGGAGGTAGATCGCGCACAGCTCACACGTCATCGTGAAACCCGGTGGCACGGGTACGCCGATGTTCGTCATCTCGGCGAGATTGGCGCCCTTGCCGCCCAGGATCGCCTTCATCTCCCGCGTGCCATCGGCCTGGCCATTGCCGAAGAAGTAGACGTAACGGCGATCGGTCATCGGTGCGGAAGTCGACACGTGAGGAGGGAGGGAGTTGGTCGGGTCAGCAGGCGTACGCGCGGCCAGTCACGAGATCCGCGGGAGGTTCCGTTGGATAGTTGCCGCTGAAGCATGCATCGCAGAAACCCGTCGGGCCACCCGGCACCGCGCCGAGCATGCCCTCCAGCGACAGGTAGCCGAGCGAATCGACACCGAGCGCATCTCCGATCTCGGTCACGTTGCGCGCGGAGGCGATCAGCTCTTCCTTCCGCGGCGTATCGATGCCGTACCAGCACGGCCCGGTGACGGGTGCGGAACTGACGCGCATGTGGACTTCGCGCGCGCCGGCATCGCGGATCATCTTGACCAGGCCCCGCGTCGTGGTGCCGCGCACGATCGAGTCGTCGATCATGACCACACTGCGGCCATTGAGCACTTCGCGCACGGCGTTGTACTTCACCTTGACCTTGGCGATGCGTCCGGACTGCGTCGGCTGGATGAACGTCCGCCCGATGTAGTGATTGCGGATCAGGGCCAGTTCGAGTGGCAGCCCGCTCTCTTCGGCGTAGCCCAGCGCGGCCGCATTCGAGGAATCCGGCACGGCAAAGACGAGATCCGCGCCGGGGGCGGGACACTCACGCGCCAGCTGCTTGCCGAGGGCGCGGCGTGCCCGATCGACGCTGTGTCCAAAGATCTGACTGTCGGGACGCGCGAAGTAGACGTGCTCGAACACGCACTTCTTCAGTGGCAGGGGGCTGAAGGCCTGCACCGTCCGGATCTCGCCGTTCTCGATCGCGACGATCTCACCGGGCATCACTTCGCGCAGCAGTGTCGCGTTCACGATATCCAATGCGCAGGTCTCACTGGTCGCGATGATACAGTCGCCCAGCTTCCCCAGCACCAGTGGCCGCCAGCCACGCGGATCACGCGCCACGAGCAAGGTCTGATTGATCAGCACCACCAGCGAGTAGGCGCCCTCGACGCCAGCCAGCGCATCGGTCAGCCGTTGGACCGGATCGTCGTGATTCGAGCGCGCCAGCCGGTGCAGCAGCACCTCGGAGTCCATCGTCGACGTGAAGATCGAGCCCTGCATCTCGAGCTCGGCCCGGATTTCGGAGGCGTTGGTCAGGTTGCCGTTGTGCGCCAGGGCGATCACCCCACCCTTGAATCGCGCCATGATCGGCTGGGCGTTTTCGACCGTCGAACTGCCCGCCGTGCTGTAGCGCGTGTGGCCGATCGCCACGTCACCGATCAGCGGGGTGAGTGCGGACGCCGGAATGGCCTCGGAGACCAGGCCCATCGCCCGGATCGGGTGCGCGGCGCCGTCACGGTCGACGGTGACGATCCCCGCCGACTCCTGCCCTCGATGCTGCAAGGCGTACAAGCCCAGATGCGTCAGTGCCGCCGCATCCGGCGTGCCGAAGATTCCAAAGATTCCACACATGGTGGTATGTCCGTCAGGCCGACGCGGTCGCCGCGCGCTGCATCAACGCGGGAATCGCGTCGAAGTACGCATCGGCCAGCGGTGTCAGCGGTGTATCGAGCAGTCGGGTCGTGCTGCGAATCATCAGACGAGGCTCCGCCGTGACCGCGCCGATCACGCGAGCCGGGACGCCGTGGGCCATCGCTGCTGCCAGTACGGCGTCGGGCGCTGCAGTGCTGAGCAGCACACGACCCTGGGCCTCACCCCAGAGCAGGGCACGCTCCGACGCAATGGCAGAATCTGCGATGTCAACCGACGCGCCAAGCATCGCTTCCCGGTTCCCCATGCAGCACTCCGCCAGCGCGACGGTGAATCCGCCTTCGCTCAGGTCGTGTGCGCTGCGGACGTGACCGGCCGCAATGACCGTCAGCAGGAGGTCGACCAATCGCTTCTCATGATCGAGATCCACCACCGGCACCGCCCCGATCGTCACGCCATGGACGCGCGCGAGGTATTCGCTTGCGCCCAGTTCGTTCGTGTTGCTGCCCAGCAGCACGATCTGATCGCCAGGTGTCGTAAAGCTGCTGCGTGTGACATGCGCCAGGTCGTCGATCAGGCCAACCATCCCGATCGTGGGAGTGGGGAAGACGGCGCCCTGCGGATTCTCGTTGTAGAGCGACACATTGCCGCCCGTGACCGGTGTACCGAGCGCCCGGCAGGCATCACCCATGCCGTAGACCGCTTCCCGGAACTGGAAGAAGACTTCCGGCTTCTTCGGATTGCCGAAGTTGAGGCAGTTGGTGATTGCCATCGGCCGCCCACCGGTGCACGCCACGTTGCGCGCCGCTTCAGCCACCGCAATGCGCCCGCCCATGCGCGGGTCGAGGTAGACGTAGCGGGAGTTGCAATCCGTCTTCAGCGCCAGCGCCTTGTTGGTGCCACGCAGCCGCACCACCGCGGCATCAGCGGCACCGGGTCCGACCACGGTGCTGGTGCGCACCTGCGAGTCGTATTGACGGTAGATCCAGCGCTTGTTGGCGATGGTCGGTGATGACAACAACTCGCGCAACGTCCACGACGCATCGGCTTCTTCGGTCCGCTCGGCGACTGCGTGGGGATCGGTCGCGCGGAGCGCTGCGATGGCTGTACTCTCGCGCGCTTCGGGGTGGTACTGCGGACACTCCGTGACCAGGCGGCTGCCCGGAAATTCGGCCACGATCCGGTCACCTTCAACCACGCGGTAGACCGGTTCAGCGATCACCTCGCCAATCACCTCGGCCTGCAGTTCCCACTTCCGCAGGATCGCCTTGGCCTCGTCCTCGTGGCCGCGCTTGGCCACCACCAGCATCCGCTCCTGGCTTTCGCTGAGCAGGATCTCGTATGGCGTCATGCCGTCCTCGCGCACTGGCACCTTCGTCACGTCGATGACGACGCCGACGTCGCCGCGTTCCGCCATCTCGGCGCTGCTGGATGTCAGCCCCGCGGCCCCCATGTCCTGAATGGCTACGATGTGGCCGCTGCGAATCAGTTCCAGCGAGGCCTCGAGCAGCAGCTTCTCGGTGAACGGATCCCCGACCTGCACCCGCGGTCGCTTGGCCTCGTTCTCGTCGCTGAGATCTTCGGACGCGAAGCTGGCGCCGTGAATGCCGTCACGGCCGGTGCGTGCACCGACCGCCAGAATCGGGTTGCCCACGCCCTCGGCCTTGGCGGTGATCAACTCCTCCTCGCGCATGATGCCGACGCACATGGCATTCACGAGCGGGTTGCCCTCGTAGGCCGGATCGAACATCACATCGCCAGCCACGGTCGGCACGCCGATGCAGTTGCCGTAGTCGCCGATCCCCTTGACGACGCCGGAGACCAGCCAGCGCACACGTGGTGTATCGAGACTGCCGAAGCGCAACGAGTTCAGTATCGCGATCGGCCGCGCGCCCATGGTGAAGACATCGCGCAGAATGCCACCGACACCGGTGGCGGCACCCTGGTACGGTTCCACCGCCGATGGATGGTTGTGACTCTCGATCTTGAACGCAACCGCCCAGCCGTCACCTACGCTGATGACGCCCGCATTCTCACCGGGACCCTGCAGCACATACGGCGCCGTGGTCGGTAGCGTCTTGAGCACAGGGCGGGAATGCTTGTACGAGCAGTGCTCGCTCCACAGCGCACTGACGATACCCAATTCGGTGAACGTGGGTTCGCGGCCGAGCAGGCCGAGCAGCTTCTCGTACTCGAACGGCGTGATTCCGTGTTCGGCAACCAGCGCTGGTGTGATGGCTGGATCGCCCGGCCGCGGCTGAACATTCGATATTGTGGCACTCATGCGCCGACCCTCGCCAACAGTGACTCGAACAGCGGCAGGCCGTCAGTCGAGCCCAGCAGCGCTTCGACCGCACGTTCAGGGTGCGGCATCATGCCGAGCACATTGCCGGCCGCATTCGTGATGCCTGCAATCCCGCGGAGCGCCCCATTCGGATTGCTCTCCGGCGTAATTCGCCCGGCGGCATCACAGTACCGGAACACCACCTGACCATTGCCTTCCAGCGCATCGAGTGTGTCATCGTCAGCCGCAAAGCGACCCTCGCCATGTGCCACCGGCATGCGCAGCACCTGGCCGGACTGGTATGCACTCAGAAAGGCTGGTGCTGCGCCTTCGACCCGCAGATGCACCCAGTCGCACACGAACTTGAGTCCCGCATTCCGCATCAGCGCACCTGGCAGCAGATGTGATTCACAGAGGATCTGGAACCCGTTGCAGATGCCGATCACGGGCGCGCCGCGCTCGGCATGCGCCAGGACTTCCTGCATGATCGGACTGAACCGTGCGATCGCCCCGGCGCGCAACGCGTCACCGTAGCTGAAGCCACCGGGGAGGATGAGGACGTCGCAGCCCTGCGTGTCGTGGTCGCGGTGCCAGAGCGACACGGCCGTCTGGCCCAGCTGATCGGTCACGGCATGCATCGCATCGACATCGCAGTTCGAACCGGGGAAGGTGACGATACCGAACTTCATCGTCAGGCCGTCACCGTCGAAACGATCTGGTAGTCTTCCGTCACCGGATTCGCGAGCAGCTTGTCACACATGGCCGTGACCGACACCTCGGCCGCCGCGGCGCTCTCGGCGGTCACGTCGAGCACGAGATGTCGTCCGATGCGTGTGTCGGTGACGTGGCTGAAGCCCAGCGCATGCAACGCGTCGGTGACGGCCTTGCCCTGCGGATCGAGCAGTCCCTTGCGCGGGACGATGTGCACACTGACGCGAAACCGGCTCATTCAGGGGACTCTTTCGAACGGGAGGAAGGGGAGGACGGTGATGGTGGAATCACCGGGTTGTCATCTCGCGAGCGGCGACGCTTTCGGCGGCGATTGGCATTCACCACCGTCAGGGCATCGGATGCGGCCACGACACGATCGTCCGCCATGTCGTCCGACGCCAGCGGATCCGGACGATCGCTGAGCGACTGCAGGATCGTGCCGAACAGCCCCACCATGACATACGTCAGACCGGCGGGGAAAAAGAATTCGCGGGGCAGGAAAATGGCGCCCGCAAAGCAGGTCAGGATCGTGAGCGATCCGAGGATGCCGCGCCAGTCACGGAAGCCGGTGCGCGGGAACGCGGGATAGCGGACATTGCTGATCATCAGCAACGACAGGCCGATCATCAGGTACTTCACCAGTTCGTGCCATGGAAGATCGCCGATGACCGTCTGCTGATACAGCGGCGTCTGCGCAAACCAGTGATAGGTGGCCAGCGTGCCGCCGGCCGCAGGGCTGGGCAGCCCGACGAAGTAGCTCTTCTTCTCGCCGGCCTGGGTGATGTTGAACCGGGCCAGACGGAGCACGGCGCACATGCAGAAGAAGAAGACGAGAATCCACGACCAGCGATCGCGCCCAGGTTCACTGGGTGTCAGCACAGCGAAATAGGTGATCATCGCTGGCGCCAGCCCGAACGATATCGCGTCGACGAGCGAATCGAGCTGCTCGCCGAACTCCGTGCCGGAGTTCGTGGCACGCGCGACGCGGCCGTCCAGCATGTCGCAGACGCCACCACAGACGATGAAGAGCACCGCGCGCCCGAACTCGCCCCGGCTGGCGCTGATCATGGCGAAGATGCCGAAAAACAGGTTGCCCAGCGTCAGGCCACCGGGAAAGAGCACGACCGCGCGGCGCATGCCGGTCGGCCGGTCGGGCTTGGCTACGGGTGGTCGCATCAGCTGCGGGAATGAGCGGTGATCATCGCAGCCGACGGCGTGCGAAACGACCAGGCCACCAGCAACGCCAGCGCCAGCAGCGCGAAGGCGAGTAGCCAGAGCGACCAGCTGCGTCGCCACACCGACGCGGCGAGCGCGCCAATCGCCAGCAGGCCGCTGGCGCCCATCAGCGGGTACCCGTCGCGAAGAAAACTCATGCGTACTGGGACAGGTCGAGCGTCGTCCCCGTGATCCGGTGATACGCGTCGAGGTAGCGCAGGCTGGTGGTTTCCACCACGGAATCCGGCAACACAGGCGGCGGCGCATCACCATTCCATCGGCCGGCGTTGCGCTCCTGCTGCAGCCAGTCGCGCAACGGCTGCTTGTCGAAACTTGGCTGCGCGCGGCCCGGGGCATACCCGTCGGCCGGCCAGAACCGCGAGGAATCAGGCGTCAACACTTCATCACACAGGATGATGTGGTTCCGCCACATGCCGAACTCGAACTTCGTGTCGGCAATGATGATGCCGCGTGCTCCCGCCACCGCGCGTCCGCGCTCGTACACGAGTCGGGTCAGATGCTCGAGCTCCTGCGTGTGCTCGTCACCCACCACAGTGCGCATGCGGTCGATCGTGATGTTCTCGTCGTGTCCGGTGGCGGCCTTGGTTGCCGGTGAGAACACCGGCGGCGAGAGTTGAGCACTCTCCGTCAGGCCGGCCTTCAGTGGCTCGCCTGCCAGTGTCCCGTGCGCGCTGTATTCCTTCCAGGCGGAACCGCTGATGTAGCCCCGGATCACGCATTCGATCGGGAAAATCTGTGCCCGCTTCACCAGCATCGCGCGACCGGCGATCGTCGGGAGGTGCGGGCCGAGTTCTGGGACTTCGTTGATGATCTCTCGCGCATCGGCGGAGATCATGTGATGCGGCACCTCGCCTTCGAGCTGGCGCAACCACCATGCCGTGAGCTGCGTGAGCACGATGCCCTTGTACGGCACCGCCTCGCGCATCACGACGTCGAACGCACTGACCCGGTCAGTGGCGACCAGCAGCAAGCGGTCATCGTCCACTTCGTACACGTCGCGAACCTTGCCGCGCGCGGCGTGAAACAATGGCAGCCGCGTCACGGGAACACCGGTCGGTGTCGGCCGCGCCTCAAACACGGACCGCACCGGCTGCCGTTTCGTCCGTCGAAATCCCGGCCAGCGCCGGTTCGACCTCCTCAGCCAGGAATTCATCCACCTGCTCGGCGCTCCGCCCGACAAAGCGCAGCGGAGTCATCACGTTCCGCAGGACATCGAGGTTCACAGGGTAGGCCGGGTCGGCAGTGAGTCGTTCGAGCAGGTCGTTGCGGATGCCATCGTCCTTCACCGCACGGGCCGCGGCGATGGCGTGGCCACGAATCACTTCATGGATCGCCTGACGATCGCTGCCTGCGCGTACGGCGTTCACGATCAGTTCCTCGGTCGCCATGAAGGGGAGTTCGTCATCCACGCGGCGGCGAATCCGCTCCGGATGCACTTCGAGCCCCTTCGCGATGTTCGCCACCAGAATCAGGATTGCGTCGCACGCCAGAAATGCCTCCGGTATCACGAGGCGCCGATTGGCGGAGTCGTCGAGCGTGCGTTCGAAGTACTGCACGGCGTGCGTCTGATTCGCGTTCGGTTCCAGCGACAGCACGAAACGGGCGAGCGACGCGATACGCTCGGCGCGCATCGGGTTTCGCTTGTAGGCCATCGCCGAACTGCCGATCTGCTCCTTCTCGAACGGCTCTTCGATTTCACCGAATGCCTGCAGCATCCGGATGTCGCCGCTGAATTTCGACGCGCTCGAGGCAATGCCGCTGACCACGCCGAGCACCTGCGCATCGAGTTTGCGGCTGTACGTCTGGCCGGTCACGGGCAAGGGGCGCGGGAAGCCCATCGCCTGGGTGACCATGCGGTCGAGTTCACGCACCTTGCCGTGATCACCGTTGAACAGCGTCAGGAAGCTGGCCTGAGTGCCGGTCGTGCCTTTCACGCCGCGGAAGGGCAGCGTGGCGATGCGGTGTTCGAGGTCGGCCAGGTCGAGCAGCAGGTCCTGCATCCAGAGCGTGCACCGCTTGCCGACGGTCGTGAGCTGCGCCGATTGCAGGTGCGTGTAGCCCAGCGTCGGTTCATTCCGCCATTCGCGGGCGAAACTGGCCATGGCCCGCAGTGACGCCGCCAGCTTGGCGCGCAACAGCTCCAGTCCGCGGCGCATCAGGATCAGGTCCGCGTTGTCGGTGACGTACGCCGACGTGGCACCCAGATGGATGAATGGCTTGGCGGCGGGTGCGGCATCGCCGAACGCATGCACGTGCGCCATCACATCGTGACGGAAGCGACGTTCATAGTCCGCGACGGCCGCGAAGTCGATGTTGTCCAGTGCTGCGCGCATCTCGGCAAGCGCCGCATCGGGGATGTCCACGCCGAGACGTTGTTCGCCCTCCGCCAGCGCCAGCCAGAGTCGGCGCCACAGACTGTAGCGATTCTGCGCCCCCCACAGTTCGAGCATGGAAGCAGACGCATATCGCTCGGCGAGCGGCGACGAGTAGTTCGTGTGGGACGTGGACATTACTGGATGTAGAACTGTGTCGTATACATGGATCCGCGCCGCTCCACCACCAGCTGGATGACACCGCGTCCCGCGAGCTGGTCGAGTGCCCGGGCCACTTCTTCGGCCGTGGACACGGTGGTGCGATTCACTCCGATGATGACGTCACCCGGCAGGATACCCAACTGATCGCTGACCCGATCGCTGGCGTTCACCACCAGGGCTCCGCGGGCGGAACGAATGCCGCGTTCCTGCCGGATCGCAGGTGTCAGCGTGACCAGTTGCACATCACGCAAGACTTCGACCCGCTTCGCGCCGACTTCCGGCAGGTCGGCCGGCGTCACCGTCACGGTGTCCTCGACGCCGTCGCGCCTGAGCACCATCGTCGCCGATTCGCCAACGCGAAGCTCGAGCATCTCACCTTCCCAGTCGAACACGTTGCGCAACGTCCGGCCACGACTGCGCAGGATCTGATCGCCAGGCTTGATGCCGGCGCGGGCCGCCGGTGATCCGAGCACCACGCTGCGCACCACCACGCCGGCGCGCAGCACTTCGCGGGTCGCGTTGCCCGGCGGCTGTGCCAATCTGATCCCGATCCACGGATGCCGGACCGCCCCATGCTTGAGGAGATCATCAGCAACCCGCATGGCCCGATTGATCGGGATGGCGAATCCAAGCCCGATGCTGCTGCCGGTGGGTGAGAAGATCGAGGTGTTGACGCCGATCACTTCGCCGAGTGCGTTCACCAGCGGACCACCCGAGTTACCCGGGTTGATCGAGGCGTCCGTCTGCAACATGTCGACGTAGGCGCCGGGCCCCTCGTTCTGCGACTGAGGCACGAGGTTGCGTCCGGTGGCACTGATCACGCCGGCCGTGACACTGGGTTCCGTGTTGCCGAGGAGAAAGCCATACGGATTGCCGATCGCAATTGCCCATTCGCCGATCGCGAGGTCCGACGATGTCCCGATCGGGGTGACCGGCAGCCGGGTCGCATTGATCCGCAGGACTGCAAGGTCGTTCAGTTCATCGATGCCGACCAGTTTTGCATCGTACGTCTGCCCGTCACGCAGTGCGACGCTGATCTTGGTCGCACCCACGACCACATGCGCATTGGTCACGATGACGCCGTCGGGCTGCACGATGAATCCCGATCCGATGCCGCTCTGGGTGCGCCGACCACTGCTCCCGCCAAAGAACATCTCGAACGGGTCGGCAGCCACCTGCTGCACCGTTTCCGTCTGCACCGTCACCACGGCCGGTGCCACCTTCGCCACGGCTTCGGTGATCGCGTTGCGTCGCGACGCCGGCAGTGACGACGCAGCCTGTTCCACGCGTGTCGGCCGCGCAGGCGGAGTAGTGGTGCCCACCGAGGCAGGGCGCTGCGCGTCAGTAGCGGCAGCGGGGACGCCCTGGCAGGCGAGAGCCAGCACGGCACCGGAGAGCGTTGTCAGTCGGAGAGCCATCAGCCGGATTCGGGGGCGCGTCGAGACGACAAGTGACATGAAACGGGACAGTGGGATCGGCACGTCGATCACGCCGCCGCCGCCGGCGGAGTGGCGCGGTAGAGGTGTGAGGGATATGTGACGCGTTCAAGGTACAGTCCGCAGGCCGGTGCCGGTGGCGAGACATGCTGATTGACCGACGCGGCCAGCAGCTCCGTCACCGTGCCCGGGGGGCGCCGGCCCAGTCCCACGTCGACCATCGTCCCGACCAGGAACCGGACCATGTGATGCAGAAACCGGTTGGCCGCGATCACCAGCGCGAGACCGCCGGCTCGCGGCTCCCAGCGGCAGACGCGCACCTCGCAGCGATGATCGTCACTCGCCGGAGCGGTGCCCTGTACGGCAAACGCACGAAATGCATGATCCCCGAGCACGGAAACGGACTCAGCATTCAGCAGAATCATATCCAGCGGCCGATCAATCGCCCACTCCCGATTGTACCGGAACGGTCCGGCGGCGTCCCGATCGGTGCCGACCAGGTAGCGGTATTGCCGCTCGGATGCGGAATAGCGTGCGTGGAACTCAGGCAGCATCTCATGCACGTCCGTGCACCGGACATCGCGCGGGAGGACCGCGTTCAGCGCTCGTCGGAGGCGATCCGGCTGCCACTGCTCCGGCACGGCGATGCTCGCCGCCTGACCCAGTGCGTGGACGCCAGCGTCCGTCCGTCCGGCGCCGATGACGGGCACATGCGCTTGCATCAGCCGCGCCAAGCCCTCCTCGAGGGCGCCCTGTACCGTCCGCTGCGCAGGCTGTCGCTGCCATCCGGCAAAGGCCTCGCCATCGTACTGAATGACCAGCTGGAAGGTGCGGCGCGACATTGGATCAAAGCTAGGCCGCCCGGCGAGTGACTTCAAGGAAGACAAGTCGTGATATGACAACGGATTGACAACCCCTCACGAGTCCGTCACCCTTGGGGCGGCAGAACGCCGTCGGGCGGCGCCGCCCGGACAGAACTTCCACCCCGCTGATGGCACCTCGCACGCTCGCGTCACTGGCACATTCTCTGGCGGTCGCTCCCGATCTGGGTGGGGCGATTGGCGTGTTGGGAGAAGCGCTGGCCGAGCTCGACCGCGGGGCCTATCTGGCGTACTTTCGCTACGACGGCCGGCGCGAACTGCTCACCGATCGTCTGAGCCCGGCGTCGGCCGGCTCCTCGCGGCCGACCAAGCTCGAAGTCGCCTTCGATCAGTTGCCCATCGGCGTCCGGCAGGGCATCGCCGCCGGATCCACCTTCGTCGACGTCGTCGATCGCGCGGCGGACTTCGCACGGCTGCTCGGCCTGCCGCCGGTGGAGAACGCCACCCTGTCGATACGGGGGCTGCGCTTCGATGGCGCGCTGGGCGGCGTGCTCACGGTGGTCGAGCCGAAGAAATTCTTCGGCGGCCGAACGATCGAGAAGTTTCTCCCGAACGCCGCGCTGTTCGACCTTGCCTTCGCGCGCTTCGCTGAATTGGAGGCGCGCCGTGAAGCGGTGACCACCCTCGAATCCGTCACCCAGCGCATCCATGGCGAGTACGATCGTCGCCTCGGTGAGCTCGAAGCGAAGATGTCGTCACAGAATCAGCTGCTGAACGATGGTGCGGACCGGGCGCGCGTGGTGCAACTGGAACGCGAGACGAGTCGTATCCAGGAAGATGCGCGACGCTTCCAGCGCCGGTCCGAGAGCCTGCAGAAGCAGCTCGAAGCGGCTCTGGGTCAGACCGAGCAGGCCCACATCGAGCTGCATCGACGAAACGAAGAGCTGCGCGATCTCGAGCGCACGGTGTACCTGATCGACCGCGTTCTCTCGATGGATGCGAAATCGCCTGACCCACGCCGCCTCGCGGATGAACTGCTGACACTCGTGGGCGAGGACATGCAGGCGCAGCGTGTTTCCCTGATGATGCGTGCGCCCGAGCCAGGCATGTTGTACCTGGCAGCGGCGCGAGGCGTGGCGCGTGATGTTCGTGACGGGTATCGCGTGGCCATTGGCAGTGGTGTCGCGGGCAAGGTGGCCGCCAGTCGGCAGGTCATCCTCGTCACGGATGCGACGCAGGCCAGTCAGCATCCGCTGCTCAAGGACGAGTATTTCACGAGCGGCAGTTTCATCTGCTTCCCGCTGGTGTATCGCGAGGATCTGGTCGGCGTCGTGAACGTCGCCAACCGCAATCAGCAAGGGGTGTTCACCGAAGCCGACGTCGATCGGGTGCGGCTGCTCGGACTCATCATCGCGTTGCTCGCAACGCAGGCGCATCTGGCGGAACGCCTGCTGCCCGAGACAGCGCCCTCGTGACCCGTGTTGACGGAGTGCTGGTGCGCTGTCTGGTGGTGACGTGAGCGACGAGATGCTGCGCGACGCCGTGCGCCGACTGGCTGCCGGCCATCATCTGACGTCGGCGGAAGCCAGCGGCGCCTTTGACGTCGTGATGGCTGGTGAAGCGACGCCGGCACAGGTGGCAGCGCTCCTGATGGGACTTCGCGTCAAGGGAGAGACAGCCTCCGAAGTGGCTGGTGCCGCGCGCGCGCTTCGCCGGGCCATGATCCTGCTCGACTCGGAGCAGCCATCCGAGCTGGTGGACACCTGCGGCACCGGTGGCGGTGCCGTGCCGACGTTCAACATCTCGACGGCCGCCGCGATCGTCGCGGCCGCATGCGGGGTGCGCATTGCAAAACACGGGAATCGCAGCTTCACCAGTCGCAGCGGCAGCGCCGATGTACTCGAAGCGCTCGGCGTGCGCATCGATCTCACACCGGCCCGGATGGCCGAGATTCTTCGTGAGGCCGGCATCGTCTTCATGTTCGCGCCACTGATGCATCCCGCCATGCGGCACGTCGGGCCGGTGCGTCGTGAGCTGGCGATTCCAACGGTCATGAACATGATCGGGCCGCTCGCGAATCCGGCGGCGGCGGGCCGTCAGGTCATCGGCGTTGCCGATCGCGGTCGACTCGATCTGATCGCGGGGGCGCTGCACGAACTGGGCAGTGAATTCGCGCTGGTCGTGCACGGCGAGCCCGGCATGGACGAGATCTCGCCGCTCGGTCCGACGCATGTGCGGGAATTGTGCGGATCTCAACCAATTCGCGATTGGATCATCGATCCGGCGGCACATGGCTTCCACGGTCTCACGGCCGATGATCTCGCCGGTGGTGATCCGGCCGAAAACGCCGCTCTCGTGCGCAGCGTGCTCGGTGGCGGTGGCAGCGACGCCGCACGGGCGGCGGTCACGCTCAACGCTGCGGCTGCGCTCTACGTGCAGCGCAGCGGTGGTGACTTTCACGCGATGGTCACCGAGGCCGGTGCGGCGCTGCAGAACGGTTCAGCGCTCCGGAGTCTGGAGCGCCTGATCGCCGTGTCGGGCGCAGGCGTCTGACTGACGGCGGTTACGCGACTGCTTCCATCGCGCCATACCGCCCACGCCACCCGCGCAACTGTTCCTCAGTAACGCCAGCACCAACCACGCTCGGCAAGTGCAACCCTGGCGCAGCTCGTCCCGGTTCCCGCGCCGCGAGACTGTCCGCGATGTGCACCGCAATCGTCGCGTCGAACAGCGATCCGGCCAGCAGCTCCGGCGTGTGATGAAACGCGACGGCTTCGACCACGCTCGCCGGCAGGCCCCACAAGCTGAGCAGGTATGCACCAACCAGGGCATGTGATGCGCGAGCCTGGCGGCGTTCCACCTCATCCAGCGCCACGCCCTCCGTCCGGGCCATCCGCTCGAGGGCCAGCCACACGGTCGGTGTCACGCCCGCCAGCACGATCTGCCCGACGTCGTGGAGCAGACCGGCGAGGAATGCCACATCCGCCATCGATCGATCCTGTGGCGCCGCGGCGAGCACGATGTCGCGGGCCGATGTCGCGACACGAATGGCGTGCGTGTTCCACTCTTCGAGGTCGAGGATCTCGGGCAATACCGTAAATGACCGGGTGGCACCATCGGCCAGCGCGATTGCGCGCACCAGCGACACCCCCATGAAATTGATTGCCGCATCGACGCGTGTGACCTGACGTCCAACGCCGAAGAACGAGCTATTCACCACGCGCAGGAGGCGCGCCGTCAGGGCCGCGTCGCGCGTGATCACGGCGGCGACTGCGATCACGCCGGCATCGGGATCGGCCAGCACCTTCTCCAGCGCCTGCACGGTCACGGGCGGGCGCGGAATGGCCTCGAGTCCACCGATCGCCGCGAGTACCGCAGGATCCGCAACGGCCGCGCGCAGCTTGCTGCTCCGTTCGATGAGCATCGCGAGGCTGTAGGTGTCGCACGGCTTGTGCAGAAAGCGGTGGACGCTGCGCTCGAGCCGCAGCGCCACCGAGCGCTCCGCGAACTCCGACAGCGCGATTCGGATGGTTGCCGGCCAGCGTTCCTTCACGGTCTCGAACAGGTCGACCCCAGACGACGGTGGTCGACCGAGTTCAGCGACGAACACGTCAGTGGGGGCGGCTTCGAGCGCTCCGACTGCGGCGCTGTTGCTGGTGACGAGGACGACTTCCCATTCCGGTCGCACACTGCGCAAAGCCCGCCGGTGCGCGTCAGCGACGTGATGTTCGTTGTCGAGCAGTACGAGTCGCATGCAGCAATCCACCGGATGGGAACAGGCCGTGACGCACGACAGCGCCGGGCGACAAATCCCTTTTGAGTTTCGGATGTTGCAACGGCTGACTTGAGGCCGCGACTGGACTATGCTTCGGCGCGAAAATGCGGGTTCTCGACGACGCCGAGGACGTTGCCGAAGGGATCGCGGACAGCGCCGATCTTGACGCCGCCGCCAACGTCCTGCACCGGCTCGTGATCGGTCGCGCCGAGAGCCACGAGTCGTACGTAAGCAGCGTCGGCATCGAGCACACCCCAGAAGGCCACGCCGGCCGCATCGCGCTCCACTGATGCGTCCGGCTCGGGAACCAATCCGAGCTCGAAGCCGCCCACATTGAATCCGACGTAGAAGTCTTCGTCAAAGTAGGGCGCCCGTTCCAGCGCGCCCGTGTACCAGACCTTCGCCTGCGCCAGGTCCGCGACCGCATAGATCGCCGTGCGGAGCCCAAGGAGTGAACCGGCTGACATCACGAGTACCGGCGCAGGACGCCGACCACCACGCCTTGGATGAGCAGATTCCGCTCGTCGGTGAAGATCGGCTCCATCGCGTCATTGGCTGGCTGGAGCCGAATCCGCCCGTCCTTCTCGCGGTAGTACCGCTTCACGGTGGCTGAGGTGCGTTCGAGCAGTGCGATCACCATTTCGCCGTTGTCGGCTGTCTTGCGCTCGTTCACGACGACGAAGTCACCGTCACGAATCTGCTCGTCGATCATCGAGTTGCCGCGGACCTTCAGGACGTAGTGGCTCCCCGTCTTGCGCAGCATGTCCGGCGGAATCGCCATCGTCTCACCGGTCACTGCGGCTTCGATCGGCATGCCAGCCGCCACCAGGCCGAGCAGCGGCAGTTCGACGAAGCGCGGCGACGCTTCCGAGGGCAGGATCTCAATGGCCCTGCTCTCGTTGTAGCCGCGCCGGATGTAGCCCTTGCGCTCCAGATTGCTCAGGTGCTCGTGGACCGTCGCGAGGCTGGTGAAGCCAAAATTCTCGGCGATCTCCTCGAAACTGGGCGCGTAGCCGTTCTCGTCGGCCGAGACCGTCAGGAAAGTGAGAATTTCGCGCTGGCGCTTGGTGAGCGACATGGGACCGACTCCGGCGGATGCAGAGGACGAAGGGACTGCGATAGATTGCGGTGCTGGGCGATCGCCCCGAAGAACTGCCGAAGACTATTGCCGAAGGAATCCCGAAATGCAAGTGGCTCGTCCATGGAAACCGCCCGCCGGCCCACTTCTCCGGCTGAGCTCGGCATCGGCTGAACGAGCGGCCGCGGCCCGGGCCCACGTCCCGTTTTCGGAACGGTTTGCGATGGCGCTCGAGGCACCCGCCGGCGCCGATCTTTTGGCCGCCCTGTCGGCGCGCGACGACGTGAAGGTGATCGCGGAGCTCAAGCGCCGGTCACCATCGAAAGGGGCGATCAACACAGCGCTCGACGCCGACCAGCAGGTGCGGGCATATGCCTCCGGCGGCGCAACGGCAGTCTCGATCCTGACCGAACCGACGGAGTTTGGCGGGTCGCTCGATGACCTCGGGATTGCGGCGGCACTCCGGCTGGTGCCATGCATCCGCAAGGATTTCATCACGGATGCGGTCCAATTGGTCGAGGCGCGGCAGGCCGGTGCCTCGGCGGCGCTGCTCATCGCGCGCGCGATGCCGGCTGAGCAGCTGGTTGACCTGGTCTTCGTCGCCCGCACGCTTGGCATCGAACCGCTGGTCGAAGTGCGTGACGAGGATGAGTTGGTCGATGCGCTCATGTCCGGCGCGCTGCTGATCGGCGTCAACAACCGTGATCTCGAGACGCTCGAAGTGGAGATGCAGACCTGCGAACGCCTGCTGCCGCTCATTCCGGTCACGCACATCGCGATCTATGAGAGCGGTGTCAACTCGCGCGCCGACGTCGAACGCGCGGCGTCTTGCGGCGCTGATGCGGTGCTCGTCGGGTCCTCGGTGTCGGCGTCAGCAGCCCCCGTCGATGCCGTGCGTGCGTTGACGGGTGTGGCCCGTGCGCCACGACGCGGCTGAGTCATGAGCGCCGGCGCCAAGATCTGCGGGCTCGTCCGCCCCACGGATGCTGCGGCGGCGACGCTGGCCGGAGCGCGCTATGTCGGGGCGATTCTGGCTGGTGGACCACGGCGGGTGTCGCCTGAAGCGGCGCGCATTGTCTTCGCCCAGGCTGGCACGGCCATTCGTGTGGTGGTGGTTGGGCATGAACCCGTGGACGATATCGTGCGCAACGCAATGGCGGCCGGTGCAGACATCGTGCAACTGCATGGCGATCCGTCGCCCGCCATGGTGCTGGATCTGCGCGAGCGCTGGCCCGGCGGCATCTGGGCGGCGCTGCGCGTGCCGCCGCAGGCGTTCGATGCGTCGCGCGCTGCGGAACTCTTCGCGGTGGCGGACGGTGTCGTCCTCGATGCGCTGGTGCCTGGCACGCTTGGCGGAACCGGCGTGTCGCTGGACTGGCGAGCACTGGTCACGCCGCTGCGCAGGGTGCGTGAGGCCTCGGAGTCGCGCGCGTTGCTGATCCTCGCCGGTGGACTGACGCCGGAGAACGTCGCGACCGGGATCCGGCTGCTGGCGCCGGATGTTGTGGATGTGTCATCGGGGGTCGAATCGGCACCCGGCATCAAGGATCACGCGAAGCTGCAGCGATTCATCGCGGCCGCGCGCGGCGACAGCGGGGCTGACGAGCAGTTATCCCTTGCAGGAGTGGAGTAAATGGCAACGATGCAGGAGCAGGTGGTGATTCCGAGCGACCGGTTCGGACCGTTCGGTGGACGCTACGTTCCCGAGACACTCATTCCGGCACTCGACGAGCTGTCGCAGGCCTACGAGGCGATCAAGTCGGACGCGGCGTTCCAGGCGGAACTGAACGGACTGCTGGCATCGTTCGTCGGCCGCGAGACGCCGCTCGGTTTTGCGCCCCGACTGTCGGCGCGCGTGGGCGCACCGGTCTGGCTCAAGCGCGAAGATCTCTGTCACACCGGTGCGCACAAGATCAACAACGCGCTGGCGCAGGTGCTGCTGGCCATCCGCATGGGGAAGCGCCGCATCATTGCGGAGACCGGCGCCGGACAGCATGGTGTCGCCACGGCCACCGTCTGTGCCAAGTTCGGGCTCGAGTGTGTGGTCTACATGGGGGAAGAGGACACCCACCGACAGAGCCTCAACGTCTTTCGCATGCAGTTGCTCGGTGCAACGGTCGTTCCCGTGACGGGCGGCACGCGCACGCTGAAGGATGCCACCAGTGAGGCGATCCGGGACTGGGTCACCAACGTCGACAGCAGCCACTACATCATCGGCAGCGTGGTCGGTCCGGCTCCGTATCCGCGGATGGTGCGGGATTTTCATGCCTGCATCGGCCGGGAAGCGCGCGCGCAGATGCTGCAGATCGTCGGCCGGCTGCCCACGACGGTCGTGGCGTGCGTCGGCGGCGGGTCGAATGCGATGGGCATCTTTCACGCCTTCGTCCCCGATCGCGAGGTGGAACTGGTCGGCGTCGAGGCGGCCGGTGAAGGGGTGCTCACCGGACGTCACTCCGCCACGCTCAGCACCGGCACACCCGGCGTGCTGCATGGCTCGCTGTCGTTGCTGCTCCAGGACGAGAACGGGCAGGTGCACCCGGCGCACAGCATCAGCGCGGGCCTGGACTATCCCGGCGTCGGCCCGGAACACGCATTCATGAAGACCACCGGGCGCGCCGAGTACGTGGCGGTGACGGACGATGCGGCGCTGCGCGGTGTTGCGCTGCTCAGCCGGCTCGAAGGGATCATTCCCGCGCTCGAGACGGCGCACGCTGTGGCGTGGATCGCTGACAACGCCGGCCGCTGGAGCGAGGCGGAGCCGATCCTGCTTTGTGTCTCCGGTCGCGGCGACAAGGATGTCGGCACCATGATGCAGCATCCGATCATGGAGGTCGAATGACCACCACCGGTGCCGCGCATCTGAGTGAGCACATGACGGCACTGCGGGCCACGGGCCGGAAGGCTCTCGTGACGTATGTGACGGCGGGCCACCCCGATCGTGAGCGCTCCGCGGCGTTGCTGCAGGGCCTCGAGGCGGCAGGGGCCGATTGCATCGAACTCGGCGTGCCGTTCTCGGATCCGCTCGCCGACGGTCCGGTCATCCAGCGCAGTTCGCAGATCGCCATCGAGCATGGGATCAACTTCGATGCCGCACTCGAGATGGTGCACACCGCTGGTTTGTCGATTCCGGTTGTGCTCTTCAGTTATCTGAATCCGGTCATGAATGCAGGCCCGGACGCGCTGCAGCGGGCTGCGGACGCGGGCGTTTCAGGGATCCTCATCACCGACCTTCCGGTGGGTGCCGATCCGGAACGCGAGGCGTGGCTGGGTATGTCGCCACTGGCATATGTCCGACTGGTGGCGCCGACGACGCCCGCGGAACGGATGGCGGAGATTGCCCGTCACGGCAGTGGGTTCGTGTACCTGATCAGCCGACTCGGGGTGACGGGTGCCAAGGACACCCTGGCCGGCGATCTGTCCGCGACACTCGACCGGCTGCGGCAGGCGACGACGTTGCCAATCTGCGTTGGGTTCGGGATCAGCACCGCGGATCAGGCGGCGCAAGTGGCGCAGATGGCGGACGGCGTGGTCGTGGGCAGCGCGATCGTCAGCCGTGCCGAAACCTCGGTGGACGACGCCCTGTCATTGGTGCGCGAGTTGCGCGCGGGACTCGATCGCACCATGTAGCTCGTGTCATCGCGTCGCCGCCGCTCGCGTCGCTAACTTGCCCGTCCGCCCGCGCACGCTTCCACCCACCGCCGCCGCATGTCATCGAGCGTTGAGATCACGTTGCGAAACATGCAGTTCCACACGTGCGTGGGCGTGCTTCCGCACGAGCGCGAGCTGCCGCAACCGTTGGCCATCGATGTCACGGTGTGGGCCGCGCCGGCTGCCGGCGACGCGATCGCCGTGGACTACCGTGACCTCTACCGCATGGCCGCTGAAGCGCTGGGATCGCCGCCGCTCCTCTACCTCGAACACATCGCCCGCCGACTGCTCCAGACAGCGATGGCCCACCCCACCATCGTCGGGGCCCGCGTTGCCGTGCGCAAGCCGCATGTCGCACTCCCGGGACCACTCGACTGCGCCGAAGTGGTGGTGCACGATGGTGTGCGGTCATGACGGCGGCACCAGTGCAGGTGGCGATTGCACTCGGCTCGAATCTCGACGACCGGTACGAGTTGTTGCGCAGTGGGTTGCAGGCGCTCGAACAGATCGCCGGGGTGACCCTCCTTGCTGCGTCGCCGTTCGAGGAGACGGAAGCGATCGGTCCGGCGCAACCGCCATTCCTGAATCAGATGGCGATGGTCGAGTGCCGCATCAGCCTTGCGTCTCTGCTGACCGAATTGCAGTCGATCGAGGCGATGCACGGCAGGCAGCGAACCGCGGCCAAGGGGCCGCGAACGCTCGATCTGGACATCGTGTATGCCAGTGATGTCGTCATCGGGTCCGCGACGCTGTTGGTCCCGCATCCCGGGCTCATCGATCGCGCATTCTGGCAGCGTGAGTTGGCTGCCCTGATCGGCGTGGCGGGGGCGGCCGAGGCGATGGCCGCGGCGCAGGTGCACGCCGGGATGGACACCGCCGGCAGCGACAGCTCGCGCGAGCGGCGTCGCTGGTCCGGCTCATGGGAAACCGTTGCCTGATGAGGAAGGAATGAGCGCAGAGATCACGCCCCCACTGGCAACGTCGGGCAAGCCGGTCACCATCCGCGACCTGGGGCTGATGAAAGCGTCAGGTCGGAAGATCGTCGCCAGCACGGCCTACGATGTCCTCTTCGCCCGGCTGGTGGATGCGGCCGGAGTCGACATGGTCCTGGTCGGTGACTCGCTGGGTATGGTCATCGCCGGTCACGACTCGACGCGACAGGTCACGCTCGATCAGATGATCTGGCATTGCGCCGCCGTGCGGCGGGGACTGAGGCGGGCGATGCTCATCTTCGACATGCCCTGGATGACGTACCAGGTGAGTAGCGTCGAGGCGGTTCGGAATGCGGGCCGTGCCATGGCCGAAACCGGTGCGACGGCGGTGAAGCTCGAAGGTGCCGGTCGCGCGGCCATCGATGCGGTTCGCGCGTGCGTCGATGCCGGGATCCCGGTGATGGGTCACATCGGCTACACGCCACAAAGCGACACCGCGCTCAGCGGCGCACGCGTGCAGGGCCGCGAAGCAGCCGTCGCGGCACAACTGACAGAGGACTCGCTCGCATTGCAGCAGGCGGGCGCCTTTGCGTTGGTGCTGGAGCTGATGCCTGCGGCGCTGTCCGCAGAGATCACCGCCGCACTGCAGATCCCCACCATTGGCATCGGTGCCGGCGCCGGGTGCGACGGGCAGATCCTGGTGCTGCCGGATCTGATCGGACTCAACGAAGGGTTCAAACCGAAGTTTCTCAAGCGGTACGCCGATGTCGCGGGAATCGTGAAGACCGCGGTGAGTGAGTACGCCGATGATGTCCGGGCCGGACGCTATCCGGACGACGCGACGAGTTTCTCCTGAGATGCAGGTGATCCGGGATGCCATCGGGCTGCGCGCGGCCGTTGCCGCCGCACGGCGCCGCGGAGAACGCATCGGGTTCGTGCCGACGATGGGTGCGCTCCATGCGGGGCATCTGTCACTGCTCGATCGGGCCCGATCCCAGTGCGGCAGCGTCGTGTTGAGCATCTTCGTCAATCCGTTGCAGTTCGGTCCCACCGAGGACCTCACGAAGTATCCACGAACCGAGGCTGCCGACCTCGCTGCCGCCGAGTCACATGGCACCACGATCGCGTTCGTGCCTGGAGTCGACGTCATGTATCCCGGTGCCCGCGTGGTCTCCGTGGTGCCGGAATTGATCGCCGGCCGGTGGGAGGGCGCGATCCGGCCGGGGCACTTTGCCGGGGTGCTGACGGTCGTCACGAAGCTCTTCAATCTGGTGCAGCCCGATCTCGCGGTTTTCGGGCAGAAGGATCTGCAGCAGGCAACGCTGATCCGTGCGCTGGTTCGCGATCTCGATATCCCGGTGACGCTGGACATCGCGCCGATCGTGCGCGAAGCGGACGGGCTCGCGATGTCGAGCAGAAATCGGTATCTGAGCATTGCGGATCGAACTGCAGCACGCGCGCTGTCGGCGGCGCTACGGGACATTCACTCCGTCTTCGCCCGTGATGGCGTGACAGACCCGGCGGCGCTCACCGCGATCGGCCTCGCGCGTCTGGCGCAGGAGCCACGCGTGACGGTGGACTATCTGGCCATCGTCGATCCTGACCGGCTCGACCCGGTCGACGCCGCGTGCGCCGCTGCCTTCGTGCTGCTGGCTGCCCGGGTGGGCAGCACACGCCTCCTCGACAACCATCGCCTCAGCGATCCGTTCCCCGCACCAACCCCATGACTCCGACGCGGCTCGAACCGGAACTCCCGCTGTGGGCCATCGCCTCGCCGAAGCGGCGGGAGCACATCACCCGTGTCACGATGCTGCTCGACAGCTGGGCCACGCGCATGGGCATCGACGCCGCCGAACGCGCGGCGTGGCACGATGCGGGGATGCTGCACGATGCACTCCGCGACGCCGCGGAGCCGCTGCTGCGCGAGTTGTCGTGCGATGCGGTGGCGCCGGTCGAGATTCTTCACGGCCCGGCGTGCGCCGCACGTCTCGAATCACTCGGAGAGCGTCGTCACGACGTGATCGAGGCGATCCGGTGGCATACGCTTGGCAATCCCGGTTGGACGCGTACCGGGCAGGCACTCTTCATGGCCGACTTTCTCGAGCCGGGTCGAAAGTTCATGGTCGCCGAGCGCGCCTGGCTCGCCCAGCTGGTACCGGAGGACTTCGCCGGCGTGTTTCGACAGGTGGTAAAGAGCCGACTCGAATGGTCCCTACGCGAAGGGAAGGGATTGCATCCGGAAACGGTGGCGATGTGGAACGCAGTGCGATGACCCGTGGTCGATTGCTGGCGGCGGGAGCGCTTGCCGTGGCCATTGCCTTGGTGCTGCTTTTCTGGTCGCGCGAGGCTGCCATCACCGGACTTGGGCGCACCGATCCGGGGGATACGACCAGCGCTCCTCAGGGGCAGCGCATCGTGGTGGAGGTGTTGAATGCGAGTGGGGTGACCGGATTGGCCAAGCGTGCGACCTTTCTGCTTCGTGATCGGGGGTTCGACGTCGTCGGTTGGACGAACGACCCGAAGGGACGCCGGAGCGAGACGCTCATCATCGACTACACCAACAAGCCAGAGGCCGCCGAGCGACTCGCGCGCGTGCTTGGTGGTGCACGGATCGACCGCGGCAGGGACTCACTCGATCGCGGACTCGATCTCACGGTGACACTCGGAAGCAGCTATCGCCCGACTGGCGAATCGTTTCACCCCTGAGCGCCGGCCGGCGGCGTGGCCAGCTCTCGCCGGCGGCCGATCTTTTCCACGCGGAGCTGACCGCAGGCGGCACTGATGTCGAGACCGCGACTGCGCCGGATCGCCACTTCGACCCCGTCGTCGCGAATCCAGTTCGCGAACTGGTGAATCGTCTCGCGCGGAGTCGGATCGAAGCCAAGGCCTCCTCCGGGATGCAGCGGGATCAGATTCACGAAGGCGCGGCAATCCCGCGCCAGTTGCGCCAGCTCGTCCGCATGCACACGCCGGTCGTTCACGCCACCGAGCATCACGTATTCGAACGTCACGCGTCGATCGAAGGCCGCCGCCGCCGCGATGACGTCCGCCAGCGGGAACTTCGTGTTCACCGGCATCAACGTCTGGCGCAGCTCATCGTTGGGCGCGTGGATCGAGATCGCGAGCCGGAACTGCTCAGGGCGTTCGCCGAGGGCAATGATGCCGGGCAGCACACCAACGGTGCTGACGGTGATGTGCCGCGCCCCGATCCCCAGTCCTTCGGGGGAGTTGAGGATGGTGAGCGTCGGACTGACCGCCTTCCAGTTCATGAGCGGTTCACCCATGCCCATGAACACGATGTTTGTGGCACGGACCGGTGGCGTGAGCATCGCCAGTTCGCGCACCTGCCCGGCGATTTCGTGCACCGCGAGATTGCGCTGGAAGCCCATCATGCCGGTGGCACAGAACGCACAGGCCAATGCACAGCCCGCCTGCGACGAAATGCAGAAGGTCATGCGGTCGCCATCGGGGATGGCCACCGTTTCGATGCTCTGACCGTCGGCGAGGGTGAACAGGAACTTCTCGGTGCCATCGGTCGACGACTGACGGACGGCCAGCGTGAGCCGCGGCAGGACGAATCGTTCGTGCAAGGCCCGTCGCAGTGCCGCCGGGAGCTCGGTCATCGCGTCGAAGTCCGGCGCCGGATTGATCCAGAGTCGGCGCACGACCTGATCGGCGCGATACGCGGGCTGGCCGAGCTCCGTGAGCGCGGTGAGCACGGCCTCGCGGGCCTCGGCAGGCGAAAGGTCGAGAAGGTTGGTCGGTGGGCTGATCACACTGCAAGCTAATGCGGCCCGACGATGGGGCCTGCTGGGTGTTTCGCCATCGTCCCCGACACACGAGGTGAGGCGGCCCAACCACTTGTGACACAAGGCCTTGCCCTCGGGCGCGCTACCCATGATGTGAGAACCGGACTACTTTTGTGGTTTCCCTGACACCACCGAGCATTGCTTCCCGATCTCCTCATACCGGAGCGCGTCAAGGTTCCGCTTGCGAGTCATTCGAAGGACGACGTTCTCCGGGAGCTGGTGCAGCTCGCGATGCCGGCGGCCGGCTCGGCGGTGCTCGACAGCGTGGTCGACGCAGTGCGCGCACGCGAGACGCTCTCGAGTACCGGCATCGGCAGCGGCATTGCGATCCCGCACGGCCGAACGAATCAGGTGGATTCGCTCGTGCTGGCGGCTGGTATCGCGCGTGTGCCGATCGACTTCGATGCCCTTGATGGCAAGCCAGTGTCGCTGTTCTTCCTCCTGCTTGGCCCCGAGAGCACGGCTGGCGCACATGTCCGCGCCCTCGGCCGGATTTCGCGCATGCTTCGGCACGAGTCGGTCCGTGACGCCTTGATGCACGCCACCAGCGCGAGCGCGTTCGTCGGTCATCTCGTGACCGCGGAGGCCTCCTGAGTCGCCGTATGGGTGTGCCAGTCGATGGCGCGGCACCGCGACGCTGGCAGCGCTGGCTGCTTCCGGTCGCCATTGCCATCGTCATTTTCACCATCACGTCGTGGCCCAGGCCTCCGTCGCTGCCAGGCAGCAGCGACAAGCTGGTCCACTTCTCGGCCTACGCTGCACTCGGTGCATCCGTGGCGTGGGCGTCGGGTGCTCGCGCCGCCGGTCCCACGGTGCGCTGGATGCTATTCGTCTCGGCCCTCGGTGCGATCGACGAATGGCATCAGCAGTTCATTCCCAGTCGCAGTATGGACGTGCGCGACTGGGTTGCCGACACCGCTGGTGCGGTGGGCGGTCTTTCTCTCGTAGCGGCGCTGTCCCGGCGCCGGGAGTCAGTTGCGTGACCGTTGCTTCACTGTTCGCCACCACGCGCCGCAGTCACCTCTGCGGCGAATTGCGCGATGTGCATGTTGGTCAGACGGTGAAACTGGGCGGTTGGGTGCATCGCACGCGCTCGCTCGGTTCCATCGTGTTTCTCGATCTGCGGGACCGGGCGGGACTGATTCAGGCGACCTGTGATCCGCGGTTCACACCCGCCGACATCATTGCCGCCGCCGACCGCCTTGGCGCGGAGACGGTCGTGGAGGTCGAGGGCGTGATTGCCGCTCGGCCACCTGAGATGGTGAATCGCGATCTCGGCACCGGGACCATCGAGTTGCAGGTGACTGCGCTCCGCGTGGTGGGTCCGGCGAGAACGCCGGCGATTCCGGTCGCACGCGGCAAGGACGAGAAGCTGGCGGCCGAGGAACTGCGCCTGAAGCATCGCATCCTGGACCTGCGTCGACCCGAATTGCAGGCAAACCTGATGCTCCGTCACCGGTTGCTGCAGGTGGCGCGGCACTCGCTGTCGTCGCACGGCTTTCTCGAGATCGAAACGCCGATCCTGACCAAGACGACGCCGGAAGGGGCACGCGACTACCTCGTGCCAAGCAGCGTGCATCCGGGCGAGTTCTATGCGCTACCTCAGTCGCCGCAGATCTACAAGCAACTGCTGATGGTCGCCGGCTTCGATCGGTACTTCCAGATTGCCCGCTGCTTCCGTGACGAGGACCTGCGTGCGGATCGTCAGCCGGAGTTCGCGCAGATCGACATCGAATGTGCATTCGTGACGCAGGAGGATGTCCAGGCGACTGTCGAGCGCGTGCTGCTCGCGCTCTGGCACGAGGCTGGCCACCAGATCACGACCCCGTTCCCGCGGCTGCGGTGGGCGGACGCCATGGAACGCTTTGGCATCGACAAGCCGGATCTGCGGTATGCGCTCGAGCTCGAGAACTGGACGGCGCACATCGCACCTGACGCTGCCGAGTTCGTGCACGCGGGCATCGCAGCCGGCGGTACGCTTCGTGGCATCCGGGTGCCCCAGGGCGCGGCGTTGTCACGCAAGGAAATCGACGCACTCGCCGCGCTCGCCAAGACGCACGGGCTGGGCGGTTTGCTCTGGGCCAAGCGGACGGACGCCGGCTGGGAGGGGCAGGGTACGAAGGCGTTCGGTACGGCCACGATGGAGGCGATCGGTGGTATCGTGGGCGATCTGCTGCTTGCGGGTGTCGGCGTGGGCACGACGGTCCTGCCGGCGATGGGCCAGGTGCGACTCGAGCTCACGCGTCGGCCGGATCAGGTCGCAAGCACCGCCCACGCCTTCTGCTGGATCGTGGATTTCCCGCTGTTCGAGCTCGACCCGGCGACGGGCGAGCACACACCGTCGCACCACCCCTTCACGTCGCCGCATCCGGACGACAACCACAAGCTGGAAACAGCGCCGTGGGAATGTCGCGCGATGCACTACGACGTGGTCTACAACGGCAATGAACTGGGCTCGGGGTCGATCCGGATCACCGATCCGGCGGTGCAGGAGACGATCTTTCGGCTGCTCAAGGTGCCCGCCGATGAGATCCAGCGTCGCTTCGGATTTCTGCTCGATGGCCTGGCGTCCGGCGCACCGCCGCACGGCGGCTTTGCGCTTGGGTTCGATCGGATCGCGATGTTACTGGCAGGTTCCACGTCGTTGCGCGATGTGATTGCTTTTCCGAAGACGACGGCCGCACGTGCACTGTTCGAAGGTGCACCCAGTCCCATCCACGACCAGGAGTTGCGTGCGCTTGGTCTCGCCAGAGTGAGCAAGGAGCCGTCGTGACGGGAACAACGCTCGTGACCCAGAAGGTGTCCACCGAAGGGGCCGACCTCCTGACGCTGGCCGGCGTGAACGATGCCAACCTGATCGAATTGGGACGGATTCACGGTGTGCGGGTCGGCATGCGTGGTGAGGCGATCACACTGGCGGGTGATCCGCAGTCGGTGGATCGTGCCATGCACACCGCGCAGCGCATGGTGGAAGCGGCACGACAGCGCGCCTCCTTCACCGCGGATGATGTGCTGCGGATGTCCGAGGACACCGGCAGTGAGTCAGGACCGATTGACCCGTCGCGCCTGGCGCTGCCCGGTGTGAAGCGCGTCGTCCAGGCCAAGACGCCGGGCCAGGCGGAGTACCTGCAGAAGATCGCCGAACATGACATCGTCGTCGGCATCGGGCCAGCAGGAACCGGCAAGACGTACCTGGCCGTTGCTGCCGCCGTCGACGCCTTGATGCGCAAGCGCGTCAAACGCATCGTGCTGGCGCGCCCGGCGGTCGAGGCCGGCGAGTCACTCGGCTTCCTGCCGGGCGACATGCAGGCCAAGGTCGATCCGTATCTGCGACCGCTCTACGACGCACTCGATGAAATGATGCCGCCGGAGCGGGTCATCAAGGCGCTCGAGACACGCGTCATAGAGATTGCCCCGCTGGCGTTCATGCGGGGACGCACGCTCGGCGATGCCTTCGTGATTCTCGACGAAGCGCAGAACGCCACCAACGCGCAGATGAAGATGTTTCTCACGCGGCTTGGCGTGAACTCCAAGATCGTGATCACCGGTGACAAGACGCAGATCGATCTTCCGACGCGCGAGCAGTCGGGACTGATGCAGGTGGAGCGGATTCTTCCCGGTGTCGAAGGCATTGCCTTTCACTATTTCAGTGAGGCCGATGTCGTTCGCCATCGCCTCGTGCGCGACATCATCCGGGCCTATGCACATGACAGCGGCAACTGAGCCACCACCACGCCGCCGCCTCAGCGCGCACGGCACGCGCTGATGGCAATCGTGGTCGAGTCGAGTGCGCCAGGCGGCCAGCGGGCGCCGCTCAGCGCAGCGAGGGTGGATGCGCTGGTGAGGCTGACGCTGGCCGCCGAGCAGGTGGCCGACGCGGTGGTGAGCGTGACGTTCCTGTCGGTGCGCGCCATGGCGAAGATGCACCGGGAACAACTCGGTCACGCCGGCGCCACCGACATCATCACCTTCGAATTGACTCGGCCGGTCGCGAGTGCGCCGGCGACAGGCGACGTGTACATCTGCGCTGATGTGGCGCGCGCCAACGCAAAGGCCTGGGGCGTTCCGGTCCGGCAAGAGCTGGCACGGCTGGTGATTCATGGCACGCTGCATACCCTCGGCCTCGAACATCCTGAAGGGGAGGCGCGAGTGACGTCTCCCATGTGGCGCGCGCAGGAGAAGTACCTGCGTCTGGCCGTGCGCCGTGGCCTGATCTGACTGGTATGCTGCTCTGGCTGTTGTTCACTGTCCTGATGCTCGCGGCGGGCGCGTCGGTGGCCGCCGACGCATTTGTGGCGAGCCTGACCGCGGGAACCAGCGACGACGTCCGGCGCGCCTGGCTCGTGCGCGACCGGGAGCGCGTGCATCGGGCGCTCAGCAGTGCGCGGCTGGTGTGCTTCCTCTGCGCTGGCGCGTTCGCACCGCCCCTGTGGCGCGACGATGGTCCGGGATTGGTCACGACGCTGCTGCTGCTGCTGGCGGCCGTCGGCGCAGCAGAAACGTTCTCGCGAACCATCGGCGCCAGTCGGGCCGAAGGCCCCAGCGTCTGGCTCTCGGGCTGGGCGGCGTTCGTCACGCTGATTGCGACGCCGGTAGTGGTGCTGATGGAGAAGACCGAGCGCGGTCTCGCGGCCGCGTTTCCGGTCGCAAAGATTGATGCGGACGCGGATGATGTGGCGACGGAGCAGTTCCTCGACATCGTTGCTGCCGAAGCAGATGTCACCGGCAAGGAGCGCACCCTGCTGCAGGGGGCGTTCTCGCTTGGGGAAACGCAGGTGCAGGAAATCATGACACCGCGCGTGGAGCTGATCGCGATCGAACGTGAGACCCCGTGGTCCGAGGTGATCGATCGATTCCGCGCGTCCTCGCTTTCGCGCTTGCCGGTGTACACGGAAAAGATCGACGACGTCATCGGCGTCCTGTATGTCAAGGACCTGCTGGCGGACATCCTGGATGACGCGGAGCCGGTCGGCGGCTGGCTCACGCGCATGCGGCCGGGGTTCTACATCCCGCCCACCAAGCCGATCGACGCACTGCTGCGCGAGTTCCGCTCCCAGCGTACGCACATCGCGATCGTCATGGACGAGTATGGCGGTACGGCCGGCCTCGTGACGATCGAGGACATCCTCGAGGAGGTCGTCGGTGAGATTGATGACGAGCATGATGCGGAGGATGAACGGCAGTTCGAGAGCCGCGACAACCGTGAGTTCTGGGTGACGGGCCGCATCACCCTCGATGAGCTGTCGGAGACACTCGGTGTCACTATCGAGAGCGAGGAGGTCGGCACCGTTGGCGGCCTGATCATGGAAAGGCTCGGTCGTGTGCCGCGCGCTGGTGAGCGCTTGGAAATCGCGGGGTTCCGTGTCGTGGTCGAGCAGGTGCGCCGGCGACAGGTGTTGCGTGTCTACTTCGAGCGGCTGAATCCGCTGGTCGAGTCATCAGGCACCGACTCGGAGGCATGATGGGACCGCTGGCGATTGCGCTGCTCGTGATCAGTGGTGTGGCGGCGATGACGCTTGCCGCACACGCCGTGCGTGCGGCGAGCCGGATCTGGTTGCGGCATTGGGTGGAGCAACGGTTGCGCGGGGCGGACCTTGCCGAGGCGTATCTCGAAGAGCCGCAGCGATTGCAGCTGGCCGCGGGTGCCGGTGCTGCCGCCATGGTCATCGGTGGTGGCGCAGCGCTCGCGCTGGCGCTCCGTCGCGAACCGGTTGTGCTACTGGCGTGGCTGGTGTTCACGGCGCTCGGCGTTCTGATCGCCGGGGTCGCTGTGCCACGCGCGATCGGGCAGCGATGGGCCGTGGCCCTGACGCCCTTCCTGTTGCCACTGCTGCAGCTGGTCGAGCTCCTGCTCGGTGTCTTTCTCCTTCCCGCGCGAGCGCTGGCGCGCCTGCTGCGGCCGACGCTCTTCTCCACACCGGCCGAGTCCGAGCGTGACGCGCTGGAGGTGCTGTTGCGCGAGGGTGAACGGGAAGGGGTGAGTCTTCCCGGCGAACGCGAGATCATCACCGGCCTCGTTGCGTTCGGCGACAAGACGTTGCGCGATGTGCTGACGCCGCGCGAGCAGATCTTCGCGCTTGATGTGCGCCTCTCGCACGCCGAACAGGCCAGACAGATCGCGCAATCGGGGTACAGTCGCGTGCCCGTGTACCGCGACTCGCTCGATACCGTGCTGGGCATGGTCCATGTACGCGATGTGCTCACCAGCGAAGGCGAGGAGCCGTTGCCGCTTCGGCCGGTGGGCACCGCATCGATCGACCGCAAGTGTAGCGATCAGCTCTTCGCCATGCTGCAGGGGCGACAGCACCTGGCATTGGTGCGGGAGAAGGAGGGTCCGGTACTGGGTCTGGTCACGCTCGAGGACCTGCTGGAGGAGGTAGTTGGGGACATTGATGACGAGCACGATGAACAGCAGCCGAACCCCTCTGATCATGACCGCACGCGCTGACACCACCGGCATTCCACCGGCCATCGAGAAGCTGATGACGGCATTCGATGTCGGCCATCGTGCCGCGCTGGCGCGCGCGATCTCCATCGTCGAGAACCATCGAGACGGGTTCGATGCGCTGCTGGGGCTCCTGCACCCGCGCCTCGGACGTGCACGACGCATCGGCATCACCGGCCCGCCGGGCGCGGGCAAGAGCACCATCACGACGTCGCTCGTCGAACTGCTGCGTGCCGAAGGACTGACAGTGGCCGTGGTGGCCGTCGATCCGACGTCGCCGTTCACCGGCGGCGCCTTGCTCGGCGATCGCATCCGCATGGAGCGCGTGGCACTCGATCCGGGCGTCTACATTCGATCGATGGCCACGCGCGGCTCCCTGGGCGGACTCGCTGCGGCGACGCGCGAGACCTGCGACGTGCTGGATGGATTCGGCTTCGACCGGATCGTCATCGAAACGGTTGGCGTTGGGCAGAGTGAGCTGGATGTCGCGCGGACGGCCGACACCAGCGTGGTGGTGCTGGTGCCGGAGAGTGGCGACAGCATTCAGACCCTGAAGGCCGGCGTGATGGAGATTGCCGATCTGTTCGTCGTGAACAAGAGTGATCGGCCCGGCGCCGACCGCTTGCGCGGTGACATCGAGTTGATGCTCGGGATGCGGATGGGTGACACGATGCGCGGTGTCCCAGCGCATCACGGTGTGGATCTGCGCGCGCTGGCCACGGCGGACCGGGACGCAGCTCGCAACGCACTCGCGCCGGCACGGGCGGCCCGTGCTGCGGCCGCAGATCCGCACGCCGCCGGCGGATGGGTGCCGGCGGTGGTCAATACCGTCGGCGCGGATGGGCGCGGACTCCCCGAGCTGCTGGCCGCCATCGACCGACACTTCGACTATCTTGCGGCGTCCGGCGGTCTGGCCGATCGCCGCCGCAGCCGGATGCGCGAACGGATCGTGGAAGTTGCCGAGGATCGTCTGCGCCGTCGCCTGTGGAGCGACCGGGAGACGCAGGCCTTCATCGACGACGCACTCCCCGGTCTCGAACGCGGTGAGACCACACCGTTCGCCATTGCGGATGCACTTCTGGCGCGCAGCGCAACCTTGATCGCGGGGCAACCAACGTGACATCCATATCCGATCTCTCCGAGACCGTTCGCGAACAGCAGGGCGAGCTCGAACGCCTGCGGGCCGAAGTCGCCGCCTGGCGCGCCCGCTACGAGACAGGCCAGAAGCGCGACATCGACTACATCAACTCGGCCACGACCGTCGAGCCGCTGTTCACCCCGCTCGACGGGCCCGATCCCGAGACCGCGCTCGAGGTGCCCGGCGTCTGGCCCTACACGCGGGGCATTCATCCCACGGGATATCGCGGCAAGCTCTGGACCATGCGCCAGTTCGCCGGGTTCGGATCGGCGCGCGACACCAACGCCCGCTTCAAGTTTCTGCTCTCGCAGGGACAGACCGGCCTCTCGGTGGCCTTCGATTTCCCCACCTTGATGGGCTACGATGCCGACCACCCCAGGTCCGAAGGTGAGGTCGGCAAGACCGGGGTCTCGATTTCGTCGCTGGCCGACATGGAGACCCTCTTCGACGGCATTCCGCTCGATCAGGTGTCGACCTCGATGACGATCAACGGGCCGGCGCTGATCCTGTATTGCTTCTATATCGCGGCCGCGGAGAAACAGGGTGTGCCGGCCTCGAAAATTCGCGGCACGGTGCAGAACGACATCCTGAAGGAGTACATGGCGCAGCACGCCTGGTGCTTTCCGATCGAGCCGGCGCTGCGCCTGATCGTCGATGGCTTCGAGTGGAGCGCCCAGCACGCGCCCCTGTTCAACACCATCTCGATCTCGGGCTACCACATCCGCGAGGCGGGTTCGACAGCGGCGCAGGAACTGGCGTTCACGCTGGCGGACGGCTTCACCTACGTCGAGCGCGGCATTGCCCGCGGACTGGATGTCGACGCGTTTGCGCCCCGATTGTCCTTCTTCTTCGACATTCACAACGACTTTTTCGAGGAGATCGCCAAGCTCCGGGCTGCCCGACGGATCTGGGCGCGGGTGCTGCGCGAGAAGTACGGTGCGCGCGACCCGAAGTCGTGGATGCTGCGCTTCCACTCACAGACGGCTGGCGTCACGCTCACGGCGCAGCAGCCGATGAACAACGTGGCCCGTGTGGCCTATCAGGCACTGGCGGCGGTGCTCGGCGGCACGCAGTCGCTGCACACCAACTCGATGGACGAGACACTCGCCCTGCCCACCGAAGAGGCGGTGCAGGTGGCCCTCCGCACGCAGCAGATCCTGGCCTATGAAACCGGCGTGCCGAACGTGATGGACCCGCTCGGCGGTTCGTACTACGTCGAGGCGCTGACCGACTCGCTCGAGCGCGACGCCGAGTCGCTCTTTGCGCAGATCGAGGAGCAGGGTGGTGTCGTGCGCGGACTCGAAGAAGGGTGGTTCCAGCGCAAGATCGCCGAGGCCGCGTCCCGGCATCAGTGGGAGATCGAGCAGCGGCGCCGACTGGTGGTGGGCGTCAACGAATTCACGAACGAGAACGAAGAGATCACGATTCCGTTGCTCAAGGTCGGCATGGACGCCGAGCGCGAACAGCGCGCGCAGATGGCGGATATGCGCGCGCGACGGGACAACGATGCAGTGCAGCGGCACCTCGACGCGTTGCGCACCGGCGCCCGCGGCTCGGACAATCTGGTGCCACTCATTCTGGCCTGCGCGCGAAGTTATGCCACGCTCTACGAGATCCGTGCTGCGCTCGAAGATGTGTTCGGGGCGTACCGCGAGCCGGTCTTCTTCTGAGTGTGCAGTGCGGTCCGGCCTCCCCTCCGGAGGCCGGCGGAACCTGGGCCAGGAACGTTTCGTCATGAACGAGTTCAGCTCGACGGTGCGGCGCATCGGTGGTGTCGCCGCATTTTTCGTGTGCGCCGGTGCCGCGGCTGGTGCCCAGCATCCCTTCGCGGCCTCGGGTGCGTATGACCCGGCCGTCCCGACGCCGCGCGCGGTACTCGGCTACGAACTTGGCGATCGCTTCACGCCGCATTACCTGTTGATGCGCTATGTCGAACGGGCGGCGCTGGCGAGCAAGCGCCTGCGCATCGACACACTCACGCACACCTTCGAGGGGCGCGAAGTGGTGGTGGTGATCGCCGCCAGTGAGGCGAATCTTCGCCGGCTGAGCGAGATCAAGGCGGCGGCCGCAAGGCTCGCCGATCCACGCGGGGCGTCCACCACCGAGATCGACGCACTGGTGGCGCGAACACCAGCGATCGTGTGGCTTGGCTACACCGTGCACGGCAACGAAGCGTCCGGCACCGAGGCGGCGATTGCCGGCATCTACCAGCTGGCGGCCGGCACCGATGCCGAAACGCGCCTGCTGCTCGACAGCACGGTCGTCTTGATCGATCCGGTACAGAATGCGGATGGTCACGAGCGGCACGCGCAGGACACGTGGCGCGCGCGCGGATCGCAGGGCGTGAATCCGTCGCCGGCCGCGCTGGTACACACTGGTGCGTGGCCGGGGCCCCGCACCAGCCACTATTACTTCGACCTGAATCGTGACTGGTTCATCCAGTCGCACCCGGAGACCCGCGCGCGCGTCAGTACCGTCTTTTCCTGGTGGCCGCATGTGGCCGTGGATCTGCACGAGATGGGATTCAACTCGACATATTACTTCGCGCCGCCGATGGAGCCGGTCAACAAGAACGTGCCACCGGTCATTCTGCAGTGGTGGGACATCATGGCGAAGGGCATCGGTACGGCGTTCGACACCCGCGGCTGGAGCTACTTCCGTCGCGAAGGATACGACGAGTTCTACCCGGGCTATGGCATCAGCTTCCCGCTGCTCACCGGCGCCGTCGGCATGACCTTCGAACAGGCGTCGAGCAATGGCGGCGCGGTGCGTCGGCGTGACGGCACGATCATGACGCTCCGCGATGCCGCGTCGCACCACTACACCGCCGCCTGGGCCACGCTGCTGACCACCGCCCAGCGACGCACGCAGCGCCTGCGCGACTACGTCACCTTCAGGCAGACGGCCACCACAGCATCGACTGCACCATCGGTGGTCTTCGAGCGCGACATCCACGGGCGCGCCGATTCGCTCGCAGCACTCCTGCTCGACAACTCGATCGAGGTCCGGCGCATTGACGGCCCAGTGACACTCACCGGCGCGACGCCGTATCTGGAGGCCGCGCGGCCCTCGGTCACACTCAACGGTGCCTATGTCGTCAACATGGCCCAGCCGCAGGGACGCCTGGCCACGGCCATCCTCGAGCAGGACGCCGTCCTCGATTCCTCGTTCATCGCTGGTGAGATCGAGGGGCGGCGCACCGGGCAGCCGTCGAAATTCTACGATGTCACGGGTTGGTCGCTTCCGTATGCGTTTCGCGTGCGGGCATTCGCCACCAGAGCGGCGATTCCCGGCGGAACGCTGACCACGCGGGCGATGCTGGCACCGGCTGCAGGCGTCGTCGCCCGGGCGCAATACGCATACGCTGTCGAACCAGGCGGCGAGGCCGCCACGCAGTTCATCGCCCGGATGCTCGCCGACAGCGCAAAGTTGTATTGGGCGCCAAAGGCATTCCGGATCGGTGATGCCCGCTTCCCGAAGGGCGCCTTCCTGCTTCGTGTGGCAGCGAACGGCAGCGCCATCCATCAGCAGGTGCAGGCGGCAGTAGCGTCCACTGGCGCGCGCATCCTCGCCCTGCCATCGGCCATGGTGGATGAAGGCACGGACCTTGGCAGCAACAGCGTCATTCCGATCGTGCCGACGCGCGTCGCGATGCTGGGCGGTGCGCCGATCGGTGGCAACTCGTTTGGATTTGCCTGGTACCAGTTCGACCAGCGGATGCGGTATCCGGTGACGTCCATCGGCGTTGACGCCGTGAGTGGCGGCGCGCTGGCCGGCTTTGACGTCCTGGTGATCCCCTCGACCGGAGCCGCACAGCTGGACCGGGCGCTGGGCGACGGTGGCCGGGAACGCCTGGCCGCGTGGGTGCGCGCCGGTGGCGTGCTGGTGACCCTCGAGAACGCGACCAGCTGGCTGGCTGGGGAGCGACTCGGGCTGTCGCGGTTGCGCATCAACACCGGCAAGGAGTCGAAGTCGGATTCAAGTGGATTGGCGCCGGTGCGCGTCGACGTCCCCGGCGCAATTGTGCGGGCGCTGACGGACACCCTCTCGCCGCTGCTGGCGGGCGTGCGTGAGCCGGAAGTGCCCGTCTTGCTGGACGGCGACCGATTCTTCACAGCACCCAGGGACACGCGGCCAGGTGAGCTGGTCCTGCGCCACGCGCCGAAACCGCGCCTGCGACTCACCGGCTATCTCTGGCCCGAGGCGTGGGACCTCGTCGCGGGTTCGCCGTATCTCTGGACGGAGAGTGTCGGTGCCGGTCGCGTGATCGGGTTCGCTGGTGATCCGAACTTCCGCGCACAATGGCGCGGTCTCTCGGCGATCTTCGCCAACGCCGTCCTCCTCGGCAAGAGCTTCTGAGTTCCCGCTGATGCCCGAACAATCGGCCGCGCCGTGGTGGGAATCGTACTTCGACGAGAGTTACCTGCTCGAGTTCGAGCCGCTGTTCGAGGAGAGCGTCAATCGCGCCGAAGTCACGCGGCTGATGGAAATTCTCGAGCTGGCGGATGGCGCACGGATCCTCGATTGCCCCTGCGGGCAGGGGCGGCACGCACATCTGCTGGCGGAGGCGGGCTTCGATGTGACAGGGCTCGACTACTCGGAGCCGCTGCTGCGCATCGCGAAGGCCCGCGGCACCGGCAAACGGTTGCGCTATCGTCGCGGTGACATGCGGAAGCTCCCGGCGAGCTTCACCGGCCGGTTCGACGCCGTTCTCAACCTCTTCACGAGTTTCGGATTCTTCGATGCCGCGGCCGATGACGCAGGGGTGATCCGGGAGTTCGCGAGAGTTCTGGCGCCCGGTGGCAAGCTCGTCTGGTATGGTGGAAGCCGCGATGGCGTGGTCGCGCGCTGGGTGGGCCGCGACAGCTGGACGACCAGCAACGGCACCGCGGTCAGTCACGATCGGGCGTTCGACCCGATCAGCGGCGAGATCACGATCCAGACCACCTGGAGCGGCCCGACGGGCGCCGGACAGCGGTTGCATCGCATCCGTCTGTACACGGCCACGCGACTGGCGGAGCTCTGCGTCGACGCCGGATTGGTGGTCGACGCGGTGTACGACGGGCTCGAGGATCGGCCCCTGCGGCGGACGTCGGCGGAGATGCTGCTGGTGGCATCCAGGCCATTGCTCCCTCGGAAGAAGGCGCACCGTTAGAATTCCTCAGCTGGTTTCCGCTCCCACGACCTCTTTTCGATGACTCGACCGATCCGTGTGCTGGTCGCCAAACCTGGGCTGGATGGCCACGATCGCGGCGCGAAAGTCGTGGCGGCCGCCCTGCGCGACGCTGGCATGGAAGTGATTTATACCGGCCTGCACCAGACGCCGGAGATGATCGCCACTGCCGCCGTGCAGGAGGACGTCGACGTCGTCGGCCTGTCGATCCTCAGTGGCGCGCACATGACGCTCTTCCCGCGTGTGCTCGCGCTGCTCAGGGAACAGGGACGCGATGACATCCTCCTCACCGGCGGCGGCATCATCCCGAAGGAGGACATGGACTCGCTGAAGGCGCAGGGGGTCGGGCAGCTCTTCGGGCCGGGCACCAGCACCTCGGATCTGGTGGACTTCATTCGCACCTGGTTTGCAGAGAAGGAGTCGCAGCCGTCGTGACCACTCGCCTGCGGCAGCTCAGCGAGGTCGTACGTGAGGTGGAGGCGCGAATTCGGGAAGGGGGCGGCGCAGAGCGCGCAGCCAAGGAGCATGCGCGCGGAAAACTCACCGCGCGCGAACGGGTGAGCGCACTCTGCGATCCGGGTGCGCCGTTCCTGGAGCTCGGATTGCTGGTCGCCTATGACCAGTACGACGGTCAGGCCCCGGCTGCGGGCGTGATCACGGCGCTGGGCGTGGTGCATGGCCGCGAGGTCGTCGTCGTGGCGAATGACGCCACCGTCAAGGCGGGTTCGTGGTGGCCGGAGACGATCCGCAAGATTCTGCGCGCACAGGAACTCGCGATGCGATGCCGGATCCCGATCGTGTATCTGGTCGACAGCGCCGGCGTGAATCTGCCGTATCAGGGTGGCGTGTTCCCCGGGCAGTACGGCGCAGCGAGGATCTTTTACTACAACTCCGTCATGCGTCGCTACCTGCGCATTCCGCAGCTGTCGGCGGTGATGGGTCCGTGTATCGCAGGTGGTGCCTATCTGCCGGCGCTCAGTGACGTGATCGTGATGGTGAAGGGCACCTCCTTCATGGGACTTGGCGGCCCGAACCTGGTGAAGGGCGCCACGGGCCAGACGATCGACGGCGAAACGCTCGGCGGCGCCAGCACGCACACCGCCGTCAGCGGCGTGGCTCACTACACGGCCGACGATGATCCGCACTGCCTGCGAATCCTTCGCGACATGATTCATCGGTTGCCGGGCGCGCACCACGACGCGCGGAACGCCGATGTGACGTCGGTGGCGCCCGCGCGCGCCCCGGAGACGCTCTATGATCTGTTGCCTGCCGACCATCGCATGTCGTACGACATGTTCCATGTGCTGGAGGCGGTCGTCGACGCTGGCTCACTGCTGCCGTTCCAGGCGGACCTGGCGAAGGAAGTCATCTGTGCCGACGCGCGCATCGATGGGATCGCGGTGGGCGTCATCAGCAACCAGCGCGGGCTGATCAAGGGCCGGCCGGGTGAGAAGCCACGCTTTGGCGGAATCATCTACGCCGAAAGCGCCGAAAAGGTCGCCTTCTTCATCGATCGGTGCGATCGGCAGGGGATCCCGCTGCTGTTCGTGCAGGACGTCTCCGGGTTCATGGTCGGCCCCGAGGCTGAGCACGACGGCATCATTCGCGCCGGCGCGCGATGGGTCGAGGCGATGGCGACGGCCCGTGTACCCAAGCTGGTGCTGACGGTGAACCACGCCTCCGGCGCCGGCTACTACGCCATGGCGGCGCAGGGCTTCGATCCCGACGTGATCCTCAGCTGGCCCACGGGGCGGATGGCGGTGATGGAGGGCGAAAGTGCGATCTCCGCCGTGCATGGTGCCACACTCGATGCATTGAAGAAGGTCGGTGCCACGCCGTCGGATGACCTGCAACAGTCGATTGCGTCGATGCGTGACGATTACGAGACTCAGCTCGATGCCCGCTACGCCGCCGCCCGCGGTTTCGCGGACGCGATTGTGTACCCCGAAGACACGCGCCCATTGCTCGCGCTGGCACTCCGTGCCGTGCGCCGCAATCCGGGCCCCCATCTGGGAGCGTTCGTGCTCCCGCCGCAACCGCCGGAAATGGCGTGACCGACTCACGCCCGGAGCTCTAGATGACACGGACCATACGCGTAGCCAGTGGCCAGGGCTTCTGGGGCGACTCGCTCGATGCTCCACGGCAGCAGGTGGACGGCGGCCCGATCGACTACCTGATGCTCGATTACCTCGCCGAGGTCACGATGTCCATTCTGCAGAAGCAGAAGGAACGTGATCCGGCCATGGGCTACGCGCGCGACTTCATCGGGGCGATCGAGAGTGTGCTCCCTGGCATCGTGGAGCGCGGCGTCAAGGTGATCGCCAACGCCGGTGGCGTGAATCCAGTGGCCTGTGCCCATGCGCTGCTGGCCGCCATCGCGCGGGCCGGTCACGCCGGCAAGGTGAAGATCGGTGTCGTCACCGGTGACGATCTGCTGCCGCGTCTCGATGAACTGCTGGCGGCGGGCCATGCGATGAAGAACATGGATACCGGCGCACCGCTGTCGACCGTGCGCAGCCGGGTCCTGTCGGCCAATGCATACATCGGCTCGACACCGATCGTCCAGGCGCTGCAGCAGGGCGCGCAGATCGTCGTGACTGGGCGCTCGACGGACACTGCGCTCACGATGGCGCCGCTCCGGCATGAGTTCGGCTGGGGCGCCGACGCCTGGAACCAGCTGGCTGCCGGCATCGTCGCCGGTCACATCCTGGAGTGCGGCGCGCAGTCGTCCGGCGGCAACTGCCTGCACGACTGGCGCAGCATCCCTGATCTCGCCAACGTCGGTTACCCGATTGCCGAAGTGCAGTCGGACGGCACCTTCGTGATCACCAAACACCCCAACACCGGCGGTCGCGTCAGCGTGCCGAGCGTCAGTGAGCAGCTCGTCTATGAGATGGGCGACCCGCATTCGTACATCACCCCTGACGTCGTGGCTGACTTCACGTCGATCCGCGTGGCGGCCGACGGCGAGAATCGCGTGCGCGTCCATGGCATTACAGGTGGCCCAGCGACGCCATTCCTCAAGGTGTCGATCGCCTACCGCGCTGGCTTCAAGGCCGTGGGCTCACTGGTGTATTCGTGGCCCGATGCGATGGAAAAGGCGGAGCATGCCAACCGTATCCTGCGCGAGCGACTGCATCGACTCGGCCTGCGGTTCGACCAGGTGCTGTCGGAGTTCGTGGGCGCCAATGCAACTCACGGTCATCTTGCCGGGGATGGGCGGGCGGCACCAGAGGTGCAGTTCCGCATCGGGGTGCGCGGAGAGGATCGCGCCAGCGTGGAACGCTTCACCCGCGAGATTGCGCCGCTGGTGCTGAACGGCCCGCCGAGCGTCACCGGTTTTGCCGGTGGTCGACCCAAGGTCGAGGAAGTCATCGCCTATTGGCCGGCGCTGATCGACAAGCGCGTGGTCACGACGCAGGTGGAGGTGTTGTCATGAATGCGCCAACGGTGGCGGTCCAGCTGCTCGATCTCGCGCATACGCGCTCCGGCGACAAGGGAGACATGGCCAACTGCGGCGTGATCGCGCTCCGGCCCGAGTGGTACCCGGTGCTGGTGCGTGAGTTGACGACCGACCGTGTCAGCGCGCACTACGGGGCCCTGATCTCCGGTCGCGTCGAACGGTTCGAGTTGCCGAACCTCAACGCCCTCAACTTCCTGCTGCACGGTGCACTCGATGGCGGTGGCACGCTGTCGCTGAAAACCGACGCACAGGGCAAGGTGGTCTCGACCGCGATGCTGCGCATGGTGATTC
This sequence comes from Gemmatimonadaceae bacterium, assembly GCA_031374935.1. Taxonomy (GTDB): domain Bacteria; phylum Gemmatimonadota; class Gemmatimonadetes; order Gemmatimonadales; family Gemmatimonadaceae; genus JACMLX01. The sequence continues at coordinate 156,411 of JANMHB010000113.1, read as the reverse complement.
ATGTGCCGGTCGCAGAAGCGGAAGCACTTGGAATGCCTGCCTACTCCGGACGGGAATAGCCCATGACCACTGCCACGCCAGTCTCGGTCGTCGTTCCGCGCTCACGTGTCCGCACCGTTCGGGCCGACGGCCTCGGCGTGATCACGCTCTCGCGACCTGACAAGAAGAACGCGCTGGATCGGCAGACCGCAGTGGAGCTGGTGGAGTCGCTGCGGGAGCTCGAGGCGGCCGCCGATGTGCGCGTCGTCATCATGGAAGGTGATGGGGATGATTTCTGCGCCGGTGCTGACATCGACGCGATCGCCGCCACGCTCGATTCCGGAATCGACACGCACATCGAGGATGCCCGCGCGCTGGCGCGTGTCTTTTCGACCATGCGCGACATGCCGAAACCGATCGTGGCCATCGTCCGCGGCCGCGCGCTGGCAGCCGGCGCGGGGCTCGCCACCGCCTGCGACATCATTCTCGCCGAAGAGTCGGCCCAGTTCGGCTACCCCGAGGTGCGCGGCGGGTTCGTGCCGACGATGGTGCTCACAATGCTCCGCCGTGCCGTCGGTGAAAAGCGTGCCGCAGACCTCGTGCTCACCGGCAGGCTCATTTCCGCGGCAGATGCGGAGCGCATCGGTCTCATCAGCCGCTGTATACCCACCGCCGCGTTTCCGTCTGAAGTGGCGCAGACGATCGAAGCATTGCTCACCACCCCTCGCACCGCGATCGCGATGACCAAGCGGTTGCTGTACCGCATGGACGATCTCGATTTCGCACAGAGTCTCGGTATCGGCGTTGCCGCCAATGTCGAGGCCAGGGCGACGGACGATTTCCGCGCCGGCATCCGCGCCTTCGTCGACAGGTCGAGCGCGCAGTGACCATCATCCGGGTCCAGATCGCGCTCACGCTGATCGGTGCCGGCATGTTCGGGTATGGCGTGCTCCGTGAGAGTGATGCATTCCGGCTCGCCTCGATCGGCACCCTGGCCGTCGCGCTGATGCTCCGGTTCGTCCGGACGCGCAGCCGGGATTGAGTCTACCGGCGCGCGGCGCCGCCCCGTCGAGGCCATGGGTCGCTATCATTCACCCATGTCGCGCTCCGCCAACACCGTCCCGGAACTCCTTGCCCCCGCCGGCTCCTTCGACGCGGTGCGTGCGGCCGTGGCCAACGGTGCCAATGCGGTCTACCTGGGCGCCGAGCGGTTCAATGCACGCGATGAGGGGGCTCAGCTCACACTGGACGAGCTGGAAGCTGCCTGCCGCCTCGCCCATCAGCATCAGGTGCGGGTCTACCTCACGTTCAACGTCCTGGTCAAGCCGGCGGAACTGGCGGACGCGCTGACCTACCTCGGCGAGTGCATCGATCGGGGCATCGACGCGGCCATCGTGCAGGATCTGGGCGTCGTTCGCCTGATCCAGAAGATCTATCCCGACCTCGAGATTCACGGTTCGACGCAAATGACGGTGCACGATGCATCCGGAGCCTTGGTGATGCAGAAGCTCGGCGTCGAGCGCGTCGTGCTGGCACGTGAAAACACGCTCGACGACATCCGCGCGATTCGTGCGGCGGTGCCCACGCTGGGCCTGGAGACGTTCGTCCATGGCGCCCTGTGTATCTCGTACAGTGGCCAGTGCTACATGTCGGGCATGATCTCGGAGCGGTCGGCGAATCGTGGCTCCTGCGCACAGAGTTGCCGTAAGGACTATGTCCTGAATGACGACCGCACCGGCGGTGAACTCGATCGCGGATATCTGATCAGCGCCAAGGACCTGGCGGCCCATGATCATCTCGCCGACATCGCGGACGCCGGCGTTGGCTGCCTCAAGATCGAAGGGCGCAAGAAGAAGCCGGAGTACGTCGCGACCGTGACGCAGGGCTATCGCAGCTTCCTGACCCGCCTGGCGGCTGGCGATCGGTCGGCCCCGGCCATCAGCGAAACCGAGCCGCTGGTCCAGATCTATAGCCGGGGCAACACCGGCGGCATGTACGGTGGTCGCGCCGGTCGCGACTACATCACACGCGCGCAGCCTGACAATCACGGCATGACGCTCGGCCAGGTGCTGGAGAGCAGTGCAACCGACGTCACTGTCGAGGTCACGCACGCGATCGAGGCTGGCGACGGCGTTGGCTTCGAGCCACCCGAGGCGGGTGGAACGAAGGCGATCGGGTTTGGCGTCAGCGCGGTGCGTACGGTGTCGCAGCGCGACGGACGGGTGCGGCAGGTGCTGGCCACACGCCAGCGGATTCCGGTCGGCTGGCTGGTGGTGCGGTCATCACATGCCGCGTTGCTCACCAGGGCGCGTGAGAGCTTCGCCGCACTGCCCTCCGTCATCCAGAAGCGCCGACACCGCCTCGACCTGCGCCTCTTCGGCAGCGCCGGCGGACCGTTGAAGCTCGTCGCGCGCTGTGGCGAGGATGAGGTGAGTGCACGGAGCGAAGCGATGCTCGCGCCAGCCAGCAAGCGCGCACTCGACGACGCGATGCTGCGCGAGCAGCTCGGGCGTCTCGGCGAAACCCCGTTTGTCCTTGGCGCGCTGGATCGTGGTGGGCTCGGTGCCGACCTGTTCCTGCCCGTCAGCGCACTCAACCGACTGCGGCAGGACGTGGTGGATCAGTTGCTCCTGCAGCGAGACTGGGCGGAGAAGTCGCGCCTGGCGGCGCGTGATGCTGCCATTGCAGCGGCGATTCTGGTGCCTGCGCAGGCTGCGCGAGAGGTCACGGCAGCATTGATCGCCGAGGTCTACTCCGTGGATGACGCGATGACCGCTGCCCGGGCTGGCGCGACCGAGATCGTCTTCGATCCCTTCCTTCGGCATCCGGCGCCATCGCTGTCGCGCGTGCGTGCCTTGCAGGAGGAACTGGCGCCGCTTGGGGTTGCCCTTCGGCTGCGCACACCGACCATCGTGCGCCCCGAAGACCGCGCGGCCGCCAACAAGTGGCTTGGCCTCATGCTACCGGTGCAGACGGGCCATCTCGGGCTGCTCGCGGAGCTCGGCGCGGAAGGTCGCGACGTGGTTGGTGACTACGCCTTGAACGTGTTCAACCAGCACACGGCGACGGAGTGTTTCGCACTCGGAGCGAGCCGGCTGACGCTCTCGGTGGAGCACACGGTCGAGGAAATGCTGAGCGTGAGTGCCCCATGGAACGGCGCTGCCTTCGACGCGGTGGTCTACGGTCGTCCGGAAGGAATGACCATCGAGCACTGCGTGCTGTCGGCTGCCTTCGATCGCGTCGTCACCACCTGCCGGGATCTCTGTGTGCAGAAGCACCCCGACGTGTCGATCACCGATCCGGCTGGTTACACGTTTCCGGTCGCCACCGACAGTGCGTGCCGCAACCGGCTGCTGCATTCACGGCCGATCGAAGCCGGAGAGTACCTGCCACGTCTCTGGCGCGGCGGCATCCGGCATTTCCGCCTGCTCTTCAATGTGCCCGGTGATCCGATCGCCGACGTCGTCACGGGCTACCGCGCCATGATCGACGAGTTGGCGGCCGGCGAGCGCGTCGGCACCGATCGCGTCCGCACCTTGTTCGGGCAGGGGTTCACGCGCGGTCACTTCGCGCGCGCCGTCTGACACATCGATTCGCACATTCACTTCTTCCGTCACCAGCTCATGCCGACACCGTTCGAATCCGCTCAACTCAATCTCCAGCTGTTCGACATGCGTCGCGAACCTGTGTTGCGGAAGGCGCGCGACTGGTTCCTGCTCGAGTTCCACCCGGCCTCGTTCGATGAGTACATGAAGGAGCAGCTCGGGGAAAAGAACTCATGGATGCGCATGGTGATCGGCTACTGGGACATGGCAGCCTCGATGGTCGTGCAAGGGGCCATCGATCAGGCGTCGTTCATCGCGGCACACGGCGAAATCATCGGAACCTTTGCCAAGGTGCACCCCTACCTCACGGAGCTGCGCGGCAGGATGGGGCCGATGGTGTGCGTCAACATCGAGGCGGTGGTGATGGCAATGCCGGATGCACTGGAGGAGATGGATCGTCGCCGCGCACGACTGAAGGCGCGATGGGAGTCGCAGCAGGCGTCCAAGGCTGGCTTCATCGCCTGAGTCCCGCGGTGCAATCGAATGCAGGCTGCGATGACGCAGCCCTGACGCTGGTGCTGATGCTGGACGGCAGACACTCCGCACGCTCGCTCCGGTCCAGTCACCGCCCAGTATGCTGACCTCACCAAGTCTCGACGACGCGCGCGCCATCTTGCAGGCGCGGTTCGGCTACCCCGCATTCCGCCCCGGGCAGGAACGCGCGATCGTCAGTGTGCTGGCCGGCCGCGATACGCTCGTCGTCCTGCCCACGGGCGGCGGCAAGTCGCTCTGCTACCAGGTGCCCGCGCTCATCACCCGCGGTCTCACGGTCGTGGTGTCGCCGCTGATCTCGCTGATGAAGGATCAGGTGGATGCGCTCGAGCGTCGCGGGATCGAGGCCGCGTTCATCAACAGCACCCTGTCCAGCGCGGAAGTCAGCGATCGACTGGTGCGTGCCCAGCGCGGCGAGATCCAGATGCTGTACGTCGCGCCCGAACGCTTCGACGTCGGGGCGACCGCCGAGCGGCTGAAGGCGATCGGCGTCGCGCTGCTGGCGATCGACGAGGCGCACTGCATCAGCGAATGGGGCCACGATTTCCGCCCCAGCTATCGTCGGGTGGGCGAGGTGCGGCAGCGGCTTGGCAATCCGCCCACGATCGCGCTCACCGCCACCGCCACGCCGGTGGTTCGCGACGACATCGCACGGATTCTCGATCTGCAGGATCCGGAGATCATCGTGACCGGGTTCGATCGTCCGAACCTGTCGTATCAGGTGATCGCCGCCAAGGGTGATCGGGAGAAGGACGCCGTCGTTCTCGACCTGTTGCGACAGCTCGAGGATGGCACCGGCATCGTCTACGCCTCGACGCGCAAGACCGTCGAGCGGATGGCACAGTTCCTGGATGATCACGGTGTGCCGGCGAGCGCCTATCACGCCGGCCTTGATGACGAACGTCGCCGCCGGGTGCAGGACGCTTTCATGGCCGAACGCACCCGTGTGATCGTCGCCACCAACAGCTTTGGCATGGGTGTCGACAAGTCCAACGTCCGCCTGGTGATTCACTACGCCATGCCTGGCACGCTGGAGGCCTACTACCAGGAGGCCGGTCGCGCCGGTCGCGACGGGCAGCAGAGCCGGTGTGTGCTGCTGCACGCCTTCCCGGATCGGTTCACGCATGAGTTCTTCATCAAGTCCGCACTGCCCGATCGGGCGTTGATCGAGTCGGTGCACCGGCAGTGCCAGCGAGAAGCGGATCGTGGCGGTGTGGTGGCAGCGACCGCCGAGGAACTGGCCGGTGCCATCGGTGGCAAGACCTCGGTGAAGGCGGTCGAATCGGCCCTGCGTGTGCTTGCTGACGCCTCGGTACTCCGCTGGGACCCGGAATCAGCTGGCCTCGTCTCACTCCGGTTGCTGGCGACGCCGGAGCGAATCCGGGATGAACTTGGGCCGGGCTTCGAGCAGGAGCGCGACCTGCTGCGCGCGTGCTGGCGTGTGGCGCGCGACAAGCTCTCGCGCGGCGCCGTGATCGATCTCGATGGCCTGCCGCCCGGTTTCGGTGGCTTCGCGGGCTCGTTCCCGATGCTCGAGTCGCTCGAGGCGCGGCAGTTCGTCACGGTCGAGCGTGTGGGCGGCGGACTGCGGCTGATCGATGCCACCACCTCACTGGATCGCGTGACCATCGACTGGCGCGCGCTCGATCGGCGACGCCAGCGGGAGTTCGAGAAGCTTGACGCCATGCAGCGCTACGCCTACGCCACCACCTGCCGGCGCCAGGCACTGCTGCAGTGGTTCGGCGATCCGGCGGCCAAGGCGCAGTGCGGCGCCTGTGACAACTGCCTGGGAGAACGCCGCAGTGCGCCGGCAATCCGCAGCGCCTGGGGCACCGACGCCGGGTCGCGAGTCCGCGCGCCGCGCGATCCGAGCGTCCGCCGTGAAACGCAGCGAAAGAGTGCGGAGAAAGGCGGCTCGGTGACCGAGGCAGACACAGACCTCTTCAATGCGCTCAAGGCCTGTCGTGCCGCGCTGGCAGGGAAGCAGAAGGTCCCGCACTACGTGGTCTTCCCTGATGCGACCCTGGCGGCCTTTGCCGCGCGACGGCCGCTCACGCCAGCCGCAATGTCAACACTGCCGGGCGTCGGCCCCGTCAAGCTCGAGCGATATGCGGAGCCGTTTCTGGAGGTCATCCGGGACCACCGCCGCTGATACATCCGGTACCGCCCGGGCGTCAGAACCTCGTGCCGCCATCCGAGACTCTGATCGGGGGCCGCAGGCCTTCGTGCGCCCGCCGCCAGCACTACGTTTCCCATTTGACGGGCGCCCACATCTGGCTGCCCCTAAACACGCGATTACATCATGGACGATTCGCTCTATTTCACCGAGCAGCACCTGCAGGTCCGCGAGATGGTGCGCGCCTTCGCCAACGATCACGTCAAGCCGGTCGCCAGCCTGCACGACGCGGAGTCGTCGTTCCCCTGGGAAAACGTCGCGAAGATGGCCGACCTCGGGCTGATGGGCATTCCCTGGTCCGAGGATCTGGGCGGTGCCGGGTTCGACTCGACCGCCTTCATCATCGCGATTCATGAACTCGCGAAGGTCTGCGCCAGCCACTCGATCACGATTTCGGCGCACACCACACTCGGCACCTCACCCATCGTCCACTTCGGCACCGAGGCGCAGCAGCAGCGCTACGTCCCGATGCTCGCAGCCGGCAAGGTGCTGGGCGGCTTCGGGCTGACTGAGCCGAACGCCGGCAGCGATGCCGGCGGCACGCAGACAACTGCCGTGCGCAAGAACGGGCATTATGTCCTGAACGGCACCAAACGATTCATCACCCACGCCGGTGTCGGGGAAGTGTTCATCGTCACCGCGGTCACCGAACCCGGGGCAGGGACAAAGGGCATCAGCTCCTTCATCCTGACCAAGGAGACCACCGATCTGGCCGCCGCGCGCGCCGTGGGTATCGGGCACGACGAGTCGATTGTCGCGATGCCAGGGTTCCGGGCCGGCAAGAAGGAAGACAAGCTGGGCTGGCGCGCCAGCGACACGCGCGAACTGATCTTCGAGAATGTCGAAGTTCCGGTCGAGAACCTGCTGGGCACCGAGGGCAACGGCTTCATCAATTTCATGAAGACGCTCGATGCCGGACGGATCGGCATCGCCGCGCTGGCGCTCGGCGTCGCCGAGGGGGCGTTCGAGGAGGCGCGAAAGTACTCGCTCGAACGCAAGCAGTTCGGTCAGTCGATCGTGAACTTTCAGGGCGTGTCGTTTCAGCTGTCGGACATGGCCACCGAAATCGAGGCCGGCAAGCATCTCACCTACCATGCCGCGATGCTTGCGCAGCAGGGCAAGCCGTATGGCAAGGAAGCGGCGATGGCCAAGCTGTTCTGCTCCGAGCTCGCGATGCGCGCCACGCTCAAGGCGATTCAGATCCACGGCGGGTACGGCTATACCAAGGACTACCCGGTGGAGCGCTTCATGCGCGATGCCAAGATCTGCGAGATCGGCGAGGGCACGTCCGAGATTCAGCGGCTCGTCATCGCGCGCCACCTCGTGAAGGAAATCACGGGGTGACCGACGGATCGCAATCGATCGTGCAGCGGATGCGGGTGCCGTTGGGCTTCCTCTTCGGCATCGCCTTTCTCTGGTTGGCTCCGCGCTACACCACGCCGACCAGTCTGCTGGCTGGCGGGGTGATTGCGCTGAGCGGCGTGCTGATCCGGGCGTGGGCGACCGGCCACATCGTCAAGAACCAGGTCCTCACCACCACCGGGCCGTATGCGCACACGCGCAATCCGCTCTACGTCGGGAGTTTTCTCCTCGCGCTTGGCTTCGCGATTGCAGCGCATTGGGTGGCCGTCGCACTCGTCATCGGCTTCTGGGTGGCCGTGTACGGGCCGACCATCGCCCGGGAGCGAGCCTACCTGCGCGGCGTCTATGGTGCCGCGTACGCCGAGTACGAGGCCCATGTGCCGGCCTTTCTGCCGCGGCTCACGCCGTGGTCCGGACCGCCAGGGGCCGACAGGTCGGCCGGCTTCAGTCCGTCCCTGTACCTGCGACACAATGAGTGGCAGGCGGGCCTTGGTTTTGTCGGCGTCCTGCTCTGGCTGATCTTCAGTCCGCTCCGATAGCCGGAATACATGAAGTCTGCCCAACCTGCCGTTGTGACAGATTGATCACGAATGGGGTGCCGTCTGGCATCGCGCGTCGATAGGCTTCCCCGAGTGGTGCGGCGCGCCGTGAGTGCGCTGCGCCCGATCGCTGGCGTGGAGCGACCCCCACACCGGTGCGTTCGACCCCGGTTTGCAGTGACGCTGGAGTGGCGGCGTCCGGCTGACTGGGCCGCACTCGTTTCACCGGTCACCGCTGTGTGACCACCGGTCGCAGTCGAACTCGCAGTGCCGCATCGTCATGTGGGCGGGCAACGCTGATTCGACCGGGTGAGGCGCGTCGTGCGGCAGACGCTGGTGGCTGGTGCGCGTCCGCGCATCGGTCAGCTCTCACGTAGGTCAGCCCACGGGCTGCGTGTGTACTGGGTCGCCTCACGCGGTGCCGCGAGGCGTGCATGAAGCGTGACATCCTGATCAATGCCGGCGCACGGGAAGTGCGCGTGGCCATCATCGAAGACGACCAGTTGGTGGAATTGCTGGTCGAGCGTCCTGAGGCTCGCCGGATGGTCGGCGACATCTACCTCGGGCGGGTCGACGCGGTCCAGCCTGGATTGCAGGCCGCGTTCGTGGACATCGGCACCGAAAAGAGCGCCTTCCTTCACGCGTCGGATCTGGTCTACGAGACCGATGAAGACGACGACGATGACGACGAGGAAGGCGATGGTGACGACGCGGCCGAGGCGGCGCAGGATGCGGCGGCGCGCGGCAGCGATACGCCGAAATCCGGGCGGCAGCCGCGGAAGGAAGCGCCACAGATTCAGGACGTCCTCAAGCGCGGCGACACCATCCTCGTGCAGGTGAGCAAGGAGCCGATTTCCACCAAGGGACCGCGCGTCACCGCGCAGGTCTCGATGGCGGGGCGGTTCCTCGTTCTGATGCCGTTTTCGTCACGGGTCGGTGTCAGCCGGAAGATTGGCGAACGGGCCGAACGGCAGCGGTTGAAGGAGCAGGTCAACGCCTTCCTGCCGAAGGATGCGGGCGGCGTGATCGTCCGCACGGTGGGCGAGGATGTGACCGCCGAGACGCTCGAACGCGAGCTGACGGGGCTCGTCAACAATTGGAAACGCATCAATCGCAAGCGACAGTTCATGCGCGCGCCGGCGCTCGTCCATCGCGAGACGAATCTGGCCCGCGGCATCATCCGCGATCTGTTCAGCGCCAAGGTCGACCGGCTGGTCGTCGACAGTCGGCAGCTCTACAACGAGATCATCGAGTACCTGAAGGGCGTCGGTCCTGAGCTGGTGGACCGCGTGCAGTTGTACGAAGAGACGCAGCCGCTGTTCGACAAGCACGATGTCGAGGGCGAGATCCGCGACATCTTCAAGCGTCGCTGTGACCTGCCGTCGGGTGGCTACCTCATCATCGAGCCCACCGAGGCCCTCGTCTCCATCGACATCAACTCGGGGCGCTACACCGGCAAGAAGGACCCCGAGAAGACGATCATGAAGACGAACATGGAGGCCGCCCGTGAAGTGGCCCGCCAGCTGCGGCTTCGGGACGTTGGTGGCATCATCGTCTGCGACTTCATCGACATGGAGACGAAGGCGAACCGTGAGAAGGTGCTGCAGGAACTGCGCACACATCTCGGGCGTGATCGTGCCCGCACCAAGGCCTTCACCGTCAGCGACCTTGGGCTGATCGAAATGACGCGCCAGCGGGTCCGGGCGAGCCACTTGCAGGCTACCACCGAGCCGTGCGCGACGTGCAACGGCACCGGCCGGATCTTCACCCCCGAGACGATCGTGCGCCGCGTGGAACGGTCAGTCAAGCGGATCGGGGTGGAAGGCCGCCGGGATCCGATGCTGGTCAAGCTGCACCCCGACGTGGCCATGTATGTGCTCGAACAGGAACCGGATGTGTTGTCCCGATTGGAGAAGATCGTGTCATTTCCCCTGGAACTCCGGGACGACCCTCTGCTCCGGCCCGACGAGTACAAGCTCGTCGTCAAGGGTGCGCAGCGGGACGTGACGGCGCAGTACGCGCTGGCGTGACCCTCGCTTGCGGCCACCCGTTCTTCTCACCTTCGGGTGGGTGCACCACAGGCGTCTGGCTCAGCCTCAGACCCTTCCGGCACCACGACGCCGTTGACACCCAGACTCTGGGCGGCTAACTTCGTGGGCTCATTACCCTTACACGTCGTACACTCATGAGCTACGCGATCATTCGCACCGGCGGGAAGCAATTCCGCGTCAGTGCAGGCCAGACATACCGGTTTCCCACCCTGCTCGGCGATGCCGGCGCATCGGTCGAATTCAACGAAGTCCTGCTCGGTTCGGACGGGTCCTCGGTCAAGACGGGCGTTCCGACGCTCGCCGGCGCCAAGGTCTCGGCTGAAATCGTCAAGCACGGCCGCGGCGAGAAGATCATCGTCTTCAAGTTCCGGCGCCGGAAGAACTACGCCAGAAAGCAGGGCCATCGTCAGGGCTTCACCGAAGTCCGCATCACCGACATCAAGCTGGGTTGAGGCATCAATGGCACACAAGAAAGGCGTAGGCTCATCCCGCAACGGTCGCGATTCGAATCCGCAGTACCGCGGCGTCAAGAAGTTCGGTGGTGAATTCGTGCGGGCCGGCGGGATCATCATCCGCCAGTGCGGCACCAAGGTGCACCCCGGCAACAACGTCGGCCTGGGCCGCGACTACACGATCTTCGCCCTCGTGGATGGCGTGGTCGAGTTCTCGCCCAAGGACAAGCGTCGCACCAAGGTCGGTGTCCGTCCGCTGGCCATGGAAGTCGAAGCCGTCGCTGCCGACTGAGTCTGTTACGGTTTTGCCGAACGCCTCCGCCATTGCGGAGGCGTTTTGCGTTGTGTGTGTCGGGACGGCGTGACGCTTTTGCGTCTTCCCGGCGTGCGGCGCCGCACACACCGACGGACAGCCCGGGCGCGTGGGTTGCACTGACGTCCGCCGGCGCCCCGCCAGCGCAGGACTGGCGAAGGCGTGCCGCCGCACGCACAATCCCCTGCGCATCGTCACACCGTCTCACTCTCGTCCCGGGATGCTTGCATGGAACGTCGGGAATTCCTCGCGGCGGGAATCGCGCTGTCTGGCGCACTGCCCCTTCGGCCAATGACGCTCTGGGCGCCGGACGCGGTGTCGCGGCCCACGCCCGCCGATGCACTCGATGATCTGACGATTGCTGCGGCACAGGCCGAGTTCGCGGCCGGACGCCTGACGTCGCGCGCGCTGACGGAGCACTACCTGATGCGCATTCGAACGCTGGATGCAGACGGTCCGAGGGTGAACAGCGTGATTGAAGTGAATCCCGATGCGTTGGCGCAGGCGGATGCCGCCGACGCAGCCCGCAGCGGAGGGAGGATGCTGGGGCCGCTGCATGGAATGCCGGTGTTGCTCAAGGACAACATCGACACCGCCGATCGGATGAGCACCAGTGCAGGCTCGCTGGCGCTGGCGGAACATCACGCACGTCGTGACGCAGCCGTCGTGCAGCGGCTGCGCACCGCCGGCGCCGTCATTCTGGGCAAGACGAATCTCAGCGAATGGGCGAACTTCCGCGGCAACAAGTCGAGCAGTGGCTGGAGCGGGCGGGGGGGACAGACGAAGAACCCGCATGTGCTCGATCGCTCACCCTGCGGATCGAGCGCGGGCAGCGGCGCCGCCGTGGCCGCCGATTTCTGCATTGCCGCCGTCGGCACGGAAACGGACGGGTCGATCATCTGCCCGGCATCGCTGAATGGCATCGTCGGGCTCAAGCCGACGGTGGGGCTCCTCAGCCGCAGCGGAATCATCCCGATCTCGGCCAGCCAGGATACCGCCGGGCCGATGGCGCGCACCGTGCGCGATGCCGCGCTGCTGCTCAACGGCATGCTGGGGCGCGATGCCACGGACAGTAGCATGCGCGGTATCCCCGCCGGCCTGCCCACGGACTACACGCGGACCCTCACCAATGATGGATTGCGTGGCATGCGAATCGGTGTCGCGCGAAACCATTTCGGTTTCGATGTCCGTGTGGACCGGCTGATGGAAGACGCCATCAAGGTGATGCGCGACCGTGGGGCGACCATCATCGAGAACGCCAACGTGCCGAACGCGGAGAAGTACGGCCCTCAGGAATACGAGGTACTGCTGCACGAGTTCAAGGCGGGACTCAATGCGTATCTCGGCGCACTGCCGGCCACGGTGCCGATCCATTCACTCGCGGAGCTGATTCTCTGGAACGAGAAGAATCAGGACGCGGAATTGCAATGGTTCGGGCAGGAGACCCTGACGCAGGCGCAGAAGCGCGGGCCGTTGAGCAGTCAGGTGTATCGTCGGGCCCGCGAAACCTGTGTCCGCCTCTCGCGACGTGAGGGGATTGACGCAGTGCTCAAGCGCACGCGGTGTGATGTGCTGGTCGGACCGACCGGTGGTCCGGCCTGGGTCATCGATCTCGTCAACGGCGATCATTTCGGCGGCGGCGTCTCGACCGCACCGGCGGTGGCGGGGTATCCACATCTCACCGTGCCGGCCGGTCGCGTTGCAGGATTGCCGATCGGCATCTCCTTCTTCGGCGCCGCGTGGAGCGAACCGCAACTCTTGCGCGCCGGCTTTGCTTTCGAACAGGCGACGCTGCATCGCGTGCGCCCTGCCTTCGCGCCGACCGTGGCGGCAACGCCCCGTTGATCGTGCCAGCAACGTGCGCTCCGGCGCACGTCACCCGTCATCCTGCAGTCGTGATCCAGCTTCGTACACTCTGCCATGTCCTGACCGCCAGCGCATGCATCTCGGGCACGCTACACGGGCAGCGACCCGTCCGGTCAGATTCCTCGCGCGCTGACTCGATCCGCATTCAGCCGCTGCCGACGGTCAGCGTTCGCGTGATGGCCGATCAGCGATCACTTGAACGTGTGCCGTGGGCGGTGGGTGTGGTTGGCGTCCGTGAAGTGCGCCGCGCCCAGCCGACGGTCAATCTCGACGAGGCGCTGGGCTCCGTGCCGGGCGTCTTCGTGGCCAGCCGCTACAACTTCGCGACCGACTCCCGTATCGCCATCCGTGGTGCCGGATCGCGCGCCAACTTCGGGTTGCGCGGTGTGAAGGTCTTCCTCGATGGCGTGCCACAGACCCTCCCCGATGGACAGACGCAGCTCACCAACGTCGAACTCGGTAACATCGATCGCGTCGAGGTGCTCCGTGGCAGCACCGCCTCGTTGTACGGCAATGGATCGGCCGGTGTGCTCTCCTTCTCCAACGATCTGCGTGCGCCGACACCGTTCTCGCAATCGGCGCGTGTGCTGGCTGGATCGTACGGGCAACGCAAGATGCAGCTGCGGACCGTGGGGCGTTCAGGCAACGCCATCGCGGCGCTCTCCCTCTCGCGTCTGACGACCGATGGCTTCAGGCAACGGAGTGAAGCCGAGTCCCGGCAGCTGAACGCCGCTGTCGATTACTCGCTTGGTGCCGCTCGCCGCGTCGAAATCCGCGCACAGGTTGCCGAAGTGCCGAACGCATTCAATCCCGGTGCGCTGACATTTGCCGAGTACGCCGTGCGTCGAGACTCGGCCAGCGCGGCCAACATCCGGCGCGGTTCTGATCGACGGGTCAAGCAGGATCAGCTGAGCGTCTCATATCACCACGGCGCGGGCCCTGATCGGGCGGAGTTTGTCGCGACGACCTGGATCAGTTCCCGGGTCGTTCGCAATGCGCTGTCGACCGCGCCGCCTGGCACGGTGACGCCCACCAGCGGCATCTATTCCACGCTCGATCGCCTCTTCGCCGGCACGCGCCTGAGCGCGCGCTACAACCTCGGTGAGACGCCAGCAGCTCCTGCGCTTTCCGCGGGTATCGATGTCCAGCAGATGCGAGACACCCGCATCAACCGACGATCCTCCGGCGGACGCCCGACGGCCATCACCGACACGATCATTCTCAATCAGTTCGAGACGGTGACCAGTATTGCGCCGTTTCTCCAGGCGCAGTGGACTCCCACGCCGCGCGTGCTGCTCAACGCTGGCACGCGGTATGACCGGCTCCGGTTTTCCGTTCGTGATGATTTCCTGGGCGACGGTGGTGTCAACGGCGGCGACAACAGTGGCGCGCGGCCGTTGTCCGCCGTCAGTGGACACGCGGGCGTGACCGTCACCGGATGGACTGCCTTCGCACCGTATGCCAACGTCTCCACGAGTTTCGAAACGCCGACGACCACCGAACTGCAGGTGCGACCGGATCGGCAGGGGGGCTTCAACCCGAATCTCGGGCCGCAGCGCACGCTGAGTACCGAGATCGGTGCGCGCGGTGCCGTGTCGACGCTCGCGTCATGGAACGTCGCCGCCTATCGCGCGAATGTCCGGAATGCGATCGTGCAGTCGCGCGTCGTCGATGGCACGGCGTTCTTCGAGAACGCCGGCCGAACGAAGAACATCGGCATCGAAGCGGGCGGCAGTCTCCGGGTTGGCACGCTGGCGTCACTCAACCTCGCCTACACCTGGTCGGACCTGAAATTCGACGATTACCGTCAGACGACCGGTACGCGGGTGGATACGCTGGACGGCAAGCAGTTGCCGGGCGTACCGCCGCAGCAGCTGCGCCTGGGCGTTCGATCGGCGTCCTGGTTCGGTCTCACGCTCGATGCAGATCAGACGTGGACCAGCGCACTCTTCGCGGATGATCTCAATACCATCCGTGTGCCGGGGTGGGGCACCGGCGTGACCAACCTGCGCGCCGCATGGACGCGCGGCTGGAAGGGCTATCGTCTGGAGCCGTTCGTCGGGGTGCTCAACGCACAGAACACGGCGTATGTGGGCGCGGTGACGGTCAACGGCGCCTTCGGTCGCGTGCTCGAGCCCTCACCGCTGCGCAACTGGTACATCGGGCTGGATATCGCGGTCATGCGCTGACGCTGCGAGGCGTGCGACGGACGACGGGATGGCCGCATGCACCACCCCGTCGTCATGCCCGTTCATTCACGTGCGCTCAGTACTTCACCGGCAGTTGGCGATATCGCTGCGTCAGCTGATCCTGACGGGTCATGATCTTCGTTTCCGTGCCGGCCACGAACACGTGTTCAGGCTGCGATGCGTACTCGAACGGATCACCGCTCCAGACGACGACGTTGGCCACCTTGCCGATGGCCAGTGATCCGATCTTGTCGCTCAGGCCGAGGATCTCTGCCGGGGCCAGCGTGATCGAGCGCAGCGCGTCATCCCACGACATCCCGTACGCAACCGCGTTGCCAGCCTCGTAGCGAAGGTTGCGCACGTTGAATCCGTCTTCGCCGCCAGCGCCATTGCCAACGATCGCCACCTGGACACCCGCGGCACGCAGCAGGGCGAGATTCTCCTGCCGTTGTCCGAGGGCGCCGAACGATTCGGGAATGTTGTTCATCGCACCGGTGAGCACCGGCACCTTGGCGAGCGCCAGATCCGACGCCACGCTCCACGCCTCCGCGCCGCCATTGATCACGATCCGGACGCCGAAGTCGCGACCGAGCGCGATGGCGTTGAGAATCTCACTGGCCCGGTCCGCCGAAATGACCAGAGGGATCGTGCCTTTCAGCACCAGCTGCATGGCATCGAGATCTGCCCGCCCGGCGCTCAGCGTGCGCATGTTGCCGGCGTCGTACCGCAGGCGGCCCAGATTGAACTCCCGCGCATCCGACAGGAGCGTTCGCAGACGAGCCAGCGCTTCAGCGCGCGACGCCGTGCCCGCAGCATCCGCGTTGTCGAGTGTGGCCACCATCGCCACCGGTGCCTTGCGCAGCATGCCGGCCGCGCTGGCGCCTTCGGGCAGGTCGTAGACGGCGCCAAGGCCCGACACCAGGCCGCCGGACGGCATCACACCGACCGTGGTGATGCCGCCGTCCTGTCGTGCCACTGGCAGGCTCACCGAGCGCGGGTTGAAGCCATCCCAGACGCGGAACGCGGCGGCGATGTTCTCCTTGCCGCGCGCCCGTCCATCGCGTGTTTCACCCACGGCCCCCACTTCCACCACACCCAGCGAGGTGGCGGTGGCGATCAGACCCGGTGTGATCCATTTCCCGGTGCCGTCGATCCGCTGCGCGCCAGCCGGAATCGTGACGGCGGTACCGACGGCGGTGATCACTCCGTTGGTCATCACGATCGTCGCGTTGTCGATGCGCGGACCACTCACCGGATAGATCGTCGCACCGGTGATGGCAATCGTGTTCTGCCCGCCCAGCGACGCTGCACCGGCCAGCATCAGCGCGGTTGCTGCGAGACTCTGGATCGTGCGCATCAGCGGCGCCCCCCCGGAACGAGGGATGGTGCCGGCACGAAGCCGAGTTCGAAGTCCGTGCGCCAGCGCTGTTTCGGGTCCATCCGATCATAGCGCAGCGATCCATCGATCCAGACACGATCCGCACGTGCATACACACTGAACGGATTCGCGTTCCACAGCACGACGTCGGCGTGCTTGCCCGCTTCGAGTGATCCCACCTTGTCGTGCAGGTCGAGTGCCCACGCCGCATTCAGCGTCACCCACTGGATCAGCGTGGCGTCGGGGATATTGATGCCGATCGAAGCACCGGCGGCGCGCGCCTTGGCGGCATCCTGATTCAGCCGTTGCGCGCCGCTGGCATCATCGCTGTGGACGATCGCGCGTGCGCCAGCATTGTGCACCAACGCGAGGTTCGCTCTGATGCCGTCCAGCGCCTCCATCTTGAAGCCGCCCCAGTCACTCCACAGTGAACCGGAGATGCTGTCGCGCGCCATCACGTCGGCCAGCTTGTAGGCTTCCACCCCGTGGTGGAACGACCGGATGCGATAGCCGAACTCGCGAGCGATGTCGATCATCTGCAGCATTTCATCGGCACGATAGCAGTGGTTGTGCACCAGGATGTTACCGCGGAGGACGTCGGCCATCGTCTCCTGCTCGAGATCCCGCTGCGGCGGATCACCCTGGCGGTCCGCCAGCCATTTGTCCCAGCGGCGTCGGTACGACTCGGCGGCAATCCACGCCGCGCGATAGCCGGCGACGTTGCCCATGCGGGTCGATGGACCGCGGCTGGCATAGACGCGCTTCGGATTCTCGCCGCAGGCCATCTTCAGCCCGTACTTCGCACCGGGGAACTTCATCCCTTGCACGCTGACACTCGGCACGATCTTGAGCACCACGCTGCGCCCTCCCACCAGATTCGCCGAGCCGGGCAGCACCTGAATCGTCGTCACACCACCGGCGAGCACACGCGGGAACTGCGGATCCTGTGGCCACACGCTGTGCTCGGCCCAGACGCGTGCGGTGGTTGGTGCGGTCGCCTCGTTGCCATCGCTCAGTGCTTCGCCACCGGGGGCCGCATACACGCCCAGATGCGAATGCGTGTCGATCAGGCCAGGTGTGACGTAGCGGCCGTTGGCGTCGATCACCTCGGCATCGCCCGCCTCAGGTGGTGCGCCGCTCCCCAGGTTCACGATCTTGCCATCGCGGAGCAGCACGAACCCGCGATCGATCTGCGGGCCTGCGGCGGTCAGGATCGTGGCATTGGTGATGAGCACCGCGCGAGCAGGCGCGGGGCGATAGGTGCTCGGGAACGGATCGGCATTCGGCAGCGCAATCGCACCCGTGCCCGGTGCGACCGCCGCTTTGGACGGAGCAGCCGGTGCTGCCTGGGGTTGCGCATGGAGCGCCGACCCAACCGCACAGAGCAGGACGAAGACATGTCGCACGAGCGAGACCTCCAAGGGAGAGACAGCGGGAGAAGGAGTGCCCGGCCAATGTGCGCCCGGGCACCGGCACCCGCCATGTCTCTCAGACCGTCGAGACTGTCTACGCGCCGAATCCGGCGGCACGCAGCTCGTCCACCACATCGGTGCAGAGCGCATCGACGCCGATGTCGGCGAGCCACCGCGCCTGCGCGACGTCGTTGACAGTCCAGACGATCACTCGTCCACCGACGGCGTGAATTGCCTCGACGAGCGGTCGATCGACCATCTCCTTGTGGGGCCAGAAGTCACGCGCACCGGCGGCCTTCATCGAATGGACGGCGTCAATCAGGTACGAGTCGGTCAGAACGCCGACCGGAATCGTCGGAACTGCGTGCCCGATGGCCAGCGCGATGCGGTGGTCGAAGCTGTGCACCGCCGTCGGCGTCGTCCGATGCCGGAGCAGGCACGCCTCGACCGCCGCCTCGATGCCCCGCGCCTTGACCTCGACATAGACCGTCGTTCGATCTCCTGCCGCCTCGAGCACGTCATCCAGGCTCGGAATACGCTCGCCAGCGGCCCCGACCGTTGCCTCCGCCAGCCGCGACCAGTCCAACTCGGCGATCCGGGCACCGGCCAGCGAGCCCGCCACTGCCGGAAGAACCGGGTCGTGATGCACCACCACCACTCCATCCCGCGTCGCATGGACATCCAGCTCCCAGCCGTCAGCGCCGGCCTCCGTGGCGGCCAGGAATCCCGGGAGGGTATTCTCGCGATGCCGGCGCGGCAGGCCGCGATGGGCGATCAGGGCGGGGAGGCGATGGCTGGGCATCGGGACCAGGGCAGGGCGAAGGATGGGGATTTCCGGGTGTCGGCAAGCGACCTTAACATCGCCGCGAAACGCGCGTCTGCCTACCAGACCGACATGCCTGACCTGAGCCGAGCGGGTGACGACGCAGACGAAGACCACGCGCTGATCGCCCGTTGGACTGGCGGAGATCAGCGAGCGGCCACGGCGTTGGTCGAGCGGCACGCACCATCGCTGGTCAGGTTCGTGGGAAGTCTGGGCGTGATGTCGGCGCCCGAGGAGATCGTGCAGGACACCTTTGTTCGTGCGTTCGGTTCGCTCGATGCGTTTCGCGGGGATTCGTCGCTCCGGTCGTGGCTGTTCACCATCGCGCGTCGGCTGGTACTCGATCAACGCCGGGCCAATCGACGGGATCGCAACCATGTCGCGATCGAGGATGCGCAGGACCAGTTGGTGTCGGCTGATGACGTGCTCGATGGTGTCGTGGCGGATGAGTCGGAGCAGCGTGTGCGGTTGGCGGTCGCGCGACTGTCTCCACTGCAACGTGAAGTGTTCACGTTGCGGGTGGTCGAAGGGTTGTCGTACAAGGAAATCGCGACCGTTGCATCCACCACGGAAGGGGCCGCGAGAGTGCACTACCACAATGCAATGCGAGCCGTGAAGGAGTTTCTCGATGCGTGACATGACCAGGGATGAACTGCAGGACTGCCTGCCCGATCTGCTGCACGGCCGCCTCTCGGCGGACGACGCGGCGATCGTCGAGCGCGCGATCGCTGTCGATCCCGAGCTGGCGGCCGAATTTCATCTGCTGCGCACCGCTCGTGCGGCGCATCAGGCGCCGGTGGCGATCAACGTCGCGCAGATCGTCGGTGCGTTGCCTGCGCCGCCGCGCACGGCGGACGCACCGATGGTCGATGAACTCGCCGCGCGCCGTAATGCCAAGCGCCCCATGATTTCCATGCGTTTCGCGCGCGCTGCTGCATTGCTGTTGGTCGTTGGTGGCGGGACCGCGGTGACCGTGATGAACGGACGGCAGCAGCATGAGCTGCGCGGCGTGGGGCCCACCGCCGCCGCGTCGCTGGCCGCACGCGAATCATCCGCACCGCAGCTCGGTCTCGGCGCATCCACAGACGACCTCTCGGTGGAGCAGCTGCGCGCGCTGGAGGCGGACATCCTTGCGCTCGACGGCGTACCGTCAGCCGAGCCGGAAACCGCCGTCGATCTCTCTGCCGCGGAGGGTGCATGATGTCACGATCCCGGCCGGCGATCTTGCTCGTCGGCGCGATGCTCGTGTGTGGCGCCTCGGCGCTCCAGGCGCAGGAAGCTGGTGAAGCGGCCCGGGCCCGTCGCGAAGCCCGGCGCGCCGCCAACGCGGTGCAGGCAGAAGACGAACGCCTGCGCAAGTCCCCCGCATTCGCCGAGCGCATGCGCGTCGAGAATTCCCTGCGCGAAGTGCTCGCCCGTGCCGTGCGCGAGCGTCTCAACCTCAACGATCAGCAGGCGACGCGATTGATGGACGTCAATCGCAGGTTCAGCGACGATCGCCTGAAGCTCGCACGTGAGGAGATGCGCATCCGCCGTGACTTGCGGCAATCGGTGGCCAGTGGCGACGCCAGTCGGTCGCCAGCAACGGCGGCGTTGCTCGACGACCTGCTCGACACCCAGCGGCAGCGCCTGGAGTTGCAGCAGAAGGAGCAGGACGAACTGAGCACGTTCCTGAGCCCCGAGCAGCGCGTCAAATACGTCGGGATGATGGAGCAGTTGCGTCGGCGAATTCAGCAGCGCGTCGACAGCGTCCGAGGCGCCGGAGTGCCGCCCGAGGACTGAGCGCTCACACGGGCGTCGGCGCGCAGCTAAATTGCGCGCATGACTGCTCCTCCGCGCCCCGTCCTTGCCGTGCGGCTGATCCGGCCGTTCCGGCAGTTCGCAGAGTGGCAGGCGGCTGGTGGGGTCACGCTACTCGTTGCGGCGGCAGTCGCGATGGCGATTGCGAACAGCCCGTGGCATGGCGCGGTCGAGGCGTTCTGGCAGACACCGGTAGCGCTGTCCTTCGGCAGCGGTGTGTTCTCCCTCTCGCTGCGTGAGTGGATCAGCGATGGCCTGATGGCCATCTTCTTCCTGCTGGTCGGCCTCGAGATCAAGAGCGAACTCCTCGTCGGCGAACTCTCGACCGTGCGGACGGCATCACTGCCGCTCGCTGCCGCAGTTGGCGGCATGATCGTGCCGGCGTTGATCTTCACGGCCTTCAATCGCTCCACGCCAGGCTCGCCAGGGTGGGGAATTCCGACCGCCACCGACATCGCCTTCGCGCTCGGTGTGCTGGCACTGATCGGGTCCCGCGTGCCGCCGGCGTTGACCGTGTTTCTGGCGGCGCTGGCCATTGCCGACGATCTCGGCGCCGTGATCATCATCAGCCTGTTCTACGGGCACGCGCCTGAGGCGGCATGGCTGATGTACGCCGCAGGATGCGTCGTTCTGCTGATTGCAGCCAACGCCGCCGGTGCTGCCTGGAAGAGTGTGTATGCACTGCTCGGCATCGGCCTGTGGTATTGCGTGCTGCGCTCGGGCGTACACTCGACGGTTGCCGGCGTTGTGCTGGCGCTGATCATTCCGGCCCGTTCGCGAATTGAACCCGCACGATTCGAAGCCGAAGCCCGCCAGCGACTGGCGGAGTTCGAGATCGCCACCGGCGAAGATGACCGACCGGTCCTCTCGAACGGTGGACAGCAACGCGCGCTGGCGGCATTCGAGACTGCCGTCGAAGATGCGCAACCGCCGCTCGCCCAGTTCCGACGTCTGCTTCACATCCCTGTGAGCTTCTGGATCATGCCACTCTTCGCGCTGGCCAACGCCGGTGTCACGCTCGACTCGGCTGGCCCTGACGCGCCCGTGCTGGTGGGCCCGGTGACCATTGGCGTCGCGCTGGGACTGATCGTCGGCAAGCCGGTCGGCATCCTGCTCGCCACATGGATCGCGACGCGTCTCGGCGCTCCCTTGCCAACCGGCGCTTCGTGGGCGAGCATCGCTGGCGTCGCCTGTCTGGGTGGCATTGGATTTACGATGTCGCTGTTCGTCTCCGGGCTGGCGTTCCCGTCGTCCCCGCTCATCGCGCAGGCCAAGGTCGGCATCGTGGCAGCCTCGCTGATGGCAGGCCTCGTTGGGGCGGCGACGGTCTGGTTTGCCACCGCCCCGGCGCTCACCGGCGCAGTTGCAGCAGTACCGGACGCGTCGTGACGCTCCGCAAAGCGCATTTCACCGCTTGTCTACTTCACCGGGTCAACTCGTGAGCATGCATCGTCGCAACTTCGTCAAGGCTGCCGCACTGGGCGTGGCGGCCGAAGCACTTCACGCCAGCCGGCTGAGCGCCGAGGCGGTCAATCCGGCAGCGTCGATGGCGGCCAGTGCTCGTGATGCGTTTCCCAAGGACTTCTGGTGGGGCGCTGCCACGGCCTCGTATCAGCTCGAAGGCGCCGCCGCGATCGACGGCCGCAAGCCCAGCATCTGGGACACGTTCAGCCACACCCCGGGCAAGGTTCGCAACGGCGACACCGGCGATGTCGCCTGTGATCACTATCATCGCTACAAGGACGATGTGCGCCTGATGGCCGACCTCGGCGTGAAGCATTACCGCTTCAGCACCTCGTGGTCGCGCGTCATCCCGGACGGCCGCGGCGCCGTGAACGAGAAGGGCATCGACTTCTACAGCCGCCTCGTCGACGAACTGCTGGCCAACGGCATCACGCCACACGTCACGCTGTATCACTGGGACCTGCCGCAGGCACTGCAGGATCGCTACCGCGGATGGGAGAGCCGCGAGGTGGCTGATGATTTCGCGACCTATGCCGGCGTCATGGCAAAGCGTCTCGGTGATCGCGTCTCGCGATGGATGACACTGAACGAGATTCTCACCTTCACGCAGGTGGGATACGGTGTAAAGGCCACCGCGCCGCACGCGCCCGGGCTGGCCCTCGCAACCGAGAAGGAACGCTGGCAGGTGGGGCATCACGCGCTGCTGGCGCATGGTCGCGGCTGCCAGGCGATCCGTGCGTCATCGCCGCGACCGTGCAAGGTCGCGATCGCCGAGAACTTCAATCCGTTCATTCCGGTGATTGAAACGCCGGAGCATATCGAGGCCACCCGGCTGGCATTCACACGCACCAATGCCAACGGTGCGATCATCGTGCCGCTCTTGACCGGACAGTACGATCCGTTCTGGATGGAGCAGCGGGGAGCGAACGCGCCGACGATCCAGAGCGGCGACATGAAGACGATTCATCAACCCCTCGATGGTCTCGGCTTCAACTGCTACACGGGTGCATACGTGCGGGCCGCGGCAACGAAGGCAGGCTTCGAAGAGATTCCGATGTTCGACAAGTTCCCGAAGATGGGTACGCCGTGGCTCAACTGCGTGCCGGAATCCATCTACTGGGGCATCCGCATGATCGGCGACGCGCTCGGCCAGCGCGATCTCCCGATCTTCATCAGTGAGAACGGCTGCGCGGACAGTGGGCCGACGCAAGCCACGAGCGAGGTGCAGGACATCGACCGCGTGATGTATCTGCGCGCCTACATGCGACAGGTGCAGCGTGCCGTGTCCGAAGGCCGGAAGGTGGTGGGCTACTTCCCGTGGAGCCTTCTCGACAACTTCGAGTGGGCAGATGGCTATGACACGCGCTTCGGACTGGTGCACGTCGACTACGCCACGCAGAAGCGTACGCCGAAGCTCAGCTATCGCTGGTATCAGCAGGTGATTCGCAGCGGCGACATCGCCTGATGTCGTTCGTACGGATCCTGGTCGCAGGGTGCCTGGCGCTCACTGTGCCGGGCGTCGTGCCTGCACAAACGCCACGTCTGATCCGTCCGGACGACCGGTATCTGACATGGTATGCCCGGTATCTTCCGGGCTCGACACCGTAGCGGAGTGCGTGACGCAGCTGCATCGACCGGCCGCCGTACCTGGAGCTCTCTCACCTGGAGCAGCGTGTGAAATTCCGTCGCCTCGTCAACAGCGCCACGGTACTGGTGTCTGCGGCGTGCCTGCTCGCACCGACGGCAACGTCACAGTCCCGCAGTGTGCGGATCGAAGCATTGCCATGGACCGAGGCCGTTCGCCTGCTCGATACGGCGACCGTCGTCATGATTCCCCTCGGCGCGCAGGCAAAGGAACATGGCCCGCACCTGCCACTCAACAACGACTGGCTGCTGGCAGAGTACTTCGCCAAGGCGGTCGCGGCGGCGACGCCGGTCATCGTGTATCCGACCGTCAACTACAGCTTCTATCCCGCGTTCACCGAATACCCAGGCTCGACGTCGCTGACGCTCGCCACCGCACGCGACATGATCGTCGACATCGTGCGGTCGATCGCCCGGCATGGACCGCGTCGGTTTTATGTGCTCAACACCGGTGTCTCGACGCTGCGGGCCCTTGCACCCGCGCGTGACTCGCTGGCCGCGTACGGCATCGTGATGGTCTATACCGACATCCTGAACATCGGGAAGGAGGCCGAGGCAGGGGTGCGCCAGCAGGAAGGGGGCACACATGCGGACGAACTCGAAACCTCGATGATGCTCTTCATGCACCCGGACGTCGTGAAGATGCGCCTCGCGCCCAACGACTATCACCCCGGCACTGGCGGTCTGACGCGCGACTCTGCCGCGGCCGTCCGTGAGGGCAAGACCTGGTCGCGCACCGGGACTTTCGGGAATGCCACCCTTGCCACCCGCGAGAAGGGCAGGGTCATCGTCACCGCGCAAGTGCAGGGCATGGTCGCCGAAGTCAACGCGCTTCGGCAGCAACCGATCCCTGCCAGCCCACGCTGATCGGCGACGGGACTGCCCGCTACGCCTTGACCATCGCTCGGAGAAATTCGGTCGCCAGTTCTCCAGCCGGCAGCCAGGCCCACGATTCGTTCACGTTCAGCGTCAGCACGTCTGCTCCAGCCGCCGGCGTGCCGATTGCAATGCCTCGTGCATTGAGCGTGTCGCGCATTCTGCCCATGTCCACGCCGGCGACCGGAACACGGAAGATGTTCGTCCCCTGCGCGATACGCTGGGCCTTGATTCCGGCGCGCGATTCGAGTTCCCGGATGAACGCTTCAGAGTGCTGAATCCCGGCGCGGAACCGATCGACGAAACCGTCGAGATAGTGCAACGCCACCGACGCGTACGGCCAGGCCTGCGGTAATCCGCCGCCGAACATCCGGCGGGTGTGATACATGCCGTCAAGCAACGACCGGGGTCCGGCGAGAATTGCGCCCGATGCGGCATTCAGTCCTTTCCAGAGCGAGATGTAGACTGTGTCGAACATGGCGGCATACTCGGCGGGCGCCATCCCCGTGTAGGCCGATGCGAGCAGCATGCGCGCGCCGTCGAGATGCAAGCGGATTCCCTCTGCGCGCGCGAAGGCGGTGATCTGTCGCATGTCATCGATCGCGAACTGCTCGCCCGCCTTGCGGCGCACCGGCGTCTCGATGGCGATGACTCCCACGCGAGCGGCGACGCGTCCGGACGCTGTCCGTCCGATCACTTCCTCGACGTCAGCCTGCGTGAAGGTCGCCTTGCCCCGCGCCAATGGAATGAGGTTCAGCTGACTCAGCGTCTGGGCACAGTCGCCGGTGTCGTTGAAGAAATGGCTTTCGTGCTGCACGATCACGCGGCGATCGTTACCCGCCAGCGCACGGACCGCGAGGTGATTGGCCATGGTGCCCGTCGGCATGAAGACTGCCGCCTCCTTGCCGAGCAAGCGTGCGCAGGCCGCCTCCAGTTGCGCAACGGCGCCGGACTGCGAGTAGTAGTCCTCCACCGTCTTGCCGTCAGCCGTGATCCGCTGCAGCAGCGCGGCGTAGTCCCGCGGCGCGAGCACCAGCCCATCGTGGGACAGATTCACGGCCCGGTCCGCGACGGGGCCTGGCCGCGCGTTGGAGAGCGCACGCGGCACGGCGCCGAATGCGGCAAGGCTCGCCCCGGCCTTGATGAAGTCGCGACGATTCGGAGCCTGTTCCATCTGCCCTCTCGAGTAACGGGAACCCCAGCAGGTGAACCTGCCCCTGTGACGACTGCGAACGTAAGCAGTCGTGTCTCTGGCTGTCAGGCAGTCCGCTTCGCACCAGGGCGGCTGAGGCAGGTCGAGATTGTCAGCACTGGAGAGCCTGAGCGCTTCTGGAGCTGACGTTATGGATGAGGCTGGCACGTACTGCTGTGACGGTCCGCGCCGATACTATGGGCAAGATGAGCGACCTCTTCGCGGAACTCCAGCACGCACTCGGCGACGAGTTCGCCCTCGAGCGGGAAACGAGCAGCACCGCAATCGCGCGCGTCTTCATCGCGCGTGAACGCATCTGCAATCGCTCCGTGCTCGTGTCGGTGCTGGCGCCGGCGGCGGTCGGCGATCTCGATTTCGATCGGTTTGTCAGCGCGGCGGAGCGCACGGCGGCACTCGATCACCCCGGGATCATTCCACCGCTGGCGCTGGGCGCGGCGGCGGGGCTGCCCTACATCATCACGCCATACGTGCCCGGTGTCACGCTGCGCACCAGGCTCACGGAAAAACCGCCGCTCGCACTCGAAGAGATCGTGGCGGTGTTGCGCGACGTAGCCATCGCGCTCGACTATGCGCACGCGCGTGCTGCCATCCATTTTCAGATCACGCCTGATCAGATCCTCTTGTCGCAGAAGGCGGCGCGTCTCTCCGACTTCGGAATCGAGCACGATCTGGCCAGCGCACAGCAGGTGCAGCCTGCGGCGCTGCCACGACTGACTGGTTCTCGCGCCTGCCTTGCGCCCGAGCAGTTCAGCGGAAGCCCGACGCCCGATCATCAGGCAGATTTCTTTGCGTTGGGGTGCGTTGCGTATGAGATGCTCACCGGTGCACCACCGTTCGATCGTGATGCGGCGCTGGCAGCCGGTCAGGCACCACTCGATGTCGATCCCCCGCCGATCGCGTTGACGCGTCGCGATGTGCCTGCAACACTGGCGCGCCTCGTCATGCGCTGCCTGTCCATCGATCCCGCCAATCGACCAGCGACCGCGGCGAACATCGTGCAGCTTCTGGAAACAGTCGACGTGTCCGAACGGGCGATCGCCGAGCGAGCACTGACGCCGGCGTACGTTCCGACGATCACGAGGCAGGTGACCGCGCAACAACCGGTGCAATCCGCGCCCACGGTCCGCCAGCGCTTGAACATCCGACGCGTTGCGCCGATTGCCGCCGCTGCGGTCGTCGGGCTGTCACTGCTGGGATGGGCGATACGTCGCCCGCAGGCGAGCGAGGAAGCCGCTCCGCCGCCGCCACCACGTCCGACGGTCATCGAGCAGTCTGTCGTCGTCCTGCCGATGGTCGTCGCCGGCGGCGATGGTGGTGCCAGGGAACTCGGTCTGGGTCTGTCCGACGAGCTGGCACGCGGCATCGCCAGGTCGGGTGCACGCGTGATCGGTCGACTGAGCGCCGCAGTCCTGCGGGACCGGTCTCTCGACCCGCGCCGCGCCGCTCGCGAGCTTGGCGCTGCATCGGTGCTCGCCGGCACACTGACCGTGACCGGCGATACCGTACGGCTCAGCGTATCACTCAATTCGGCCAGCGATGCTCAGGTTCGCTGGAGCCAGGACTATGTTCTCGCGACCGCGGACCTCTTCTCCGTGACGAACGACATCGCGGCGCGGGTCGCGGCGGCAGCACGCGGCGCCGCAGTCGATACCGGCACGATCGTGCTCGCGACTGAGACACGCGATCCGCTGGCGCACCTGCTGGTCCTGCAGGGGTTTGGCCGTCTGCAGCAGTTGCGGTCAGACGCACTGGCGCAGGCCATGGCCTCGTTCGAGCAGGCGATTGCCCGCGATCCGTCGTACGCACGCGCACATGCAGGGCTGGCGCTGGCCACCGTGCTCGCCGCTCCCGTCACTGGCGCGCCAGGGGTGCTATCGCAGGATCGCGCGATTGCATCGGCAACCCGCGCCATTGCCATCGACTCGACTCTCGCTGAAGCGCATCAGGCACTCGCATTCGCCCGGCTCGGACGGGGTGAAAACCGTGATGCCGAACGGTCGTTCAGGCGTTCCCTTGCGCTCGATTCCACCCTGGCACTGGGCTGGAGCGGATTCGGCCTGCTGGCGAACCACATCGGCGACTTTGCGGCGGCCCGCAGCAGGCTGGCGCGCGCTCGCCGACTCGATCCGGCGCTACGGCAGATCGACGCGTGGACGGCCCAGGTGGCGCTGGGCGAAGGCAAGCCGGATCGTGCAGAGCTGGAGACTCGGTCTGTGCTTGCCGCTGACTCCACTGCCGTGTTTGCGCTCAGCGTGCGCGTTGACGCACTGATCGCCCTTGATCGCGCCGCCGACGCAGTCGCACTGCTGGATCGTGGCGGCGCCGGTGAGGCCGCCGTGGTGTCCGAGCAGCGGGCGATGCTGGCGTACGCATGCGCCCGCGCGGGCCAGAAAGACCGCGCCCGGGAACTGATGCTCGCCATGCGCGACGCGTCCGGTGGTGTCCTGCCTGCGATGGCCACGCTGGCTGCCACGCTCGCCGCCCTCGGCGACGTCGATTCAGCGGTCAGCCTGCTGGGCAAGGCGGCCGCGCGGCGCGATCCGACCCTCGTCTTGTTCAGTCGGGGTGGTCGTTTCGAAACCCTGAGCCGGGACGTGCGTGGGGCTGATGTTTTCGCCGGCCTCGATCGCTGGTAGCGGGCCGGACGGCGCGGTGAGCGGCCTGGCTTGGCCGGCGGCCCTCGATCGCTGGGACTGACTTCGCGCAAGCGCCCTGATCCGGTTACTTTGCACTCGGATGCCTGCCCGGGTGGCGGAATCGGTAGACGCAGGGGACTCAAAATCCCCCACCCTTCGGGGTATACGAGTTCGAGTCTCGTCCCGGGTACTCGTGGTCGCAGTGCAGCACCCAGGAGCCTCCGATGCCGGAGCCTCCGCTCGGCAAGTGGTGCGCGTGACACGGATACACGCGTCGCTCGAGCCTGTAACTCCTAGGTCACGGGGCACCTCGACAGCGATCGTTTCCTCCCGATCGCGACTATCTACCGCTTGTTCGAGTTGGTGCGTCGACCGCGTGACTCAGGGCGTCGACCCGCATCGGACCGTGTTGCCCGCACAATCCAGCGCCACCGAACAGTGTCGAATAGGGCGCTGTTCAGCGAGCGCCCGGATGTCGCTGGCGAGCGCTGCCACTGAAACGTCCGTCACGACTAGATTTGTAACGTCGTTCCGCCGCTGCAGTTATTCACTTCTGGAGATCTGGAATGAAGAAATTTTTTGTCGCGTCGCTGGTTGCGGTGAGCCTCGCCGCGGCCGCGACGGTTTTGCCTGCCCAGGGCGTCACGACCGGCTCCCTCACGGGCCGGGTGACCGCGCAGGCGAGTAAAGAAGGAGTGGCGGGCGCCCGCGTCCGTGCCCTCCACTTGCCGTCCGGCACTGCCTATCAGGCCCTCACACGCACTGACGGTCGGTATACGATACCCGGCATGCGTGTCGGAGGTCCGTACACGATCACCGCAACCACGATCGGGTTCGCGCCGCGTACCGAGACGAACGTTGTCATTCAGCTCGGCGTTGCCACTGAAGTGAGCTTCGTGATCGTTCCCGCGGCCGTCCAGCTCGCCGCCGTGTCCGTCACCGCGCAAAGCGGCGGCGTGCTGAGCGCCTCGCGCACCGGTGCCGCCACCACCATCGGCCGTGAGGCGCTGGAGCGACTGCCGACGATCAGCCGCTCCATCAACGACGTCACCCGCCTCACCCCGCAGGCGTCTGGGCAGTCGTTCGCCGGGCAGGATGGTCGCCTCAACAACATCACGATCGACGGTTCGTACTTCAACAACTCCTTCGGTCTCGGCTCGGGCGCCACGCCCGGCGGCCGCACCGGCGTGTCTCCGATCCCGCTCGACGCCGTTGACCAGATTCAGGTCAATATTGCGCCATTCGATGTGCGCCAGGGCAACTTCGTCGGTGCTGGTGTGAACGCGGTGACGAAGAGCGGAACGAACACCTTCTCCGGCTCGGTCTATCGCCTCCAGCGCGATGAAACCTTCGTCGGCGAAAACGCCGGCCGCCTGCCGTTCAACCGCGGCACGTTCAACTTCGCCCAGACGGGTGCCCGCCTGGGTGGTCCGATCATCCCGAACAAGCTCTTCTTTTTCGTGAACTACGAACAGGACGAGCAGACCCGCCCTGGCACGAATTTCGTGACCAATACCGGCGGTCAGCCCGTCATCGGCAACACCACCCGCGTGCTCGAAAGTGACGTCACGGCACTCTCGGCCTTCCTCAAGGATCGCTTCCAGTATGAGACCGGCCCGGTCAACGGATACGATTTCGAAACTCCGTCGAAGCGCGTGATTGCCAAGCTGGACTACAATGCGAACGACAACAACAAGTTCAGCCTCCGCTACATCCAGCTCGACTCGAAGACCGATGTGATTGCGTCCGGCTCGAACTCACTCGGGTTCGGGAATCGGAACAATCGCACCGATGCGATGAGCTTCCAGAATACGAACTACGCGATTCTGGAGAACATCAAGTCGATGGTCGGCGAGTGGAACTCGCAGGTGGGCTCGCGCATCTCGAACAACATGATCATCGGCTACACGAAGAATGACGAAAGCCGCGAGCCGCGCGGGTCGTTCTTCCCGCTCGTCGACATCCTGCAGGGTGGCACCACCTATCTCTCGTTCGGGTCTGAGCCGTTCACGCCGAACAACGAGCTGCGCTACAACACGTTCCAGTTCCAGAACAACCTGACGGTCACCTCCGACCGCCACGAAGTGACGTTCGGTGTGACGGCGCAGCGCTATCGCTCGGAGAACGTCTTCTTCCCGGGCTCGCAGAGCGTGTACGTCTACAACTCGCTGGCTGACTTCTACACGGACGCCAACGGCTTTCTCTCCAATCCAGGTCGGAC
Organism: Gemmatimonadaceae bacterium; assembly: GCA_031374935.1. Classification (GTDB taxonomy): domain Bacteria; phylum Gemmatimonadota; class Gemmatimonadetes; order Gemmatimonadales; family Gemmatimonadaceae; genus JACMLX01. The sequence continues at coordinate 125,920 of JANMHB010000113.1, read as the reverse complement.
CACGTCGACGGTGCCGCTGAACCGGTTCCAGGTGCGCTACAACAACATCCCTGGCCAGATCAAGCCGATCCAGCCGCTCGACGTGCTGTACGCGGGTGCATATCTGCAGGATGAATTCCGCATCACGCCGCGATTCAAGCTGTCGCTCGGCATGCGGGTGGATGTGCCCAGGTTCAAGAACACCGCATTGGCCAACGCCAACGTGCCGAACCTCACGTTCCGCGACGAAATCGGGCAGGCGCAGACGTACCGCACCGACAAGCTGCCGGGCTCCAACGTCCTGTACTCACCACGATTCGGCTTCAACTGGGATGCCCGAGGCGACCGCAGCACGCAGGTTCGCGGCGGCAGCGGCATCTTCACCGGCAGCCCGGCCTACGTCTGGGTCTCGAACCAGGTCGGTGCCAATGGCACGCTGACCGGCTTCGATGCGCTCGTCTCGACGCCCACGGTGCCCGTGCTCAATCGGCCCTTCAATCCGGATCCGGCCGCCTACAAGCCGACGACGGTCACGGGTGCACCGGCCGCCACCTACGAACTTGCGTTCACCGATCGCGACTATCGCTTTCCGCAGACCTGGCGCTCGAACCTCGCCATCGACCAGCGGCTGCCGTGGGGCATCATCGGCACCGTCGAGTACCTGTACAACCAGGACGTCAACGGCACCTACTACATCAACGCCAATCTGTCGGCGCCGAACGGACGCTTCGTTGGCCCGGACACGCGTCCGCGATGGATCGGTGGCGGCACGATCAACCGCATCAACACCAACATCGACAACGCGATCGTCCTCAAGAATCAGAGCATCGGCACGTCCTATGTTGCCTCGGCCACGCTCGAGAAGGCCTTCAACAATGGCTTCTTCGCCAAGGCGGCCTACAGCTACGGCTCGTCGCGCAACACGGTCGATCCGGGCTCGATCGCCTTCGGCAGCTGGAGCTCGAACCAGCAGCCAGGCGACCCGAACAACCCGGGCGTCGGCTACTCCGGCGGGTTCCTCGGGCACCGCGCCTTCCTCGCCACGTCCTACCGAAAGCAGTACTTCGGCTTCGGTGCCACCGGCATCTCGATCTTCAGTGAACTTCGCACCATTGGCAACACCAGCTACACCTACGGCGGCGACTTCAATGGCGACGGTGGTACGTCGAACGACCTGATCTACATCCCGAAGAACATCGGCGAAACGAACTTCCAGCAGTACAACGCGACGGTCAACGGAGTCGTGCGCACCTTTACGGTGGCCGAGCAGATCAGCGCCTGGAACATCTACGTGAGTCAGGATCCATACCTGAGCAAGAACCGCGGCCGCATCGCGGAACGTGGCGCGCTGTTCCTGCCCACGGTCTTCCGGGCTGACTTCAGCATCACGCAGGACATCTTCACCAACGTCCGCGGACAGAAGAACAGCATTCAGGTGCGTGCCGACATTCTGAACGTCGGGAACCTGCTGAACAAGAACTGGGGCGGCGGCCAGCGCCTCGTCACCAACCAGCCATTGATCCCGCAGGCCACGCCGGCCTCCGGCATTCCGCTCTTCCGCCTCCGCAACATCGGCAACAACCTGCCGACGCAGACGTTCGAGCGCACGTCGACGATCGATGATGTGTGGCGCCTGCAGCTGGGCCTGCGCTACACGTTCAACTGAGTCGGACGCCGAACACACCAAATCATGCAAGGAACGAACGCCGCCTCCAGCGCAACGGAGGCGGCGTTCGTCGTCGTGAGTGAAGCTCCGGCGTCGGGGGGCACTGGGTGCTCCGCCGCGCAGCCGAGCGTGATGCCAGTGGCAAGACGGCGAGCGCTTACTCCTCCGCCGCCAACGCTCTTCCGATCGACCGCAACTTCGGATGCCGCGCCCGGAAGAACAACGCCATCGCCACCGATGCGACGATGTTGCCAACCGCGACCTGCACCGGCGTGACGTGACCAACGGATGTCACGTCGAGGAAGGCGACGAAACCAGTGAACACGACTTCGAAGGCGAAGAACAGAATCACGAACAGCAGGATCGCCGCCGGCTGCTTCATGGTCACCTGCACGATCGCGGAGGCCAGGATTCCCGCGCCCATGAAGGCGACGAAGTGCAGCAGGGTGTAGAGTGCCAGCGGTGTTGCCAGGTCGCCGCTGGCAGGAGCCGCCCCGAACATGCCGAGCAGCATGGCGCCAAGCTGCCGTGGTGTCCGAAAGGCTTCGCCAGCCATGACATCCACCACCAGGAACACCGCTGCGACGGCCGTGGCGGCAATCACCCCGGCCAGTACCCCTTCGGAGATGATCGCGCCGTTCGCGCGTGTCAGCTCCTTGGCACCCAGCGACAGCACCTCTTCGTCGGAATTCGAGACGGATGCGTTCATGCCTCTCCCCTCTTGGTTCGTAGTGACGGGCCTCGTCCATTGCAACCGTGTCAGGCGGGCACAACCACTGCGGCCGGGAAGCCCGGCGCGGCACCCCGTGCCAAAGAGACCGTGACACTCGAATAAGGACTCGCGCGCGGCGTCCGGCTAGGGGCAGGTCGCGGGCCGAAGCGTGAAACCCGGAAAGCGCCACCCGCCGGCGCCGTCGCGGGCGATGACGCCGAAGTTCGTCACGAAGCCTGCCCCCTTCGGCAGCGCGGCCAGTACCTGCACGTCGCGGTCGCGAATGCCACTCGCCGCCCGCGCCTTCACGAACTGTGCAACGACAGGCCGACTGGCGGCGATGCTCCGCTGCTCGGCCGGCATTATGCGAGCGGCCACCGGCTCCCGGACGGCAGTCCCGTTCCAGCGGTCGATCCCGTCACCGGGACGCGGCGACGGCACTGCGCCGCGCTGTGCCGCGCTCAGGTCGGCGGGTGACAGCGACACCAGATAGGTCCAGACCTTCGTGCTGAGACATGCATCGCGCATGGCTTCGACCCGTTGCCTCGCGAGCACCTTGCCTGTGACTACGCCGCGCCGACCGGTGCGACCGGGCAGGGCAATCGTCACCGACTCGGAGACGCCGAAGATGGGTGCGGCACCCGTGCCATCTTCCTGCACCAGCAGCGCTGACGTCTCAGGCCCGCGGCCCACCAGCATGAGCGTCGCCACGCGGGTCGGTGCGGGGGTCGCAGCATCGGGAATCATCAGCGGCTCGGTTGCCGTTCCGACATCCTCGGCCATCGTACTGTCACCCGGAACGCCGAAGACGGCGAACGATGCGACATAGAGCCTGGCGCGTGGCGAGTAGGGTGCCGCGGCATCGATCGTTGTCCGTGCCGATTCCAGCAGCGCGCGCGTCGACGTCAGCATGCCGTCGCTCAGTGCATGCACACGACCCTCCGCCATGACACTCACCGAGGAAGCACGAAGCAAGTGTTGCAGGAGCTGCAATGGCAAGCCCCATGTCACCACCGCGCGGCGCACGACACGCGCATCATCGAGGCGCTTGTCCGAGAGCCGGGCGGTCGCGATCGCCGCGGCGCAGGGCGTCGAGTCGCACGTCAGCGACACCGGTATCTGCCGCTCACGGGGAGCGGGTGGCGCACCCTTGCGCGCGAGCGACACGGTGTCGATGAGCAGCAGTGTGGCCGACACCGTTCCGGGTTGTGCGCGGCGTGAGCGATCGATGTCGATCGTCAATGTGTCGAGGACACATCCGCTCCGGCATTCCGCGCCGTCGAACCCCTGGCTGGCGGTGGGTGCACGATTCTGCCGCTGCGCCGCGAGCGTCTCCGGCACGATCACGAACAGCAGGCAACAGGCAACAGCGCAGGTCCGCGCGCGCAAACTTTCGAGAGGCAATCGCATCACCCACGGTGGTGGAGTTCCGGCCAACTGACAAGCCCACGCCCCACTTGCCAGCTACATGTCGCCCGGTGTGTGCCAGTCTGGCAAGCCAGTGGCGGCCGCCTCGGTCACGGCGCGCGCCTGGGCTGCAAGCCCGACCGTGCGCACCCATGAGGTGATTGCCATTCGCGTCAACAACGCTGTCGGGTCACTCGCCGGACGGTGAACGGCGAGCGCCTGGACGAGGCGCCGCTTCCCCTCAGCCGAATCGCAGAACTGCTCGGCGAAGGCCGCCACGGAACCGCTGCCCCCGAGTCCGCACCCTTCGTGGGAGGTGATGACCTCGTGGACACGCGCTGTGAGGTGCGCCCGGGACCCGCCGCCAGCGAGGAACGTGATCACGCACCCTGAATCGCGGACCGCTGCAATCACATCGGCTTGCGGCGTTGTGCCAGCGCGTGGCGCAACGTCGCTCATGGGCAGACTCGGCCCCTGCGGTGCCGGCATCGGTGACGTCGTGCGCCGCATTGCGCTGGTGCTCACGATCAATGGCGTGTGCGACGGACGGCGACGGAAGATCACGGGGCGATGGCGGCGGATGGGTGCAGCGGACATCAGAGCGATCCGCTGGTGCTTCCGGGACGAGCGGGCTCGGAAGGTCGTAACGGCTGGGTTCGCTCCCGGACGGCCCAAGGCGTTCGCCGGAGCGGAGAACCGTCATGCCCACATTTCAAAGGCGAAGCTGGTTGACCGTGCCATACGAAGATCGATTCCGGCCAGCTAACTTGCGGTCCCGACAGGCCTGACCCGCTCACACCGGCAGCGCCAATCGTCCCCACGGTCTCGCCACCTCGAGTCATGCCACTTTCGTTCGCCGTCCGCCGCGCCGATCCACAGACGTTGGATACCGGGATTCTTGCCGTGCTGCTGCCCAAGGGGAGCACCGCTCCGGATTCCCTTGCAGCACTGGACGGCCTGCTCGGTGGCGCGATCGCGCGCTCCTTCAAGCGTGCGGCGTTCACTGGCAAGCGCGACGAGGTTCTGCATCTGGCCGGTGGGACCAGTGGTCCCGACCGGATCCTGCTGATCGGCATGGGCGAGGTCACCGATCGGGCAACTGCGTTGCGGCGCGGCGCACAGCTCGCGGGCCGGCGGGCGAACGGCTCCAGCGTCACCACGATGTCGCTCGTCACGGCGGCAGATGTCACGGCGAACGATGTCGAGCAGCTGGTCATCGGGGCGTCGATGGGCGCGTGGGAGTATCGCGAGCTGAAGACGCCCCCGACTGAACCACGCGTCGTGCTCGAAAGCGTCATGGTGCTGGTGTCGGACCTGACATCCGGCACGGCCGGCCTGGCGAGCGGAGAATCGATTGCCGCTGGTTATGCGTTTGCACGCCGCCTGCAGATGATGCCGGGCAACCTCTGCACGCCGGATACACTCGCCGACGCTGCGCGCGACATCGCGGCGCGGCATGGCATGGATGTGACCGTCCTTGGCCGCCGCGAGATGGAAGCGTTGCGCATGGGGAGTTTTCTCGCGGTGGCTCAGGGCACACCACAGGAGCCGCGCCTCATCGCGCTCGAGTACCGCGGCGCCGGCGAGGCACGCCCGGTCGTGCTGGCGGGGAAGGGCGTGTGTTTCGACACCGGCGGAATCTCGATCAAGCCCGCGCCTGGCATGGAATGGATGAAGTATGACATGAGTGGCGCCGCCGGTGTGCTTGGCGCGATGGAAGCGATCGCTCGGCTCAAGCTGCCGATCAACGTGGTGGGGCTGGTGGGTGCAGTGACCAACATGCCATCGGGGACTGCGATCAATCCGGGTGACGTCGTGCAGGCATCGAACGGCACGTTCATCGAGATCGTCAATACTGACGCGGAAGGGCGACTGGTACTGGCGGATGTGTTGCACTATGCGAAGAAGTACGATCCAGTGGCGGTCATCGACGCAGCCACGCTGACCGGCGCCGTCGTGATCGGCCTCGGCAACTCGCTGATGGGCGTCTTCGGCACCGACCGTTCGCTGGTGACGGACGTCCTCGCCGCCGGTGCACGCGCCTCCGAGCCTGGGTGGGAGCTTCCGCTCTGCGCGGACTATGAGGAGCAGATCAAGTCCGACACCGCCGACATCAAGAACACCGGGGGACGCGCCGCCGGTTCGATCACGGCCGCACTCTTTCTGAAGGTGTTTGCTGACGGGTATCCGTGGGTGCATCTCGACGTCGCGGGCACCGCCTATTCCGAAAACGACCTCGTGTCGCTGCCGAAGGGGCCGACCGGCCGTCCCGTCGGCACTTTCGTCGAGTATGTCCGAGCGAGGGTCAGCTGAGAGACAGCCGTCTCCGGGCTCTGGCATGTGCTGCGCTCTGCGCTGCCATGCCGGCGCTCGCGCAGCAACGGACCGCGGTCGATTCGGTGCTCAAGGCGCGAGCCGATTCGATCACGCGCGCCGACTCCGTGTCTGGCGAACTGCCGCAATCGGAGGTGCCGATCTTGACAGAGGTCGGCATGACGCATCGCTGGACGCGCGACAGCCTGTTCTCCAGCGGCGCACTGACGCTGGCGGACTTCCTCGATCGTGTGCCGGGCCTGGCCTCGCTGCACGCGCGCTTCTATCTCGCGCCACAGGTCGGCGCGTACCTCGGAGACGCATCGCGGGTTCGGTTGTTCCTCGACGGCGTCGAACTCGAACCGATGGACGCCCGGAGCTTCGGCGTCACCGACCTGACGCTGTTCCCGATTGCCGCACTCGAGGAGCTGGTGGTCGAGAGGGGGGCGAATGAACTGCGGTTGCTGATGCGCTCGTGGCGCGGTCCGCTGCGGCTCACCGCGCAGACGCGGGCCGACGTACTGACCGGCGACAACCGCAGCAACACGTTTCGAGGCTACCTCGCTCGTCGTGCGAAGAACGGCTTCGCGGTGCAGGCGATGCTGCAGCAGCGAAGCACCGACGACCGGCGGCTTGGCGGCGATGGCGATGCGACCACGATCTTCACACGGATCGGCATCGTGAAGCCCACCTGGAGCATCGACGCGACGTTGCTGCGCGTACGCGCGACGCAACAGACCCTGTCATTGCTCAACGAGGAGACCTATCTCGCCACCGGCCGTGCGATCCCGGGCTACGAGCAGGTGCAGCGGGATGTGTACCTGCGGTTGGGGGTTGGGAATGTCGATCGCGGGCGGTGGTTCCAGCTCATGGCCGTCTCGCGCAACAACAAGGAGCAGACGCCGTTCCGGGCCAGAAACATCACCGACGGGTTCGCGGCCGACAGCGCCGACACCACCAGCACCAGTATGCAGTACGTGGCAACGGCAGGGTGGGCCTCGCCTCGACTTCGCCTGTCAATCACCGAGCGGCTTCGGCGTGTCGATGACCGCACACTGCATCAGCCGTCGGCACGCGTCGGAATCGATCTCGGTCGCGTCTCGATGTCGGCGTGGGGTGAGCGCAACCCGTTCGATGAGGTGACGCGTGCGGATGCGTTCGTGCGGGTGCAACCGGTATCGCGCCTGGCGCTGACCGGTGCCGTGTCGTACGGTACGACCGGCACGCTCCTGCTCCCGAAGGACTCGACCAACGTGCTCGAGCCCGAGTTCCTTCCCGTCGCGAAAGCCGCGCGTGGTGAGGTCGCCCTGAAGATCGGATCGCTCTGGTTGCAGGGGGGCGTCGTGATCCGCGACAGCGCCATCCTGCGCTCGCCGACGCTCTTCGATCGTTCCGCGCCCGCCGTCCTCGAAGGGCGTGCGCTCGGCGCGACCTTCACGATTGTTGGCCCGCTGTTCAAGGGGTTCTCCTTGCACATGCAGGGAACCCGGTGGGACAACGTCGGCTGGTATCGTCCGCAGACGCAGGTCCGCAGTGAACTCACCTGGCGCTATCATTGGACTGGCGCAACCAAGACCGGTGGGTTCGACTTGATGCTCGCAGGGCAGGCAGAGTACCGGTCGTCGGCGGCGTTCCCGGCGCTGACCTCCACAGGCGGACTGATCGTCCTGCCCACATTCGGTGGCACACCACTTGGGCTTCGCGCCGAGCTCACCATCAAGGACGCTACGATCACTGCACAGTTGCGTAATGTGCTCAATCTGCCGTACTCCACCGTGCCTGGTCTGCTGATGCCCGGTGCGCTGACCGTGTACGGTATTCGGTGGAGCTTCTGGAACTGATGACAGATACCTCGGCCGTCGGGACGCTGCAGAGCATGACCGGCTACGGCAACGCGGAGGCCATGGTTGGCGCGTATCACTTGTCGGTGGAAGTGCGCAGCGTGAATCATCGGTTCTTCACACCGTCGATCAAGCTGCCGCCGGCGCTGACGCGCATGGAGCCAGAGATCCGCGAGCTCCTGCGTCGTCATGTCAGCCGCGGCCATGTAACGTTTGCGCTCCGCGTGGAGCGCGAGGCGGCGGACGGGCCGCGCATCGATGTGGCCCGGCTGATGGCATATGCGGCGCAACTGCGTGCGATTCCCGCGGACGCCGGCATCGATACCCGTGTGGACGTCGGCTCGCTGTTGCGGCTCCCGGATGTTATCACGAGCGCTGTCGATGACGACCAGACGATTGGCACCCTCGATACCGCCGCCATCCTGGCGCTGGCCGGCGACGCGATTCAGGCGTTCGTGAGGATGCGGGAAGCCGAAGGGGCTCGGCTGGCGTACTATCTCCTCGAACGGCTGGTGATCATCGAAGGCGCGCTGGCGCGCCTGGCGGTCCGCGCCCCCGAGCGGTTGATCGAGCAGCGGGACCGACTCGCCAGCGCCGTCCGTGACCTGGCCGCGGGCATCGCCGTCGACCCGCAGCGGCTGGCGCAGGAGATCGCCATCCTGGCCGATCGTGTCGATGTCGGCGAAGAGCTCAGCCGGTTTGCCTCGCACAATACGGCCTGTCGCGTGGCGATCGCGGCGCCGGGCAGCGACGCGGTGGGCAAGCGGCTCGGCTTCATCCTGCAGGAGATGGTGCGTGAAGCGAACACGACGGGAAGCAAGGCCAACGACGCGACGATGCAACGAGAAGTCGTTCTCATCAAGGAGGAGTTGGAGCGGATGCGCGAGCAAGTCGAGAACCTGGAATGAGCAAACCGACGTTCCCGGTGATTTTGGCGGCCCCATCCGGTACAGGTAAGACCACCATCGCCCGTCGGCTCCTCGAGGTCCGGCCAGATGTGGGATTCAGCGTGACATGCACGACCCGGCCGCCCCGGCCTGCGGAGCGCCATGGAGTGGATTACTTTTTCTTGGCTGGGGAGGAGTTCGAAGCCAGAGTAGCGCGGGGCGAGTTTGCCGAGCATGCACTGGTTCATGGCAAGCGGTACGGTACCCTACGCAGCGAAATCGATCGGCTGATGGCCGCTGGCCAGACGCCGATCATGACGATCGATGTGCAGGGAGCCGTGCAGTTCGTGACGGCCTTCCCGGAGGCGGTGCTGGTGTTCCTCCTGCCGCCATCAGCGGTGGAGTTGCTGTCCCGGCTGTCGGGTCGTGGCTCCGAGGATCGCGCCACCCTCGCCACGCGGGTCGACAGTGCACTGACGGAGCTGGCAACGATCGACAGTTTCGAGTACGTGGTGGTGAACGATGAGTTGGAACACGCGGTGTCGCAGGTGCTGAGCATCATTGATGCAGAGGCGCTGCGCCGCACGCGGTTGACGGATTTGAAGGACCGCGTGACGGCACTCGCCAACGAGCTGCGCGACGCGATTCGGTAAGGCCGGGCTGACTGACGTCAGTCTGGTGGCTGGTCACCCAACGGCGCAGCAGCGTCACGGAGAAGGAAAACGAATGCGAGTCTTCACCCCCGGCGACATCACCGAGCAGCAGCAGTCACAAAACAAGTACCTGGGCGTCCTGGTGGCGGCCAAGTATGCGCGCGTGCTCAACGAGTTCCCGAAGATGGGAAGTACCGGCAAAGAGAAGAAACTGACCACGCGCGCGCTCGAAGACCTGCACGGCAAGGACTTCGACTACCGCGTGATGCCGCGCCGTCGCCCCGACTGACCGACCGGGGCGAGTCCGATGCGCCCCTTTGACGGCCGCCGGATCATCCTCGGGGTGACCGGTGGAATCGCCTGCTACAAGGCTGTCACGCTCGCCCGCCTGCTCACACAGGCGGGCGCAGTCGTTGACGTGATCCTGTCTCGCGCCGCCCGCGAGTTCGTTGGGCCGATCACGTTCGAAGCCGTCACGGGCCGGCCGGTTGCGCCGGAAGTCCTCGATGCCGGCCATGCGTTGGCGCACATCCGGCTCGCCAAGGAGGCGGAACTGATCGTGGTCGCCCCGGCGACCGCGGACCTGCTGGCACGGGCGGCGCAGGGTCGGGCCGACGACCAACTGACGGCGGTGCTTCTGGCGACGCGCGCGAGCGTGCTGCTGGTCCCGGCGATGAACGATGGCATGTGGGCCCACCCGGCGGTGCTCGCCAATTCGCAGACGTTGCAGACCTTCGGATACCATGTGCTCGAGCCAGCCGTCGGCCCGTTGGCGTTCGGCGAAGGGGTCGGGCCGGGCCGGATGCCGGAACCGGAGGCGATCCTGGCGCATGCGGCGAAATGCCTGGAGACCGCCACCGGGCTGCGTGGGCGACACATCGTCGTCACCGCCGGGCCGACACAGGAAGCGCTCGATCCGGTGCGCTATATCACGAATCACAGCAGCGGCCGGATGGGTGTCGCCATCGCCGCGGCTGCCTGGCGTCGTGGGGCGCAGGTCACGCTGGTGCATGGGCCGATCGCCGTGCCGGTGCCGGTCGGTGTGCAGGCGGTGGCCGTGACCACCACCGCCGACATGCGCGACGCCGTTGCGATGGCGCTCCCCCGCGCGGATGCGCTGATCATGGCCGCTGCACCGGCAGACTTCCGCCCTGTCCGCATCGCGGTCGACAAGATCAAGAAGGGCGCCGAGGCACCGACGATCACGCTCGAGCACACTGATGACATTCTGCTCACCACGCGAGCGGCGCGGAAGGTTGGCTCGGTGATCATGGGCTTTGCGCTCGAAACGACGGATGTCGAGGCGCAGGCAGCGGCCAAGCTACAGCGCAAGGGGCTGGATTTCATCGTGGCGAATGACGCGACCGAGGATGGAGCCGGATTCGGAATCGACACCAACCGGGTCGTGATTCTGTCCCGCGATGGCAGCCGTGAGACGCCACCGCTGATGCCGAAGGTCGAGCTCGCGGATCTGCTGCTGGATCGCATTGCGCGTGCGCTGGACAGACCGGCATGAACGCCAAGGAGCGGCTTCGCGCCTATCTCGAACAGCGTCGCGAGCTCGGGGAATCCGAGCTGCTGCTGGATGCGCTCGACGTGGATGACGTGATGCGGATGCTGGGTGCCTTGCGCGGTGGCGCGCCGACAGCAACGGACGATGCGCCGGCTTCGGTGCAGCCCGTGCGCCCGGCGCCCGCGCGCAGCCCGGAATCAGCGCCCAGGCGTGACGAGCGAATTGTGCCGGATGATCGACCCGCACGCGAGGATCGTGTTGCGCCGGCGAACATCGATCAGGGCGCGGACTGGCGGCAGATGATGCAGCTGCTGCAGGGCAGTGCGCCACCACCGCCATCGGCATCCGAAGGAGCGCGAGACGCGTCGGCCGACCCGTCACCGGAACGGAAGCAGGGAACGCTCAGAGTCGACGGCGTGGTGTTCCCGATTGGTCTCCGCGTGGAGCGGCCGGTACTGGTCGGCGCTGCCGCAGGGTCCACATGGCAGTCGCTGGCGCAGGTTGCCGCAGCGATTGCCGCCTGCAAGGGATGTGGGTTGGTGCAGACGGCCACGCAGCCCGTGCCTGGCGTGGGCGACGCCACTGCCGACGTGATGGTGGTCGGCGAAGCGCCGGGTGAACGTGAGGATCAAACCGGCGAGCCCTTCGTCGGGCCGGCGGGTGAGTTGCTGAACAAGATCCTGGGCGCGATCCAGCTCCGGCGCGAGTCGGTCTACATCTGCAACGTGCTCAAGCACCGTCCCCCCGGAAACCGCAACCCGATGCCGGAAGAGGTGCGCGCCTGCGCCCCTTTCCTGCAGCGTCAGATTGATCTGGTGCAGCCGAAGATCATCATCGCCTTCGGGACATTCGCCGCCCAGTCGTTGCTCGGCAGTAAACTTGGCATTGGCAAGCTGCGTCAGCAGCTTCACTGGTACCAGGGTATCCCGCTCGTCGCCACCTATCACCCGGCCGCTTTGCTTCGCAACGAAGCGTGGAAGCGTCCTACGTGGGAAGATGTCAAGCTTGCTCGACGCGTTCTCGACGCGACCATCCGCAGCTGATCCATACCGCGACCGCCGTCCTCCACAGTCGGAGGATGCGGAGCAGTCTGTCCTGGCGGCGATGCTGATCGACGCCGAGGCGATCACGCGCGCGACCGAAATCGTCGACGACACGATGTTCTTTCGCGAGGGGCATCGGCGGATCTATCGTGCCGTCATCGCCCTCATGGAGCGTGGCAGCGGCATCGACGTCGTCACGCTCTCCGACGAGCTCGAGCGGCGCGGCGAGATGGATGCGGCCGGCGGACGCGAGTACCTGAGTTTCCTCGCCGACGCAGTGCCGACGGCGGCGAACATCGAGCATCACGCGCGGATCGTGAAGGAGAAGGCGCTGCTGCGCCGCCTGATCGAAGTGTCGACGCAAATCGCCGGCGAAGCCTTCGAAGCGCGACAGCCGGCCCGTGATCTGCTCGACTTTGCCGAGCAGCGGATTCTGCAGGTCGGGCAGGATCGCGGCGGCGATGGCTTCACGCGCATCAAGGCGCTGATGTATCCGGCGATGGAACGCATCGAGACCATTGCCAAGGAAGGACGGTCGGTCACCGGCGTGCCGAGCGGCTTCGCCGACCTGGACCAGCTGACGTCGGGATTCCAGCCCGCCGACCTGGTCATCGTGGCGGCACGTCCGTCGATGGGCAAGACCGCACTGACGCTCAACATCGCGCAGCACGTGGCGATCACTGAGGGCGTGGGCGTGGCGTTCTTCTCGCTCGAAATGAGCAAGGAATCGCTGGTGCAGCGCATGATCACCAGCGAGGCGCGGCTGGATGCGCAAGCCATGCGCACCGGGCGCCTGCGCGACGACGACTGGCCGCGGCTCGCACGCGCGGTCGGCATTCTGTCGCAGGCGCCGATCTACATCGATGATGCGCCCGGCATGACGGTGCTCGACATGCGGGCCAAGGCGCGCCGCCTCAAGGCCGACCCCGACTCGAAGCTCGGGCTCATCATCGTGGACTACCTGCAGCTGATGACGGGCCCCAACGCCGAAAATCGACAGCAGGAGGTCAGCCAGATCAGTCGTGGGCTGAAGGCGCTGGCCAAGGAGCTCCGGGTACCGGTGGTGGCGCTGTCGCAGCTCTCGCGTGCGCCGGAGCAGCGCGCGGGCGACGAGAAGGGACGGCCGCAGCTGAGCGATCTCCGCGAGTCAGGCGCGATCGAACAGGATGCGGATCTGATCCTCTTCATCTTCCGGCAGGAGATCTACGCCGAGCGGGATGAAGCCGGTCGGCTCAAGAACAGCGAACTCGAAGGCAAGGCGGAAATCATCATCGGCAAGCAGCGCAACGGGCCGATCGGCACCGTGCCGCTGTTCTTCCACAAGCAGTACACGCGCTTCGAGAACTTCTCCAAGCGCACCCAGTTCGAGTGAGCGCCAGGACGAAGACGGCCTACCGCTGCACGAACTGCGGCGCTGAGTATCCGAAATGGGGTGGCCGGTGCGAGTCGTGCGGCGAATGGTCCACGCTGGCGGAGGAGCTCGTCGAGCGCGCGCCGGCCAAGGTCGTGGGCCGCACCGCGACACCGGCTCGTCGCGGCATGGTCGCCACGCGTGCGGCGAAACTGAGTGCCGTGAGCGGCGCCGAATCCACGCGCCTCAAGACGGGGCTCGACGAGTTCGATTTCGTGCTTGGCGGCGGCATCGTGCCGGGGAGCATGGTGCTGGTTGGTGGTGAACCCGGCATCGGCAAGTCGACGCTGCTGCTGCAGGTGGTCGCTCGCGTGCAGGGGATGGGGCATGCGGCGCTGTATGTCAGTGGCGAGGAGAGCCCGCTGCAGGTGAAGTTGCGCGCCGATCGGCTCGGTGAAGGCGCCGGCGACGTGGAGTTCCTGCCCGAGACGCACCTCGAAACCATCCTCGCGCATCTCGAGGCCACCAGGCCGGTGATCGCGATCATCGACTCGATTCAGACCGTGCATACGGAAGAACTCGAGGGAGCACCCGGCAACGTCGGGCAGGTGCGTGAGTGTGCGGCCCGGCTGATGCGAGCGGCAAAGGAGATCGGCACGGCGATCTTCGTCGTGGGGCACGTCACCAAAGGCGGTGGCATCGCCGGTCCGAAGACGCTCGAGCACATCGTCGACACCGTGCTCTACTTCGAAGGCGAGTCGGGCGCTGATTACCGGCTCCTGCGCGCGACGAAAAATCGCTTTGGCAGCGTCGATGAAATCGGCGTGTTCCGCATGGACGCCGCCGGCCTGCAGCCGGTTGCGAACCCATCGCTGCTGTTCATGGGCGATCGGACGCACAGCTCGAGCGGGAGTGCCCTGACCGCACCGTTGGAGGGCACGCGGCCCCTGCTGGTCGAGATTCAGGGATTGGCGGCCAAGGCGGGGTTCGGCACGCCACAGCGCGTGACGACGGGCTACGATCCACGGCGACTCGCCCTGCTCCTCGCGGTGCTGGAGAAGCGGGCGGGGCTGGGCTTTGCGCAACTCGATGCCTTCGTCAATGTCGTGGGCGGTATGCGACTCACCGAACCCTCGGGCGACACCGCGGTGGCCGCCGCACTGGCGTCGTCCGTGTATGATCGACCGTTGCCGAACGACGCGCTGTTTCTCGGCGAGATCGGCCTCGGTGGCGAAATCCGTGCCGTCTCGCAGTTGGAGCGACGGCTGGCCGAGGCCGCGCGACTCGGCCTCTCGCGCGCCTATGTCGCAAAGACGACGGCGCACGTGAAAGCGCCGGCCGGCTTGAAGGTGATCGGAGTGGCGAACATCCGCGATCTGCTCGACACCATCTTCACATGATGCATGAATCAGAGTCGGCGCCTGCAGGCCCAGTCGAAATGCACGACGGCGTCGCGGTCGGTCCGCGAGCCGCGGCGAACCTCGAGCGCGATGCCCGGCCCGCCGAGCTGCGGAATGTGGTGCCTGCAGTAACCGCCAGCGTTGGCGTCGTGATCGTCGCCGGCGGCAGCGGAACGCGCGTTGGCGGCCACGAGCTGAAACAGTTCCGCTGGGTCGCCGGCAAGCCGATGCTCCTGCATAGTCTGCAGACATTTCAGCTGCGTCCCGATGTGGCGCTGGTGGTGCTCGTGCTGCCGCGCGACTTTGCGGCCGACCCACCGCCGTGGATCTTTCAGTGTGACATCGAGCGGATGCTGGTCAGCACGGGCGGCCGCGATCGCATGCAGTCGGTCTACAATGGCCTGGAAGACATGCCGGAGAACATCGACACCGTGGTGATCCACGATGCCGCCCGCCCGCTGGCCAGCGGGAGCGTCATCGATCGGGTGATCCGCGAAGCGCGTGCCGGGCACGGCGCCATCGCCGCGCTGCCGGTCGTCGACACCTTGAAGGAGGTCGACGAGAACGGCCGCATCGTGCGCACCGTGGATCGTGCACGTCTCTGGCGGGCACAGACGCCGCAGGCCTTTCCACGGGCAATGATCGACGAGGCACACACGCGTGCCCGCCGCGACAAGCTCGTGGCCACCGACGACGCGGCGCTCTGTGAGCACTACGGTTTTCCAGTGGTGGTGGTGCGTGGCAGTGAGCGCGGGATGAAAATCACTGACGAGGCTGACTTCAGCATCGCCGACTCGCTGTCGGCACTGCCGGAGTGAGTTGGCGCACTGGGGTCACACCGTTCTGGTCGCCGGCCGAAATCGCGGCGGCCATCGATGTGGTGGTGCTACATCTGCAGAACCGCGGCGTGCTCGCGTATCCCACCGAGACGGTGTACGGCTTCGGTACCATGGTCGATTTCGAATCGGTCGAGAAGCTGGTGGTGCTCAAGCGTCGGCCGCCGGCAAAACCGTTTCTGTTGCTGGTGTCCGACAGCACCATGCTCGGGCGCATCGGCCTGACGCTTTCGGCGCAGGCGGCGCACCTCGCGGCGCGTCACTGGCCGGGCCCGCTGACGCTGGTGTTGCCCGGCGGCGAGGGGCAGGTGCCGCCACGACTGCGCGGTCCCGAGGGCGGCATCGCGGTGCGCTGGACGCCGCACGCGGGCTTGCAGCGCCTCATCAGCGCCCTCGGCTCACCACTCACGTCGACGTCGGCCAACCGGCCCGGGGTGCCGCCCGCCATGCGCGCCAGCGAGGTGGTCGAGCAGTGGCCGGCGGAGATCAATCGCGGCCTCCTCATGGTCCTGGATGGTGGTGGCCTGCCTCCCTCGCCACCCAGTACGGTTGTAGACTGCACTGGACGGCGATTGCGGGTGATTCGTCCCGGCGCCATCAGCGCGGCGATTTTGCGCGAGACTGTCCCTGACCTGCTTGGCGATGCCTGATTCGACGCTCCGCGTGTTGTTCGTCTGCACCGGCAACACCTGTCGCAGCCCGATGGCCGAAGTCATCGGTCGTGCCATCGTCACCGAACGACACCTCCGCGGCGTCACCGTGGCGAGTGCCGGTGTGGCAGCCGACGCGATCAGTGGCGCATCCGAGGGATCACTGTTGGTTGCCATGGAGCATGGCCTCGATCTCTCGCGGCATCGCTCCCGACAGTTATCGGCCGAGTTGATCGCCGACAGTGATCTCATCCTCACGATGAGCCCGAGTCATCGAATGGCGGTGGACGGACTGGGGGGGCTGGGCAAGACACACCTGCTCAGCGCCTTTGCCACGCACGGTGAGAGTGCACGACCCGTGGGTGATCCCATCGGGGGCGAGATCTCGGTGTACCGCAGCACCTTCGAAGAACTGCATACCTTGATCAGTCGCGCGTTTGACCGACTGACGGCCACGGGCATCACCTCAAGCTCGCGGTGATTCCACCGCCGCGGCGGCTGCTGTTGCTCGGCGACCCCGTCGCCCATTCGCTCTCTCCGATCTTCCAGCGGGCTGCGCTGCGTGACGCTGGCATCGAGGCGACGTACGATGCGCTGACGGTGAGCGCGGACGACCTGGGCGCACAACTCCGTGCACTCGTCGCAGACGGTGTGGCAGGCAACGTGACCATACCACACAAGGAACGCGTTGCGGCGCTCTGTGATGAACTCACACCGCTTGCGGCGCGGCTTGGCGCGGTCAACACCTGGTGGTCTGACTCGGGGCGACTGCACGGCGACAACACCGATGTCGGTGGATTCGATGACGCGATTCGCGCCATGCTGGGCGACATTCCGGTCAACGCACGTGTCGCCGTCCTCGGCGCCGGCGGCTCGGCACGCGCGATCGTCGCCGCGATCAGTGAGTGGGAGCACTGCAGCGTGGCGCTCTGGGGGCGTTCGATCGACCGTGCGGCGGCGGTGGCCACCCTTGGTCCGCCAGGCCGCACAACAGTGGAGGAGTTCATGGCGAGCGCTGTGCGTGGGGCCGACCTGGTCGTGAATGCCACGCCGATCGGATTGCGTGACGAACAGGTCCCGGTGAATCCCGCGGTGCTCCGTACAGGGGCGTCGTGCTTCGACCTCGTGTACCGTCGGACCGGCGTCACGCCATTCGTCGCGCTCGCACGCGCGCAAGGTCGGCTTGCAGCGGACGGTCTTGGCATGCTCATCGGGCAGGGAGCGCGCGCGTTCGAGCGGTGGTACGGCGTCGCACCTGACCGCGCCGTGATGTGGGCCGCGTTGCGCGACTCCTGATGCCGTCGCGCGCCGACCGATGCTCATCTCCGGAGTGTTGACGGGAATGCTGCGGCATGGCCAGCACCTGGCCTCGGCCCTGCTCGAAGTCGCGTTGCCTGGCGTCTGTGCGGTATGCGAGGTACCTCTCGGCGAGGAGGCCGGACCGGCGTGTCGCCTGTGCTGGAGTCGCGTCGAGCGCCTTCCGTTCCCCCAGTGCGGGCGTTGCGGGCATCCCGCGGCGTACAATGCGGAGCGCGGCGACCCGTGCCGGTGGTGCGATGCACTGCCACCCTTCGTCCGCGCCGTGCGATCGGTGGCCTGGATGTCGCGCGACGGCGTTGCCAGCCAGCTGGTCCACGCCCTCAAGTACGACGGCTGGCCCCGTGTCTCGGAGCGGATGGCACTCGAAATGTCGCGCCTGCGCTGGCCCGCGGATGTGAGCCGGGAGCGAGCCTGGCTGGTTCCCGTGCCGCTGGCCGCGTGGCGCGAACGAGAGCGTGGTTACAACCAGGCGGCGGTTCTGGCGCAAGCCCTCTCGCCGCTTTGGCACGTCCCGGTGCTTGGTGCACTCGAGCGGACCCGGACGTCCGAAAGCCAGACGCGGTTGACACCCGGGGAGAGAGTGGTGAACGTAACTCGCGCTTTCACCGTGGCTTCGGCTGGTGCCCCTCACGTGCAGGGTGCGCACTGCGTGCTCGTTGACGATGTTGTCACCACTGCAGCCACACTCGTCGCGTGCGCCGCCGCCCTCGTGGACGGCGGCGCACGTATCGTTAGCTGTGTCACCTTCGGACGGGCGCCTGCAACCGGCGACCGCCGTTCACCACTGGAGTAGCGTCATGGCAATTCGGGTCGGCATCAATGGGTTTGGTCGGATCGGACGCAACGTGCTGCGTGCCGCCAGGAAGTCCGGCGCCGCGATCGATTTCGTCGGGATCAACGACCTCACCGATACGGCCACGCTGGCGCACCTGTTCAAGTACGACTCGGTCCATGGCACCTATCAGGGCGAAGTCAGCGCCAAGGAAGGCGCGATCGTCGTGGATGGCGACGAGATCAAGATCACGGCCGAGCGCGATCCGGCGAACCTGCCCTGGGCCGCCGCCGGTGCCGATATCGTCCTCGAATCGACGGGCATCTTCACCGAGGCTGACAAGGCACGGAAGCACATTGCCGCTGGCGCGAAGAAGGTCATCATCTCGGCACCGGCCAAGGGCGAAGACATCACGATCGTGATGGGCGTCAATCACCAGAAGTACGATCCGGCCACGCATCACATCATCTCGAACGCCAGCTGCACCACGAACTGCCTGGTCCCGATGGTGAAGGTCGTACGCGACACGTTCGGCTTCAAGCATGGCTCGATGGTCACGATTCACAGTTACACCAACGACCAGTCGATCCTCGACCTGCCGCACAAGGACCTGCGTCGCGCGCGCGCGGCCGCAGTCTCGATCATTCCGACGAGCACGGGCGCGGCCAAGGCCACGTCACTCGTGATCCCGGAGGTGAAGGGCAAGATCGACGGCATCGCGATTCGTGTGCCGACGCCGGACGTCTCGCTGACGGAACTGACCGTCGAAGTCGAGCGCGCCACCACGATCGAGGAAGTCAACGCCGCCTTCATCGCCGCTGCCAAGGAAGGCCCGCTCAAGGGCATCCTCGACTACAGCACGGTCGAGTTGGTGAGCGTGGACTACATCGGCAACCCGTTCTCCTGCACCATCGACGCCAAGAGCACCAACGTCATCGATGGCACGATGGTCAAGCTCTCCGGCTGGTACGACAACGAGTGGGGCTATTCCAGCCGCTGTGTCGACTTGCTGCAGTACGTCGGCCGCACGCTCGCCTGATGCAGAAGCGTTCCGTGAAAGATCTGACGCCCGCGCAGTTGCGCGGGCGTCGTGTCGTCGTGCGCGTGGATTTCAACGTGCCATTCGACGACGCGGGTGCCGTCAGCGACGACACCCGGCTGCGCGCCGCCGTCCCGACCATCCAGCTGCTGCGCCAGCATGGCGCCCGGGTGGTGCTGCTCTCCCACCTCGGCCGGCCAAAGGGCGCACCCGATCCGGCGTTCACGCTGGCGGCGGTCGTGCCCGCACTCCGCCATGTGTTGCCCGGTGTCGACATCGCATTCTGCACCACGACCGACGATGCCGCAGCGGTCGCGGCCACCATGGCACTCGCCGATGGCGCGGTGCTGCTGATGGAGAACACGCGATTCCTGCCAGGCGAAGAGCAGAACGACGATGCGCTGGCGCAGCGACTCGCGGGCCTCGGTGATGTGTACGTCAATGATGCGTTCGGAAGCGCGCACCGCGCACACGCGTCAACCGCCGGAATCGCCAAGCATCTGCGACCGGCGGTGGCCGGGTTGCTGATGGAGAGTGAGCTGGCCTACCTCGGCGGCGCACTCGACGACCCCAAGCGTCCATTCGTGGCGATCCTGGGCGGCTCCAAGATTTCCGGCAAGATCGACGTCGTGGAGGCGCTGCTGCCGAAAGTCGACGCGCTGCTGGTCGGCGGCGCGATGGCCTGCACGTTCTACAAGGCACTCGGCTTCGAAACAGGCAAGTCGCTGGTGGAACCGGATCGCGTCGCGATGGCGAAGGATCTCATCGACCGCGCCGGCAGCCTGCTGATCCTGCCGCATGACGCGACGGTGGCGAAGGGCATGGACCTGCCGAAGTCGGCGCACGCCGTCAAGCGTGATGCGATTCCGTCGGACGAGGCGATGCTCGACATCGGTCCGGAGTCGGCGCAGAGCTACGCGCGTGCGATCCTGTCCGCCAAGACGATCCTCTGGAATGGACCGATGGGCGTGTTCGAGAAGCCACCCTTCGACGCCGGCACACGCGCAATTGCCACCGCGATGGCGGCGGCGACGGGCAAGGGGGCGATCACGATCGTCGGCGGGGGTGATTCCGCAGCGGCGGTGGTGGAGGCGGGCCTGGGGGAAATGATGAGTCACGTGTCCACCGGCGGCGGAGCCAGCCTCGAATTTCTCGAGGGCAAGGAGCTTCCCGGCGTGGCCGCATTGGATGAGAAGGGGACCACGTGAAGTTGCCGATCTTTGCCGCCAACTGGAAAATGCACCACGGGCCGAGTGATGCCCGCGCCTTCATGAAAAGCTTTCTGCCGCATTACTCACGGCAGCAGGATCGCAAGGTCCTGTTCTTCCCGAACGCGCTCTCGGTCACGACCGTCAGCGAGCTGGTTCGCGACCGCCCCGACATCGAAGTGGGCATCCAGAACATCCACTGGGAAGACAAGGGCGCATTTACCGGCGAGAATTCGGCGCCGATGGCACGCGATTCCGGCGCGACTCATGTGCTGGTGGGTCACTCCGAACGCCGCCATGTCTTCGGCGAAACGGACGCCGAGTCCAATCTCAAGGTCAAGGCGGCGTTCCGGGCCGGGCTGACGCCGGTACTCTGCATCGGTGAACTGCTGGCGGAGCGCGACGCTGGCAACACGGAGGCAACCGTGCTCCGCCAGCTGCGTGCCGGCATCGATGGCGTGGAGGACGGCCAGGTGGCGTCGATGATGTTCGCCTACGAGCCGGTCTGGGCGATCGGAACCGGCCGGACGGCCACGCCTGACGACGCGAGCGCGGTGCATGGCGCCATCGCGGCGGCGCTCAAGACCGCCATCGGCGAACGGGCACACGGCGTTCCGATCCTGTACGGCGGCAGTGTGAACCGTGGCAACGCGACGAGCCTGCTGGCGGCGCCGGACATCGACGGTGTGCTGGTTGGCGGCGCCAGCCTGGATGCTGACGGCTGGAACGCGATCGTCCGCGCTTGATTCGAGGGGGCGGAGTCGCTTCCTTTCGTGGCTAGCTCTGAGACGTCTCCGACCCTTCCGATCCGATGTACACGTTTCTGCTCGTTCTTTTGATCCTGATCGCGATCGTGCTGATTGCGGCCATTCTGCTGCAGTCCGGTAAAGGTGGCGGCATGGCCGCGAGCTTCGGCGGTGCCACGTCATCGTCCGATTCGCTGATCGGGACCCGCCAGGCGGGGAATCTGCTCACCAAGATCAGCTGGTGGGGCGGCGGTGCGTTCCTGTTCCTGTCGCTCGTCCTGCAATTGATGACGACTCGTCAGCGGGCGCCGAAGTCGGTGCTGGACAACGCGTTCTCGACGCCGGCGCCTGCAGCGCCAGCGGGTACCGCTCCCGGCGCCCCCAAGGCTGGCACCGCACTCCCGCTCACGCCTGCCGCCCCGGCAGCTACGACGCCGGCTCCGGCAGCGCCCGCGCCCGTCAAGAAGTGAGCAGCGACGACGCAGTTCTTTCGCTCGAGACCGTCCCCGGGGTATTGCTCCTGGAGGACGGTTCGACGTTCCGGGGGTTCGTCAACGCGAATACCGCGCCGACCGTCGCCGAGGTGGTCTTCACGACCAACATGACCGGGTATCAGGAGGTCTTCACCGACCCTTCGTACAACGGGCAGATCGTCGTCATGACGGCGCCGCAGATCGGGAACTATGGTGTGAACACCGAAGACCCCGAAAGTGGCCGGGTGCAGGTGTCTGGCGTGATTGTGCGCGAGATGTCGCGGACGTACTCGAACTGGCGGGCCACCGGCGATCTGCCATCGTGGCTGGCGGCGGCGGGAGTGCCGGCGCTGCAGAGCGTTGACACCCGCAGGCTCACCCGACATCTGCGAAGTGCCGGCGTGATGCTCGGCGTCATCTCGGTGGGCGAAGTACCCTCCGACGCGGCTCGGGCTGCCCTCGCGGCGGCCCCCAGAATGGAGGGGGCAGATCTGGCGACGACGGCCGCGACACAGGTGCGGTACGTCTACGGCGCCGAGAATCAGGGCCACCACATCGTCGCCGTCGACTTCGGCATCAAGGAGAACATGCTGCGGCTGTTCTCCGACGATGGCTGCAAGGTGACGGTCGTGCCCAGCACAACGACGGCGGAGGAGATTCTGGCCCTGAAGCCGGATGGGGTCTTTCTGTCCAACGGCCCAGGTGATCCATCCGCGATTGCCTATGCGCCGGCGATGATTCGCGGTGTGGCGGAGCAGGGCACGCCCGTCTTCGGCATCTGTCTTGGCCATCAGCTGATTGGCCTCACTTTCGGTGGGCACACCCGCAAGATGCCGTTCGGGCACCGCGGCGGGAATCAACCCGTGAAGGAGCTGGCGACGGGCCGAGTGCTGATCACGTCGCAGAATCATGGCTTTGCCGTCGCGGGTGATGCGACCGAAGTGTCGGGATCGACCGAGCTCGAGGTGACCCATGTCAACCTGAACGACGGCACGATCGAGGGGCTTCGGCACCGGACGCTGCCGGTCTTCGCAGTGCAGTACCACCCTGAGGCAGCCCCTGGGCCTCATGATGCCCGACCGGTGTTCCACGAGTTCATGGCGACGCTGCGATCGAGAGCCTGAAATCAGGCAACCTCTTGACTGACAACACTCTACGTCGCTAGCTTCGCGCCCGAGCCCGGTGTCATCCGGGCGTTGACTCCTTGAGGGCGTCCATGACGAAAGCCGATCTGGTGGAGCGGGTCACCGAGCAGATTTCTCGCACGGCCGGTCCGCTGATTTCCAAGAAGGATTGTGCCCGTGTCGTGGATGCGTTTCTCGACGCGATCAAGGATGCGATGAAGGACCAGAAGAACATCGAGGTGCGTGGCTTTGGCACCTTCAAAATCCGCCAGCGGAAGACCCGGATGGCCCGGAATCCGCGAACCGGCGAACCGGTCGAGGTCTCGGCGCGACCGGTGCCGGTGTTCAAGCCGTCGAAGGAACTGCGCGCGATGGTGGCGGGTGAAGAGATACCGGAAGGCGGCTTCGGCGACGACGAGTTCGACGACTGAGCGCTGGCCGCAAGGCGAAGTGACGCTTGTAGATAGCGCACAGTCGGCAAGCCGGGCCGTCACCGATGCGCGGGCGGTGGTGTGCCTGGAGCGATCCGGGTGGTCGAGCGCTATCTTCCGACATGATCCCGTCCCGACCCGACATGCATCAGCTTCAGGTCTTGCTCTTCGCGTCGTACGCCGAGGCGTTCGGCGCCAGCAGCGTCACTGTGGCGGTCCCCGATCCTGCGACCGTGGCTGACGTCGTCGGCGCCCTGCGGCGGCTGCCCGGTGGCGACGTCTTGCCTGACGCGCCCCTGGTCGCGGTCGACCGGCGCTACGCCCCCGGGGTGGTGCATGTCCGTGCGGGACAGGAGATCGCGCTCATCCCACCGGTCGCTGGCGGATGATCAGGACCGCAATCACCACCTCGCCGATCGACGCGGCAGCGCTGCTGGCGGAAGTCACCACCGATGCCACCGGCGCGACGGCGCTGTTTCTGGGGACCGTGCGCGAGGTGAACGACGGTCGTGCGGTGACCGGTATCGAGTACTCCGCATACACCGCCATGGCGGGTGAGGAGTTGCAGCGGATTGCCAAGGAGGCGTCGGAGCGGTTCGATGGGTTGCGCATCGCCGTCGAACATCGTGTGGGGACACTCGCGCTCCGCGAGATCAGCGTGGCAATCGCGGTCGCGCATGCCCGTCGCGCTCCGGCACTCGAGACCTCACGCACGATCATCGAGGCGCTGAAGCAGCGCGTCCCGATCTGGAAGCGGGAGTCGTATGTCGACGGCGACCGGCAGTGGGTCGATCCGACGACGGCACACGTCAGTGCGACCGCACCATGAACACGGACGTCACGCTGACCGACCAGTTCGGGCGCAGCATCGAGTACCTGCGGATCTCCGTCACCGATCGCTGCAATTTTCGCTGCACCTACTGCATGCCGCTCGAGGGGCTGCCGTGGCTGCCGAAGGCCGACATTCTGTCGTACGAGGAGATCGTCGCGATCGTGGCAGAACTGGCGCCACTGGGCTTGCGTCGCATCAGACTCACCGGGGGTGAACCCACGATTCGCCCGGGGCTCGAGACGCTCGTCAGCCAGCTGCGTGCGATTCGCGGCGTACAGGACATCGCCCTCTCGACCAACGGCGTGCGGCTGCCCGAACTCGCACAGCCGCTGCGAGACGCAGGACTCGATCGCGTGAACATGAGCGCCGACAGCCTCCGGCGCGACCGGATCACGGCAATTGCGCGGCGGAGCTTCCTGTTCGACCCGGTCGCCTCGCTGAGAGCAGCGCAAGCGGCCGGCCTGTCCCCGATCAAGGTGAACGTCGTCGTGATGCGCGGCGTGAACGACGACGAGGTCGTCGACTTTGCCCGGCTCACGCTGGATCATCCCTGGCATGTGCGCTTCATCGAGCTGATGCCCGTTGGCGAGATGCAGGCGTTGACCTGGGAGCACGTCGTCCCTACCAGCGAACTGCTGGATCGGATCTCAGTGGTGGATCAGCTGAGCGCGGACGCGGGGCCTGCGCGCGGCAATGGTCCCGCGGCCTACTACCGGTACCCTGGTGCCCCGGGAACGGTGGGCGTGATCACCCCGATGACACACACCTACTGCGGTACCTGCAATCGCGTACGGCTGACCGCCGACGGCCGACTCCGGACGTGCCTGTTTGGCGATCATGAGGTGAACCTCCGTGATGCGCTTCGCGCCGGCCGGCCGCTCGAGCCGTTGTTCAGGGAGGCACTGGCTGGAAAGCCCAAGGAGCATGCGCTGCTCCAGATGCAAGTGGGCGGATTGCGGGCGCTCAGCCAGGTTGGTGGTTAGCACCGCTGGGCACCTCGTTGTCGCATGGGGTGTTGTACTCTAGGTTTCCGTCGATACTCGACAGTGATGGTTACCCGCATCGGCGCACGGATGCGACTGACTCATACCTCTCAGATCGACTGACATACATGGTAAACAAGATCACGGTCGTCGGCGCCGGCAATGTCGGTGCCACCGCGGCGCAACGCATCGCCGAGAAGGAGTTGGCGCGTCAGGTGGTGATGGTGGACGTGGCCGAAGGGGTGCCGCAGGGCAAGGGCCTCGACCAGTACCAGAGTGCGCCGATCGAGGGCTTCGACTCGCTCGTGATCGGCAGCAATGGCTATGACGAATCGGCGAACAGCGACATCGTGGTGATCACGGCCGGCATTCCGCGGAAGCCCGGGATGTCGCGCGACGATCTGGTCAACACGAACGCCGGCATCATGAAGGCGGTGTGCACGCAGGTGAAGGCGACGTCACCGAACGCCATCGTCATCGTGGTCTCGAATCCGCTCGACGTGATGTGCTACGTCGCCAAGGAAGTGACCGGCTTTCCGCGTGAGCGCGTGATCGGCATGGCCGGCGTGCTGGATACGGCCCGCTACTGCGCCTTCCTCGCAATGGCCATGGACGTCTCGGTGAAGGACATCCGTGCGATGGTCCTCGGCGGGCACGGCGATACGATGGTGCCGCTGGTCAGCTACACCTCCGTGAGCGGCATTCCCGTCACGCAGCTGCTCGACAAGCCGACGCTCGACGCGATCGTGCAGCGCACGCGCGATGGCGGCGCCGAAATCGTGAAGTATCTGAAGACAGGCTCGGCATACTACGCACCGTCGGCGGGCGCGGTTCAGATGGTCGAAGCGATCGTGAACGACCAGAAGCGTATTCTGCCCTGTGCCGCCTGGTTGCAGGGTGAATACGGCATGTCGGGGCTGTATCTCGGTGTGCCGTGCAAGCTGGGGCGCAACGGCCTCGAGAAGGTGATCGAGGTGGCGCTGTCGGACGACGAGCGAGCGGCGCTCGAGAACAGCGCCCAGGCGGTGCGCGAACCGATGGCCGCACTCGCAATCTGAGCCTTCTTCGAGCGGCGGGACGGGGCGAGATGCCCGGCCCGCCGCTCGACCATTCTGACCCAGGTCCGGAGCATTCAGCTCGATGAACACGGTGTTGACGTTTTGGCGGTCCACCATCGGGAAGAAGGTGGTGATGGGTGTCACGGGGCTGATCGGCCTCGGCTTCGTGATCGGCCACATGGCGGGCAACCTGCAGGCGTTCTCCGGTGCCGAGAAGCTCGATGCGTACGGCGCCCTGCTGCACGGCCCCCTGCACGAGGTCGTGCTGATCGCACGCGTGGTGCTGATCGCGTCGGTGCTGCTGCATATCGTCGCGGCCTACCAACTGACGATGATGTCGAGGGCGGCACGTCCGGTGGACTATGCCTCGCGCAAGCCACAGGTGAGCACGCTGGCCTCGAAGACGTTGCGGTGGGGCGGTGTGCTGCTGCTCGTCTTCATCGTCTTCCACATCCTGCACTTCACGATCGGCACGGTGCATCCGGATTTTGCGGAGGGCAAGATCTACCAGAACCTGGCCACCGGGTTTGCCGTGAAGTGGGTTGCCGCGTTCTATCTGGCGGCGATGATCGCGCTCGGCATGCATCTCTTCCACGGTGCCTGGAGCTCGATGCGCACGCTCGGGCTGGCGCGACCGAGTGCACATCCACTGAAGCGCTATCTGCCGGTGGTGCTGGCCATTGTCATCTCGTCCGGGTTCGCGGTCATTCCGCTGGCCTTCCTTCTCGGCGTACTCAAGTAGTCGGGCACAACAGCATATGGAACTGAAGTCCAAGATCCCGTCGGGTCCACTCGAGCAGAAGTGGGATTCGCACCGCTTCAACATGAAGCTCGTGAACCCGGCCAACAAGCGGAAGTATCATGTCATCGTGGTCGGTGCCGGCCTCGCCGGTGCCTCCTCCGCCGCCACGATGTCCGAGCTGGGCTACAAGGTGTCGTGTTTCGTCTATCACGATTCGCCGCGGCGCGCGCACTCGATCGCGGCCCAGGGCGGCATCAACGCGGCCAAGAACTACCAGAATGACGGCGACTCGATCAAGCGTCTGTTCTACGACCCGATCAAGGGCGGCGACTTCCGCGCCCGCGAAGCCAACGTCTACCGGCTGGCACAGTGTTCGGTGAGCATCATCGATCAGTGTGTCGCGCAAGGCGTGCCGTTCGCGCGAGAGTATGGCGGCTTGCTCACCAACCGCTCGTTCGGCGGGGCACAAGTGAGCCGTACGTTCTACGCGCGCGGGCAGACCGGGCAGCAGCTGCTCCTCGGCGCGTATCAGGCGCTGGAGAAGCAGATCGGCAAGGGCGCCGTCACGATGCATACGTTCACCGAGATGGTCGATCTGGTGGTGGTGGATGGTGTCGCGCGCGGCATCGTCGCGCGTGATCTCCGCACTGGCACGATCTCGACCCATCTCGCCGACGCGGTGGTGCTGGCCACCGGCGGCTACGGCAACGTCTTTTTCCTGTCCACCAACGCCAAGCAGTCGAACGTCACGGCATCCTGGCGGGCGTACAAGCGTGGCGCCGCGTTTGCCAATCCCTGCTTCACGCAGATTCACCCCACGTGCATTCCGCAGGCCGGCGACCATCAGTCGAAGCTGACCCTGATGTCGGAATCGCTGCGCAATGACGGACGCTGCTGGGCCCCGCTGAAGCAGGGCGAGACGCGGAATCCGCGCGACATTCCCGAGGCGGATCGCGACTACTTCCTCGAGCGAAAGTATCCGAGCTTCGGCAACCTCGCCCCGCGAGACATCGCCAGCCGCGCCGCCAAGGAAGTGTGCGACGAGGGACGCGGCGTCGGCGAGACCGGACTGGGAGTGTATCTCGACTTCGCGGATTCCATCAAGCGCCTCGGGGATTCGGCCATCGCCGAGCGATACGGCAATCTGTTCGAGATGTACGAGCGCATCACAGATGAAGATCCGTACAAGCAGCCGATGCGCATCTACCCAGCCGTCCACTACACGATGGGCGGCACGTGGGTCGACTACAACCTGATGAGCACCGTGCCTGGCCTGCACGTGCTGGGCGAGGCGAATTTCTCCGATCACGGCGCCAATCGCCTCGGCGCCAGCGCCCTGATGCAGGGGCTGGCCGACGGGTACTTCGTGATTCCGGTGACCATCGGTGACTATCTGGCGCAGGCGAAGCTGGCGCCGGTGACCTTGGACCATCCGGACGTGCGCGCGGCCGAATCGGCCGCCAACGAGCGCATGCGGCGATTGATCAACATCAAGGGCAAGCGCTCGGCGGACAGCTTCCACCGCGACCTGGGTAAGGTGATGTGGGACAAGTGCGGCATGGCTCGCAACACCGAGTCACTGACGAGCGCCATCCAGGAGATCGGTGCGCTGAAGGAGGAATTCTGGAAAAATGTGAGTGTGCCAGGCAGTGACGCCGATCTGAATCAGGCGCTCGAGAAGGCCAATCGGGTAGCCGACTTCATGGAACTCGGGGAGCTGATGTGCCGCGATGCGCTGGAGCGCGAAGAGAGCTGCGGTGGGCACTTCCGCACCGAGTACCAGACGCCGGATGGCGAGGCACTGCGCAACGACGACCAGTTCGCGCACGTGGCGGCCTGGCAGTACAACGGCGAGAACGCGAGTCCCTCGCGTCTCGTGGAACCGCTCACCTTCGAGAGCGTGCAGCTGAGCCAGCGGAGCTACAAGTAATGAACTTCACGTTGAAAGTGTGGCGTCAGGCCGGGCCGTCCAGCGCCGGCCGCCTCGAAACGTATCCGGCGAAGGGGATTCCGTCGGACGCGTCGTTCCTCGAGATGATCGACATCGTCAACATGCACCTCGAGGAAGAGGGGCGGGAGCCGATCGCCTTTGCCCACGACTGCCGCGAAGGGATCTGCGGCAGCTGCAGCATGATGATCGACGGCGTGGCACATGGTCCGGTGAAGGGCGCCGCCACCTGTCAGGTGCACATGCGCACCTTCACCGACGGTCAGGAAATCACGATCGAACCGTGGCGGTCGGTCGCGTTTCCGGTGCTCAAGGATCTGATCACCGATCGCAGCGCCTTCGACCGGATCATCCAGGCCGGTGGCTACATCAGCGCACCCACGGGCGGAGCGCGCGACGCCAATGAGATCCTGATCGGCAAGCTCGAATCGGACTCAGCCATGGATGCGGCGGCCTGCATCGGGTGCGGGGCCTGCGTCGCGGCGTGCCCGAACGGCTCGGCCTCGCTGTTCACGGGCGCCAAGATCACGCATCTCGCGCTCTTGCCACAGGGGCAGCCGGAGCGGTATCGCCGCGTGGAAGCGATGGTGGCGCAGATGGACGAGGAGCATTTCGGCCATTGCACGCTGTACGGCGAGTGTCAGGAGGCGTGCCCGAAGCAGATTTCGATCGACGTCATCTCCCGAATGAATCGCGATTTCATACTCGCGATGGCGACCAAGCGCCCGGAAGTGGCATCGGCCGGCGGGGCCTGACCGAGCTCGGGAAGCGCACGAGGGGCCTGAGACCACCTTCGGTTGCAGGCCCCTCAGCGCGTCGGCGCCACGAGAATCAGAGCTTCGGCAGCGTGATGCCGACCTGCGCCTGGTACTTGCCGCGCTTGTCCCGGTAGCTGACGTCCGGCGGTGCATTGCCTTGCAGGAAGAGCACCTGGGCGATGCCTTCGTTGGCGTAGATCTTGGCCGGTAGCGGCGTCGTGTTCGAGATCTCGAGGGTCACAAAACCCTCCCATTCCGGCTCGAACGGGGTCACGTTGGTGATGATACCGCAGCGCGCGTAGGTGGACTTCCCAACACAGATCGTCAGGATGTCCCGCGGAATTCGGAAGTACTCCACCGAACGGGCCAATGCGAAGCTGTTGGGGGGCACGATGCAGTGGTCGCCCTCGAACTCGACGAAACTCTTCGGGTCGAAGTCCTTGGGGTCGACGATCGAGCTGAGGACGTTGGTGAAAATCTTGAATTCCCGGGCCACACGCATGTCATAGCCGTACGAGGAGACCCCGTAGCTGATGACACCGTCACGGACCTGGCGGTCTTCGTAGGGTTCGATCATCCCGTGGTCGAGCGCCATGCGGCGGATCCACGCGTCGTTCATGATAGGCATGGCGCGGGAAGGTAGCGGGCGTGATCCCGCTGTGCCACCGAACGGCGACGGCACCAGGGGACTGTCAGGGGCGGCGTGCCTGCGGACAGCGTTGAAGTACGTCAGATGGACGGCTAGCTTGCGCCAGACCAGTTAGTGAAATTTTTCACGAGCATGCAAGCACGTATGGGGCTTCAAGCGTATCTGCCTATCCTGATGTTGATCGGTTTCGTTCTGTTGAACGCGGCCATGATCATCGGCATCTCACAGTGGGCCATGCGGCGCCGGCCGTCAGCTGTGAAGTCGGAAGCCTACGAGTCCGGTGTGCCGGTGGTCGGCGATGCGCGTGAACGTTTCTCAGTCAAGTTCTACCTCGTGGCGATGCTGTTCATCGTCTTCGATATCGAAACGATCTTCCTGATTCCGTGGGGGACAGCCTTCCGGCGACTGTCGTGCAGCGATGCCCTGGTCGATGGTGTCTGTCGCGGCGCGACCAGTTTCTTCGGTCTCGGTGAGATGCTCGTGTTCATGGCGATTCTCGCCGTGGGCCTGACCTACGTCTGGCGCAAGGGCGCATTGCAATGGGACTGATCCCCTCCCAAACCGCCCGCGGTTCGTCACTCGTCACCTATGATCCTCCCTCGCAGGACGGCTGGGTCACGACGCGCCTCGAGTTCCTGGTGAACTGGTCGCGGGCCAATTCGCTCTGGCCGATGCCGTTTGGCACCGCTTGTTGCGCAATCGAATTCATGGCGACTGCCGCCAGCCGGTTCGACCTGGCCCGGTTTGGGATGGAGCGACTCAGCTTTTCGCCGCGCCAGGCGGACGTGCTGCTCTGCGCGGGGCGGGTCCCGTACAAGCTGGCCCCGGTCATTCGGCGGATCTACGAGCAGATGCCGCAGCCCAAGTGGGTGATCTCGATGGGTGCCTGTGCCTCCACCGGCGGCATGTTCGACAACTACGCGGTCGTTCAGGGCATCGACACCATCATCCCGGTCGACGTGTACGTGCCCGGGTGTCCGCCGCGCCCGGAAGCGCTGATGTACGGGATCATGATGCTGCAGGACAAGGTGATGCAGCAGCGCTCGATCTCGAATCAGGCGCAGTACGACGAAATTGCGATTGATCCGACCTCGCGGCTCTACATCCCGCCGTCCCGGATCGACGAGTTGTCGGAGCCGTTCGGCAACTCCGTGCACCAGACGCGGTCGGCACCATGAGCGTCGTCATTCCGGGAGCCGCACTTCCGGCGAACACGCCGGATCCCGTCACGCCGCGCGCGGTGCCCCATCGCGGCGGTGAGGCGAATCCGTCGGTCGAGGCACTCCGAGCACAGTTCAGCGCGGCGATTGGCCGGCACGAGGTGATGTGGGGGGAGACGACGGTGTGGATCGATGCCGCGCAGGTGCGCCAGATCGTCTTGTGGCTGCGCGACGATCCGGCACAGCAGTACGACTATCTCGTCGATGTCACGGCGGTCGAACATCGCGATCCATCACTGCCGCTCGAGATGGTGTGGCACGTGCGCTCGTTGCCGTACCGCCGGTTCCTGCGCCTCAAGGCAGCGCTCGCACCGGAAGCCGAGCTCGAGGTGCCGAGCATCGAACCCGTGTACAAGGCGGCGAACTGGCTGGAGCGTGAAGTCTTCGACATGTTCGGCATCCGGTTCGCCGGGCACTCCGACCTTCGCCGGATCCTGCTCTGGGACAGCTATGCGGAAGGATTTCCGTTGCGCAAGGACTTCCCGCTGCGTGGCCGATTCAGTCGGTCGGAGCAGTTGTCGCAGGCCCTGTTGGCCAATCCTGACGCGAAGTATTCGATGGAAGAGCTGAGTGTGGCCGACGCGTTTCACGAGTTGCCGGCAGACATGCGCGCACGGCTGCTGCGTGAATCGGCAGGAGGCTGACCGATGGCCACCACCACCCGCACGATCGAAGTGGAATTGGCGACACAGGCGCTCGGTGCCGACGGGCGCGTGCAGCGCCTGCCGCTGACGGCGGACACCAGCGGCGCCGTGATGCCCCGCGAGCTCGCACCCGGCGCCGAGCCCGACATGGGCAGCGAGCGCATGCTGATCAACATCGGTCCGCAGCATCCGGCGACGCATGGCGTGTTGCGCCTGGTGCTGGAGCTCGACGGCGAGACGGTGATCCGCTGCGTGCCGCACATCGGCTACCTGCATTGTGGTTTCGAAAAGATCGGCGAGTATCGCCAGTACAATCAGATCATCCCGTGGACCGATCGCGAGGACTATCTGAACTCGATGGGCAACAACATCGCCTACGCCCTCGGCGCCGAACGATTGTTCGGCATCGAGATCACGCCGCGCTGCACGGTGCTGCGCGTGATCGCAATGGAGCTGTCCCGCATCATTTCCCACCTGGTGTGGCTCGGTACCACCGCTGTGGACATGGGCGCATTCACGCCGTTCCTGTGGACGTTCCAGGAGCGTGAGACCGTCTACAACCTGTTCGAGAGCTGGGTTGGGGCACGGCTCACCACCAGCGCATCACGCATCGGCGGGATGGCCGCTGATCTGCCGCCCGGCTGGATCGATGGGCTGAAGGGGTTCCTGCGGTCGTTACCGAAGACGCTCGACGAGACCGATCGGATGCTGACGCGCAATGGCATCTGGGTGGGCCGCACCGTCGGACTCGGCGTGATGACGTCCTCCGAGGCCATCAACTACGGGCTGTCGGGACCGATGCTGCGCGCCTCCGGCGTCGCCTACGACGTACGCAAGGACTTCCCGTACCTCGATTACGACACGTATGACTGGGACATCGTCGTTGGCAGCAAGGGCGACGTCTATGATCGCTATCTGGTGCGACTCGAGGAAATGCGTCAGAGCGTGCGCATCATCGAGCAGGCGATCGAGCGCCTGCCGGAGGGCCCGTTGAACGTGGATGACCCGCGCGTGATTCTGCCGGCGAAAAGCAAGGCCACCAGCGAGATGGAATCGATGATCCATCACTTCAAGCTGGTGATGGAAGGCCCGCGTCCGCCGGCTGGCGAATGCTACGTTCCGACCGAAAGCCCGAAGGGCGAGAAGGGGTACTATCTGGTGAGTGATGGGACGTCGAAGCCGGTGCGGTGGCGCATCCGGCCCCCGGCCTTCGTGAATCTGTCGGCCATTGCCAAGATGGCCGAGGGACACCTGCTGTCGGATGTGATCGCGATCAATGCCAGCATCGACATCGTGATGGGCGAGATCGATCGATGAGCCTGCACGCGATGGCCCCGCATGGGCACGACGAGCACGCCATGTATGTCCCGGTGTTCACGGGCGCGCGACGAGCGGAACTGGACGAACTGCTGACGCGCTATCCGACGAAGATGGCCGCGCTGCTGCCGGCGCTCTGGATGCTGCAGGAAGACCGCGGCTGGGTAAGTCCGGAAGGCATGGCGGAAGTGGCGCATGCCCTCGACCTCACGCCTGCGTACGTCAAGGGCGTCGTCACGTTCTACACCATGTACCACCAGCACCCGGTGGGTCGGCATTTCGTTCAGGTCTGCACGACCACGCCGTGCAACGTGTGCGGTGCGGAGGATGTCGTGAACGCGTTTCTCCGCGAAACCAAATGCGGTGAGCTGGGCGTGACGTCGCCCGATGGCCGCTTCACGGTGATCGAGGTCGAGTGCCTCGGTGCCTGCGGTTTCTCGACTCCCGTGATGGTCAATGATGCGATGATCGAGTGTGTCTCAGTCGACACGGTACGGGATCTGCTGGCGGGGCTCGACTGATGGGATATCCGCATCCATCGCACCCCCGTGAAACCCCGGTGCTCTCGAAGTACTTCGGAGACGCCGAGGCGCGCACGCTCGCAGGCTGGCAGGCACGTGGTGGGTATGAGACCCTGCGACAGGCGCTGGCCACCGATCCGGTCGAAGTGCAGAATGTCGTCAAGGATTCGGGGCTGCGTGGCCGCGGCGGCGCCGGCTTTCCGACCGGCGTGAAGTGGAGCTTCATGAAGCCGGACGGCAAGACGCATTACCTCTGCATCAACGCCGACGAGTCGGAACCCGGGACGTTCAAGGATCGGGAGCTGATGCGCTGGACGCCGCATCAGCTGGTGGAGGGCACGGCCATCGCGGCGCACGCCATCTATGCCGAGACGGCCTACATCTATATCCGCGGCGAGTACACCGAACCGATCGCGCGCATGCGCGAAGCGGTGCGCGAAGCGTATGCGGCCGGGATTCTTGGCGCGAACGCCATGGGCAGCGGCAAGCGGGTGGACGTCCACGTGCACAAGGGCGCCGGCGCCTACATCTGCGGCGAGGAAACGGCGCTGATGAATTCCCTCGAAGGTCGCCGTGGCAATCCGCGCATCAAACCACCATTTCCTGCTGTCGCCGGACTGTTCGCCAAACCGACGACGATCAACAACGTCGAGACGGTGTGTGCGGCGACGCACGTCCTCCGCAACGGCGCCGAGTGGTACAAGTCACTGTCCAGTCTCGCGAATCCGAAGAGCACCGGGACCAAACTGTTCTCGGTCTGCGGCAATGTGGCCCGGCCGGGCAACTACGAAGTCGGCATGGGTTTCTCGATGAGGGAGTTTCTGTGGGATCTGTGCGGTGGCCCGCCCGCTGGCCGCACCTTCAAGGCGATCATCCCGGGCGGATCGTCGGTGCCGATTCTGACGCCGGAAGAGTGCGAAGGCGCGGTGATGGACTACGAGGGTATTCAGGCCGCAGGCTCGCTGCTCGGCTCGGGTGGTGTGATCTGCTTCGATGATTCACAGGATATGGTGCGGCAGATCGCCCGGCTGGCGCGCTTTTATGCGCACGAAAGCTGCGCGCAGTGCACGCAGTGTCGTGAGGGCACGGCCTGGACGACGAAGATTCTGGAGCGGATCCGGGACGGGCAGGGCACCATGAAGGATCTCGACACGCTGCTCGAGATTGCCGACAACATGACGGGGAAGACGATCTGCGTGCTGAGTGACTCCTGCGCCACACCGGTGGTGAGCGGATTGAAGAAGTTCCGGCACGAATTCGAGGCCAAAATCCCGAAGAATCGGTCATCGGTGATGATTCCGGCGTTCTCACCGGCAGCGGCCTGAGATGACGGCCCCCGCGGCGCCCGCCAATCCGGGCATGGTGACTCTGACCATCGAGGGACGCGAAGTCATCGTGGCCCCGGGGACGAATCTCATCGAGGCGGCCAAGACCGCCGGTGTGCTGATCCCGCACTACTGCTACCACCCGTCACTGCCGGTGGCGGGTGTCTGCCGCATGTGCCTGGTGGAAGTCGAGAAGTTCCCGAAGCTGGCACCGGCCTGCGCCACCAGTGTCGGCGAAGGGCAGGTCGTGCATGTGCACTCGGAGAAGGCCCGCGAAGCGCGCAAAGGCGTCCTCGAGTTTCTGCTGATCAATCACCCGCTGGATTGCCCGATCTGCGATCAGGCCGGGGAATGTGAACTGCAGGACTACACCTTCGCTGAAGGTCGCAAGGATTCCCGGTACATGGAGCCCAAGCGCTTCAATCCGATGGAGGATTTCGGCGGCGATGTGTTGTATGTGCCGAACCGGTGCATCCTCTGCACGCGGTGTGTGCGCTTCATGGACGTCGTGGCGCACGACCCGGTGCTGAACGTCAGTGAGCGCGGTGATCGTGCATACATCGGGAAATTCGAAGGCAGCGATCTGACGCACGAATGGGCGTCCAACGTGGTCGATCTCTGCCCGGTGGGTGCGCTCCTGTCGAAGGACTTCCTCAACAAGGCACGCGCCTGGGAGCTCGATCGCGCCGCGTCGATCTGCCCTGGATGCTCGCAGGGCTGCAACGTCACGCTCGAGACACGGGACAATGTTGTGGTGCGGATTCGTCCGCGACCGAACATGGCGGTCAACCAGCATTTCGCGTGCAACACGGGGCGCCTCAACTACCGGTGGATCAACCGGCGTGATCGCCTGGAGTATCCGCAGGTACGGACGGCAGACGGTCTGGTGACGGCATCATGGGGTGATGCGCTTGCCGGTGCCGCGGCGCTGCTCACGGGCGGCAATCGCGTCACCATCCTGGCGTCGGCATCGCTGTCGAACGAAACGCTGTTCATCCTTGGCCGACTCGCGGCACACCTGGGGGCGGCCACCGCCACGATGGTGCCGCGAGGCCACGAAGCGCCGCTGCCGGGTGTTCCGGATCTCGCATTGCGCGCCGAACGCGCGGCGAATCACACCGGCGCGGAGCTGTTCGGCTTCGTCGACGCCAGCTCGCCGCTGTCGTCCATCGGAGCCGACGACGTTCTACTGCTGGCCGACTCGGCGGCGCTGGTCTCGGCAATCCCTGCAGGCGTCCGCGTGATCGCGCTCGGCACCGTGCTGGATGACACGATTCGGGCCGCCACCACAGTGGCGCTGCCGATCTGCAACTTCGCTGAAGAAGACGGGACCGTCACCAATCTCCGCGGACGCGTACAGCGTTTCCTGCAGGCCAAGGCACCACCGGCGCAGGTCCGACCCAGCTATCGCGTCGTGGGTGAACTGGCGACCGCCATCGGTGCCGGCGACTTCCCTGCGCTGGCAGGCGATGTCTTCAACGCGTTGGCCGCAACGGTACCCGCATTCGCCGGCCTCACGTACCGGAGCATCGGCCTGCAGGGTGGCATGCTCGCGCTGCCCGCCGAGGTGACGGCCTGATGGGTCCGATGCTGATGACCCCGATCACCGACAACAACACCGCCTTCGTGATTGCCTCGGCCATCAAGGTGCTGATGTTCTTCGGTGTCTACCTCGTCACGGTCGCCCTGCTGACGCTGGCGGAGCGGAAGGTGAGCGCCTGGATTCAGGATCGTCATGGCCCGAATCGAGTCGGACCGGGCGGATTGCTGCAGCCCGTCGCCGACGGCGTCAAGAATTTCATGAAGGAAGAGCTGTCCCCAGGCGCCGGCAACAGTGTGCTCTTCACGCTGGCGCCGGCGATCGCGTTTTGCACGGCGATGGTCAGCTGGGCGGTGATTCCGTTCGCGGCACCGCTTCCGACCCCATGGGGAGTGGTGAACCTGTCGATCGCGGATCTCCCGGTCGGTTTCATTTTCACCCTCGCGATCTCCTCGCTCGGCGTGTTCGGGATCACGCTCGCCGGGTGGGCGTCGAACAACAAGTACTCGCTGCTCGGTGGACTGCGCTCCAGTGCGCAGATGATCTCGTACGAGATTTCGATGGGGCTGTCCATCATTCCGATTCTGCTGCTGGCCGGCAACGTGACGATGAGCAGCATCATCCAGCAGCAGCAGGCCGGTGGATGGAATGTTCTCAACCTCTCGGTCGCGTTCTTGACGTTCCTGATCTCCGCCTTCGCCGAGACCAACCGGTTGCCGTTCGACCTGCCGGAGGCGGAGAGTGAACTCGTCGCCGGATACCACACCGAGTACAGCTCGATGAAGTTCTCGATGTTCTTCATCGCCGAGTTCGCGAACATGCTGACGGCCAGCGGCATGATGGCGACGCTGTTCCTTGGTGGCTGGGACATCCCGTTCACGTCGTGGGACAACGGCGGTGACCCATCGGTACTGAAGACAGTGCTGACGCTGCTGTCGTTTGCACTCAAGGCGGGGTTCTTCCTCTTCCTGTACATGTGGATCCGCTGGACGCTGCCGCGATTCCGCTACGATCAGCTCATGTCACTCGGCTGGCGATTCCTGTTGCCGCTGTCGCTGGGCTACATCGTGCTCATCGCGTCGGTGCTGCTTGCGCTGCAGGCGTTGGGCATCACAGCGGGACCGATGCAGACCGGCGTGCTGTTGGTGCTCAACATCGCGGTGCTGGTGCTGGTCTTTGTGGTCTTCGATCGCGGACGTCTGGTGAATCCGACGACGTCGAAGATGTCGGCCGCGGAAATGCTGCGGCTGCGGATGCAGGATCGTGATGAAATCGCTGGCGCCGCGGCTGCGCGACCGGAACCTGGGATGGGGGACTGATGGCGATCAAGGTCAGGGTGATGGACCGACCGGTGGAGCAGGTGAGCTACGTGCGGGCCACGCTCTCCGGCTTGGCGCATACCTTCAAGCACCTGGTCGACCCACACAAGGTCACCACGCAGTATCCGGAGGAGACGGAAGCTCTCTCCAAGCGCTGGCGTGGCACGCACCGGATGCTCACCAACGAGGACGGCAAGGCGAAGTGTGTCGGCTGCGGGCTCTGTCCGACCGTCTGCCCTGCGAACTGCATCAAGCTGGTGCCCGGCGAGGATGAGCAGGGAAACCGGTTTCCGCTCGTGTTCGAGATCGATGAGTTCCGCTGCATCTTCTGCGGGTACTGCCAGGAGGTCTGTCCGGAAGAGGCGATTCACATGGGACGGCATTACGAGAATGCTGAACTCACGCGAGAAGGATTCGTCTACGATCTCGAACGCCTGACGGCGCAGACGCACCCGGTCAGTGAACTGTGGGATCCCGCTGATCCGTCGGGCGAGTAATGGGCACGTTCTACACTGTCCATTTCTGGCTCTTCTCCGTCATGGCGATCGGCGCCGCGCTGACGATGGTCACGCGCCGGAGTCCGGTCGCGGCGGCGTTGTGGCTGGTCAATGTGATGTTCGCACTGGCGGCGCTGTACGTGATGCTCGGTGCGCATTTCCTCGGTGCGGCACAGGTGCTCGTGTACGCCGGTGCCATCATGGTCGTCTTCGTGTTCGTCGTGATGCTGCTGAATCTGGGCGAACAGGATGTACAGGAGAAACGCAGCATGGGTGCTGCGGTCGGGGCCACGCTGCTCGCCGCACTGCTGCTGGCGGAGCTCACATACGTGATTCGCGCATCGGCGCTCCCGGCCGACCAACTCGCGGCCGTTGACGTGGATGCGCTGGCGCCGATCGCGAATGCGCTCTTCACCGACAACATCGTGGCATTCGAAGTGACATCGATCCTGCTGCTGGTCGCAGTCATCGGCGCGGTCGTGCTCGCCAAGCGCGGCAAGGTCGCCGGTGAGGCGCGCACATGATCCGTGAAGCGCTGCTGGTCTCGGCGATCCTGTTCAGCATCGGTGTCCTCGGTGTGCTCACCCGTCGGAACGCGTTGATTCTGTTCATGTGCGTCGAGCTGATGCTCAACGCGGTGAATCTGTCGTTCATTGCCCTGTCGCGCCTGCACGGCGTGCAGGGGCAGGTGTTCGTACTCCTGGTGATGACCGTTGCCGCTGCCGAGGCCGCGGTCGGCCTGGCGATCGTGATCAGCGTGTTCCGGCACTATCGCACCGTCGATCTTGGCCGAATTCGGCTGCTCAGAGGTTAGCAACTCCCCACGCATGCCCATTTCCACTTCCGCAGCACAACTCGTCTGGCTGGTTCCCGCGCTGCCGTTCGGCGGCTTCGTGGTGAACGGGCTGTTGTCGCTGATTCCAGCGTGGCGAGGCGAGCGCGCCGAGCTGACGCCGTCGGGGCGTCGAGCCACCGTGAGCGCCATCGGCGTTGGCGTGATGCTGGTCGCGCTGGCCCTCAGCGTCTGGCTGGCGACCGGAATCGGCGGCGCTGAGGCGTCGATCACATCCACACTGGGGCAATGGATGACGACCGGTGCGTTCCAGGTCGACTGGGCGCTGCGGGTCGATC
Source organism: Gemmatimonadaceae bacterium (assembly GCA_031374935.1). GTDB lineage: Bacteria > Gemmatimonadota > Gemmatimonadetes > Gemmatimonadales > Gemmatimonadaceae > JACMLX01. The sequence continues at coordinate 86,072 of JANMHB010000113.1, read as the reverse complement.
GCCTGAGCGTCCTGATGATGCTGGTCATCACCGGCGTCGGGTCGCTGATTCACGTCTACAGCGTCGGCTACATGGCAGACGACGCCGGCTTCGCGCGATACTTCGCCTACCTGAACCTGTTCGTCGGCTTCATGCTGATGCTGGTGATGGGAGCCAACCTGCCCGTGCTCTTCATCGGCTGGGAGGGGGTCGGTCTGGCGTCGTATCTGCTCATCGGCTTCTGGTTTGGTGAGACGGCCAACGCCGTCGCCGGCAAGAAGGCGTTCGTCGTGAACCGGATCGGTGACTTCGGCCTGCTGCTGGCGATGTTCATCCTGTTCACGAACCTTGGCTCGCTGGATTTCGACGTGATCGCGCGGCAGCACAGCGCGATGGCGACGCCGCTCATCACGGCGATTTGCCTCTTCATGTTCCTCGGCTGCGCCGGCAAGAGCGCGCAGCTTCCGCTGTACGTGTGGCTGCCGGACGCGATGGCTGGACCGACGCCGGTCTCGGCGCTCATTCATGCCGCGACGATGGTCACCGCCGGCATCTACCTGATCGTCCGCAACGCGGCACTGTTCTCGGCTGCGCCGGTGGCCAGCCTGGTGATCGTGCTGGTGGGCGCGTGCACCGCGCTGTGGGCCGCGAGTGTGGGCCTGAAGCAGTGGGACATCAAGAAGGTGCTCGCGTATTCCACCGTGTCCCAGCTCGGCTACATGTTCGTCGCGGTGGGTGCCGGCGCGTACTCCGCCGGGATGTTTCACCTCGTGACGCACGCCTTCTTCAAGGCGCTCCTGTTCCTGGGCGCGGGCGCCGTCATCCACAGCATGCACCACGCGTTCCACGAGTCGCATCGCCATGACGACGCGCAGGACATGCGCAACATGGGTGGCCTGATGCGGCGCATGCCGGCAACCGGCACCCTGATGTGGATCGCCACACTGGCCATCGCCGGGATCCCACCGCTGGCCGGCTTCTTCTCGAAGGATGCCATCCTCAGCGCGGTCGCCGAGCGCGCCATTGAATCGCCACTGGCGGAGGCATCGCTGGGACCGGTTCCGGGGCGCGTCATTCTGTGGCTGGCCTACGGCATCGCCCTCATCACGGCATTCATGACCGCGGTCTACATGACGCGCCTCATGCGCTACACCTTTCACGGACGTTTCCGTGCCGGTGAGGACGTCGAGACGGCCGTCCACGACGCTCCCTGGCTGTTGCGCGCGCCGCTGATCGTGCTGGGTGCGCTGACGCTGGTTGGCGGCTGGCTGCAACTGCCGGAAGTCCTGCCGATCGGACGACCCGGATTGCTGGCCGAGTGGCTCGCGCCGATCGCGTCGGCGTCGGGGACGCTGCTGGCGGGCACAGGTCACCTCCCGCATTCGACGGAGTTCGTGCTCATCGCCATCGCGATCGCGGTCGCCGTGGGAGGGATCGTTACCGCATTCATCCTGTTGAAGCCTGACGTGCTGACGACCAGGGACGCCGCGCCGGCGGAGCACGGGATCGGCCGGATACTCGCCAACGACTACTTCGTCGATACGGCGATTGCCCGTGGCCTCGTGGCGCCAGTGGTGGCGACGGCACGCAAGGTGCTCTGGCGCGGGCTCGATCTCGGGCTCATTCACGCGGTGGTCGTGCAGGGCAGCGGTCAGGTGCTCCGTGTGATGTCCTCGATCGCGTCGCGCGCACAGATCGGTTTCGCCGGCAGCTACGTGTGGGCGATCACCCTTGGCGCGGTTGCGCTGGTCGGGATCTTTGTGCTGCGGGCCGGTCGATGACGCCGGCCCTTGCGTCCATCGGCATCACGCCGTCGCTGCTCCTGCCCCTGTTGCTCGGTGTGCCGTTCGTCGGTGCGATTCTGGTCTGGATGCTGCCGCGGTCCGCCAATGACGTGGAAGCATCTCTCGCGCGCACGGTGACCATCGCGATGCTGGCCGCAACCGCGCTGCTGGCGCTGGCGCTGTGGAATGTCGTGCCGAGCAGCTCGGCGATGGTCGACTATCCCTGGATCGACGACTTCGGCGCGCGATTCCGGCTGTCGGCAAATGGCATCTCATTGCCACTGGTCCTGTTGACGGCCGTGCTGATGTTGCTCAGTGTCCTGGCCACGCCGCGGTCGAGCATCACGCACCGCGCCGCCTCCTGGTACGCGCTGATCCTGCTGCTGACGGCAGGGATTCTGGGCATCTTCCTCGCCGCCGATCTGTTGCTGTTCTACCTGTGCTGGGAGTTGATGCTTGTTCCGCTGTACTTCCTGATCGGCGTCTGGGGTTCGGAGCGCGGCGCGTCCGCCGGCAAGACGTTCTTCGTCTACACGATGCTTGGCTCGCTCCTGATGCTGGTGGCCGTGATCACCATCGCCTCGGCAGCTGGCGGCACGACGTACGAAATGCTGCGCGACATGGCGTCGAATCGGCCGATGGGCCTGATGGCCCAGCTCCTCTGCTTCGGGGCGTTCGCGAGTGCCTTCCTCGTGAAGAGCGCGCTGATTCCGTTCCACACCTGGTTGCCTGACGCGCAGAGCGAGGGCCCGCCCTTGGCGGCGGTCGCACTCGGCATCAAGGTCGGCACCTACGGATTGCTGGTGCTGGCCTATCCGCTGTTTCCGGCAGCAGCGTTGCACCCCACGGTGCGGCTGGTGCTGGCGTCACTCGGCGTCGTCGGTGTGCTGTATGGTTCGCTGGTCGCGTTGGTCCAGCCGGATTTTCGCCGCGTGATGTCGTACGCCTCGATCGCCCATCTCGGATTCGTGGTACTCGGCATCAGCGCCTTCACGCCAGAATCGGTGTCAGGTGCTCTGGTGGTGATGGTCAACGCGGGCATAACCACCGGTGGGATGTTCCTGCTGCTCGGAATGCTGCGGCAGCGGCTGGATGACGACCAGTTCGCGTCGCTCGGTGGCCTGGCACGCCAGATGCCGATGTTCGGCGCCATCGCGGTGCTCTTCGCGCTGGCGAATGCCGGCCTCCCGGGGACGAACGGGTTCATTGGCGAGTTCCTGGTGTTGCTCGGCGCCTTCCCGACGTTCCCGGTGCTGACGTTGCTGGCCACACTCGGTGTGATTCTGGCGGCAGCGTATCTGCTGTGGGCGGTGCAGCGTGTCCTGTTCGGGCCGACGAATGCGGCGAACGCCGGTGTGGTGCGTGACCTGACGAGGATGGAGGTGGGCGTGATGTCCGTCTTCGTCGTGGCGATCATCGGGCTGGGCCTGTATCCCGCACCGCTGCTGAATCGCATGCAGGAGTCGGTCGCGGGCATCGTCAATCGCGTGAACGCATCCTCGACGCTGGTGCCGATCGGTGTGACTGACGGGGGCCAGCCATGAACGCGTTTGCATCGGCCAGTCTGGATCTTGGCACACTGCTGCTTCCGGAACTGATCGTGTCCGTCGGTGGCATGATCGTTCTGCTGTTCGGCGTCCTTGCGCCGGAGGGCGCGGCGACCACGCGTCGCGCGCATCTGCTGGCGATGGTCGTCGCGCTGCTGGCAGCCGGCGCCGCGGCAATGCTCGCAAACCAGCCAGCGCCACTCAGCGCGTCGGCGGGCCCGCTGGCGTACGACGGCTTCCGCTGGGCGTCCGTCGCCGTGCTCCTGCTCGGCGTCCTCGGGACGCTCGTCATGGCCATGGAGTACAACGAGGGCGCGGCACTCACGCCCAGCGAGCCCCCGGCACTGGTGCTCTTCTCGGCCGCAGGCATGCTGCTGCTCGTCGGAGCGCGTGACCTGATGTTGATTTTCCTTGGCATCGAAGTGATGTCACTTTCGATCTACGTGCTGACGGGGCTCGATCGGAGTCGGGCGGGGTCGGCCGAAGGCGCGCTCAAGTACTTCCTGCTCGGCGCATTCTCCACCGGATTCCTGCTGTACGGGATGGCGCTGCTTTACGGTGCCACCGGGACGACGAACCTGGCCACCATGGCGGACGTCATCACCGCGCGGAGCCTCGCGACGGATCCGCTGCTGATCGGTGGACTGGCGCTGCTGTTCGTCGGCTTCTCGTTCAAGATCGCCGCAGTGCCGTTCCACATGTGGACGCCGGATGTGTACGAGGGCGCACCGACCCCCTACACTTCGTTCATGGCAGCCGGTGTCAAGACCGCCGCGTTCGCCGCTTTTGCGCGACTGCTCATGGATGGCCTTGGTCCGGCGTACGCCTCGTGGCACTACGCCTCCTGGCTGCTGGCTGCGGTGACGATGGTTGTCGGCAACATCCTGGCGCTCACGCAGCAGAATCTGAAGCGGATGCTCGCGTATTCGAGTATCGCACACGCCGGCTATCTGCTCGTGGCCGTCACCAGCCACTCCGCCGAGGGTACCGCCGCCATCGTGTTCTACGCCTTGGCGTACACGCTTGCCACGGTCGGCGCCTACAGCGTGCTCTGCCTCGTGTCAGGTGGCATCGAGAAGCGCACGCGCCTCAGCGATCTGGCCGGACTCTCGCGCACACGACCCGCGCTGGCAGTGGCCATGGCGGTCTTCATGCTGTCGCTGATGGGCTTCCCCGTGGCGGGTGGCATGGGCTTCTTTGCGAAGTGGTATGTGCTGCGCGCCGCGCTCGCGTCCAACGCACCGCAACTGAAGCTGGCGGTGATCCTCGTGCTGGCCAGTCTGATCTCGGCTGGGTACTATCTGAAGGTCGTCGCCACGATGTTCATGACGCTGCCCACCGAAGTGGAACCGCCGACACGCGTCGTCGCCGCACGCTGGACTGGTGGCGTCGTCACCATCGCTGCGCTCGTGTTGCTTGTGCTTGGTGTCTATCCAGGGCCTGCGGTGCACTGGGCCAGAACCAGTACGCTGCCGACGTCACCCGCGCGAGGGAGTACCGGTCAGACGCCAATGCAGGCCTTCGCCCCCACCGATTCTCAGCCCGCATTTCCATGACGATCGCAGCAGGCATCTTCAGACAGTACGACATCCGTGGCGTTGTCGGCGACGACCTGACCACCGAAGCGGCTGAGGGAATCGGGCGCGCGTACGCGGCCTTGCTGGACGAACGTGCAGTCGCCGGACCGGTGGCCGTGGGGCGTGACAATCGTCCCAGTGGCACCGCGTTGCGTGAAGCGCTGGTGCGGGGGCTGACCACGAGGGGACGTGACGTCATCGACATTGGCGTCGGACCGACACCGCTGCTCTACTGGGCGCTGCATCATCTGCCGGTCGCCGGGGGCATCCAGATCACCGGATCGCACAACCCACCGGAGTTCAACGGGTTCAAGATCTGTGTCGGTACCGGGTCGCTGCATGGTACCGGGATTCAGCGGTTGCGTGAACTGCTGGATGCACCGGCTGCACCGCGCGTTGGCACCGTGCGGAGCGAGGATCTCAACGCCGCCTATGTCGAAGACGTCCTGGCGCGCACCGGTCCGCTCGCGCGGCGCCTCAAGGTCGTGCTCGACGCCGGCAACGGCGCCGGTGGCCCGCTGACGGAGGCGATCTTCTCGCGCATGAATGTCGATGCCACGTACCTGTTCTGCGAAAGCGACGGCACCTTCCCGAATCATCATCCCGATCCGACGGTCGAGGAGAACCTGGTCGACCTGATCGACGCCGTGCGCGCGCATGGCGCCGACATCGGCATCGCGTTCGATGGCGACGCCGATCGTATCGGCATCGTGGATGCCGCCGGGACGATCATCTGGGGTGACTACCTGCTGCTGCTGTACGCGCGCGACGTCTTCGCGCGCACCGGCGTCGGTGCGCCGATCATTTTCGACGTCAAGTGTTCACAGGCGCTGCCGGACGCCATCACCAGGGCTGGCGGCACGCCGGTGATGTGGAAGACCGGGCACTCGCTCATCAAGGACAAGATGAAGGAGCTGCATGCGCCGGTGGCCGGCGAAATGTCCGGGCACATGTTCTTCACCGAAGGGTTCTATGGACACGACGATGCCCTCTACGCCGCGGCCCGGATTCTGCGGATCGTGGCGTCGAGCGAGGGCAGCGTCCGTGATCTGCTGGCCGACGTGCCGTCGTACTTCAGCACCCCGGAACTGCGCGTCGATTGCCCCGACGAGCGCAAGTTCTCCCTGGTCCAGGCAGCGTCCGAACATTTCCGCCAGTCGCACGAGGTCATCGATGTGGACGGCGCACGCGTCCTCTTTGGTGACGGATGGGGCCTGATTCGCGCATCGAACACCCAGCCCATCGTCGTGCTGCGGTTCGAAGCGCTGACGGCCGCCCGTCGTGACGAGATTCGCGCCGAGTTCAACGCATGGCTGCGGACTCAAGGCGTGTCCGTCTGACCATCGGCGTGCCACGGCCGTGATCATTCGCCGTCAACGGCTGCTGGCGGTGGGCGCGAGTGTCGCCACCCTGCTTGCCACAGGACGCGCTTGGGGGGCGCTGACCGGTGACCATGCCTGGTTCAGCGCGCTCGGCTACGCGGATGTCTGGTGGTGGCAGACCAGCGTCGCTCTCCTGCTCAAGATCGGGGCCGGTACGCTGGCCACGCTGGTCATGCGACTGCACTTCGCCGCCATCCGCCGATCGTTCGTCAGCGTGGTCGTCCCGGGCAACCTCGGCAACCTCGAGTTTCAGGGGGCGGTACCGGACCGAACGATCTCCTTTGTGTTGTGGGCAGGCGCATTCGTCATCGGCGTGCTGCTCACCATCCCGATCACCGACTGGGTTCCATTGGCCAACGTCCTGGACGCGACCCCGTTCGGCGAGTCCGATCCGTACTTTCAGTATGATCTGGCCTTCTGGACGACATGGTTTCCATTCGAATGGCAGGCGTATGCGTGGGCGCTGCTCGCGCATGCGGTGATGTCGCTGGTGACCGTTGTCGGATACGTCCTCACGCGTGGCATCGCGCTGGACGGGCGCGCGATGCGGGTCACCCGTCATGCGCGGCGCCATATCACCGTGCTCGGGGCGATGCTGCTGGGCCTCATCGCGTGGAGTTATCGCGTGGATGGGTTTGACCGGCTGGTGCACGGCGCGGGCCCCGAGGGAGCGTTTGGATTCGCCGATCATCGCATCGGATTGCCTGGCGGGATCGTGATGCAGGTGATCTCACTCGCCGCGGCCAGTGTGGTGGCATGGAGTGCCTGGTCACGCCAGCCGCGGGCCGGAATCGCCGCAGTCACGACGGTGCTGCTGATGGCGCTGCTGCTGCGACAGGGCATGCCGCTGCTCGCAGACAGTGTCGACGGCGGCGGCGATGCCATTGCGCGCGAACGCCGCTATCTCGACGCCGGCGCGAGTTTCACCCGCCGCGCGTACGAATCCGATCGCGTCATCTCTGCCGCGCCGAGCGACACGGGCTCGCTCGTGTCGACACCGTTGTGGGATCGCGCATCGGTGCCGCGTGCGACGCCTGGTCGACTCGGTGCGGTGCTGGCGTGGGACCAGACCGGCGGCATGCCCGGTGCCCTCGTCTTCGATGCGCTCAGGGTCCCGGGCCTGCTCCCGACCTGGCGCGCAATCCCGGTCAGTCTCACATCCGGCAATCCGTTTCGCGACGTGTCGGCGCGCACCGGCCGCGCGTTACCACCAATCGTCGTCAGCGATTCCGGTCGCGGCTACGCGATCGTCAGCGACCCCGATCGGCGCATCGCGGCCCCGCTGATCGCGAGTCTGTCGGCGCGGCTCGCCTTCGCCTGGAACCAGCAGAATCCACGCCTGCTGTTCGGCAGCATACCGCAGCCGTCGCCGGTGCTCGTCACCGTTCGCGACGTGCGCGAGCGCGTGGCTCGGCTGGTTCCCGGGCTGCGCGCCGGATCACAGGTCGTCCCGATCGTCTACGCCGACTCGCTGCTATGGGCGATCGATTTGTATGCGGTGAGCATGAGCTACCCGCTCAGTGAACATGTGATGCTGCATGGTGAAGAGGTCGCCGCAGCGCAATTCGCCACGACGGCCGTGGTCAACGCGCATACCGGTCGGGTCTCGCTGCTGCAGGAGAAGAATCCACCGCTGCTGGCGCGTCGACCGCTGCAGCGCCTCACGCCGCATCTGGTGCCGATCGCTGCACTGCCGGAAGGCTTGCGACGCGCACTGCCACCGCGTGCCGACGCACTTGCTCTCGAGGCGGCCATTGCGGCGCGGTTTGGCTCACGCGCGGTCCAGGAGGACACCACGGCGGCCATCCGACGCGCCGGACCGCTGGCCGAGTTCTCCGTCGTGCGTGGCATGCTGGCCGACAGTGCATTCACGCCGGATGATTTCGTGCCGATCTGGCTTCCGGTTCGCGGCACCTACGCGCTGACGGCGGCAGCGATCGATGGCCGCGGCAGCGTGCGCGGCGTCCTGCTCGCCCCGGGCGGAGAGGATCGCCGGACGCGCTGGCAGCCGAGTGTCGAGAGCGCGACGTACGAGGCGATCGTGCGCGGCGCGCAGGAGACATCGGATTCGCTCCGGCAGCCCGGATCACTCACGGGGGCGCGTCGGGGCGCCCCACGCATTGTGCCCGGTCCGACGGCCCGGTTCCTCACGCCGTACTTCTCGGTACGCGACGGCCGCCCGACGGAGCTGGCCGCAGTGCTGATCACGGATGGTGAGCGCCGGGGCGTGGCCGCCAGTGTGCCCGAGGCCGCCCTGAGCCTGCGCGACGGCGCGCGGGCCGGAGCCGCGCCGACCGCGGCCGCGGCGATGTATCGGCAGATGCGGGATGCGCTCCAGAAGGGCGCCTGGGCGGAGTTCGGCGCCTCGTTCGAGGCCCTCGGACGGACACTTGGCGTCCCGCGCGAGTCGCTGCCACGATGACGCGACGGCCGACGGTTATCTTGACGCCGGAGTTGCGGCGCTCATCCGGAGCGCCGCCTTTCCACGCGCCGGCGGAGAACACCCGCGCGTGCTGCTGTTCAACGTCACAGTCGCTGCGATCGCCCGATCGCAGATGGAGCGTGTGTGAACATACATGAGTATCAGGCCAAGGAGATCCTGCGGCGCCACGGCGTCCCGATCCCCGAGGGCGACATTGCCACGACGCCGGACGCCGCCGAAGCGCTGGCCGTGAAGTACGGCGTGCCTGTGATGGTGAAGGCACAGGTCCACGTCGGCGGACGCGGAAAAGCCGGTGGCGTGAAGTATTGTGCCACGCCCGCCGTGGCGCGCGAGAAGGCCACCGCCATCCTCGGGATGGACATCAAGGGCCTGACGGTGCTGAAGGTGCTGGTCACCGTCGCCGAAGACATCGGCAGCGAAGCGTATGTCGGTATCATCGTCGACCGGGCCACCAAGAAACCGGTGTTCATGGTGAGTGCGGCCGGTGGCATCGACATCGAGGAAGTGGCCGCCACCACGCCCGAGAAGATCAAGTACCATCCCGTCGATCCGCGCTACGGGTTGCGTACCTTCGAGGCGATGGAGATGGGCTTCTTCCTGTATCAGGATGTGAAGCAGGCCCGCGCGGCCGCGAAGATCATGCAGCAGTTGTATGCGGCCTTCATCGAAAGCGGCTGTTCACTGGCCGAGATCAATCCACTGGTCGTCACGCCGACCGGCAAGGTCGTCGCGGTGGATGGCAAGATGGTGATCGATGACAATGAGCTCGAGCGCCTGCCGGCGATCGAGGCATTGCGCGATGAAAGCAGCGAGGATCCGGCCGAAGTCGATGCGCGCAAGGCGAACCTCACCTTCATCAAGCTCGACGGCAACGTCGGCTGCGTGGTGAACGGTGCCGGTCTGGCAATGGCCACCATGGACCTCGTGAAGTACTACGGCGGCGACCCGGCCAACTTCCTCGACATCGGCGGCTCTTCGAATCCGGAGAAGGTCGTCAATGCACTGCGGATCATCACCGCAGACAAGAACGTGAAGGCCATCCTGTTCAACATCTTCGGCGGCATCACGCGCACCGACGACGTGGCGAACGGCATCGTGACGGCAACGAAGGCCAATCCGCTCACCGTGCCGATCGTGATTCGACTCACCGGCACCAATGAAGAACTCGCCATGAAGATTCTCACCGAGAATGGCTTCAGCGCATCGTCCGACATGGACGAAGCGGTGCAGAAGGCCGTCGCCCTCGCCACCGGAGCCGCCGCGTGAGCATCTTCGTCGACAACAGCACCACGCTGCTGGTGCAGGGCATCACGGGCCGCGACGGCTCGTTCCACGCCCGGCAGATGATGGAGTACGGTACGAAGGTCGTGGGCGGTGTCACGCCAGGAAAGGGTGGCCAGATGTTCGAAGAGACGGTCCCGATCTTCAACACCGTCGCGCAAGCCGTTGCTGCCACTGGAGCCAATACCTCGGTCATCTACGTGCCGCCGCCATTTGCGGCCGACGCGATGATGGAAGCCGCAGCCGCCGGCGTGAAGCTGATCGTGTGCATCACTGAAGGAGTGCCCGTGCTGGATATGACCAAGGTGTATCCCTACGTGAAGGAGATGGGCGCACGCCTGCTCGGCCCGAACTGCCCGGGGTTGATCACGCCTGGCCAGTCGAAGGTGGGCATCATTCCAGGCCGCATCTGCATGCCCGGCCCGGTTGGCGTCGTCAGCCGTTCAGGCACGCTCACGTATGAGATCGTCAACCTGCTCACCAAGGCCGGTATCGGTCAGAGCACCTGCGTCGGCATTGGCGGCGACCCGATCAACGGCACCAACTTCATCGATGCGCTGGCGGCGTTCGAAGCCGACCCGCAGACGAAGGTGGTTGCGATGATGGGTGAGATCGGAGGAACGGATGAGCAGGAAGCGGCGGAGTTCGTCCGCACGCAGATGACCAAGCCGGTGGTCGGGTTCATCGCTGGCCAGACGGCACCGCCCGGGCGCCGGATGGGCCACGCCGGCGCCATCATCTCGGGCTCGGCAGGGACGGCTGCCGAGAAGATCGAAGCGTTCGAAAAGGCCGGGATGGGGATCGCGAAGCGTCCGATGGATTTCGTGGAGTTGGTCAAGGCGCGCCTCTAGGTTTTGCCTCGGAGTCGTTCCGGAGTAGTTTTTCGGTCGCGCCCGGCCACTTCGGTGTCCGGGCGCGTTTTTCAGACAATCCACGGCGCGCAGCGCCTGCACCACACTGGAGCTCGGTATAATGGCTGGACACCGCACGTTGACGATCATCAAGCCGGACGCCTTCGGCACCCAGAAGGCCGGCAAGATCCTGGCGCATCTCGAGGCCCAGGGGTTTGTGCTCAAGGCCGCACGGGTGATGCACATGACGACGGCCGAGGCCGGCACGTTCTATGAAGTTCACAGCGGGCGCGGCTTTTACGCTGAATTGGTCGAGTTCATGACCTCGGGGCCCTGCATGCCGATGGTGCTGGAGAAGCCGGACGCGGTCGCTGCACTGCGGGTCGCGATCGGGGCAACCGATCCGGCAGAGGCCGCTGAAGGGACGGTGCGCAAGCTGTTTGCCGAGTCCAAGGGTCGCAACGCAATCCACGCGTCGGACTCGGACGAGAACGCGGCGGTGGAATCGGCATTTTTCTTCCCCGGCCTCGCCTGAGCTGGCAGCACCCGGTGCGGGTGGGCCTACCTAAGTCATGATGCCGTGGGCACTTGCCCTGTGCGTGTGGCTCGTCTATTTTGCACGGCTATGCTGTCAGTTGATCTCCGGAGTCTTGATGGCCAGGCCGTGCAGGTGGAGGGATCGATTGATCCCGACGACGCCGTCTGGCTGGATGGAGATGTTCGGCCCAGTTCGCCGGTGACGGTGCAGGGTCGGCTCTCGAGCGCCGGTGAAGGGCGGTACTATTTCACCGGCGAGTTCGATGGGTCGGCAGTTGGTGAATGCACCCGGTGCCTGATCGAGGTGCCGGTGAGGGCAGGCGATTCGATTTCGTGCCTCTTCGTCAGTTCTGACGAGGACGGACTGGACGATGACCCTGATGTATTCCTGCTGGACGCGAAGTCGCGCACCATCGACGTCCGTCCGGCGGTTCGCGAGGGGTGGATCCTTGCAGTCCCACCATTCGTGCTGTGCCGTGAAGATTGCAAAGGTCTGTGTCCGACGTGCGGTGTTGACCGCAATACGACTGCCTGCAGTTGCGCCGTCCCAGGGGACGCGCGCTGGGCGGGGCTCTCTGAGCACACGACTGACTCGTAAATCGCCTCATACCGGGAATTGACCGATGGCCGTACCGAAGCGCAGGACATCCAAGCAGCGCAAGCGACTCCGCAACACGCACAAGGTTGCGCCGCGGATTGTCATTCAGAAGTGCCCCCAGTGCTCGAGCATGAAGCGTCCGCATCGCGTCTGTGATGAATGCGGATACTACGGCGGCGAGCAGCGGATCGCGGCCCGGGAAGGCTGAGCCTTGGCCCGGATCGCCCTGGATGCGATGGGAGGCGATTTCGCCCCCACCGCACCGGTGTGTGGCGCGCTGCTCGCCCTGGCGGATCTGGGCCCTGAGCACCGTATCCAGCTGATCGGTCGCGAGCACGATATCGTGCGGGCGCTCGATTCGGCGCTCGGCGGTGAATACGCGCCTCTGGCCACGTGTCGCGCACGGATCGACATCATTGATGCTGCCGATGTCATCGCGATGGGCGACAAGCCCTCGGCGGTGATCCGCCGTCCGCAATCCTCGATGGCCGTTGGTCTCAAGCGTCATGCCGACGGTGAGGCCGACGGCTTCGTCAGTGCCGGCAATACGGGCGCACAGATGGCGGCATCCTATAACATCCTCGGCCTGCACGGTGACCTGAAGCGCCCGGCGATCGGCGCCATCTTCCCGACGGCGCTCCAGACCGTGGTCGTGCTCGACAGCGGCGCCAACGTCGATTGCAGCCCGGAAGAGCTGCTCAACTTTGCGCGGCTCGGCCTGGTGTATGCCGAGGACATCATGGGCCGCAGCAATCCGGCAGTCGGGCTGCTCAGCATCGGTGAGGAGCCGGAAAAGGGCAATGCGGCGGTGAAAGCCGCTCACCAACTGCTGGTGCAGTCGGACATGAACTTCATTGGCAACATCGAAGGGCGGGACGTCGCCGCCGGCACCTGCGACCGGGGCCCCTTCGACATCGTGGTGTGCGACGGATTCACCGGCAACGTCATTCTCAAATTCTACGAGGGTCTCGCGCCGACCCTGATCCGCATGATCGCGGCCTCGATCGACGCCGACCCGCACGAGATGCTGAAGGGACTGTCGCATCTGGACCACTCCAACTACGGCGGCGCGCCGTTGCTGGGTGTCCGGGGCGTCAGCATCATTGCGCACGGCAGTTCATCGCCGCGTGCCATCAAGAACGCCGTGAATGTCGCCATACGGGCGGCGGAGTCGCAGATGTCCGAGCATATCGGACGACGACTCGCCGCGGCGGCTTCCGCGGCCTGACACCATGCCGTGATCGACGCCCCCGCAGGACGGTGCGTCGATTCCAGCGGAAGGAGAGGCCATGAAGCGCCCGATCGCCGCAGTCACCGGCACCGGACACAGCGTCCCGAAGCACGTGATGACGAATCACGACTTCCAGGCAATCGGCATCGATACCACGCACGAGTGGATCTTCGAGCGCTCCGGCATCGTCGAGCGCCATATCGCACGCGACGGCGAATCCACCTGCAGCATGGGAGCGGATGCCGCCCGCAAGGCGATGCAGACGGCCGGCATCACCGCCGCCGAGATCGATGCCATCATTCTGTCGACGGCGACGCCGGACAGACTCCTGCCGGCGACCGCCGTCGAAATCCAGGCGGTGCTCGGGGCGACCCGCGCCGCGGCCTTCGACATCTCGGCGGCCTGCACGGGATGGCTCTACGCATTGACCGTCGCCGAGGGACTGATCGCCGCCGGGACGATCGAAACGGCGCTCGTCATCGGGTCAGAGAAGATGAGCGCGATCACCGATTGGCAGGATCGCAGCACGGCCGTCCTCTTCGGTGACGGAGCCGGCGCCGCCGTGGTGCGCCGGAGCGACGGCAAGCGCGGGATTCTGTCGTCATTCATGCGCAGCGATGGCGCGCTGGCCGAACTGCTCTGGCGCCCGAGCGGCGGCGCGCGACAGCCGTTTTCGCTGCCCGTGCTCGAAGACCGCTCGTCCTACGTGAGAATGGCCGGCCGCGAAGTCTTCAAGCACGCCGTGCGGATGATGGCCGAGTCCTGTGATCGTGCGCTCGACGGCGCGCGGCTCACTGGCACCGACATCGATCTGCTCATTCCGCATCAGGCCAACGTGCGCATCATCGAGGCCACGGCAAAGCATGCCAATGTTCCCATGAACAAGGTGTACGTGAACGTGAATCGCTTCGGTAATACGTCCTCGGCCTCCATCGGCATTGCGCTCGATGAGGCGATCCGGGCCGGGCGTGTGCGCACCGGCGACATCGTCATGCTCTGCGCCTTCGGCGCCGGCTTCACCTGGGGTTCCGTGGTGGTGCGCCTGTGATGGACATTGCGCTCGTGTTTCCTGGACAGGGCTCGCAAAAGCCCGGGATGGCCCGGGATCTGGTCGACCTGCATCCCTCGGCCTTAGAGACCTTTCGTCAGGCGGACGAAGCCCTCGGGTTTCCGCTCTCGACGCTGTGCTTCGACGGGCCTGCCGAGACGCTGATGGAGACCCACAATGCGCAGCCGGCACTGCTCACGCATGGCGTGGCGGTCTGGCGACTGCTGGCGGAGCGCTTCGGGCCGCGCATGCGTTGTGCGGCCGGGCACTCTCTCGGCGAATTCACTGCCCATGTCGCCGCCGGCACGTTCGATTTCGAAACCGCCGTGAAGCTGGTTCGTACGCGGGGAGAACTGATGCGGGCGGCCGGCGTGGCACGCCCGGGCGCGATGGCGGCCATTCTGGGTGATCTGACCGTCCGCGTGCGCGAACTCTGTGACCGCGCCACCCGCGAGGCCGGTGTCGTGGTCCCGGCCAACTTCAATTCACCGGGGCAGGTGGTCGTCTCGGGCGAAGTGGCCGGTGTCGATCGCCTCATCGAGCTGGCCAAGGAACACGGCGCGCGCAAGTGCATGAAGCTGCAGGTCGGCGGCGCATTCCATTCGCCACTGATGGAAGCTGCGCGGTCGGGTTGGGAAGCCGCACTCGCTGACGTGGAGATGCACGACGCCCAGATTCCGGTGTATGCGAACATCACCGGGAAGCCGGTGAGCGGTGCGGAGGCATCGCGTCAGCTGCTGGCCGATCAGATCACGGCGCCCGTGCGCTGGACTGAAACGATTCGCCACATCGCCGCCGACTTTCCGGGCATCACGTTCATCGAGCTCGGCCCGGGGCATGTCCTTGGCGGACTCATCCGGAAAATTCTCCCCGATGCGACGGTGCTGCCGGCTGGGACAGCGGCCAATCTCGACGCGATTCTCGCACTCCAGCCAGCATGATGCAGATCGATTTGACGGGCAAGGTGGCTCTGGTCACCGGCAGCACCCGAGGCATCGGGCGGGCGATCGCCGACACGCTGGCGGGTGCCGGCGCGCGCGTCGCCATCGTCGGGCGCGATCTGCCGCGTGCCGAGGCGGCCGCAGCCGAGATCGGCCGTGGCGCCAAGGGATTCGCCTGCGATGTGAGCGACACCGCGCAGGTCAGTACACTGGTCGCCGATGTCGAGCAGGCGTTCGGCACACTCGACATCCTGGTGAACAACGCGGGGCTGACGAAGGACAACCTCATCATGCGGCTCAAGGACGAAGACTGGGATACCGTCATCGACGCCAATCTGCGCGGCGCATTCGCCAGCATTCGCGCTGCGTCACGCGGCATGATGAAGCGGCGCAGCGGCCGGATCATCAACATCAGCAGTGTCGTCGGCGTGATCGGCAATCGTGGGCAGGCCAACTACGCGGCGAGCAAGGCGGGGCTCATCGGCCTGACCAAGTCGGTCGCGAAAGAGCTGGCGTCGCGCAACATCCTCTGCAACGCGGTGGCACCCGGGTTCATTGCCACCGACATGACCGCCGCCCTCGGCGACGACCAGCGGAAGGCCCTCGAGGGGCAGATTCCGCTGGAGCGGCTTGGCAGTCCCGCCGACATCGCGTCGGCGGTGGCTTTCCTTGCCTCGGACCATGCGTCCTACATCACGGGGCAAGTTCTCGTGGTGGATGGCGGCATGGTGATGTAATGTTCGCCCCAGGGGGCAGTGTACCGTCCTCGAGAGACCACCCAGGCATCAACCAGCGCACGGAGCAGAAATGGCAGACCATACGGAGAAGGTGAAGACGATCATCGAGCGCGAACTCGGCGTCGAGCGCGATAAGCTGACCCATGAAGCCAGTTTCATCGAGGATCTCGGGGCCGACAGCCTCGACATCGTGGAACTGGTCATGGAATTCGAGAAGGAATTCGACATCGACATCCCGGACGAGGACGCGGAGAAGCTCCGCACGGTCGGTGACGCGCTTGGCTATCTGAATTCCAAGGTGCAGGGCTGATGAGAGAACGGAGGGTCGTCGTCACCGGGCTCGGATGCCTCACGGCCGTCGGGAACGATGTGGCGACGACCTGGGCCGCGCTGCAGGCCGGCGTCAGTGGCGCGGGGCCGATCACGAAGTTCGATGCGGAGAAGTTCACCACGCGATTCGCGTGCGAGCTGAAGGACTTCGATGTCACGCAGTACATGGAACGCAAGGAAGCCAAGCGTGCGGACCTGTATACGCAGTACGCCGTCGCCGCGTCGGTGCAGGCGATGCGTGACGCGGGCCTGGCCGACGGCGGGTTCGACCCCGATCGCTGCGGGGTCATCATCGGCAGCGGTATCGGTGGGCTGAAGACGATGGAGGAGCAGCACACCAACTACATGACGGGCGGACCGAAGCGCATTTCGCCCTTCTTCGTGCCGATGTATATCGTCGACATCGCGGCCGGCGTCGTCTCGATGCGATTCAACTGCCGCGGGCCGAATTTCGCCACCGTCTCAGCCTGTGCCACCAGTGCCCATGCGATCGGGATGGCCATGCGGACGATCATGTACGGCGACGCCGATGTGGTCATCGCCGGCGGATCGGAAGCCGCCGTGACGCCGATGTCGGTGGGCGGCTTTGCCAGCATGGGGGCCATGTCGAGCCGCAACGACGACCCCGCACATGCGTCCCGCCCGTTCGACCTGGACCGCGACGGCTTCGTGCTCGGTGAGGGCGCGGGCATCGTGGTGCTCGAGGAGTTGGAACATGCACGGCGGCGCGGCGCGTATATCCATGGCGAGGTTGCCGGGTATGGCGCCACCGGCGACGCGCACAGCCTCACCGGCCAACCTGATGCCCACGAAGGGTTGCAGCGGTCGATGCGACTGGCCCTCAAGGACGCGGGAATGGAGCCGTCGGTGGTGGACTACATCAATGCACATGGAACCTCCACGCCGCTGAACGATTCGAATGAGTGTCAGGCGATCCGCGCCGTCTTCGGCTCGCATGCCGACGCGCTGTCGGTGAGTTCGACGAAGTCGATGACGGGGCACATGCTCGGCGCGGCTGGTTCGGTGGAATTCATCGCCTGCACCCTGGCGATGCGTGACGGCGTGATCCCGCCGACGATCAACCATACGACGCCCGATCCGGCGTGCGACCTGGACGTCACGCCGAACGTGGCCAAGGCTCGCCGCGTGAATGTGGCTGTCAGCAACAGTTCAGGTTTCGGCGGCCACAACGTCTCGATCGCCGTCCGACGCTACGAGGAGTAGCAACAGCATGACCGTGGTGCCAACGATTCATCTCGACCGACTGCGCGATGCGGCGCTGCACCCGATCGGCGAGAAGGTGCGCCGCAGCGAGCGGCTCAGTGCAGCGGATGCGATCACGCTGTACCGCACTGCCGATCTGCTTGGCGTCGGTCATCTCGCCGATGCGGTGAATCGCGCCCGGCATGGTGATGTCGTGACGTTTGCGTCGAACCAGCACATCAATCCGACCAATGTCTGCGTGCTGCGAAAGACCTGCGTCTTCTGCGGATACGCGCGCCTGCCGAAGGAAGCGGGCGCCTATCGCTACACGCTCGAGCAGGTGCTCGCCGAGGCGGCGCAGGCCAGCGACAGCATGACGCGCGAGTTCCACATCGTGGGTGGGCTCGACATGGAGGCGGGGCTCGAGTACTACACAGGCATGTTCCGCGCGCTCAAGGCCGCCCATCCGCAGGTCCACATCAAGGCGCTGACGGCGGTGGAGATTGCGCACATCGCCCGCATCGAGAAGATGTCGTGGACCGATGTGCTGCTCGCGCTGCGTGACGCTGGCCTCGACACGATGCCTGGGGGTGGCGCCGAAACGTTCAGCGCAGCCGTCCGCGATGTCATTGCCGACAAGAAGCTGGGCGGCGCCGATTACATCAACGTCCACCGCGCCGCGCACGCGCTCGGCATTCGCAGCAACTGCACCATGCTGTACGGCCACGTGGAGACCATCGAGGATCGCGTCGAGCACCTGTCGATGCTGCGCGACCTGCAGGATGACACCGGTGGGTTCCTGGCGTTCATTCCGCTGGCTTATCACCCGGACGACAACGAGCTGGGAAAGCAGCTCGGTCGGCAGGGGACCAGTACCACCGGATTCGACGACCTGCGCAACCTGGCGGTGGGCCGCCTGTTCCTCGACAACTTCGACCACATCAAGTCGCACTGGATCATGGTGTCGCCGGCGCTGACGCAGATCGCACTTGCCTTCGGCGTGAACGACATCGAGGGCACGGTCGTGCGCGAGAAGATCTATCATGCGGTGGGCGCAACGACGCAGCAGGGGATGACGCTGGACGAGCTGCTGAAGCTGATCCGCGGCGCCGGCAAGATCCCGGCTGAACGGGACTCCTTCTACCGCGTGATTCGCACCTTCGATCGCGCGACGGCCGATGCGATCGGCGCGGCGGCCTGACGTGTTGCGCGTCGGTCGGATTCCCTACATCAACACCTACCCGGTCTACGGGGCGGTGGATCGCGGAATCGTGACCCTCGACGCGACCATGCACGACGGTGTCCCGAGTGCACTGAATGTGGAGATGGCAGCCGGGACCCTCGACGTGAGTGTCATCAGTGCCGTCGAGTACGCGCTGCACGCCGAGCGCTATTTGCTGCTTCCCGACCTGGCCATCACCTGTGACGGGCCGGTCCGCAGCGTGATGCTCTTCAGCAAGCGCCCGGTGGCCGATCTGGATGGCGCCACCGTGCTGGTCTCGCGCAGCAGCATGACCTCGGTGGAGCTGCTCGCCCTCTTGTTCCGCGAGCGCTGGGGCGTGACGCCACGACTGGTGCCGGCCGACGCCGAGAGCGCGGACATCGCAGGCTTTGGCGGCGCGGCGCACGACGCTCGATTGGTGATTGGCGACGCCGCGCTGTTGTTGTCGTCGGGGACACACCCCGCCAGCCGGGTGTATCCGCATCACATCGATCTCGGTGTCGAATGGAAGGAATGGACCGGGTTGCCGTTCGTCTTTGCGGTCTGGGTCGCACAACGGACGACACCGGTGGCCGACGCGCTGCGTGTCCACGCCGGCCTGATCGCGTCGCGCGACTGGGGCGTGGCACATCTGCCGATACTGGCAGAGCAGGCGTCGGCGGTGACCGGTGTTCCGCCGCGCATGTGTGAGCTGTATTTCAGTGGTCTGGACTATCGACTTTCGCTTCCGCACCTGCGGGGGCTCACCGAGTTCTATCGCCGCCTCGACGCGGTCGGTCGCATCGCTGCGCGACCACTCGTGTTTCTCTCGGCGGCCTGAGGCACCATGCGCGATCTCCTCGATTTCTACACGCACGCACCGCTGCTCGAGCTGGGTCTGGAAGCGGATCGTGTCCGCGAAACCCTGCACCCTGACGGGGTCGTGACCTACATCGTCGACCGCAACATCAACTACACGAATGTCTGCGTAGCGGATTGCGGATTCTGTGCGTTCTACCGCCGGCCGAAGCACAAGGAGGGCTACACGCTCTCCTTCGAGGAGATCGGCCTGAAGATCGAGGAGACGAAGCAGCTCGGTGGCATCCAGATCCTCATTCAGGGCGGGCACAATCCGTACATCCCGTTCGAGTGGTACCTCGACCTGCTGCGCTACATCAAGCGCAATCATCCGATTCACATCCACGGATTCAGCCCGAGCGAGGTGGATTTCTTCGCCACGCTGTTCCGCATGGATCCCCGCGATGTGATCCGCGAGCTGAAGTCCGCCGGACTCGATTCGATTCCGGGAGGCGGTGGCGAGATCCTGGTGCAACGGGTGCGCGACTATGCCGCACCGAAGAAGGCGGGCGCCGACCGCTGGCTGGAGATGATGGAGATCGCGCATCAGGAAGGGATGAAGACCTCGGTCACGATGATGTACGGCCTCGGCGAGACGCTGGCAGAACGCATCGAACACCTCGATCGCGTGCGGGCACTCCAGGCGCGAACCGGAGGCTTCACCGCGTTCATTACCTGGCCACTGCAGCCTGAGAACACGCCGGAGTTCTCGCACATGCCGAAGACCGACGCAACGGAGTATCTGCGCACGGTGGCGATCAGCCGGATCGTACTCGACAACGTGCCGAACTTGCAGAGCAGTTGGGTGACGATGGGGATGAAGGTGGGGCAGATGGCGCTGCGGTACGGCTGCAACGACTTCGGCTCGCTGATGATCGAGGAGAACGTGGTCTCGGCGGCGAACACGACGTACCGGACCACCACCGACGAACTGGAACGCCTGATCCGCGACGCCGGATTCACGGCCGCCCGCCGTCGGCAGGACTACTCCATTCTGCCGCTGCCGTCCGCCGTCGCCGCCTGAGCACTCGCCCGCCTGCTGTTTCCTCTCCCGAATCGTCCGCACATGCCTGTCCGGTTCCAGCCTGCCGCCCGCAAGGCGATCGATTTCGCGATGGTCGAGATGGAGCGGACCGGAGATCCAGCACTCTCGTCTCTCCATCTGCTGCTCGGGCTGCTCGAGCCGGCCGCTGATGGGTCGCAGGCGGCGCTGCGGCTGCTGGGGATCAATCCGGCGGCGCTGCAACTCGACGCTCGTCGCGACATCCACCTCGCGCGCACGGGAGCCTTGCCGGCCGAGATCGAGGATGCGCCCGAACTGCTGCTCGAACGGGCCGGACGCATTTCGGAACAGTGTGGTGCCACCGACATCTCCGACGCCGACGTGCTGATGGCGGCGGCGCAGGATCAGCGCACGTGGGCCGGAAGACTTCTCGCTGCGTCCGGCGTGACCGCTCCGCTGCTGTGGGGCGTGTTTCCAGAAGCGAGAGGCGTACTGCGGCACCCTGGCGCTCCCGATCCGCTGGCAGGGATCGAGATCCTCGACGTGTCGTTCCCGCCGACATTCGCACCGGCGTTACCGGTGCGCACCGGCATCGGGTACGACTCGCACCGGTTCGGCGTCGGTGGTCCGATGATTCTCGGTGGCATCGAGATACCTGGCGAGATCAAACTCGTCGGACACTCTGACGCAGACGCCGTCTGTCACGCACTCACCGACGCCATACTCGGTGGCGCGGGCGCGGGCGACATCGGCGAACACTTTCCGGATACCGATCCGGCAAACCGGGGCCGCAACTCGATCGAGATGCTGCAACTGGCCTGCCAAGCCGCCGAGTCGCGCGGATGGCGCGTGGCGCAGGTGGATGTGACGGTGATTGTCGAGCGGCCGAAGCTGCTGCCGTATCGCGATGCGATGCGCAGCTCGCTCGCCACCGCGCTGGGTGTGCCCGCCGATTGTGTCAGCGTGAAGGCAAAGACCAACGAAGGCATGGGCTGGGTTGGTCGTGGCGAAGGGCTCGCCTGCATGGCCGTGGCCACGCTGATACCGGTGCGCACGGCAGTGCGCTGATGTGAACACCCTGCTGGCCTGGCTCGCATCACTGCCGACGTGGGCGCTGTACACATCCTTGGCTGCCATCGCCGCCGCCGAAAACGTCTTCCCGCCGCTACCGGCCGATACGGTCGTTGCCGTCGGGAGTTTTCTGGCCGCACGCGGTTCAGGATCCCTGATCATCGCGGCCACGTCGATCTGGGCCGGCAACCTCCTTGGCGCGCTCGGCATGTACGTCGTCGGGCGGCGGTACGGCAGTGCGGCGGTGATGAAGCGACTCGGTGGCGCCGAAGCCGAGGCGCGCGTTGCCACGATGTACGCGTCGTACGGTGTCTGGGCCCTCTTCGTCAGTCGTTTTCTTCCAGGGATCAGGGCCGTCGTACCGCCGATGGCCGGTGCACTCCGCATCCCGCTGCGTCAGGTGTTGCCCGCGATGGCCGTGGCGTCGGCACTCTGGTATGGCGCCATCGCCTGGCTTGGATTTCGCTTCGGAGAGAACCTCGAACGACTGCAAGCGCTGATCACCTCCGCCACTCGAGCCTCGGGGCTGGTTGCAGTCACGATCGTGCTCCTCGTCGGGGGGGGGATCTGGTATCGCGCGCGTCGATCGCGACGGACGCCATGACGCACCCGCTCGAGCATGCCGACGCCTGGCTGGACACGATGTCGCTCGAGCAGGGCTCATCCCCGCGAACGATCGAGGCCTACGGCCGCGATCTGCTCCACCTGCAGACCTATCTCACCTGCCACGGCAGCCCATCGCCGACGACGATCGATGCTCGCGTGCTGCGCGGGTTCGTGCACCATCTGGTCGATCTCGGGCTGGCACCGGCGTCGGTCAGTCGGATGGTCAGTGCCGTGCGAGGGTACTACCGATTCCTGGTCGGCGAATCCTACATCAGGCACGATCCGAGCGAACAACTCGAAACCCCGAAGAAGTGGCGCACGCTGCCGACGGTGCTCACTCCCGACGAGGTCGATCGGATCATCGGTGCCATTTCGCTGGATGAACCGCTGGCATTTCGTGATCGCGCACTGCTCGAGGTTGCCTATGGCGCCGGCCTTCGCGTGAGTGAATGGATCACGCTGGGCATCGGTGACGTGTACCTCGACGATCGCATCGTACGCGTCATCGGCAAGGGAAATAAGGAGCGGCTGGTTCCGATTGGTCGGCGCGCCCTGGCGGCGGTCGCGATCTACACCCGGGAGCTCCGGCCGTCGCTGGTGCGCCGTGCGCCATCGGCAACACTGTTCGTGAACTCACGCGGCGGGTCGCTGTCACGGATGGGGGCGTGGAAACTGCTCCGCAAGTACGTTGACGCCGCGGGAATCACGACGCATGTCACCCCGCACACCCTGCGCCACTCGTTTGCCACGCATCTGCTGGAAGGTGGCGCGGATCTCCGCGCCGTTCAGGACATGCTCGGCCATGCCGACATCGCCACCACGCAGTTGTACACACACGTCGACCGCAGCTATCTCCAGCAGATTCATCGGCAGTTCCATCCACGCGGCTCATGATCCTCATCCTCGACAACTACGACTCGTTCACCTGGAATCTCGTGCAGTACCTGGGCGAGATGGGTGAGACGCTGGCCGTCCACCGCAACGACGAGCTGTCGGTGGACGCGGTCGGGGCATTGGCGCCGGAGGCCATCGTACTCTCGCCGGGTCCGTGCACGCCCGCCGACGCCGGGATCACCGTGCCGGTGATCCGCCGCTGGGGCGAGAGCATCCCGATCCTCGGGGTCTGTCTCGGGCACCAGGCCATCGGCGAGGCGTATGGCGGGTCGGTGGTCCGCGCCGGCCGCGTGATGCATGGAAAGACCTCGGACCTGATCCACGATGGCACCGACCTCTTTGCCGGCTTGCCGTCACCGCTCCGCGTCATGCGGTACCACTCGCTGGTCATCGAGCCTGCGTCACTCCCGGTCGAGCTCGAGGTAACTGCTCGGGCAACCGACTCGACTGATGAGATCCACGCCATCCGGCATCGCAGTCATCCGGTCTGGGGCGTGCAATTCCATCCGGAATCCGTCCTGACGGAGGGAGGCCACCAGCTGCTCCAGAACTTTTTGGGGCTGGCGAGGGCCCGAAGAAACGCCGTGACATAACGTGAGGGCGGTCCCCAGGACTGGGGCAGCAGTCGGAATCGGCGATGCCTTCACCGCCGGCCTGACACGTTCCTGTACCGCCGCTCTCGACCGCCATTGCCATTGTGCCGCAAGGGTCTACGTTACTGGAATGATTCTTGCCGCCAACGATCCGACGAAGGATCTCGCGTGAGGGTACTCGCGATCATTCCTGCCCGCCGCGCGGCGACGCGGCTCCGCGACAAGCCTCTGCGGTTGCTGGGCGGCGAACCGCTGATTCTCCGCGTCTGGCAACGCGTCGCCAGCTTCGGCCTGGCGGATCGAGTCGTCGTGGCCACTGACGACTCGGAGATCCTATCCGTCATCGAACTCGCCGGTGGCACTGCGGTGATGACGCTCCCGCAGCATCCCTCCGGCACCGACCGCATCGCCGAGGTGGCGCGGCATCCGGCGTTCTCTGACGCAGACATCATCCTCAACGTGCAGGGCGATGAACCATTTGTGGATGAGCTCGCTGTACGCGGCGCGGTCGGGATCGTCAGCAGCGGTCGCGCGCCCATCGGAACGGCCGCCGTCCCAGCTGACGCCCACGCACTGCACTCGCCCGATTGCGTGAAGGTGGTCTGCTCGGATGATGGTCGCGCGCTGTATTTCTCCCGGGCGCCGATCCCGTTCCTGCGCGATGCGGCCGACGCACCGATGCAGGCCTCACGCATCCGCCAGCACCTCGGGATCTACGCGTACACGCCGGATGCACTGCGAGCGTGGGTGCAACTCCCGATCCATCCGCTCGAGCAGATCGAACGCCTCGAGCAGCTGCGCCCTCTCGCCGCCGGCATGGCGATCGGCGTGGCGCCTGCAGCACCCGTCGCCGTCGGCGGGATCGATACCGAAGCAGACCTGCTGCGCGCCAATGCGCACTGGGATTCCGTTCACGCCGTCAGGAGCCCCGCATGAGCGCGCTCGCACAACCACAGCAGCCCACCAAGTTCATTTTCGTCACCGGCGGCGTGGTGTCGTCACTTGGCAAGGGCATTGCGGCTGCGGGACTCGGTCGCCTGCTGGTGGCTCGCGGCTTGCGCGTCACCATGATGAAGTTCGATCCGTACCTGAATGTCGATCCAGGCACGATGTCACCGTTCCAGCACGGTGAGGTGTTCGTGACCAAGGACGGCGCCGAGACGGACCTCGATCTCGGGCACTACGAGCGCTTTCTCGATCGATCGCTGAGCCAGGCGAACAACGTGACGACGGGGCGCATCTATTCGAACGTGATCACGAAGGAGCGTCGCGGAGAGTACCTCGGCCAGACGGTGCAGGTCATTCCGCACATCACCGATGAGATCAAGGCTGCGATCAAGCGCATCGCTCCCGAGAATGACGTCGTGATCTGCGAGATCGGCGGCACCGTCGGTGACATCGAGTCACAGCCGTATCTCGAGGCAATTCGCCAGTTCCGGATCGAGGTGGGCAAGGCCAATGCTATGTTCGTGCACCTGACGCTGGTGCCCTTCATCGCGGCGGCCGGCGAAGTCAAGACCAAGCCGACGCAGCACTCGGTGCGCGACCTGATGGAGGTCGGTATCCAGCCGGACGTGCTGATCTGTCGCACCGAGCGCCCCCTCGGTGACGACACCAAGCGGAAGATCGCCCTGTTCTGCAACGTGGATTTCGGCAACGTCATCGAGAGTCGCGACGTGCCCACGATCTACCAGATTCCGCTCTCGTTCCACGAGCAGGGCTTCGATGCCCGCGTGATGGCCAGGCTCGGACTGCCGGACACGATCGAGCCTGATCTCAGCCAGTGGCGCGAGATCGTGCGCCGTATCACCAAGCCGGCCGGTCGTGTGAAGATTGCCGTCGTCGGCAAGTACACCGACTTCATCGACAGCTACAAGAGTGTGCAGGAATCGCTGATTCACGGTGGCATCGCGCACGACACCGGGGTGGATATCTCGTGGCTGTCGAGTGACCGGTTCACCGACCATGAGACGGCACGCGCGCTGGTGTCCGAGTACGATGGGTTGCTGGTGCCCGGTGGATTCGGCGTCCGCGGCGTGGAAGGGATGGTCGAGGCCATTCGGGCCGCCCGCGAGCTCCGCATTCCGTTCTTCGGGATCTGCCTCGGCTTGCAGGTCGCGATCATCGAGTTCGCACGGCACGTGGCAGGGCTGCCCGAGAGTCATTCCTCCGAGTTCGCGCCGGAATGCCAGCATCGGGTGATCTCGCTGATGGAATCGCAGCAGGGCGTGACGGACATGGGCGGAACCATGCGACTGGGTGCCTATCCCTGCGTGTTGCACCCGGGCTCCCGGGCGGCGCTGGCCTACGGCGCGCAGGAAGTGAGCGAGCGCCATCGGCATCGCTACGAGGTCAGCAATCAGTATCGTGACCTGTTCGTCGAACATGGCATGGTCCTCAGCGGCCTGTCGCCCGATGGGTCGCTGGTCGAGATCATCGAGCTGGCCGACCACCCGTGGTTCGTGGGCTGTCAGTTCCATCCGGAGCTCCAGTCGCGTCCGACTCGTCCGCATGCGTTGTTCGCCGGCTTCATCGGTGCCGCACTGCGCGAACAGGGGGCCCGGGGCGTGGACACCAGTGCGGCCTCGGTCACGGTCGCCGGTAGTTGACCAACATGCACGAAGACACGCTGTTTCCCGCCGATCGCCTCTTCCTCATTGCCGGGCCCTGCCAGGCTGAAGATGATGCGTTGAACCTGCGCATCGCCGCAGTGCTCGCGCGGGTGGCAGAGCGTGTGCCTGGTGGGGTGATTTACAAGGCCAGCTTCGACAAGGCCAATCGCTCGAACGCGGGCGCCGTGCGCGGACTTGGCATCGAGCGTGGGCTGGATGCGCTGGCCACAGTCAAGCGCGAGACGGGCCTGCCAGTGCTCACCGACGTGCACCTCCCGGAGCAATGCGCGATTGCCGCCGAGGTCTGCGATGTACTGCAGATTCCGGCATTCCTCTGTCGTCAGACCGACCTGCTCGAAGCCGCCGCGCGGACCGGCAAGCCGATCAACATCAAGAAGGGGCAGTGGCTGCAGCCTGAAGGCATGCGCGGGGCTGCCGGCAAGGTGCGCAACGCATCACCGCGCGGGGCGCAGGCGCCGCTGGCGGTCACTGAACGCGGAACATTCTTCGGGTACGGCGACCTCGTCGTCGACATGCGCAACTTCGCACGGATGCGCGACGCGGCCGACGCCCCCGTGATCTACGACGCGACGCACAGCGTGCAACAGCCCGGTCGCGGGGACGGGGGTGCCAGCGGAGGCCTGCGCGAGTGCATTCCGCCGCTGATGTTCGCCGCACTGGCGGCCGGGGCGCAGGGGTTGTTCATCGAGACCCACCCCGACCCCGATCACGCGCCAAGCGATGGACCGAACATGGTCTACCTCGACCAGTTCCCGGCGCTGATCGATCGCGCGGTGGATTTCTGGGCACTGGGGACGAGATGATCGATCCCGTGCTCGCGCGGCGGATCGCGCTGGTGGCATTCGACGTCGATGGGACGCTGACGGACAACGGCGTCTATATCGGTGACTCGAACAGCGGCCCGGAACACGAGCGCATCGAACTGAAGCGATTCGACATCCAGGATGGACTTGGCATCGTGATGCTGCGTCGTGCCGGCATCGCCGTTGCATTCATCTCGGCGCGCAACTCACGCGCGACTGCGATGCGCGCGGAGGAGCTGGGAGTCACACACCTGCGTCAGGGGCGTGGTCTCCGCAAAGTGCCGGCATTGCGCGCGCTGAGCGAGGAGCTGGCCATCCCGTTCGACGCGATCGCGTTCGTCGGCGACGACCTGGCGGACATCGCGGTCATGCAGCAGGTGGCCATCGGCGCGGCGCCAGCCAACGCCGTGCCGGAAGTCAAGGCGGTGGCGACGGTGCAACTCGCGCGCGCCGGCGGACGTGGTGCGGCACGTGAATTCATCGAGCAGCTGCTGCACGCGCGCGGGGAATGGGAGGCACTGGTCGCACAGTACGTCGCTGACAGCGCCTTGCTCGAGGCACACGCATCGTGAACACGTCGGACCTCGTCGCGCGCGGGCTGCGCGTACTGCGGCTGGAGCGCGAGGCCATCGGCGCGATCGAGACGCGGCTCGGTGACAGTTTTGCACGCGCCGTGCTCTTGATCGCGAACTCGCGAGGGCGAGTGATCGTTGCCGGTGTGGGCAAGTCGGGCCTGATCGGACGAAAGATCGCGGCCACACTGACCTCGACCGGCACTGCGGCGACCTTCCTGCATCCGGTCGAAAGCGTGCATGGCGATCTCGGGATCGTCGGCCCCGAAGACGTGGCCATCCTGCTCTCGAAAAGTGGGGAGACGGCCGAACTCCTGCCGCTGCTCCAGGAACTCAAGCGGCTGGGTGTCGGCGTGATCGCAATCACCGGTGAGCCGAAATCCACACTGGGCCGGGCTGCCGACGCCACGCTCGACGCTGGTGTCAGCGAAGAGGCGTGCCCGCATGATCTGGCACCGACGACCAGCACCACCGCGGCGCTCGCGCTGGGCGATGCACTGGCAGTGGCGCTGCTCGAGCACAAAGGGTTCCGGCGTGAGGACTTCGCGCGCCTGCATCCCGGTGGTGCGCTCGGCAAGAAGCTGCTCACCACCGTCGCTGAAGTCATGGAGCACGAACATCTGCCCGTGTTGCCGGTAACAGCCAGCATGAGAGACGCCATCGTACACCTGGCGAAGCGGCGCGGATTGGTCGTGCTGAGTGCCGGCGATGGCGCCGTGACCGGCGTCGTCACAGCCGGCGACCTCGCACGGCTGCTCGAACGCAGCGCCGAACCGTTTGCGGTGCAGGCAGCGGACGTGATGACGCGCACACCGCGCACGGCGCGCGCGGACGAACTGGCCAGCGCGGTGGTCTACCGCATGGAGCGGTTCGGGATCATGGCCATGCCGGTGCTCGATGGTGACGAACGGCTGGTCGGCGTCGTGCATCTGCATGACCTGATGCGGGCGGGGGTCGTTTGATGCGCCCGGGCCTGCGCCTCGCACTGGCATCGCTGATCGTCGTTGCCGCCTGCAGGAAGAGCGACACGACGACGGTTGCCAAGGTGGTCACCATCGCCGATTCGGCGGATCAGGTCATGTTCAAGCCGCGAACGGTGCTCACCGATCGCGGGGTGCAACGCGCCGAGCTGTCAGCCGACACCAGCTACGTCTTCGATGAGAACACGCGGTACGAACTGCGTGTCGTGTCGACCATCTTCTTCAATCGTCAGGGTGAGAAGGACGGCACCCTGACGTCCAGGCGGGGCACGTACAACATCCGCGCCAATGTCATGGAGGCGCGCGACAACGTCGTCATCACCAGTACCGACGGCAAGCGACTCACATCACCGATGGTCCGGTTCGAGCAGTTCCGGAACATGATCGTGTCGGACAGCCCGTTCGTCTTGATCGACGGTGAGCGGCGTCTCGAGGGCATCGGATTCGAGAGCGATCCGCAGATGCTCAACGTCAAGGTCCGGCAACTGTCGCGCGCAACCGGCGCCAGCATCGTGCTGCCGGCGGCCAAAGGGTCGGCACCCGTCTTCGGGCGCGAGGTGCCGGCTCCGACTGGTCCGTCAGTGGACTCGGCCACTGCCGCCAAGCGCCCACCCGCCGCACCGGGTGCCGGCGTCAGGAAGATCAAGCAGTGACTTGGCATCGTGCGGTGATCGGCACGCTGCTGGCGGGCGTCGTCACGGCGCATCAGGCGCGGGCGCAGGCCGTTGGTGGTCGCTGCGACATCGAACTCACACAGGCCAGCGACTCGTCGCCGCTGCGACTGACGACGAACACGTCGACGCCCAACGGGCCGCGCAATGTCTTCGTGGGTGGACGCGTCGCCGCACGCTGCCTGCGGCAGGATGTCCGGTTGCTGGCCGACAGCGCCGAGTGGTATCAGCAGGCGCAGGTGCTCTACCTGATCGGCAACGTGCGCTATACGGAACCGCGGGTCCGGGTGAGCAGCAATCAGATGAACTATTTCCAGGCCGACGAGCGACTGCTCGCGACCGGGAATGTCGAGGCAACGCTGCCGAGTGGCTCGATCATGCGTGGGCCGCAGGCGACGTACTATCGCGCCGTGAAGGACGTGCGGCCGTACGCCAGGCTCGAAGCCGTCCAACGCCCGCGCCTCTGGCTGTCACAACGTGATTCGACCGGGAAGCAGGACGAGCCGGTACAGATCACGGCGAACCAGATCACGACCGAGAACGACTCCCTCGTCTTCGCGGGCGGAAAGGTCGAAATCACGAGATCCGATCTCGACGCCCGCAGCGACTCGGCGTTCCTCGACAGTGGCAGCGAGTTTGCACGACTCATGATCTCTCCCGTGATCATCGGCAAGGGTGAGCGCGGCTACACGCTGCGCGGGCGGCAGCTGGAGCTCTACACGCGCAATCGTCTCGTGCAGCGGGTGCTGGCGCAGGCGGAGGCGCGCGCCACCAGCGACGATCTGCTCCTGACCTCCGACACGATCGACCTGCGGGTGGACGACAACAAGGCGCAGGCCGCCTACATCTGGGGAAAGTCGCGGGCCCGCGCCGTCTCGCCGGATCGTGATCTGATCGCCGATTCGCTCGCCGTGCGGATGCCCGGACAGCAGCTGCGCGAGGTGCGCGCGTTTCGCGACGCCGTGGCCACCACGATCCCGGATACAGCCACCATTCGTACCGGTGAGAAGGACTGGGTGAAAGGGGACACGATCTTCGCCTTCTTCGATTCAACATCGCGCGTGCGCGTCGTTCCGGCCGCGAACGCGGCAGCCCCGCCAGCTGCTCCAACGGCCGCCCGTGTACCGCCGCGGGGGAAGGACAAGTCCGCCGACTCCGTGCGCGTGCCAGCACCGATCGTGGTGCGAGAGGCAGCGGCCACCGACAGCACGACGGCGAAACCGCAGATGCGCGAGATGCAGGCGATCGGCCATGCGAGTGCGCGCTACCAGGTGCCGGCGCAGGGCAGTCCACCAGAGCGGCCGGCGCTCAACTACTCGCGCGGCGATCGCATCACCGTCACCATGGATTCCGCCGGTGTCTCGCGTGTGGTGATCGATGATCACGCCGTGGGACTCTACCTCGAACCCGCGGTGCGCGATTCGCTCGCCGAGCCGCCACTGTCGGAGGAGGCGCCGCCGCCGCCGTCATCTGCAGTGGTGCCAACCGTGACGCCAGCGCCGCGACCGAAGCCGACGACGCCCACGGGGCCCACGAAGCCGGTGAAAACGCCAGCCACCGTCCCTCCACGTATTCCACCGGTTCGCCCGTGACTGACCAGCCCACTCCGGACAACGCGCTCCCGCCGCGGATTCGCGCGCTGATCGAGCACTTCGCGCCGCACGACCGCTCACCGGTGCTGGCGATGCACGCGCTGATCGCGGCCGCTGACCCCGACGGCTTCTCACGGTTCGACGAAGTGGCACGGATCTATCGCGAGGACTACCTGCTGCTGGAGAAGGCGGCGGGGCGTGATGCCGAACGCGCTGCCGGTACGCTCAGCCTGGATCAGGTGCGGGCCCACCTGCGCGACGCCTTGCTGCCACGCCTGGTGGCCGATGGCGTGATCGCACTTCCGGCAGCGGGCGTCGATGCACCTGGGGCCAGAATTCAGATGGTCCGGGGCTTCTGGGGAGAGATCAAGGATCGACGCGAGCAGGTGACGGCCGAGGTCAAGAAGCGCACCACGCAGAACGTGGGGATTCAGACGGGTCGCGTGGCGACATTCACGCCGACCACGCAATCGAAGCTGACGGCGCGTCTCGAGGCCAAGGGGCTCGTCAAGACATACAAGAAGCGGAGTGTGGTCAACGACGTTGCGCTGCACCTCCGGCAGGGCGAGATCGTTGGCCTGCTGGGCCCGAACGGCGCCGGCAAGACGACGACGTTCTACATGATCGTCGGATTGATCCAGCCACAGCGCGGCCAGATCGTGCTCGATGGCGCCGACATCACGTCGATGCCGATGTACAAGCGTGCGCGCAACGGGATCGGCTACCTGTCCCAGGAACCGTCGATCTTCCGCAAGTTGACGGTCGAGGAGAACATCATGGCGATCCTCGAGACGCTCAGGCTGTCGAAGGCCGAGAAGGCGGCGCGGCTGGAGCAGTTGCTCGATGAGCTGAGCATCAAGCACCTGCGCAAGAGCAAGGCCTACGCGCTGTCCGGCGGCGAACGCCGGCGCCTGGAGATTACGCGCGCCTTGGTGACCGAGCCGAAATTCATGATGCTCGATGAACCGTTTGCCGGCGTCGACCCGATCGCGGTCCACGATATCCAGACCATCGTCTCCGGGTTGCGCCACCGCGGGATAGGCGTCCTTATCTCGGACCACAACGTGGAGCAGACACTGGATATCGTGGACCGGGCCTACATCATGTTCGATGGCCAGGTGAAGGTGTCCGGCACGGTGCGCGAACTGGTCTTTGACGACACGGTGGCCGACATCTACCTCGGCCCGACACTGGCGGCACGACTGCGCGAACGATTCTCGCGCGACGACTCGAAGGGCGTCGCCTGATGACCGGCACGGAGCGGGCGGGGGGCCGGCGATGAGCGGCTTCAAGACGGGGCTCAATCAGAGCACCTCCATGCGACAGGAGATGAAGGTCAATCCACGCCTGTATCAGGCGATGGATCTCCTGTACATGCCGCTGCTCGACCTCCAGCAGCACCTCCAGCAGGAACTGCTGATCAACCCGTTCCTCGAACTCGTGCCGGAAGACGAGGATGGCGACGATGGGTCGGAGGCACTCGAGGTGGCCACGCCCGAGGAGCAGAAGGCGGACAACACCGACGAGATGGACTGGCAGAAGATCCTCGAGGATGGGTTCGAGAGCGGGGGCCGGAAGGAGGAATACGAAGAACGCGAGTACATCGAGCCGGTGACGGTGATGTCGCGCGACCTCATGGATCACCTGCGCGAGCAGATCCAGATGCTCGAACTCAGCTCCCGCGAGGCGTACCTCGCGGACGAGTTCGTCGGCAACATCAACGAGGATGGCTATCTCGCGTGTGAGCTGACCGAGATCCTCAGCGGGGTGAACAGCGAGGTGCTGCGGGTGGCCGAGGTGGCCGGAATCGACATCAGCGAACTGCCGATGTACACCATCGAGGAAGTCGACGCGCTGTTGCCGGTCATTCAGCAGCTCGACCCGCCGGGGGTCGGCGCGCGGAATCTGCGCGAGTGCCTGCTGCTCCAGCTGGCGCAACTCGGGAAGGCCGACGGGATTGCCTATGCGCTGGTGCGTGACGGGTTCGAAGAGTTGATCGGCCATCGCTGGAGCGAAATGGCGAAGCGGTTCGGGATCCCCGTGTCCGACGTGCAGGCGGTGGCCGACCAGATTGCGAGGCTCGATCCGAAGCCCGGACTCAAGTACGCACCGGACAACGAGCATTACATCATTCCCGATCTCGTCGTGGACAAGGTGGACGGGCGATACGTCGTCTATCTGAACGACGGCAACCTGCCGCGCCTCAAGCTCAGTCGCACGTATCAGGACATTGCACGCGACAAGAAGAAGTACGACGCCGAGAGCAAGGATTTCATCGCCAACAAGATGAATTCCGCGCACTGGATGATTCAGGCCATCGAGCAGCGCCGCCAGACCATGCTGAAGGTCATGAACTACATCGTCGAACGGCAGCGTGACTTCTTCGAGAAGGGCGTCCAGTTCCTCAAGCCACTGACGCTGCGCGAAGTGGCTGAAGTCATCGGCATGCACGAATCGACCGTCAGTCGCGTCACCAACGAAAAGTTCGTGCAGACGCCCCGCGGTGTGCTGCCATTGAAGTTCTTCTTCTCCTCCGGACTCTCCACGACCGACGGCGACGACGTCTCGGCGCGCGGCATCAAGGACCAGATCAAGAAGCTGGTCGATGGCGAGGACGCGAAAGACCCGCTGACCGACCAGGCGATTGTGGATATTCTCAAGCAGGGTGGAGTCGTGATCGCACGCCGGACCGTCGCCAAGTATCGCGACCAGCTCGGTGTCCTTTCGGCTCGGATGCGGAAGCGCGTATGACCGCGATCACCACAACCGGCACCGCACCGACCGCCATCAGCGGTGCGGCACGCACTGCGCGTGGACTCCCGGAACCCGCGATCGACGTCAGTGTGCTCGTCCCTGCCAAGGACGAGGCGGAGAATCTCCCATTGTTCATGGAGCAGGCGGCGGCGGCGTTCCAGAACTCGTCGACACGCTACGAAGTCATCGTCATCGATGACGGCTCGAAGGACGACACGTGGACGGTGCTGCAGCGCCTGCAGCAGGAGTACCCGTTCCTGCGCGCAGTGCGCCATCGCACGCAACGCGGCATCGCCGATGGCCTGCGCACGGGCTGGCTCAACTCGCGCGGCAGCATCCTGGTCTTCTATCCGGCCGACCTGCAGTTCAAGCCCGAGGACATTCCCCGACTCGTGGCACCGATCCTCGCCGACGATGCCGACATGGTCACCGGGTTCAAGGAAGGAAAGTACGAGAAGGCATTCGTCAGCAGCATCTACAACTGGCTCAGTCGATCGCTGTTCGACGTGCCGGTGAAGGACCTGAACAGCGTCAAGGCGTACCGCCGCGAAATCATGAATGCCCTGCCGGTGCGTCCTGACTGGCATCGCTACATGATCGTCATTGCGCATTTCGAGGGCTTCAGTGTCACCGAGATCCCGGTGCCGCTCTATCCGCGGAACGCCGGCCGGTCGAAGTTCGGCATCGGGCGCATTCCGGTCGGTGTCATGGACATGCTCTCGGTCTGGTTCGAGCTGCGATTCGGGCGCAAGCCGCTGCTCTTCTTCGGACTGCTCGGCGCGGCCCTCTTCGCCCTCGGTGTGTTGACCGGAATCGTCGCGATCGGGATTCGCATCTTTGCCGGCGTCGGCTTCAGGCCAATGCTGAACCTCATCGAGACCTGCGTCATCGTCGGTTCAGTGCTGTTCGTTGGTGGGTTCGTCGGGGAGATGATCGCCGTCCAGCGCGCCGAACTGCGCGAGATCCGCCGCGAGATGGATCAGAGGCGCATCACCGACGCATCGTGACCGTTCGCCGCGTCCTGTTCGTCACGCACAACTTCCCGCGCAACAGCGGGGACGCCGCCGGTGGCTTCCTGCTCGATCTCGCCCACGCACTCGCCACCGTCGACATCACCGTCGAGGTGATCGCGCCGCATGCGCGAGGGTTGCTCGAGCGGGAGACGGTCGATGGCATCTTCGTCCAGCGGGTGCGGTACGGCAACGATGCGGAGGAGACGCTGGCCTACACCGGCACCATGGCGGAGCAGGTGAAGGGGTCGACCCGTGGCAAGCGCGCGATGCTCCGACTGATTGGCGCACTCCGGCGCGCGACACGGCATCGCCTGGCCAGCGGCGATGTCGACATCGTGCATGCGCACTGGTGGTTCCCGTCGGCATTGGCGATCGGGCGCACCGCGGTCCGGTCTCGGGTGCCGATGGTGGTGACGTCACATGGCAGCGACGCCCGCATGGCCACCGGAATGACCGCCTCGCTGGCGTCGTTTGCCCTTGGTCGCGCCGCCGCCGTGACCACCGTCAGCCAGTGGCTCGCACAACGGCTGCTCCCGCTGACGGCCGCGCCGATCACCGTCGCACCAATGCCAGCCGATGTCACGCGATTCACCGCCCAGGCCGCGATCCGTGCCACACCGCCACGGCTCCTGTTCGTCGGGCGATTGAACGCACAGAAGAATCCGATCGTGCTGCTTCGGGCGCTCGCGACCGTGCCAGAGGAGATGCATCTCGACGTGGTCGGTGACGGACCTGACGCCAGTGCGCTGCACGCGCTGGCAGCGCAGCTTGGCGTCGCGCACCGCGTGGCGTGGCACGGAAACCAGCCGCGCGATGCGATGCCGGCGCTCTACGCCCAGGCGTCGTGCACACTGGTGCCATCGCGTGACGAAGGGTTCGGCCTCGTGGCCGCCGAGTCACTGTTGTGCGAGACGCCAGTGGTGGCGGCGAACTCGGGCGGGCTGCCCGACATCGTTCGGGACGGAGAGACCGGCGCGCTGCTCACCGCACTCGACGAGCCGGCCGTCTGGAGCGACGCAATCCGGCGGATCGCCGCCGACCCGGCACGACGCGCGACCCTGGGCGCCGCCGGCCGGGCACAGATGCTCGACCTGGTGTCGCCAGCCGCCGTTGCTGAACGCTATCAGAGCGTGTACGAGACCGCGCAGCGCGGGATCGTGCGTGCGCGTTGAAGGCCGCACTGTCGTCCGCATCGCGATCGGATTGACGATCGCGGTGGTCGTCATCCGGTTCGTGCTGCGCCAGTGGGATGCGATTCGAGGCAGCGCCAGCGCCCTCGAACCATCGTGGCCGGGCATGCTGCTCGCGAGCCTGTGTATCATCGCAGGGTATGCGGTGCTGATCGCGTCATGGCGACTGTTGCTCCGGGTCTGGCGCAGCCCACTCGGACGCACCGACGCCGCACGCATCTGGTTCGTCTCGAGCCTCG
Organism: Gemmatimonadaceae bacterium; assembly: GCA_031374935.1. GTDB lineage: Bacteria > Gemmatimonadota > Gemmatimonadetes > Gemmatimonadales > Gemmatimonadaceae > JACMLX01. The sequence continues at coordinate 49,930 of JANMHB010000113.1, read as the reverse complement.
GCAAGTACGTCCCGGGCAAGATCTGGTCGATTGCCGCGATGGCGGTGCTGGCGAAAGATGCCGGTGCATCGCCAGTGGCCGCGACGGGATCGGCGATCATCATGCAACTCGTGAACCTGGCCGCCGGCTTCGCGGTCGTGGCGATCGCCGGGGCAGGGGACCTGCTGGTGGCGTATCCGATACTCAGGATTGCAGCCTGGCTGACAGTCGCCGTGACGATCACCGGTCTCGCTGTCGGACCGGCCGTGCTGGCGTGGGCAGTACGACTGGTGAGCCGGCTGCTCCGGCAGCCCGTGCCCGACATCCCGACGATGTCGCGTGGCACCCTCGCGCTGGTCTTCGGAGCGAATGTGCTTGCCTGGCTCGCCTACGGCGTGGGGTTTGGCATCTTCTGGCGCGCGCTTCTTGGCCACGGCGGTGGCATCTCACTCGCGGCGCTGGCAGTTTACACCGCGTCGTACCTGCTCGGATTCCTGGCGCTGGTGGTGCCCGGCGGCCTCGGTGTGCGCGAGACGGCGCTCACGGGCCTCCTGATCTCGCTGCGCCTCGCCACACCCGGCGATGCCGCGCTGTTGGCCGCAGCATCCCGAATCTGGTTGACAGTGCTGGAAATCCTGCCGGGGCTCGCGTGTCTCCCCGGTTATTCGTTGCTTCGCCGTACTCCCATTTCGACACCCGATGGCCCTGCCGCCTGAACTGAACCAGAGTGACGCCCTCGAGCCACGACAGGCGTGGCTGCTGGCGTTGCTGACGTGCATCGCCGGTACCATGCTGCTGGCCTATCCGGCACTCAGCGGTCAATTCCTGGTCAACATCTACAGCGACCAGTACATCGCGGGGTACTCCTTCCGCGAGTTTGGCGCCCAGGTGCTGCGCGCCACCGGCGGCTTCGCGCTCTGGAATCCATACCTGTTCGGCGGAATGCCGTACGTCGGTGCGATGCACGGCGACATCTTCTATCCGACGGCGTGGATGCGGATGGTCATGCCGACGGATGTCGCGATGACGTGGGGCATGATCCTGCACTACATGCTGGGCGGCTTCGCGACGTATGTCTTTCTCCGCGCACTGGGCCTCCGCTTCTTCGGAGCGCTGGTCGGCGCCATGGCGTACATGCTCAGCGGCTGGAACGGGTCATACGTGAGCCCGGGCCACGACGGCAAGATTTTCGTCGGTGCGATGCTGCCGTTGGCGATGCTCTGCGTGCTGCGCGCCGTTCGTGATGGCAGGAAGTGGGCGTGGGGTGCGCTGTCGATCGTCGTGGGGCTGGCCATGCTCAGCCCGCACCCGCAACTCACGCAGTATCTGCTGATGGGGACGGGGGCGTTCGGACTTTTCGTTGCGTTCGGTATCGATGGAAAGCCTGACCGGGCAACTGCGATCCGGCGGCTCGGCCTCGCCTTGGGGGCGGTCGGCCTCGGCCTTGCGATCAGTGCCATCCAGTACCTGCCGGTGATGGAGTTCACTCCGTTCTCGCCGCGTGCTGGCGGTCGCGGCTACGACTTCGCGACGTCGTTCTCGTTCCCTCCAGTCGAACTCATCAACACACTGATTCCTGAGTTCACAGGCGGTCTCGAACAGTACTGGGGGCCGAACTTCATTCACCATCACAACGAATACATCGGCGCTGCGGTCTGGCTGCTCGCCATCGCCGCGTTCCGCTCCGGCATGCGCACGCGCGCCGTGATCTTCTGGGCAGGGGTCGTGGCGCTGTTCACGCTGTGGGCGCTGGGTGGCAACACGCCGTTTTATCTGCTGGTCTACAATCTCGTTCCGGGCAGCAAGTTCTTCCGCGCTCCGAGCACTGTGTTCTTCATGGCAACTTTTGCCATGGCGATTCTGGCCGGGTACGGCGCGCAAGGATTGCTCGTCCGGCCCGTGTCACGACGTTTCCTGCTCGCGGCAGGTGGCACCATCACGCTGGTGTTCCTGCTCGGCGTCAGCGGCGCAATGACCGGGCTCGCAAGCGCATTCGCCGGGCCGGAACTCGCTGAACGCGTGCAGAGCAACGCTGGCGCCTTGATGAGCGGCACGGTGCGGGCGATGGCCTTCGCGGCACTGGCGCTTCTCATCTGCCTGCTCCGTGACCGAGGCACGATCGTGCCGGCGGTTGCCGGCTGGGCACTCGTCGGAGCGGTAACGCTCGACCAGGTGAGCGTCCTGCGCGCCTTCTGGCGCTTTCTGCCGGCCGCGAAGGTGAGCTTCGCCTCAGATGCGGCGATCGACTTCATCAAGCAGGCGACGGTCAACAATCCGGGACGTGTGATCGACATGCCGATCGATCGGACCTCGCTTCCGCGCGATCCTGAGCTCCGATACAGCGGTCTCATGGCCCACGGAGTCCGTCAGGCCCTCGGCTATCACGGAAACGAGTTACGCCGGTACGACGATCTCACTGGTGGAGAAGAGCAGCGTACGCAGCTCGCGAACCCGAACTTCTGGGCGCTCGCCAACGTCAGATTCTTCCTGACCGACACTCCGAGATTTCCGATCGATTCGGCAAAGCTGCTTGTCGGACCAACCAAGGACGCACACGGTTCCACCATCTACCTGTATGGACTTCCCGGCGACAACCGCGCCGCCTGGGTCGCCCCCGCGATCATCAAGGCCGCCGACAGCGTCACGCTCACCACCGTCCTCGATCCGCGGTTCCCGGTACATTCCGTCGCGATCTTCAGCGACAGTGCCGACGTCAAGGCGGTCTCGCTCCAGGCACCGCCGGCACCGCTCGACCTGGCAGTGACCGTTACGCGCTACGATCCTGGGGCCATCACCCTGTCGCTGGCCGCTCCGGCACCCGCCGGATCTGCCCTCGTTGTCTCCGAGAACTTCTACCCTGGCTGGACGGCCACCGTCGACGGGAAGCCCGCGACCGCCGCCCGGGCGATGTACTCCCTGATCGGTATCCCGCTGCCCGCCGGCGCACGATCGGTCGAGTTGCGCTTTGCCAGCGCCAGCTACGAGAAGGGGAAGGTCATCAGCCTGGTTGCCGTCGGCCTCGCACTCATCCTCGCACTTGGCGGTGCGGCGCTCGACCGACGGAAGGTGGCATGACCGCAGCCGAGAGCGGAACAGGCGACGCTGTTCCAGCCGAGACGGCGGGTGAGCGGGCCCTGGTCATCGTCCCGACCTTCAACGAACGTCAGAATGTGGCGCGTATCATTGAAGCAGTCCTGGCGCAGGACCCCCGCCTTTCGATCCTGATCGTCGACGATGGGTCGCCTGATGGTACGGGCGCCATTGCGGAGGATGTCGCGAGGACGAACGACCGCGTACACGTTCTGCACAGAGCAAAAAAGATGGGGCTCGGCACCGCCTATCTGGCAGGCTTCAAGTGGGCGCTGGAGCGCGACTACGCCTTCATCTTCGAGATGGACGCAGACTTTTCGCACGACCCGAGTCACTTGCCCGAGTTCCTGCGCAGCGTCGCTGATGCCGACCTGGTCCTTGGCTCCCGGTATCGAGATGGGAAGGTGACCGTGGTCAACTGGCCGATTTCGCGACTCCTGTTGAGCTATGGCGCGAACATCTATGCGCGGACTGTGACTGGACTTCAGCTGTTCGATGCGACCGGCGGCTTCAAGTGCTTCCGGCGTCGCGTCCTAGAATCCATCGATCTCGACGACGTTCGCTCGAATGGCTATGCCTTCCAGATCGAGGTGAGTTTCCGCGCCTGGAAGAAGGGTTTTCGGATTGCGGAGATCCCGATCGTCTTCACCGACCGGACCGAAGGGGAGAGCAAGATGTCCAAACGCATCTTCCGCGAAGCCATCTGGATGGTCTGGCGCCTGCGATGGTGGTCGATCACCGGGCGCCTGTGAGCTCGGCGGGCCAAGGGCGCGCCTTCTGGAAGATGTCGGGATCAGGCAATGACTTCCTGTTCTTCGACTCCCGTGGGCGCGGAACGAACCTGGATCCCCTCGAAACACCCACCGAGATCGCCGCACTCTGCCGGTCGCATATCGGCGTGGGGGCCGACGGCGTCGTTTTCGTGGTCGACGCGGAGGGGGCGCCATTCGGGATTCGCTACTACAACGCCGATGGGTCACGAGCCACACTCTGTGGCAACGCATCACTATGCACGGCTCAAAGTGCTGTTCGGCTTGGACTTACCGTACGTGAACAGATGTTTCACTTCATGTCCGATGCCGGACAGATCACGGCGCTGATCGACGCGGCAGGAACCGCCTCGGTCCGCTTGTCAGCCGTGACGGCACTCGAGACGGTCGCCGCGGAGCGGCCAGCACTTGGTGAACTTCGGATCGGATTCGCCGCGGTTGGGGTGCCGCATCTGGTGGTGCTGGTGACCGATCTGGCCGCCATCGATGTCGCAGGTCGAGGCAGGTCGCTTCGCCACGGTGATGAGCGGGCTCCTGCTGGCGCGAACGTCAATTTCGTGAGCGCTGCGCCCGGGTCGGGCGAGTGGCGGATCCGCACGTACGAACGCGGGGTCGAAGCCGAGACCTACGCCTGCGGCACGGGTGCGATCGCGACCGCGGCGTGCCTCCGAGCCTGGTCGTTGACGACGGACGACCACGCCGGAACGCGCCTCCGAACCGCCAGTGGCCGAGTGCTCACGGTGCGTCTGCCGGACGCACCGGACGCCGGCTGGAGCGAACTCTCTGGCGAGGGTCGCATTGTCCACGACGGCGTTCTTCGCGAGTACAGCTAAGGCATCGACGCGCACACGCTGAGTCCCGGGCGCCGCCTACGACGCGTGTATGCTGATGTATGCTGATGTAGGCTGAGCCAGTCGGGAGACGCGAGTCTTCGTGTGACGGCCAGCTCCACTCGTTGCGAGACAGGGTCTGGGCGCAAAAATGGCAGGCCGGCCCGTGACGCAGCCGTGACTCGGCCAAGTCTGGAATTGTGCCTAACCGGCTCGGCTTTCCACAGGATCGACCCGGAAGCGCCAGTTATCCACAGTTTCCCACCTACTGGAGTTTACATAATACTTCTTATAAGAAGTATCGTCGGGAGACCGTGATCGACGCGCGCCGGCGAATTCGCCCCCTTTCGACACCCACCGCGACACTGACCGGGCGCACTGACGACATCATCGGCCCTGAGCACGAGCGGATTCACGCTCCAGCAGACGTCTGCCGCGTCGCGGCACTGCGGCAGGCCCGGCCTGGCCGCAGTCGACATAGCGGCCGAGCGGCGGAATCGCAGACGACGACACCCCGGGCGCGAGAAAAAACCGGCCGCGCGATCTCTCGCGCGGCCGGTCCAGACACAGTTCGCCGCGCCTACTGCTTGACTGCCAGTTCGCCCAGTCGGACGTGTGCCTCGGACGCCAAAGGTCCGTTGTCGTCACGCGCCAACTCGGTCCAGATCCGGAGCGCTTCCGTTGTATTACCGGCGGTCATGAATGCCCGCGCGGCATCGGCCTGCCGCTGCACTTTGGCATCGCCAACGCTGGTCGCGGCAGCGGCCAGATAAGCCTTCGCTGCATCGGACGGCTTGTTCAACCCTTCGTAGGCGGCGGCCATCAGCGTCTGGAGAGTGGCGCCCAGTCGGCTCGCACCTCCGCCCGCCGCCAAGGCCTCGAGCTTCTTCAGCGCGTCGGCGGTCTTCCCCTGCGTCATCAGCGACTGCGCCAGGAGCAGGCTCGCCCGGTCGCCAGCCGAGGTCCCCGCATACCGGGTCGCCACCTTGTCGAGCTCCGACGCCGCATTCGCCGGATTCTGGGTCGTCGCGGCCTGTGCCTGGAAGAAGGCGCGCTCGGCGTTCTGGATCTTCGTCTGGGCGGACTTCTGCCACACAAAGCCGCCGACGACCGCAAGCGCGATACCCCCGAAACCGATCGAGACCAGGCGTTGATTTGCCTTGAACCAGCTCGCGAGCGAGTCGAGCCCGCTCTCTTCGAATTCCGACATTGTTCAGGTCTGGAGATGGGAGGGCCGACAGGCCCCCCGGGACGGACAGCCCAGGCCACCATACCGGCAACGGGCTCCATAGCCAATCAAGATCGCAGACTCCCCTGTCGAGGACAAGCCTCGCTCGGTTCTGTGGCGTTTTGGGGCGATCGACCGACACTGACATCCGTGACCACCCGGGGTCGGGTGTCGTCTCCACAGTGGAGCCCGGTTGAGTCTCGACGCGCCCCTGAGCGCACGGTCAGTGCAGTCTGCAATGCTTGCTGGCGAGCCCGCTGTGCTCGATGCCGCGCACAGGTACCCTTACCTACATGCCAATGCCGAACTCTTTCGCTTCTGCAATGCGACGTCTCGCTCTGACGGTCAGCGTAGCGGCAGTTGTGCTCGCGACGCCGACGCAGGCTTGGGGTGACACGCCGCGCGGCAAGCGGCCTGTCGCAACGGCAAGCCGGAAGGCACCGAAGCCGGTGGCTGGCCGTCGCGCGAAGGCTGCCTTGAGGCGTGCCGCTGCCACCCGGGCTCGCCGGGTGCGCAACAGTCGAAGCCGGCACCGCTACTACGGCCCCATCGTGCCCGATGTGGCGCAGGCGTCGTTCGTCTCCGATTCGGCCCAGGTGCTTCGCGATTCAATCGTCTCGTTGGCGCGCCAGCAGATCGGGACGCCCTACGTCTGGGGCGCCGAGACGCCGGGCCAGGCCTTCGACTGCAGCGGCCTCGTGAAGTACGTCATGTCATGGTTGAACGTGAGCCTGCCCCGCACAGCCAACGAGCAGGCATACACTGGCATTCGTCTCGGTCGCGACCTCGATCGCATGAAGCCGGGCGACCTGTTGACCTTTGGCTCAGGCCGGCGTATCACGCACATCGGGATCTACTCGGGCAATGGCAAGTACGTCCATGCCAGCCGGCCCGGTGTCGGTGTCGTCGAAAGCCTGCTCAATACCCGGGCGGCTCGCTTCCGCGGCGCTGTCCGTCTGGTCGCTGATGCGGATACCGTCACGGCCAACTCAGCACCGATTCCCTGAGTCGTCGCCCCCAGGTGCGCGAACGCCCTCGGCCACGGTCGAGGGCGTTTTTGCTTCAACCGCGCCAGGTCCACCCGGGGCCGCCGTGGGCAGTTGCCGGGTTTGATAGGTTGCAGGGGCTGTGACCGCGTTGCACGCGATCCCCCCTGCCCCGGAGTTGCATGCGATATCGCGTGCTCGTGACCGACGAGATTGATCCTGATGGACTGGCGGTGCTGCAAGCGGAACCACGGCTCGATGTCGATGAAGTCCCCACACTGACGCCGGCCGAGCTGCTGGCCCGGATTCCGGAATACGACGCGATCGTCGGACGCAGCGCTTCGCGCATCAGCGGAGCCTTGCTTCGGGCAGGTATCAGGCTTCGCGTGGTGGGTCGGGCAGGCGTCGGAGTCGACAACGTCGACATGGCCACGGCCACCGAACTGGGCGTGGCAGTGATCAATGCACCTGCCGGCAACACCGTCGCCGTGGCTGAGCTCCTCTTCGGGTCGCTCATCGCACTCTTCCGGCACATCGTGCGAGCTGACACCACCATGCACGCGGGCAGCTGGGATCGATCCGCGCTGCTTGGCAGTGAACTGAAGGGTCGCACGCTGGGCATCGTCGGTGTTGGCCGCATCGGGTCTGAAGTGGCCATGCGCGCGCATGCCTTCGGCATGGACGTGATCGGCTTCGATCCATACGTGGGCGATGATCGATTTCGCGCACTCCGCATCCAGCGTGCGCCGTCACTCGAAGCCCTGCTTCCCGATGCTGACGTGCTGACCATCCACACGCCGCTGACGCCTGAAACGACGGGGATGATCGGCCGCCGGGAGCTGGCTCGCATGCCGTCCGGCGCGGTGCTGTGCAACCTCGCGCGTGGAGGCATCGTCGATGACGCCGCACTGGCGCAGGCGCTGCAGTCGGGCGTGCTGCGAGGCGCCTGCATCGACGCGTTCGCCGAAGAGCCGTTGCCACGCGAACACTTGCTTCGCTCGCTGCCCAACGTGCTCCTCACTCCCCATCTCGGCGCATCAACGGCAGAGGCACAACGAAACGTTGCCGTCGACGTGTGCGAAGCGGTGCGCGATGCATTGCTGCACGGCGAGCTCACGCGATCGCTCAACGTCGCCTCGGTGACCGGGGCGGAGTGGCGCGACCTGCAACCGGCGCTGCTGGTGGCACAGCGTGCCGCCGCGATTGCGCGGGCGCTGCTGCTTGATCAGGGGATCAGCATCATCCAGCGCGTCCGTGTACGTGTCAGCGCGGACCTCGTGGGAGCAGGCGCAGCGCTCCTGTCCGCCGCCTGCGCCGGAATCCTCGAGGGCGTGATCGATGACGGCCGCCTGAACCTGATCAACGCCAGATCGATGGCTGAAGCACGGGGCATCGAACTCTCCATCGGTGAGTTGTCGGACATGGATCGGACTGCCACCGTCGATGTCTCGCTGGGTGGCGGCGTTCGCGAGATCGGTGTGGTCGCGATGGCGCCACCAGGTGGCCCGGCGCGCGTGACGCGGATCGGTGCCTTTCACGTCGATGTCACGCCTCGCCAGACGATGATCGTCCTTACCAACAACGATGTGCCGGGTGTCATCGGTCGGGTCGGCACCGCGCTCGGCGACGCACACGTGAACATCGCCGAGTACCATCAGGCGCGGCTGGCACAGGGTGGCGAGGCACTGGCCGCGATCTCTGTCGATGGCATTGTCGCACCCGCGCTCCGTGCCCGGCTGCTGGCGCTCCCGGATGTGCGCACGGCGACCATCGTGCGATTCGGCGGCGGCTCGGCCGAGCGTTCCACCGGGTCATGAGCAGCGCACTGATCACGACGGATGCCGACATCCGGCGCAGTGTGAGCCGTGACGCGTCTGGGCTGGAACTCATTCCTGATGCCGTTGCCCGACCGTCCTCACACGCTGAAGTCATCGAACTCCTCGAACAGGCTGGGCGCGACAGGACATCCGTGACACCTGCCGGCGGACAGACGAGTACCACCGCCGCATCGCTGACCGATCGCGGCCTGCTGCTGTCGTTGAAGAATGTGGTCGGCATTCGGGATCTCGACCGCGTTGCGCGAACGGTCCGCGTCGGACCGGGCGAACTGCTGGGGCCTTTGAAGCGCACGCTGGCGGCGGAAGGGTGGTTGCTTGCGCCGGATCCGACGAGCGAAGAGGACTGCACGGTTGGCGGTGCCGTCGCCTGCAATGCATCGGGCGCCCGATCGCTCCGATACGGTCCGATCCGCTCGCACGTGCGCGGGCTGAAGGTGGCATTGATCAACGGCGAGGTGCTCGAACTGCGCCGCCCGTCGATCGAGAAGAACACCGTGGGGTATGCCCCCGTGCATGATCTGGTCGACTGGTTCGTCGGCAGCGAAGGGACACTCGGTGTCATTCTTGAAGCGGAGCTGGCGCTGGTCCCGCTGCCTGCGTGGGTGATCGGGCTCGCAGTACCCTTCCCCACCGAACACGATGCGCTGGCGTTCGTCATCGCGGCACGTGAGTCCGCGACGCTTGCCCCCCGGTGCCTCGAGTTCCTGGACGGCGGTGCGATGGCGATTGCACGCCACGCGGCGGAGGATCCCGCGTGGGCACCGCAGGCGCAGGCGTTGATCTATGCGGAACTGTCTGGTGCCGACGGAGACGAACCGCCACTCGATGCCTGGCTGGAGTTGGCGGCGGCGCACGCCGCGCTGGACGACGACATCAGGGTCTACGACGGCGAGGCGGCGCTGCGCGATGCGCGACGGCTCCGTCATGCGATTCCGGCGACCATGCACGAGCGCGCCGCGCCGCACCGCGCCAACGGCGGCCGCCGGATCTCGACCGACTGGGCGGTGCCGTACCGCCTGCTCGGCAGCGCACTTGAGGCCTCGCGACGAGCGGTGTCGGAGCGCGGCCTGGAACAGCCCGTGACCTTCGGCCATGCAGGGAACGGGCATCCACACCAGAACTTCATCGCGCGCGACACGGCCGAGCTCGAATTGATCACCGATGCCGTCAGTGCCACGCTCCGCGAAGTGATCGCGCTCGGCGGGACCGTGGCGGCGGAGCACGGCATCGGCAAGATCAAGTCCCGGTGGCTGCCGTTGCAGATGTCGGCAACGCAACGCAGGATGATGCGGGCGGTAAAGCACGAGCTCGACCCGCACAACCTGCTCGCTCCGGGCAACATTCTGTGACCGCCTTCAGATCGGTGGTGCTGGACGTCGACTCGACAGTGAGTGCGGTCGAGGGCATCGACTGGCTTGCCACACTCCGCGATGAATCCACCGCGCTGGCGGTTGCCACGCTCACGAACGACGCGATGGAGGCCCGAGTGGCGTTGGACGAGGTGTACCAGCGCCGACTGGCCATCATTGCCCCGACGCGTGACGAGATCGCGGCGCTCTCGAACGTCTACATCGCGACCGCACTGCCAGGAGCTCGTGACGCCATCGCACAGTGGCGGGGTGCCGGTGTGCGAGTGCTGCTCGTCAGCGGTGGATTGCGCGATGCCATTCGGCCACTGGCGGCCTGGCTCGGCATCAGCGAGAGCGACCTGCACGCAGTTGACGTCACGTACGATGCCCGAGGCACCGTCTCGGGTCTTGCCGCACCTGCGCCTCTCGCACGGCGAGGCGGCAAGCCACGCGTCGTCCAGTCGCTGGAACTTGCGCGCCCGTTGCTGGCCGTCGGGGATGGTGCAACCGATGCCGAGCTGACAGCCTGTGTGGACAGCTTTCTCGCGTTCACTGGCGTCGCACGGCGGGCCAGCGTCGTTGCAGCGGCAGCTGGCGAAGTCGCCGATTTCGCCAGCCTCACCCCAATCGTGCTTGGCCACTGATGCTCACCAACGGCACATTCTTTCTGCCGGGTCCGACGGAAGTCCGGTCGGAGATCCTGGCAGAGCTGACGCGGCCGATGCTGCCGCATCGCGGTGCCGCATTCGAAGCACTGTATGCGCGCTGCGATGCCGGCCTTCGTCCGATCTTCCGGACGGCGCGGCCTGTGTACATCGCATCAGCATCGGCCACCGGGTTGATGGAAGGCGCCATCCGCTGCGCGCCCGCCGGGACGGTGCTGGCGCTCGTCAATGGCGCGTTCTCGGAACGGTTCGCCCAGGTTGCAATCAGCTGTGGGAGGAACGTCGTTCGTGACGACGTCGCACTCGGCCAGCACCATGAACCAGAGCGGGTCGAATCACTGCTTCGCGACAGTGGCGCGACGGTCGTGACGCTCGCACACTCCGAGACATCGACGGGTGCCCTGAACGATATCGAGGCACTGGCTCGTGTGGTGCATGCGCACGGCGCCGTGATCCTGGTGGACAGTGTCACGGGCCTTGCCGGTGCACCGATCGAAACGGATGCGTGGGATCTCGACTTCGTCTTCACCGGCTCGCAGAAGGCAATCGCGCTGCCGCCGGGACTGGCGCTCGGCGTGGCGAGCGAGTCGTTCATTCGCGCCGCCGAGGCGAACAGCAATCGCGGCACGTATTTCGACCTGGTGGAGTTCGAGAAGTACGCCGTCAAGCGCCAGACGCCGAATACGCCAGCCATCTCGCTGTTTTACGCACTCGCGGCGCAGGTGGAGGCGATTGCGACCGAGGGAATCGAGAGTCGATGGGATCGCCATCGCAGCATGCAGGCGATGACGCTGGCGTGGGTGGACCATCTCGCCACCACCATCGACGCGGCGTTCGCGCCGCTGGCACCGGCGTCTGGTCGATCACCGACCGTCACCTGCATCACACTGCCCGCAGCGCTGACGGGCACTGCGGTTGCCGCCGGTGTTGCCGAGCGCGGATACGTCATTGGTGCCGGGTACGGGCCGCTGCGCGACCGGACCATTCGCATCGGTCACATGGGCGATCACACCGAGGCGGGCCTCAAGAGGTGCCTGGTAGAGGTCGAGGCAGTGCTGGCATCGCAACTGGTTGGCAGCCGGGCTGCGTCGACCGCGTAGCGTCGCCAGCGACGACGATCACGTCACATCAATCGGCATACAGCGGACGTATCACCGCCATCGCGTCGTCCCAGCTGCGGGCCATGTCCTCGACCGTCTGGGTCACATCCGGCATGCGGCCCGACTGCGACACCCGCACCAGGCGCTGATGGAGCGCTCGCGCCGCATGCGACACGTTGCGCATCGGCGCCACCGCGGCATCGACCGCTTCACCGTGACGTGCAAGCCATTCACAGATGTCGGCACCGATCTCGAACGACGCACCGCACTGCTGCAGCGTTGCGAACGCCCACCGCTGATAGTGCTCGGCATCGCCACCAGCGAGCCACGCCCCGTGCGACCGGAGCGCCTGGCCAAACGTCCGCACCGGATTGTTGGCGGGGATCCGCGTCGAATGGAAGCGTGCCAGCGCAATCGCAAGCTGCGCACGCTCAGCCGCGTTACGGTGTGCCATGCGCTCCAGCTTCACGATCTGCGTGAACGGTGCGAGCTGCGCGCTGCCGATTCCCGCAGTGATCAGGGCATCGAGGTCCTCACCGTCAACCTCCGCACCAACGGCACCATGCAGGTATCGGAGGCGATGTGCATGCCGATCATAGCCCGTGACGGCGATCTGTGTCTTCAGGTGCTCGCGCTGATAACTGCTGCCAGCCATGTCGGGCAGGTGAAACGCGTCGACATCCACGATGACCGCATTGCCCCGATCGAGTTGCTCGACGAAGTGTGCCAGCAGCGGGCGCCAGACGAACAGCTCCTCGACCGCGATGCCATAGCAGGCCCAGAGATCCGATGACGCCACTCGGGTCTGCGTCCACTGGTCGCCCTCGAAGTCAGCGCACCAGGCAGGCATCAGGACCGGTGTCGGATCGAGATCGAGGGCGCCCATCAGCTCGATCCAGACATCGAGATGACTGTTGGTCGTGCTCCAGACGCGCACGCCCTGATGCATCGGATGCGGCCCGCGCCAGGCGAGCTGCGGAGACCCGACGAATCCCGGCTGTGATTCGAATTCTGATCGCGCTGCCATGCCCACGAATCCATCCCTGCGACCGCGCCATCGCGATCACGGTTCATTCCAACGGAAATAGAGCAGCGACCCGTACTGTAAAGAACGCTCAGGGAGTCGCTGAGGGTAAGCCCACCGCCTCAAGGACGACCGAGGCCGGCCCCGTGTATCAGACTATTCTAATGATCAGACGGCGGTGGTTCAGGAGGCCCGATGCGTGCTCACCCTAGTGCAGGGCAGACGCACAGACCGCACGATCGATAACCCCGCGCGGCGCGCCGGCGCCACTGCCCCGTGGTCTCAAGCACGCCGCAATTGGCCGACCCGCCACATTCACTCGCGACGCCGGTGCGTCGTCCCCAGAACCGAAGACCGCCCGTCACCCAACCCGGCCAGTCTCGAGCGCGGTCAGCCCGCTGGCACGATCGACGGGCGCATACAGATGCAAACCACACGGGACATAGCCTGCCGCCGCAAAGCGCTGCCGGTACCAGGCGGCGGGACGGGGCCTGAGTGCCGCCACGTCCCCCTCGATGTCATCGCTGGCGGTGAAGACCTCGAGCCAAGCCAGCCCGCCGGTGTGCACCTGCAGCATCTCGAGCGCCATACCGAGCGCACGCGGGGGCACATAATTCAGCACGCCGCAACAGATTACGAGGTCGAACCCTTCCGGCATCGACTCATGCAGCCGGAGCCTGTCGAGTGTCTCGACGGAACCAAGCCGCAGGCCGCGCGACTTGCCGAACCGCCGGACGGCGTACTCGCTGGGCTCAACGCCCACATACCGAAGCTTCGGCCTCAGCGCCCGCAAAAGTGGCTGCCAATGCCCCTCACCAGCACCCACGTCGAGCACTGACCGAACCGGTCGATCGAGCACATACTCGGCAGCCGCCAGCGCGAAGCTGACGATGCGCCTGATCTGCGCCGGAGTCCGGACGCGATGCTGTCGGCTTCGGTACCATTTGTCGAAATAAGCCTTGTCGTACGCCATGATTGGGTGCAGGAGGAGCATTGTGGTCGTGGGTGATCTCGCGCAGATTCGCGCGTCGTGATTCACCCCATGACTGAAGCTGCACGCCACGCGCTCCGTGCGCGACTGGCCACCGAACTGCCGGGCCGCTGGCGGACGCGGTTTGCGCCTGCACCAACCGGCTACCTCCACCTGGGCCACGCCCTCAATGCGGTCTACGTCTGGAGCATCGCGCGCGCCTTTGGAGGCGACGTCCTGCTTCGGATCGAGGATCATGATCGGCAGCGCTCACGGGCGCACTACGAGCAGGCGATTCTGGACGATCTGGCCTGGCTCGGCCTGACCTGGGACAACGCGCGCACGAGCCACCCTGATCCGATCCGCCAATCGGATCGCGGCAAGGCCTACGAACATGCGCTGGCGGCGTTGGCGCAGTCGCGTGGGGTGTACGCCTGCCGCTGTTCGCGCCGAGTGATTGCCAGTCACGGTCTCCGGGCCGGCGAACAGTGGTACTCCGGCACCTGTCGAAACGCCGACGTCCCGTTTGCGGAGACGCCGGCACGACGTCTTCGACTCACGGACGCTGCGGTTCGCTTCGATGATCTGCGGCACGGGCGGATCACCCAGGTGCCTGCCGACCAGTGCGGCGATCTGTTGCTGCGAGATCGGCTCGGACAGTGGACCTATCAGTTTGCCGTCGTGGTCGATGACATCGAGTGTGGCACCAGCGTGATCATCCGCGGTGATGATCTCCTGGCGTCAACCGGGCGGCAGATCCTCCTGAGCGAGCAGCTCGGACACGTCGCCTCGCCTGTCGTCGTCCATCATCCGCTGGTCGTGCATCCGGATGGCACAAAGCTGAGCAAGTCGAACGGCGACACTGCTCTGCATGAGCTTCGCGCGCTGGGCTGGACGGCGGAGCGCGTCCTCGGCCATGCCGCGTGGCTGGGCGGGCTGACGGCGGCGGACGCTGAACTCGGGCCGGATGATCTTGCGCTCCTCTGGCTTTCATCACGATGAGTTGCCGAGGGAACGGTTCCTGCTTCAGTGGTTGGCTCGCTACGTTGCCGTGATGCGGATCGGAGACGGGTGAGAATGACAGGCAACTCTGCGCTTCAGGAGCTCTTCGACGCGTGTGGGACCGCTGAGCTGCTGGCGGACGGTGTCAGGCTGTCGGCGACGGCCTTGCATCACGGTGCCGACGATTGGTCGCGGGCTCTTCGTCGGGCTGGAGTGACGCGTGGCGATCGCATCGTCTGCGCCCTCCCGAACGGCGCCGCGTTCGCTCAGCTGCTCGTCGCCGCACTCGCAGACGGCGTCACGCTGGCGCCGGCACCGCCAAGTGAGGACGTGGTGCCATTGATGGAGTCACTCGATGCCAGGATGGCGGTCGCGATGGCCTCCACAAACCGGCACGTCGCAGTGCCGTCACGCACCGGTGGACCACCGGGCGGCCCGATTCATCCGCGCGCGTCGGCGGCCCGATCCGACTCGATTGCATTCCTGCTCCGGAGCTCCGGGTCCACTGCGACGCCACGGTGGTCTGCGATTTCCGAGCGCGCGGTGTTGTCGGTGCTGCACAGTCATCTCCCGTACCTCGAGATGGACGGTTCGGTCTCGCTCAGCATCCTCCCGTGGCATCACGCGTTCGGGCTCATCCTCGGCCTGCTGCCGGCGCTGCTCCGATCGCGCCGTATCGTCACGACATCGGAGTCCGCGCGTGACGTCGCGGTGTTGATCGCCCTGGCGCAGGCGCAGGGCGTGACGCAAATGAGCATGGTCCCGCTTGTCGCGGAACGGCTGGCTGCGCAGCAGGCGGGCCGCGAACTCCTGACGACGCTGCGTGGCGGATTGGTTGGCGGCGCGCCGTTCGATGCCGCATTGGCTGCGGTACTGTGCGAGAGCAGACTTCGCGTCGGGTATGGTCAGACCGAAGCGGGGCCCGGGATCATGCTCGGGCAGCCTGGTGAGTTTGCCGCCGGCTTCATCGGACGCCCGGTCGGGTGCGAGGTGCGCATCGATGCCGACGGTGTGCTGGCCTTTCGCGGCGACAACGCGAGCGACGGATACTGGGAGCACGGCAGCCTGGGCGCGCTGGATCAGGACCGGTGGCATCGCACGGGCGATCTGGTCACCTGCACCGACGGTGCCTACACGTTCATCGGGCGCGCATCGCTGTCGTTCAAGCTCTCCAACGGCACCGTCGTCGATGCACCGCGAATCGAGGCGGCGCTGCGGGCACACCTGCCGCGAATCTCTCACGTGGTGCTTGCGCCGCACGATGGTGGCAGTCTGGCCGTACTGTACTCGACCCACGATGCACTGCCGCTTGACGCGGCCGAGGTCCGTCAGCTGCTGGGCGGGCTGCGCGCCTACCTGAAGCGGCTGGTGTGCGTGAGTGTCGATGCGTGGGTGCGATCGGCGAAAGGCGAAATCGACCGTCGACAACTGCCCGCCGTGGCGTGACGCCGAACGTCACCCGCGCCTGAGTTCCCATCTCCCCGTCAATTCCCATGCCTCCAGCAACACTCCCGATCGATCTCTACGGCTGGTTCGACACGTTGACGGCGGAGGAGAACCGATCCCGGCTGGCGATGCGCGCGGTGCTCGAGCGGGACATCGCGCCGGTGGCCGACGATCACTGGGATCGTGGCGAGTTCTATCACGATGCGTTGAGCGGCTTCCATGCGCTCGACCCACTGTCGCACTACTTCGATCCATCGGCCACCAATCGCGCCATGATCGACGGGTTGTATTCCCTCGAGCTGGCTCGCGTCGACCCGTCGATGG
The DNA here is from genome assembly GCA_031374935.1 of Gemmatimonadaceae bacterium. GTDB lineage: Bacteria > Gemmatimonadota > Gemmatimonadetes > Gemmatimonadales > Gemmatimonadaceae > JACMLX01. The sequence goes on along the minus strand of JANMHB010000113.1, from coordinate 33,329 downwards.
CGAGCTACTTCGGTGTGCATGGCGGGCTCTGTCTCGGCTCCATCCTGCTGCTCGGATCCACCGCACAGCGCGAGGAGTGGCTGCCGGCGTTGCGCACCTTCGCGACGATCGGGTGCTTTGGCCTGACCGAGCCCGATGCCGGCAGCGGCGTGGCGCGTGGGTTGACCACGCGGTGTCACCGCGACGGCGATGGCTGGGTGCTGAACGGCGAGAAGAAATGGATCGGCAACGCGACCTTCGCCGACATCGTCGTCATCTGGGCGCGCGATGAAGCCGATGACCAGGTGAAGGGGTTCGTCGTGCGCACCACGCTGCCGGGGTACTCAGCGCGGCTGATGACCGGCAAGATCGCGCAGCGCGCACTGGCGTCGGGGTGGATCACGATGTCTGACCTGCGTGTCCCGGACTCGGACCGACTGGCCGGCGCCAACAGTTTCGCCGATACCGCGCGCGTGCTCAGTGCAGCACGCATCGGTGTGGCATTTCAGGCCGTCGGATGCGCGATGGGCGCATACGAGCATGCGTTGCGATACGCCGGTGCGCGCGAGCAGTTCGGTCGGCCCATTGCGGGTTTCCAGCTGGTCCAGATGATGCTGGTGCGCATGCTCGGCAACGTGACCGCCATGCTCGGCATGGCCCTGCGTGCCGCGCGGTTGCAGGACGCCGGGCTGGCGACCGATGCACACACGTCGCTCGCCAAGCAGTTCTGCGCGTTCCACTGCCGCGAGACGGTGCAACTCGCACGCGAGATGATGGGCGGCAACGGCGTGCTGCTCGAGCATGGCGCCGCGCGGCTGTTCGCCGATGCCGAGGCGATCTACTCGTACGAGGGGACGAACGAAATGACGGCGCTGGTGGTGGGGCGTGCGATCACGGGGGTGGGGGCGTTCGTCTGACGTGCGCAGTCAGTCTGGCCACGCTCCGCATGCGATGCTGAACTGACGGTCAGGCGACGTTCTCGCGCCGCCTGACCGCCCCGGCCCATCACGGCGTGAACGCCGCGCGCATGAAGATGAAGCGACCGTTCGCACCGAACGGAATGAACGGTCCGAAGAGGCGCGTCCCCCCGAAATTCTCGGGATTGTTGACGCTCAGTCGATCGGGATACACATCGAACAGATTGTCGGCGCCGAGCGTCACGGCCAGCTTCTTGTCCACCTGATACGTGCCGCTGATATCGGTGACCCAGCGGCCGGTGAACGTCTGGTCCTGCGGATCGCGCACCGACAGCGGGTCCCTGCCGGCCGGCACGACCGTCGTCAGATTCGGGCGGCTGATGACACTGCCGAAGTACGCCTGTTGCACCTGCACCGTCGTCTTGCCCTGCGTGTAGGTCGCACTGGCGCGGAAGGAATTGCGGGGCTGCGACTCCACCAGCCGCGACCGTTCCACGCGACCGAACAGCTGCGTCTGACCGACTGCCGTCAGTTCCGGTGGCGGCGCCGACACGCGCTTGAGCCGAACGAAGTTGTTGTTGTACCCCAGCGTCATGTTCAGCAGCCGCTTCTCGCCGAGATCGACGAGGTATCGCGCGACCACGTCGACACCGGTGGTGCGTGTGTCGACCGCGTTGGTGAAGAAGCGCGGGCGGATGTCCACACCGGTGACGCCGTTGGCCGCCAGCACCGCGCGAACGCCGGCACCGGTGAAGTTCTCTGACAGCACGATGCGATCGTCCACATCGATGCGGAACCAGTCCACGGTGGTGCTGAAGTTCGGGTGTGGAGCGTAGGTGATCCCGGCGCTGCGGTTCTTCGACGTTTCGGCGCGCAGTGGCTGCGCCCCGAGCGCACGCGCCGCCGGCTCATCCACCGACAGCGTCAGCGCCTCGGTCGGTGTCGGCACGCCGCCGATGATCAGCACGTTGCTGGCCGTCGCACGGTAGAATGCCTGCCCCAGCGTCGGCGCGCGGAACCCGGTGTTGTACGCGCCGCGGATCGCGAACCCTCGTCCCAGGTCGAATCGCCCTGTCACCTTGCCGATCGTCGCTTCGCCGAAATCCGAGAAGGACTCGCGACGCCCCGCCGCGCCGAGCGTGAGTCGCGTGAACGGCGTCATCTCCAGGTCCAGGTACAGCGCGCTGCTGCGTCGGCGGGCATTGTCGGTGGCCCTGGCATCGATCGGACGGAACCCGTAGAACAACTGCGACCCGGAGACGGTGGCTTGTCCGACCTCGGGGCCGTCGAGCACACGCACACCGCCATCCGTGTATGACGCCAGCTCGCCTTCGAAGATCCGGTACCGGTCGCGCCGCGCCTCGGCGCCGAACGACACATTCAATGGCGCCGTCAGCCCCACACTGACCGCCTTCGAGAAATCGACGTTGCCGGTGAGTTGTGTCGCCTGCAGTTCACCGGCGAAGAACTGGGTCGGGCTCGCGAGGCCAAGCGTCGGGTTGTTCGAGTTCTTGACGTCGAACCGGAACCGATTACCACCGTAGTTGCCGCTGACATCCCAGTTCCATCCAGCGACCGTTCCCTTCACCCCGGCTGCTCCGCTGCCATCGGTACTCAGGCCCCAGATCTGCGGCAGGAATCCGTTCGGGTAGAGCCCGCGCACCACCACGCGTTCCGACGGACGCCGCGGAAAGCCGTACGCAGTGCTCTGACGTCGCGTCATGCCGCCAAAGGAGTAGAGCTGCACGCCATTGGCGAAGGTATAGGCCGAGTTGTAGAGCGCACCACCTTCCTTCAGCGCGGCGTCGCCATACCACGAATTGCTGCGCGCCAGTGAGAGGCGTTCCGGCGCCACGCGCCCGATCGAGTCGTCGTTGAAGAACTGGGCGCGGAGGTCCGGCGCGCTGCGATTCGTCAAGCCTCGATCACGGTACTCACCGCTGACATTGAAGTAGCCGTTGTTTCCGACCGCCCAGCTTCGGGTACCATCGAGTTGTACCACACCACCGTCGTTGAAGCGTACCTGCCCGATGGTGGCGTTCAGCTGACTGACGGTCGAGTTGACCCGACCGATCGTGCTCGAGAACTGCGCCGGCGCGTTCTGCTTCAGGATGATGTTGACAACGCCTGCGATCGCGTCGGAGCCATACTGCGCGGCTGCACCGTCGCGCAGCACCTCGATCCGGTCGATGGCGGCGGCCGGGATCGCGTTCAAGTCCGTGCCACTGCTGCCGCGTCCGACCGAGTTGTTCACCGCGACCACCGCTCCGATGTGGCGTCGCTTGCCGTTGATCAGGACCAGCACCTGATCCGGGTTCATGCCTCGCAAGGTGAATGGACGCTGCCCGTCCACGCCACCGGCGATGCTCGAGCGCGGGAAGTTGAGCGATGGCACCAGCATCTGCAGGATCTGTGCAGTCTCGGTGCGGCCGGTCTGCTTGATCTGCTCGGCCGTGATCACATCGATCGGAACCGCGGCGGCCGTGACCGTGCGCTCACCACGCCGTGAGCCCACGACGGCAACGGCGGCCAGCGTGGCCGCTGCCTTCTTGAGTGCGAGGTTGACGGTTACCGTCTGTCCCGCGACGACGGTGACCGGCTGCGTGCCGTTGGCATAGCCGATCAGCCGCGCCAGGAGCTGATACCTGCCTGGCGGTGCGACGAATCGGAAGGTGCCGTCATTGCGTGACAGGGCACCGATGGTTTGCCCGGAGAGCAGCACGCTGACGCCGGGAATCGGGGTGCCGTCCTCTTCGGAAGTGATCTTGCCGGTGACGGTGCCTCTCGGGCTTTGCGCACGAAGGGCCGCCCATGGCAGGGCGAGAGCGGCGATCAGAAGAACGCCTGCGGTGCGTCGAGTCGGACGAAACGTCTGCATCCATACCTCCTGGCCAACGGGTCTGAGTCGTATTACCTCGAGTTGCATCGGGAGCGCAGCGAACACTCTAGGTTCTACCTGAATTTCCCGTTACACCAGAGGCCGGCTATCGCAGGTGCGATGGCTCGCACCGTCGGTCAGGATGGCAGCGATAGGCGCGCACTCGGGCGAGCGCACCGGACAAGGCAACGCCGAGGAGCACCGGTCGTACCGGTGAGGTGCCTGATTCGGTATCAATCGCGGCGCACGACGTGCCGAAAACACCGATCGCCCGCACCCAGAACAGCGGCCACTGAAGATCAGGCGCGTACGCGCAAGATTCTTGAATCGTGACGAAGATCGTCTCGGCCTTCTCGAGCGGCCGGAATGGTATCGAACCATTCGGCGACGCGATCTGTACGTTACGGAGACGATTGAAGACGCGCGGCGATGAGAAGAAGGAGCCGTGCGGCGGCTTTCCCCTCTTCCGGCATGCGCTGAGTGGTGTCGGCTCGAACGGGGAACACCGCTTCACGGTGAGTCGCTCCCGGCATCAGCGCGGTCAGGTGGACGGTGGCGCCGGCTGTCCCTGGGAAGGAGCGCCGCGTCGATCCGAGCCACGTCAGGATCGACATTACGCCGGCTGGCACGAGCACGGGAACGCCACCGACATGGCAACCGCACGCGGCCGCGCTTCAGACCGGCACACCTTCCTCGAGGAAGGCCGCGACAACTCGGTTCCTCGCGGCGACGCCGCTCTCAGCAGTGCCAACGCGCAGCACAGGTGTTTCCGCATCGCACACCGTCGGCAGACCAAGGGCGACAGCAACACCGGCAGCCAACAAAAAGGGACGCGTGAGGGAGCTGTGCCCGATTCTGAATGTCGTAACCCTACTGGAATCCTCTCACCGACGAACCCTGCAATTGCATAAATCGTAAAGTCTTCGGTCAAAAGGAGTTACACCAGTGCCCTCGGGCGGACTCGAACCGCCGGCCAACAGTTTAGGAAACTGCTGCTCTATCCACCTGAGCTACGAGGGCGCACACCAATTTTAGCCAGAACAGGCACTTGGCGTCAGTCGCGCCCAGCCCGCACCGCCTCAATACGACAGCACCGCCTCCACCCGCGCCCCGTTGAACAGGCGGCGTGCACCAAGCGCGACGACTTCGACCATGAACGCATACCCGACCACCGCCGCGCCGGCGTTCTGCGCCAGTCGCGCCGCCGCCAGCGCCGTGCCCCCGGTCGCCAGCACATCGTCGATGATCAGCACCCGCGACCCAGGCGGAAGCGCGTCGGAATGCATCTCCAGCGCATCGGTGCCGTACTCCAGCGCGTAGGCCTCGCGCAGCACCGTCCGCGGCAACTTGCCCGGCTTCCGCACCGGCACGAAGCCGGCGCCCAGTCCCAGGGCAACCGGCGCGCCGAAGATGAATCCGCGACTCTCGATCCCGATCACATGGGTGATCAGCGTGTCGCGCCATGGCGTGATCATGGACACGATCGCCAGCGAAAATTCCGGCGAGCTGCCCAGCAGCGGTGTGATGTCGCGAAACTGAATCCCAGGCTTGGGATAGTTCGGGACTTCGCGGATCAGGCGGCGCAGCTGCGCCTGTGCCTCGACGTTGGCGGCCATCAGCGCAAGATGATGAATGGGTATGGCGTATCCGCACGGGAGTCCAGCGCCGGACTCCCGACCTGCGTGATCTCCGTCACTGCTGCACCTTCCGGCCCGCGCTGAATCGCCTGCTCCAGCGCCGACAAGAACTGCGCAATCCCCGACGCGCGTAGTTCAACCGTGCCGTCCGGCAGGTTACGCACCCAGCCGGCGAGGCCGAGCCGACGGGCCTCCGTGCGCACGAACCAGCGAAACCCAACGCCCTGCACCCGCCCATGCACAATGACGTGCAGGATCGTCCCGGTGGGCGTGATGCGGCCGAACGTTTCCGTCACGTCGCGCTCCCGTTCACCCAGCCGTGGGTGCCCACCAACGGCACGAACCGGGCATCGGTGATCACGCTGGTGCGGACACCACTGATGTCGCGGGTAGCCAGCACCACTTCCTGCTTGTCGCGATTGCCAACCGGGCACAGCAAGCGCCCGCCCACCGCCAGCTGCTCGATCAGCGGTTGCGGGATCGTCGGTGAGCCCGCACCGACGAGAATGGCATCATACGGCCCATACTCACGCCAGCCGATCGTGCCGTCGCCGACGAGATACGACACATTGCTCACCTGCAGGCCGCGCAGCACTTCCTTTGCCCGATCCATCAGCACGGCAACGCGTTCGATGGTGAACACCTGAGCCGCCAGGCGCGCCAGCAGTGCCGTCTGAAACCCTGACCCGGTGCCGATTTCGAGGACGCGCTCCTTCCCCGTCAACGCCAGCACATCGAGATACAGCGCGTGAATCGTCGGCTGCGAAATCGTCTGGCCCGAGCCGATCAGGAGCGCCTCGTCCTCATAGGCGCGGTGTCGCACACCGGTCGGCACGAACAGGTGACGCGGCACTTCGTCAAATGCACGAAGGACCGATAAATCACGAATACCGTTGGCCTGCAGCGTTTCAATCAGCCGGCGCCGCGGGCCGCGGAGTTCGTGTGGAATCATCAGGGTGCTCGCCACCAGGTGTGCGACGCGTCGAGCATGGCGTGATGTGTCAGATCGAGGTGAAGAGGCGTGACGCTAATGTAACCGTCCTGAACCGCCCGGAAGTCCGAGTCCTCGTCCCCTTCCCATGAGATCGATCCGCCGCCGATCCAGTAGATCGGCCGGCCCCACGGGTCCTGCATCTTGGCCAAGGCGTTCGAATATGCTCGCCGACCGAGACGCGTCAGCCGCACGCCGGCTACGTCGGTGCCCCGACGTGGCGGCAGGTTGATGTTGAGCAGCGTGCCGCGCGGCATCTCGAGCGTCATCAGGTGGCCGAGCAGTGTCGTCAACGGTTCGACGAGCTCGTCGAGCTTCGTGAAGTCGGCCCGCAGATCCCCGCCGGCGAAGCTGAGTGCGATCGCGGGCACACCCAGCGACAGCCCCTCCATCGCGGCCGCGACAGTGCCGGAGTAGAGGACATCCTCACCCATGTTGTGTCCGTGATTGATGCCGCTCAACACGAAGTCCGGGCGCTCCGGCATCAGCGCCTCGATCGCCAGCATCGCACAATCGGTGGGCGTACCGTCCACCTGCCAGCGGCGATCGCCGCGCCGCACGGGCCGCAGCGGATGGTGCAGGGTCAGCGAATGGCTGGTCGCGCTCTGCTCCCGGTCAGGCGCGACGACGGTCACCTCCCCCAGTGGTTCGGCGGCGCGGACCAGGCAGTCGAGGCCATGGGCGAGGATACCGTCGTCGTTGGTGCAAAGGATGCGCATGCAGGCGTGCGGGAAGGGCGGTGAGACCAGATCGTGGCGATCACCCGGGCGGCATCGCGCAGCGGCCGGAAATGACTGGGTGGCCCATATCTGGTGGGAATATCAACCTGTGCGATGATAGCGCCTGCGCGAGCGGCACGGATGACAAACGCAGTCTCCGCCTCGTAACGCTCACCATCGTGGGGGACACATTCGAGCAGTGAACGACGGATCCCGCGGAAGCCACACTGCGCGTCCCGGATGGGCCGGCCAGCGCACCAGGTGATCGCTCGCGTCGAGATGGCGTTCGCCAGGCGCCGCAGCACCGGCATCGACGTCCCGCGACGCCGGCGGGCGCCGATGACCAGATCGGCCGATTCGAGGCTCCGCAGCAGCGCCGGAAGACACGCCGGATCGTGTTGACCGTCGGCATCGACCGTGACGATCGCCTCGATCGCCGGCGTGACCGAGAGCACATGGTCGAACCCGGTCACGAGCGCGGATCCCTTCCCTCGATTCGACGCATGTCGGAGCACACGATCAGCGCCCAGGCTCATGGCCGTGCTGAAGGTGGCATCAGCGGACCCGTCATCGACGACGATCACCAGCATGTCCGGCGCATGGCGACGCACGCCGTCGACGACGGCCGCAATGGTCTCCGCCGCCTGATACGCCGGGATCACACATGCGGCGCGGAGCATCAGCCGGTGCTGGCCACCGGAGAGGTCAGCTCGCGCAGAATCTGGCGCAGCTCGGTCTCGATCCCCTGCCAGGTTGCAACTTCGAGCGCCTGGCGCGCGCTTGGCCGCAACTCCCCTTCCTTGCGCAGCTCATCCAGCCGGCGCTTGGCCCCTTCGATCGTGTACTTCTCCGTATAGAGCAGCTGCTTCACGAGTTGAATCAACTCGACTTCGCGCCGCTGATAGACCCGGTTGCCCGACCGGTTCTTGGCGGGACTGAGAAACCGGAACTGCCCCTCCCAGTAGCGGAGCACATGCGGTTTCAGCTCGGTGAGCGCACACACCTCACCGATCGAGAAGAACTCCTGCACAGGTTCGCGGGATGACACAGCCATCAGTCACTCTCCGCGCGCAGCGCGCGCGCCATCAGTTCGGCAATGGCATCTCTCGGCGGCATCGCCTCGAACAGGATGCGGTGCATTGTCCGGACGATCGGCATTTCCACTCCACGTGACAACGCCAGCGCGTGCGCGCTCTGCGTCGTCACCACCCCTTCGGCAACGGTCTCACGGGCATGCAACACCTCCGCCACCGGTCGCCCCTGACCGATCTCGACACCGACGGTCCGATTGCGGCTCAGCGAGCCCGTACACGTCAGCACCAGATCCCCCATGCCCGCCAGGCCGGCGAACGTCGAGGGCTCAGCACCAAGCGCCACACCCAGTCGCGTCATCTCGGCCAGCCCGCGCGTAATGAGAGCCGCCCGTGGATTGAAGCCGAGCCCGAGGCCATCGAGGACGCCAGTCGCCACCGCCATCACGTTCTTCAGTGCGCCACCCAGCTCGACACCGACCACGTCGCGCTGGGTGTAGACCCGGAACTCGGGCGACGAAAACAACTGCTGGGTTCGCAGCGCTGCTGACTCCTCGCGACTTGCCGCCACGACGGCCGTTGGCTGCCGCTGCGCCACTTCGGCTGCAAAACTCGGTCCGCTCAACGCCACCACCGAGCGCCCCGGCAACTCTTCGGCGACGATATCGGTCATCAATGCGAACGAGTCGCGTTCGATCCCCTTGGTCGCGACGATCAGCACCGCATCGGCCCGCACCGCGTACGCCGCGCTTCGGATCACGGCACGCAGCACATGTGACGGCGCGACGAAGGTGATCGTGCTCGCATTTGCCACCGCGGACGCCAGATCGTCGGTTGCGGTCAGGTTCGGCGACAGCGCAATCCCGCTCAGGAAGCGTGAGTTCGTGTGGTGCGCATTCACGTCGGCCACCACGTCGGTTTCACGTGCCCACAGCGTCGTGTGATGACCATTTCGCGCCATCAGATCCGCAAGGGCGGTTCCCCACGCCCCTGCGCCAACCACCGTCGCGGCGCTCACGCCGCGGGCCCGTCAGCGGATCCCTGCGACGCCACCTTCCCGCGCTTGCCGAATCGGTGTTCCGTGCCCGCGCGCAACCGCTCGATATTCGCCCGGTGCGTCCAGAACACGAACGCGGCGACCAACGCCACCGTCAGCAACAACGGCGTACCGCCCGTGCCTCGGACCGCCACCGCGCACACCAGCACCACGGCCGAGACGAGCGAGCCCAGCGAGACGTAGCCCGATGCCGCGACCACGGCGGCGAACGTCAGCATCGAGAACAGCATCGCCATCGGGGCCAGTGCCAGAAAGACGCCCGATGCCGTCGCGACCCCTTTGCCACCACCCTTCCCCAGCAGGAACACCGGCTTCACGTGACCCGCAATCGCCGCCACACCGTAGCCGATCCGCCATCCGATCTCGGACACGCCTATCGCGCCAGGCAGCAGTGCGACCGGCAGGAACCCCTTCAGGCAATCGGCGATGTACACCGTGAGGCCGACCTTCCACCCCAGCGTCCGGAAGACGTTCGTCGCGCCGAGATTCCCGCTGCCCACGGTGCGCAGATCGACTCCCTTTGCCTTGCCCGCGAGAAACGCCGACGGAATCGATCCGATGACGTACGCGGCGACGAGTCCGACCGCAGGATGCATCAGTCGCCCTTCCGCTTCATCAGGATACGCAACGGATTCCCGGTGAATCCGTACGCGGCCCGGAAGCCGTTGTGCAGGTATCGGACATAGTGTTCCTGTACCAGTTCCGGATGGTTGCCCCACACGCCGATCGCCGGTGGCGACACTTCCACCTGTGTCGCGTACTTGAGCTTCACCTCGCGCCCCGCTGCCTGCGGCGGCTGACGACGAGCCAGCAACTCCTCGAGCGTCTGGTTGATCTCCGACGTCGAGATGCGCTTCTGCCGCTCCGCTTCGACCTGAATGATGAGATCGAGGATCTTCGTCACGCGCTGGCCCGTGAGAGCGGACGTGAAGATGAATGGCACGAACTTGAGATAGGGCACCTTCTCACCAGCGTCACGCTGGAAATGCGCCGCCGACTTGTCGCCCTTCTCGTCCTTGATGTCCCACTTGTTCACCACCACGATCAATCCGCGACCCGCTTCCTCGAAGGCCAGTGACGCGATCTTGAGATCCTGATTCTCGAGCCCCAGCGTGGCGTCGAGCACCAGCACGCAGATCTCGGCGCGCTCGATCGCACGGCGCGTTCGCAGCGTCGAGTAGAACTCGATGCCATCGTCCACCCGCGTCGGCCGGCGAAGTCCCGCCGTGTCGACGAAGATCAACCGCCGGCCATGATACATCATTGGACTGTCGATCGCATCGCGCGTGGTTCCCGCCACATCGGTCACCACCAGCCGGTCTTCACCGAGCAGCCGATTCACGATCGACGACTTCCCCGTGTTCGGCCGTCCGATCACCGCCACGCGCAGTGCGTCAGGTTCTTCCTCCATGCCTTCCGGCATCTGTTCGACCACCGCGTCGAGCAGGTCACCGATGCCAGCACTGTTCTGCGCCGACACCGCAAAGGGATCACCAGCACCCAGCGAGTAGAATTCGTAGTGCGCGATCGTGCCGAACTCGTCGCACTTGTTCGCGACCAGCAGCCACGGCTTGCCGCTTTCCCTCATCAGGTCTGCGACCTTCACGTCCGACGGTACCAGGCCCATCTTCGCGTCGGTGACGAACAGCAGCAGATCGGCCTCGGCGATGGCTTCCTTGACCTGCCGCTTGATCTCGACGTCCATCGGATCGGTGGTGTCTTCCGGCAGGCCGCCGGTATCGACGAGCCAGAAGTCGCGGCCGTTCCAGGTGGCGCGGCCGAAGTGCCGATCACGGGTCGTCCCCGCCACTTCACTCACGATGGCGGCGTTCTTGTCGCCGATGATTCTATTGTACAACGCCGACTTGCCCACGTTCGGACGGCCGACGAGGGCAACGATTGGGATACTCACGCAGCACTCCGCAGTGACGAACCGACGGCTGGTTCCGCCTCCAGCACGTCGATGAAATCGTACGAGGGAAAGACCGGGAACGGGAACTCCTCGCGCAGCGCGACGAAGGAGGTATCGTCGAGAAAGACGCCGTTCTCGTTGATGCTCTCGGCTGGAATCAGCGCGAGGTCGAAATCGGTGCGACCCGCCAGCGCGCGCCGGAAGTCGTCGCTCACCAGCAAGCCCGCCGTGGTGGTGGTCGGACCGAACAGTGAGTTCTCGATCGGCAGCAGCTCGAAGTGTGCGCCGGTCGCCGCCGTCAGGCTCTCAAGCAGCGGCGGCATCAGCGGCGCCATGCTGACACCGGTGACGATGGCGATGCGCTTGCCGTCGAGCCGGGGCAGACGCGCGAGGCCGTCGGCGACGCGGCCGCGCAAGGACGTCACCGCACCGACGCCATTCTCGATCTGCGGGAAATCACCGTAATGCTCCGCATCGGGCAGTGGCGCTTCCGCCAGCAGATACAGCTCATCCGATCCGTACACCCACCGGTCGCCGCGCTCGGCCAGCGCGCGCTTTTCCCACCGCGCCACGATGTCGAGCAGCTCGCGGGACGACTCGCGATCCATGCTCTTGCCGGTGTACAGGTGCGAGAACTGCGTCACGCCCACCGGCACCAGCGCCACCGAGATCACCGCGTCCTGCAGGTTCCAAAGATCGGTCAGCGATGCCTCGAGCACGGCACCGTCGTTCAGCCCAGGAACGATCACCATCTGCCCGTGGAACTGAATCCCACCCGCAGCCAGGCGCGTGAGCTGGTCCACGATGTTCGGAACGCGCGGGTTGTTCAGCAGCACCTTGCGCGCTTCCCATGGGGTGGCATGCACCGACACGTAGAGCGGCGAGAGGCGATACTCGATGATGCGCGCGATGTCGCGCTCCTTCACATTCGAGAGCGTTGCAAAGTTTCCATACGCGAATGACAATCGATAGTCGTCGTCGCGAATGTAGAGCGGTTTCCGCAGGCCCTTCGGCAACCCTTCGATGAAGCAGAACTCGCAGCGGTTCGCACACCGGCGGATGGTCGGCGGCTCGAGCTCGAGGCCCATCGACGCTCCTTCCGGTCGACGCACCTGCCAGAGGTGATCCGTGCCGTCCGGTTGCCGGACTTCGACCGTGAAGAACTCGTCAGCCGTGAGGAACTCCCAGTCGAGAAAATCCTCGATGGCGCGTCCGTTCACGGCTCGCAGCTCTGTGCCGCGAACCATGCCCAATGACGCTCCAAGCTGCCCGTCTTCCACGGCCGCGACGCGTACCATCCCTGACTCTCCCGAACTGATCCGACAGCAAGCCCTGCAATGCGAAACCGCGCCCGCGGAGGACCGGGGCGCGGCTCAACAAAGTTACGAACTGAGGGGTCGGAAATCAAGCAGTGCCAGTGACTTCCGCCACTTCATCAGATGTGGTGCGGCTACTTCGCCACCTTGTAGCGAAAGGCCACGATGCCGGCGCCCTTGCCATCCACTGAGATCGCCTCGAAACCGCCCTGGGCGATCTGCTTCGTGCTCACGGTCTGAGTCGAGACTGTCGCCCCGGACGCATCGAGGAACTCGACGACCATGTTGAACATGGCGGCAGGCTTGTCAGGCGGAACCTGAACCACTGCGCCGAACTTCGCCCCCTCGGGTGTCGGCGAGAAGCTCCGCACCTCGACCGTGGGAGTCATGTTCTGTATCAGCTGCGTGTAAAACACGAGCGAATCGTTGAACACCTTGATTTTGGCTTGCTGGGCAGGATTGAGCATGATCTGCTGGCCCGCGCGCGGGCGCACACCTTTGTTGGCCGTCGTCTGGATTGCGAGCTTCCGGGCCGACTGCACGTTGCGGGCGAGCGAGTAGACACCAAGGTTGTTGGGATCGATTTCGCGCAGTTTCTGGAAGAATGGCGTGATCGCGTCGAAGCGTTCGAGGTTGTTCAGCGCCACGGCTGAGTTGTAGAGCCCGTCGCGGCTGTTCGGATTCTTCTTCAACGCGGCCTCGAACAGTCGCAATCCGGATGTGTAGAGCTTGCTCCTCGTCAGTTCGCTGCCGGCGTCCGTCAGCTGCGCATCGGTGACCGATCCGGTGTTCGCAAGCACTTCGTCGACAAACTTCACCGCAGCTGCACTGTCCAGCTCGGTGCCGGAGACCCGCATGATGCGGAGCTTCGTCTGGAGGTCGTTCGGGTAGTTCTCGAGGTACTTGCGATACGTGGCCACCGCGGCTCGCGTCAACGAGTCCTTCTTTGCGCCTTCCGCTGACGCAGCACCGTTCGTGTAGAGCGCAGCCAGATTCGTCAGCATGTTGTCACGCACCTTGATCGCATTCGTGTCGGCGGTGCCGGACGTGACGGCGATCGTCTTCGTGAACCACTCCGTCATCATCGTCGTGTCGTCCTTCGTCAGGGCGATGTTCGACATGATGTTGTAGGCGTAGTACTGCTTGCCGTCGAAGACCAGCGAGTGGCGCGCATAGAACTCGGCAGAATCGAGCTGCTGTGAGTTCGTGAAGTTCACGGCCTTGTTGATCAGCTGTCCCCAGAGTCCGTTCGTGTAGAGCTTCAGCGAATCCGAGCACTCCGGCTTGGCGGCGCGGATGGCCGTGTACGCCGTGTCGATGGCGTACGCAATGTCCTGCGTCCCGGTCGGATCCGCGGTGTACCCGAGCTTGGCCCGACTCTCGACCAGATTGGTGCCCGGTTGATCGAGCCACACCAGCAGCACCTGACTCAGGAGGAAGTTCCGGCTCGGCTGGACCGGCGCCGGAAAGAGGGTCACATCATCCGTGAGGGCCTTCACCGTCGATGCCAGCGCCTTGGCCTTCTCTTCGGGCTTGGCGGCGGGCTTGAACACGCCGTTGAACACCAGACCGGCGGTCAGCATTTTCGGATGCGACTGCAGCGGCAGATCACACTTCGGCGCTTGCGCGTCGAGCGCGCCTGCGCTGAGCATGAGCGCGGCAAGCGAGTGCGCCGCACAGCGGCGAGTGGTCCACAAAGCCATTCGTCAGATCTCCCGATGTCGTATTGTCGAGCTCGGCACGCCGAGTCGTAGATTCGCCTGCCGGACAACTGCCCGTGTTACCCGCAATCGCACAATATAGCGGATGACAGCTTGGGCGAGGCCTCGTCAGGAGCGCCAGCGATAGCTGGCGCCACTGCCGGTGTTGAACAGCACCACCTCGCTCTCACGACCGAGTGAGCCACGCTCCACCAGCACCGCGATCGCTGCCAGCGCGCATCCGCCTTCCGGTGCCGCGTCCACACCGGTCGCCCTCGATAGCCGCGCCGTCTGTTCACGGGTCACGGTATCCGGGATTGCAACAGCTGCGCCATCACTCTCGCGCAACGCTCGCAGGAGCAGGCGATCGCCGAGTGGCGTCGGGACGCGGAGACCGCTCGCGTATGTCACCGGGTCCAGCCACGGCTCGGCCTGCATCGCCTGTGCCTCGAAGGCGCGGACGATGGGTGCACAACCGGCCGCCTGCGCCACCACAACCTTCGGGCGACGTTCCGACGGCGCAATCCATCCTGCCGACTGCATCTCGGCGATGGCTTTCCAGATCCCGATCGTCCCCTCGCCCCCACCGGTCGGATACACGAACGCATCGGGCAATCGCCAGCCGAGCTGCTCGGCCATCTCGTAGCCCATCGTCTTCATGCCTTCCACACGGTACGGCTCCCGGAGCGTCGCGACGTTGAACCACTCGTGGGCGGCGGCGTATTCTCGTGCCTCGCGTCCCGCGTCACCGATATGCCCGTCCACCAGAATGAGCTCGGCGCCGAAGGCGAGCACGGTATCGAGAATCGGTGGTGGCGTAGTGCGGGGCGCATACACGCGCACTGGCAGCCCGGCCGCCGCCGCGTAGGCAGCCAGCGCCGCGCCCGCGTTGCCGGCCGTCGGCACCGTCACACCGCGCACACCGAAGGCACGGGCGCGCGTCATGGCCAACGCCATCCCGCGCGCCTTGAACGATGCCGTCGGGTTCTGCCCCTCATCCTTGATCCACAGTCGACGGATTCCAAGTTCGCCCGCCAGGCTGGGTGACTCGAACATCGGCGTCCAACCCTCACCAAGCGCGACGACAGCCTCGGTGGGTGTCACCGGGAGGACGCTCCGGTAGCGCCACAAGCCGACGGCGTTCGTGTCGATGCTGGCCGCCCGATCATGCGGGATCGGTACTGAGGTGAGCCATGGCTGACCGCAGGCAGGACATAATGAGGCGAGTGCATCACCGGCCGCGGTCGCATCACAGGCGCTGCAGTACAGGCTCCAGCCAATTGCGTTCGAAGGTGCGGTCATTCCGGCGCTGGGGATGTGGGTGAAGGGTCCGGATCGATGGACTCGACCGGGGGCATGGGTGGCGCGTCCTGATCGATGGGCGCGTCCGAAGGTGCGGGAGCGGTGATTTCGACGCCAAGGCCAGTCAGCACACGCGTTGCGAGGGCACGCGAGAATCCGGGCAGCTGGGCGATGGCGTCCAGACCGGCGTCCCTGACGCCTTGCACGCTGCCGAACGCCTGCAGCAGCGCACGGCGTCGGCTCGGCCCCACACCGGGAATCTCGAGCAGTTGTGACGTCACGGTACGCTTCGCACGCCGGGAGCGCTGGAACGTCACGGCAAACCGATGCGCCTCGTCACGCGCCATCTGCAGCAGGCGCAATCCAGGCGACCGGCGCGAGAGTCGCAGCGACTCGCTGCGCCCCGGCAGGAATACCTCCTCCTCCTTCTTCGCGAGGCTCGCCAGCGCGAGCGACTCCAGCCCGATCGCCGCCAGCGCATCCTGCGCCGCATGCAACTGTCCCTTGCCGCCGTCGATCACGCACAGATCGGGCAGCGGCGCGCCATCGGCGACGCGTCGCGAGAAATAGCGAGTCACGACCTCGTTCATCGAGGCGAAGTCGTCGTTCCCCCACGCGCCTTCCACCTTGAACTTGCGGTACTCCGCACGCTTCGGTCGCCCGTTCTCGAACCAGACCATGCTGGCCACCGTGTCGCGGCCCTGCGCATGCGAGATGTCGAAGCAGACAAAGCGTCGCGGGACGATCGCCAGCCCCAGCTCACGCTGCAGATCGTAGACGGGATCGGTCGCCCGCTCGTCACTCTCGTCCGTCGACAGCTTCATCTCTTCCAGCAGATGACGCGCGTTCTGCATCGCCAGATCCATCAGCTCCCGTTTCGCACCGCGCTGCGGCACCAGCAGGCGGGATGAGACGAGTGATGCCTGCACCAGTTCGAGTTCGCCGAGTTCGAACGGCAGCAGCACTTCCCGCGCACGTTCGGCCTGGTGCTGGTAGTGCTGCAGCAGGTACGCCACCAGGATCGCGTCATCAGGCTCACCATCGACGTTGGCAAGATAGCGATGATCCCGTGCCAGCAGCTTCCCGTCCCGGATCCGCAGGATCGAGACGCAGGCATCGTCGCCATCGCGTGCGAAACCAACCACGTCCCGGTCACCACCTTCGACCTGCATCACGACGGTCGGCTCCTCGATCGACTCCAGCTTGAGCAGCGCATCGCGCAGTTCGGCCGCCCGTTCGAATTCGAGGTTGTCTGCTGCCTGTTCCATCATCGCGCGCACGCGGCGCGTGACTTCCTCGGGCTTGCCATCGAGGAACGTGACCACGTCACCGATCATGCTGCGATAAGCCTCCAGCGACTGCAGCCCGATGCATGGAGCCTTGCACCGCCCGATGTGCCAATCGAGGCAGGCGCGCTCCGGCATCTCCGCCGGCATGTCGTACCGGCACGAGCGCACGGTGAAGATCCGCTTCACCACATTCAGCGCACGACGCATCGCACCGACATCGGTGTAGGGTCCGAAGTAGCGTGCACCATCGGACTGAAATCGTCGCGTGACGATCACGCGCGGGTACGGCTCCTGCAGCGTAACCTTGATGTACGGGTACGACTTGTCATCGCGCAGCGCAATGTTGAAGCGCGGGCGGTACTCCTTGATCAGGTTGTTCTCGAGAATCAGCGCGTGTGCTTCCGAGGGGACGACAATCGTCTCGACGTCGCGAATCAGGCGCACCAGGTGCTGCGTCTTGACGCTCGTCTCATGCTCACTGCCGAAGTAGCTGCGCACACGCGAGCGGAGGCTCTTGGCCTTGCCCACATACAGCACCAGCCCCTCGATGTCCTTCCAGAGATACACTCCGGGAGAATCGGGCAGGTGCGGCAGCTTGCCGGCGATGGCATCAGGGAGTGCGAGCATCCCGCAATCTAGCCGGGCTGGAACGTCAGACGGTGCGCGTGCGACCGCGCCAGCCGACTACCGCGCCACTGCGCCTCGCGCACCGCTCACGCGCCGCCACACCGCCAGCGCTTCCGGGATACGGGCCGCGAGTGTCGACACGCCGTAGACGAACGCGAAGATCACCAGCAATCCAGCCGCCTCGAATCGATGGGGCACGCCGTACACACCCAACCATGGCGCGCGCACCGCCCACGTCACCGCGGCAGCGCCGAGCGCACAGGCCCAGAGGCGCAGCAGCAGCGGCAGCACGCCAGGCAACGATCCGATCCTGCGACGCAAACCCGCACGTAACAGCGCAAACTCCGTCCAGCCAGCCACACCCGCCGCCAGTGTCAGTCCAGCGGCGCCCCATTTCGTGTCGACGCCCAGCCACGCCGGCAGCCGCACGCCCAGCAGATAGGCCAAACCAACACCGACCCCCACGCGAACGAACGCGTACCGCAGCGGCGTCGTGGTATCCTGCAGTGCGAAGAACGCGGAGCTGTACAGCCGTGCCAGCGTCGACGCGAGCAATCCGAGCGACGCACCGGCGAGAATCGCCCACAACCAGGTGGCGGCCGCAGCGTCAAAGAGCCCCGACCGGTAGAGCGCAGCCGCCAGCGCGTCGCCGACCGTCAGAAATGCGGCGGCGGACGGTACGATGAAGAACGCGATGCGTCGCTGATTTTCACCCAGTCTGAGTCGCAGCGCGGCACCGCGCGCATCGGCATCGCCGGCGACGGACGACATTGCCGGCAGCGCGGCGGCGGTGATCGCCGTGCCGAACAGCGTCACCGGCAAGAGCGTGATCGACTGCGCCAGACCCAGCGCCGCAACCGCTTCTGCGGAGATGATGGTCGCGAATTGCAGATCGATGAAGCTGCTCACCTGCAACACGCCACGACTCATCAGCGCCGGCCCGAAGTTTCGCGCCACCGTGCGCACTGACGGATCGTCGAGGGACGGTTGCAAGGTGATGCCGCGCACCAGGGCCAGCACGGCAGGCAGCTGTACCAGGAACTGCAAGGCGCTGCCAACCAAGGCCCCCCATGCGACCATTCGTGCCGCATCATCCAGGCTGACACGCGGTCCGAGCAGGACGGCGGCGATGATCGCCAGATTCCACATCACGGGCGAGACATACGACAGGAAGAACCGGCGATGGCTGTTGAGCACACCGAGACACCAGGCCGACAGCACCAGCAGTCCGACACCCGGAAACATGATGCGCACCAGCGTCGTCGTGAGGGCCCGCGTGGGTGCGCTGAAGCCCGGTGTCAGTACCGCCACGAGTTCCGCCGACCAGGTGACCCCGATCAGCACCAGCACCGACGACAGCATGGCGAGCAGCGTGAAAACCGCGCCGGCGACACGCACCGCTTCCGCGTCGCGCCGCTCCATGCGGAGCCGCGCATAGACCGGAATGAACGACGCCGAGAGGGCGCCTTCGCCGAAGAGGTTCTGCAGCAGGTTTGGAATGCGCAGCGCTGCGCGCAAGGCACCAGATGCGACCGACGTGCCCAGCACGTGCGCAATCACACCTTCGCGCACGAAGCCCAGCACTCGACTGATGAGGACACCCGCCGCGACCAGCGCTGCGCCGGAGCCTCGCTTCTCCGCCCCGGAGGCTGCTGGCGGCTCAGTCGCCGCCATGCACCAGCGTCGCGGCGTTCTCGTCGCACACCTGTCGCAGCGCATCCAATAGCGGCGGGCCGTACCGCGCCAGCCATGGCAGCGGATTGACGATGCGCTCCTGCGGCGCCCCCTGCGGCCACAGCATTGCCTGCGCCTGCTCGACACGGCGCAGCTGGTCACCGATGTCGCGCTTGGCCGCCGCCAGTAGCCGTCGCTCGAGTCGGTCGGTGCGGTGCACGAATTGTGCGACGGCTCCATCCAGCGCCGGTGCCGGCAGCGAACTGTCGCCGCCCCGAATCACATCAGCCGTGCGTCGGATCTGTGCGCGCAACGCAGACAGGGCATCCAGCGCAGTCTCGGGCGTCGCACGGGAGGCGAGCGACCGCACCAGCGCACGCGGATCGCGCATCGCCTCGACGGACTGTCCATGCCGGGACAGCGTCTGCTGCACCTCGGGAGGGATGATCCGCACACTCGTGCGCGGGAGCGCCAGCGGCACGGCGACGCTCAGCACCGTGGCCACCGCACTCACCTGCGCGAAGTAAGCGAACTCGCCGGGGCCCGCCATGTAGGCGACCGTCGGCAGCAACGCGCGTTCCACCACGGGCCGCAGCAGGACATTGGGCGACAGCAGATCGTCGGAAACACGCGACAACACCTGCGCCGCGCCGGAGATACTGGCGCGCTCCTTGACGCCGTTTCGAACCACGAAGACCAGCGCGCGGTCCGGCAGCAGGTCGACCTGCGGGACAAACCCTGCAGCGCGCAACTCCTCCGTCCGAGCCGTCACCGCCGCGTCAACGGCCGACGATTCGGCCAGCGCACGACGCAGCAACGGTGCCGACTGATGCCGAACGCTCGGATGCGCGGCGTTGAGCACCGCGATGCCCAGCGGCATCAGGATCTCACGCATCAGATCGACGTACGCGTTCCCCGCCGTCGCACCTTCATGATACGCGGCACAGGCCGCGCGGATCATCTCCGGCCATGCCGCGCCGGCTGCCGCGCGCCGAAGGAGCGCATTCGACTCCTGCATGTTGCCGAGGAACGCGTGCGACATCATCGTGCCTTCGGGTGGCGCGTGCGTCAGGCGCAGGTCGCGCAGCGCACCGGCCGATGGGATCCAGGTGGTGGCGCCTTCCGCGAAGTCGGCATCATCGGTGGCGGCCCAGAAGATCGGCGCCGTGGGCACGCCCGTCAGCGCCTCGAGGCGATCGGCGACGGCCAGCGCACTGAGCGCCTTCACGATGGTGTACATCGGACCACCATACAGGCCGGGCTGCTGCCCCGTCGTCACCACCACGCCCTGCCCGCGGCTCACCCGCGCCAATCGCGCCGCCGCCGCGCCGGTCGGCCGCATCGCTTCATGCAACGCGTTCGCCCAGCCGATTCCCATCATCGGTTCGCGACAGATCTCGATGCGCTCGCGCCAGCCGCGAAGGGTCTGCGGCATGTCGTTGGCCGCGTCACCGGGAAGCACCCCGTCTCGCATCGCGGCCGCCAGCGGGCCAAACGCCAGCGGAAGCCG
Source organism: Gemmatimonadaceae bacterium (assembly GCA_031374935.1). GTDB lineage: Bacteria > Gemmatimonadota > Gemmatimonadetes > Gemmatimonadales > Gemmatimonadaceae > JACMLX01. The sequence continues at coordinate 12,790 of JANMHB010000113.1, read as the reverse complement.
TTCGACGATCGGCGCTACCGACATCGTGCCGACTCCTTCTGCCGCAGCGTGTGAACCGCCGATACCATCCCGGTGCCGCGCGTGACGCTCCCGTGCAAGACCACGTCGAACCTCCGGACTGCATCCGTGACCGAGATCGATGCCGGCGGGCACCGTGAACACTGCAGGCGCAAGATAGTCTCCAACGCGTCCCTCGGACACGCGAGCACTACTTGTGATACGGCTCGCCGCGCAACACGGTGCCGGCGCGGTACAGCTGTTCCGTCAGGACCAGCCGCGCCATCTCGTGCGGCAGCGTCCACGGCGCCACTGCCAGCAGACGGGTGGCCCGCGCCCTCAGCGCGTCATCGAGGCCAAAGGCGCCGCCGATGACGAACGTCACCGCACCGGCGGCGTCCCGCACGCGACCCAGCCACTGCGCGAACTCGGCGCTGGTCATCGTCGCCCCGCGTTCATCGCAGGCGATCAGCTCTCCCCGGCCAGGCCATGCCTCGAGCAGTCGCTCCCCTTCCGCGCGCCGGGTGACGGCGGGCGTGACGCTCCGCCCACCCGCCTCCTTCACCTCGCGGACCCGCAGCGGCCAATAGCGTGCGGCGCGCCGCTCATACTCGGCAATCGCCGCACCCAGCGTGGCGGCGTGCGCGCGTCCGACGACGGCCAGCGTCAGCTCCACCCGTCAGGCGTAGATGCCGCGCAACTTGTGCACGGTGCTCACCCGACTGATCGCCAGCATGTAGGCGGCGGTCCGCATATTCACCTTGTGCTGGCGTGCCAGCGCACGCACGTCGGTGAAGCTGCGCGTCATGATCTCCTCGAGGCGCGTGTTCACCGTCTCCTCCGTCCAGTAGTACCCACCGCGATTCTGCACCCACTCGAAGTACGACACCGTCACCCCGCCGGCGTTCGCGAGGATGTCCGGGATCATGAAGATCCCCTTCTCCTCGAGGATCGCATCCGCGGCCGCCGTCGTCGGGCCGTTCGCCCCCTCACAGATGATCTTCGCCTGCAGGCGCGCCGCGTTCTTCGACGTGATGACGTTCTCCATCGCCGCTGGAACGAGGACGTCGACGTCGAGCGTCAGCAATTCATCGTTGCTGATCGGATCACCACCGGCGAAACCAGCCAGGTCCCGATTCCTGCGGACGTACTCGATCGCCGCGGCGATATCGACACCCTGCGGATTGTGCACGCCACCCGTGCGGTCACTGATCGCAGTGATCCGGCACCCCTCGCGCTCGAGCAACATTGCTGCCGTGGATCCCACATTGCCGAAGCCCTGCACGGCGACGGTCGTACCGCGCACCGGCATGCCGAGTTCCTTCAGTGCTTCGCGGGTGACGATCATGCACCCGCGCCCTGTCGCTTCCTTGCGGCCAGCCGAGCCTCCGAGTTCCAGCGGCTTGCCCGTCACGACGGCGGAGGCGGTGTGACGCATGTGCATCGAGTACGTGTCCATCACCCAGGCCATCACACGCTCATTCGTGTTCACGTCCGGTGCGGGCACATCGGAATCGGGGCCGAGCAGCGAAATGATGTTCGATGTGTAGCGTCGCGTCAGCCGTTCGAGTTCACCGACACTCAGCGTCGCCGGATCACAGATCACGCCGCCCTTGGCGCCGCCGAACGGCAGGTTCACGACCGCGCACTTCCAGGTCATCCACGCCGCCAGCGCCTTCACTTCCTCGAGATTCACCTGCATGTCGAAGCGAATGCCACCCTTGGCCGGACCGCGCGACGTGTTGTAGAGCACGCGATAGCCCGTGAACACTTCGACGTCGCCGTTGTCCATGTGCACCGGGATCGACACGATGAGCTGTTTCTCGGGGTTGCGCAGGATCTTGTAGATCCCGGGATCGAGATCCAGCAATTCAGCGGCGCGATCGAAGCGCGACATCATCGCCTCGAACGGATTGTGCTCGTCGAGGAAGCGGTCCTTGTCCGGAAGGACGATGTTCGTCGTCGGCAGCCGCAGGTCGGTCGCCATAGTTCAGCTCGTCAGCGTGAGAGGTCGGGAGAGATGTGATCGCGCCCTCGCGCCGCAAGCACCGACTGGACAACTGCATCCAGAGCGTCGGCGCCGTCGCGTGGAACGACCGATTGCGAAAGATACCACAAGGGCACCGCCGAACTCGGCCATTGTGGTCCGAGCTTCACGGCGTCCTTCAGCGTGCACACCACCGCCTCGACGTCTGTGGCCGCGCTCAGCACCCGTTGGACGCTGGCGTCGTCGAATCGGTGATGGTCGGGAAAGGTCATCGGCTGTGGGCGGAGCCCAAGGTGCGTCAATTGAGAGAGGTAAGCCGCCGGATCGCCGATGCCGCTGACCGCGAGCACACGGCGTCCCCACCAGTCGACGATCGCCTCGCGCTCCTGCGACCCGACATGCACCAGGGACGCCGGAACGAGATCCACCGTCACCACGGTCGAGTCCGTCGCCGACCTGATCGCCCCTGTCGCTGCCCGCACCTGATCGTCGCTCGCCGCCTTCACCGTCAGCACCACGACGCTCGCGCGGCGCAACGCCCGCATCGGTTCGCGAAATGGTCCTGCCGGCAGCAGACGCACGTCGCCCGTCCAGCGATCGGCGCTCAGCAGCACGACGTCCTGCACCCGCGCGGCGCGACGATGCTGAAAAGCGTCATCGAGAATCGCCATATCGGCGCCGCGAAGTGCGGCACTGCGCACGCCGGCCGCGCGATCGGAGTTGCCATACACCGGCACGTCGGGATTGAGCAGGCGATGTACGAGGATTTCGTCCTCGCCGTACCCGCGCATGACGATGGCCGGCGACGCGCCGGCCTCGACGAATCGGCGCGCGAACCAGGCGCTCACCGGTGTTTTCCCGGTGCCCCCGACCGTCAGGTTGCCGATCGAGATCGCAGGAATCGGCCCGGGCGCGGGCGGCGCGGCGGCGTACGCGGCGTCCAGTCGCCGAACGATGGTCCCGAACACACTGCTGAGGGGTGCCAGCACCGCCCGCGCCATGCGCGACGCTGGTCTGTCGCCATACCAGACCGACTCTGCAATCTCAGACAGCGGCACGGCGTTCCACCTGTTCCATGCGCGCGATGAACAGCGGCACCGCGTCCGCGGCATCGCGTGCGGACTCGCCAGGCACGATCATCGGCGTGTCGAACACGATGGTCACCCGCGCGAACGGCTTCGGGATCATGAACTGATCCCAGCTCTTCATGTACCATGCACGCGTTGCGTGCACACCAAACGCCACCACCGGCGCGCTGGCACGGTGTGCGGCGACCAATGCACCGGGCGCAAAGCTGCGGTAGGGACCGCGCGGCCCATCCGGCGTCACCGCCACCGTGAATCCGTCATGCAATGTGCGGACGAGTCCGAGCAATGCCCGGTCGGCCCCTCGCGAGCTGCTGCCTCGTATCAGTTTACACCCAAGCCGGCGGGCGACCTGCGCAATCAACTCGCCATCCCGGTGGGTGCTGATCAGGCAGGCGATCGACTGGAAGCGCATGATGTACAGCAGTGGTAACAGTTGACCATGCCAGAGTAGCAGCGCCACCGGCTGCCCGTCACAGCGGAGCCGGTCGACTGGCCCTGCATCGATGATACGGACCCGCCAGGTCACGCCCACCATCCGGATGATCCAGGAACCAATCAGCGACAGCCATCTGGCGCGTCGCGCGTCCGCCTCGGATCTCGCGTCGCCCGCGACTGCCGAACCGGTCACGCCACCAGTCCGGCGATCATCTCCGCCACGCGCACGCCGGCGCCCGGCGCCCCCATTCGACGGCGGACATCCTGCAGCGCCATCAACATCTCGGCGCGCTGCGGTGACCGTTCGTTCAGCAACTCGAGGAGTACCGGCGCCACCCGGTCAGCACGAAGGTCGTCTTGAATGAACTCCTGCGCCACGCGGCGTTCCGCGACGATGTTGACCAGTGCGATGTGCGGGAGCGTCACCAACCGTTTCGCGATTGCATACGTCAGACGACTGGTCCGATACGCCACCACCAGCGGGCAGCCGAGCACCGCCGCTTCGAGCGTCGTCGTGCCACTCTTGCACAGGGCAGCCGTCGCGGCCCGCAGCACGGTGTGCGAGGCATCACGCACCACCGGGTACGGGCAGACGCCTTCGTCGATCAGCACCTGCGGCGGCGCACTCACCACGACCTGCACTTCGGGACGCGTCGCGAGCACCGCACCCGCCGTGGCGACGAAATCCTTCAGGTGCCTGGCGATCTCGCCGGCGCGACTGCCGGGGAACAGCGCCAGCACGGGTCGGGCAGGGTCGAGACCGAGTGCGGCACAGGCCGCATCGCGCGCGAGTGGATGCTGCGTCGAGTCGATCAGTGGCGAGCCGACGAACGTGGCATCGATCCCCGCATCACGCAGCAACGGCTCTTCGAAGGGCAGGATCACTGCCGCTTTCGTGACCGTCTCGCGCAGGTCGCGGACCCGGCTCTTGTGCCACGCCCAGACCTGCGGCGTGATGTAGTAGAGCACCGGAATGCCGCGCTGCTTCGCTTCGCGCGCCACACGCATGTTGAAGCCCGGATAGTCGATCAGCACCACCAACTTCACGCGTCCGGTGTCCATCCTGCGGCGCAGTGCCGCCATCAGCCGGCGCAGGATCGGGAGATGCTTGATGACCTCCACGAAACCGACCACGGCGATCCGCTCGGCGCGCTCCAACAGCTCGACCCCTTCGGCGTCGAGCCGCGGCCCACCCACACCCACCAGATGCAACTCCGGCCGTTGTGCGCGCAGGGAGGCGACCATGGCTGCGGCGTGCATGTCGCCCGACGGCTCGCCCGCCACGATCATCACCTCGACGGGCGTCACGCCGGCCTCAGCGCCCCACCACGCAACCGCGTCGCATGCTGGTCGATGTCCGTCACGATGCGCAGTGCCGTGGCCAGCGCCTCACGACCCGCCGCACCACTCACCACCACCGGCTGCTCCCCGCGCACCGCAGCCACGAAGCTGTCCAGTTCCAGGCGAAGCGGTTCTCCTTCCGGCGCGAACAGCGGCACCGGCTCCACGAACTGCTCGAGCGACGTCGCCTGCGCTGCGAGATCACGCGGATCGACATCGGTGCGCATGCGAAAGAACATGCCGGCGCCGGTGCCGAGGTCGAGCGAGACATACCCGCTACGCTGGAAGATACGCAATTTGCGCGTCTTCTCACGCGACACTCGGCTGGCGGTGATCGTCGCCACCGCACCGCTGGCGAATTCGAGCCGCGCATTGGCGATATCCAGCGTATCCGTGAGCACCGGCACGCCCACTGCGCTCACGTCCACCACCGGGCTGCCGACGATCGTGGCCACGAGGTCGATGTCGTGAATCATCAGGTCGAGCACCACCGCCACATCGGCGCCACGCGGCGTGTACGGCGCCAGACGATCGCTCTGCACGAACAACGGATCGGCGAGATGCGGCCACGCGGCCCGTACGGCCCGGTTGAAGCGCTCGACATGCCCCACCTGCAGCACCACGCCCGCCGCACTGGCAGCATCGACGAGCGCATCGGCCTCAGCGAGGGTGACGGCGATCGGCTTCTCGACGAAGAGATGTTTCCCCGCCGCGAGGATCGCCATGCCAACGGCATGATGCGCCGTCGTCGGCACCACACAGCTCACCGCGTCGGACGCGGCGATCAGCTGCTCGAGAGTTGCGTGCATCTGGACGCCCAGCTCCGCCGCGACGCTGGCTGCACGTTCCGGGTTGCTGTCATGGAAGCCGGCGAACGTGATGCCAGCCATGTCGCGCAGGATGCGGACATGGTGGAAGCCAAGGCCGCCGGCCCCCGCGACACCGAGGCGTATGCTCAGAACCCGATCCCTCGCTCGCTCTCTTCGATGAACGTCAGGAACGCCGTCACTTCAGGCAGCAGTTGCAGCTCAGCCCGCGCCCGGGTCATCGCCTGCGAGACGTTCAGCTCGGAGCGAAACACCAGACGGTACGCCCGCTTCAGCTCGCGCACCAGCGATTCATCAAAGCCGCTGCGCTGCAGGCCCACGGAGTTGAGGCCATAGAGCTTGACGGGGTTGCCGACGGCCTTCAGATACGGCGGCACATCCTTCGCCACGCGGCTGCAACCGCCGACAAATGAGTGCCGGCCGATGCGTGCGAACTGGTGCACCGCCACCAGACCGGAGACGATCGCACGGTCGTCGATACTGACATGCCCCGCCAGCTGCGTGCCATTGCCGATGATGACACCGTTCCCGATCTGGCAGTCGTGCGCCAGATGGACGTACGACATGAGGAAGGAACCACTGCCGACGGTGGTCTTCAGCGAGTGGGTGGTGCCCCGATTGATCGTCGCATACTCGCGAATCACCGTGTTCTCGCCGATTTCGACGGTGGTATGTTCGCCCTTGTACTTGAGGTCCTGCGGATCACCGCCGAGCACCGATCCAATCCCGACCTTCACGCCGGCGGCCAGCGTCACGTTGCGTTCCAGCGTCGCGCGCATGGCGATCACGCAGCCGTCACCAACGACGCATTGGTCACCGACATAGGCGTACGGCCCAACGTACACCCCGGCCCCGAGGACAGCCGTCGGTGCGATGATGGCCGTCGGGTGAATCTCGTTCGCGACGGTGGCGGTCATCGCGGGCGCACCATGGCGGCCATGTCCGCCTCGCACACCACCTCGCCGTCGACACGGGCGACCCCATGCATCTTGCACAGCGTTCCGCGCACCTGCACCACATCAAGCTCGAAGCGCAACTGATCGCCGGGCTTCACCGGACGCCGGAACTTGACGTTATCGAGGCTGGTGAAGTACACCACCTTCGAGTCGGGTTCGGCCAATCCGCCCAGCATCAGCATGCCGCCCACCTGTGCCATTGCCTCGACGATCAGCACACCGGGCATGATCGGGTGTCCGGGAAAATGGCCCTGAAAGAAGGGCTCATTGATCGTCACGTTCTTCAGCCCCACGACACGCTTCCCTTCCTCGAGCTCCAGGATGCGATCGACCAGCAGGAACGGATACCGGTGCGGCAGCACCTTCATGATCTCTTCGATACCAAGCACCGTCGACTCCTCCTTCGCTGTCCGGAGCAGCTCACGAACGAACAGGACCGTGCCCTTGTGGCTCGGTCGAAATGCACGGATGTGCCCGCGAACGCGGGCGCCAGCCAACGCCAGGTCTCCCACACAATCCAGCGCCTTGTGGCGCACGAACTCGTCCGGCCAGCGCAGGGTCGTGTCGACCAGCCCCTCCGCATCCATCACCACGGCATTCGACGTGCTGGCACCCTGAATCAACCCCGCGGCGCGCAGCGCTGCCACTTCGTGCACGAATCCGAACGTCCGGGCGCCTGCCAACTCGCGCTCGAACGACTCTGCCGTGACACGCAGCGCGATCTCTTGCTCGCCGATCAGTGGATGCGGAAAGCTGATCGAGACGTCGAGGTCGAGCGTTGCCGACGGCGAGGCCTCATACACCGACTCGCCGTCCACCACGCGAATCGGCGAGGTCACGCACAGGTACCGCGCCGGCCCTCCATGCTCCACCAGGCCCGCCTCACGCAATGCGTCGAGGAAGGGGCGGGCACTGCCATCGGCGATAGGCGGCTCGGCGGCATCCATGACGATCCGCAGATCGTCGAGTTGCAGCGCGGCAACCGCGGCCAGCACGTGCTCCACCGTGTGGAATGCATTCTCCCCGGCACCGAGCTGCGTCCGGCGATCGGCCAGCTCGGCCACTGCAGCCAGTGCTTGCACGGGTGCGGCGTCAACGCGGTCACTACGCTGGAAGACGACGCCGGTGCCCGGCGTCGCGGGCTCGAACCGCAGCGTCACCGGCTGGCCAAGGTGCAGGCCGATCCCCGCGACGTGTACAGCGCGCGCAATTGTCTGGCGCCGGACAGATGTCATGCGTCGGGGCGCCGGGGGCCGAACGACTTGAGCAGCGCCGGCAACCGCTGCGCCGCAGCCTGCACCCGCAGTGCCTCGCGGTGCGGCCGCGCGGGATAGCCGCTCCAGGTCTCACCAGCGGGCACGTCTCCGAAGACGCCGGCCTGCCCCGCGATCCTCGCGCCGGCACCGATCGAGATATGCCCCGCCAGCCCGGCCTGCCCCGCGATGATCACCCCATCACCGATCCGCGTGGAACCGGAAATACCGACCTGCGCCATCACCAGGCACAGGCGACCCAGGCGAACGTTGTGCCCGATCTGCACCAGGTTGTCGATCTTCGTCCCGGCCCCGATCACGGTGTCGCCGACACTGCCGCGATCGATCGTGGTATTGGCGCCGATTTCGACATCCGATTCGAGGATGCACCGCCCCACGTGCGGGATCTTCGCGTGCGCACCGCCGCCGAAGACATACCCGAAACCATCGCTGCCAAGCACCGCGCCGGCCTGAATGATCACCCGGTCTCCCAGCTGCGTGCCAGCGTACGCCGTCACATTCGCATGCAGCATGCAGTCAGCCCCGATCAGGACTCCGGCGCCGAGCGTCACACCAGCGCCGAGCGTGGTGCGTGCGCCGATCACGGCACCGTCACCAATCACCGCGCGGGGTCCCACACTGACGCCATCACCCAGTGTGACGCCAACGCCGACGATGGCCGATACATGGACGCCTTCCGCAACGGCGACCGGTGGATGCAGCAGGGTGAGCGCCGCCAACATTGCCTGCTGCGGTGCGGTGACGAGAATCCGCGCGGGGACATGCAGGACATGTTCGAGCAGCGCCGGCGTGACGAAGACGACGCCAGCCCGTGTGGTCGCGGCGTCCGCGGCGTAGCGTGAAGAGCTGAAGAACGAAAGTGACGCCGCGTCAGCCGAATCGAGCCCGGCGACGCGCGTCACTTCGACCGTACCGTCCCCCGCCAGCGTCCCACCGACGGCCACGGCGATCGCGGCGGCGCTGAGCGCCGCGGTCGACGCCGCGTCCCGGCGAGGTGCCGTCACCGCGTTATGGCTTGATGGGACGTGTGACGCCGGCAGGTGCGGCCACCGGGCCACTCGTCGGCGGCTTCGCCGCACCAGCGGTCGTCGGAGCCACCGTGGACGGCGCTGGCAGCTTCGGTGGACCGAGCGACTTGAGGCGATCGATGACCCTCGACGTGATGTCGAGATTCTTGTCCGCTGAGACGATGAATGGCACCTGGGCACCGGCATCGAAGATGAAGGCGTAGCCATCTTCCGCGCGCACGTCCTGAATGACCTTGTTCACCTGCTCCATGATCGGGGCCATCAACTCTTCCTGACGGGCCTGTGCCGACTGCTGCATCTCCTGCGCGCGCTGCTGATACTCCTGCTGCCGGGCGCCGATTGACGCTTCGCGCTGGGAGCGCTGCGCGGCAGTCAGCTGCGCCGCCGCCTTCTGGTACTCGCCAATGATCGATTGCAGCGAATCGCTCATCCGCTGCATCTGGGTCCGGATCGGCAACGTTTCCTTCTCGAACTGCGCCAGCGCCTCGGCGCGACCCGGCGCACCCTCGAGCACCTGATTCGAGTTCAGGTAGGCGATCTTCATTGCAATCGTCGCTGCCGGTGCAGGTGTCGCAGGCGACGCTGTCTGAGCTCCAGTCCACGACGTCAGCACGAGCATCGCGGCACCACCGAGCATCATCCGACTCAATACACGCATTCCAGACTCCACAAGAAAATGATCAGAACTGTTGGCCGCCGAGGCGGAAATGCAGCTGCCAGGCAGGCGCCGGGCGGCCGAAGTTGTCGATACGATCCATGCCGTACGCCCAGTCGAGTCCGAGCGGCCCAAGCGGTGTCACGGTCGACAAACCGATACCCGTGCCCCGGAACAGCCGGGTCGGGTTGAACTGTTGCACGCGGCGGTAGACGTTGCCCGCGTCGAAGAACCCATTGACGTAGAACATCCCGTTGAACCGGATGCCCATCTCGGCCGTGCTCGAGAAGAACGCCGCACCCGGGTTGTTGAACGCTGCAGAATTCTGGTTGGCATCTGGCAGGTAGCCATCCGGTGTGATCGAGAATTCCGGATACCCGCGCAGCGGCTCGCCGAACTGCACACCGCCCATGTTGAACTGTTGCGTGAAGCGGAACGCGCCGGCGTTGCCGAGCACGGCGCCCGAACGCACCGTCAAACCCGCCACCACCTTGATCGGCTGCGATCCAGGCTTGCTCCCCCCGAATTGTGTCAGCGTGGCGTAATTTTTCAGGTCGAGTGAGTACCGCTGAAAGCGCGACGTTCCGCCCAGTCCGTTGAGCTGCGCCGTGAAGGTGCGCTGGGCACCCGCCGATGCGAACGGAAGGTCGATGCGCGTGTCGTAGCCGACCGTGGCACCGACATAGCTGCGAATGTTGGCCCCGCTGAACTGTGCGGCCTGTTCTCCGAGGAAGCCCGAGCCACCGAAGCGGACACTTTCCAGTCCGTACGAAACGAACAGCCGCGTATAGGGCGACTGCGGGATCGGAAAGCCGAGCTGGAGGCTCATGCCGGTCTGGATCGGCTGGCCGAAACCACCATTGAAGTTCGAGAAGCCGCCAATGCCCTGATAGCGGTTCTGCGTCCGGTACGCGCTGATGGTTCCCGACACCTGCGACAGGCGGATCTGCGGGTCGGTGTAGGCCAGCTGGAAATTGTTCTGAAAGCGACCGAAGTTCCAGTTCAGCGACCCGGACTTGCACCGGCCGAACAGGTTGGGCTGCTGCAGTCCGATGAACCCGCCGACGCCGAGTCCCTGGCCGGCCGAGGCGCCGAAGTTCACGTTGCCGGTTTGCTTTTCCTTGACGCGGAAAATGATGTCCACGTCGCCCGTCGAGTCAGGGCGCGTGTCCGGGTTCGGCACCGGCGTCTCAAAGAAACCGAGGTTGCCGATGTTCTGGTACGAGCGGATGAGACGGTCCTGGCTGAACACGTCTCCCGGAAGGATCTGCAACGCATTACGGATGCAGCTTTCCACGGTGTGATCGTTGCCGAGGATGTCGACGCGGTTCACGATCGCCGGCTGCCCCTCTTCAATCTCCCACCGCAGGTTGGCGACATGCTTGCCACCCGTCGTATCGCGATCGACGATCGGGCGGACACGAGCGTAGATGTACCCTTCGTTGCTGTATGCCGTCTGCACCTTCTGCGTCCCTTCGTCCCAGCGCCCCTGATCGAACGTGTTCGGTGGTGCAGAGGGCCCGCGACGTCGAAGCAGCGACTTGGCGCGCGCCGTGAGCGAAATCGACTGTGGCTGGAACGGATAGAGGCGCTGAATCTCTTCACTCGAGAACCGACGATTTCCGAGCGCTTCGAAGGTGCCCAGGCTGTAGCGAGGTCCCTCGCGCAGCGTGAGCTCGATCATGCCCTTGCCTCGCTCACGATCCACCAGCAGCGTGTCGCGTTCGACCGTACCGTCGATGAATCCCTGTCGCGCGAGATAGGCTGGAATCCGCTCCGTGAGGTCGCCGGCGAACGCATCCTCGTCGAACTCGCCCTTGCGAAACCAGAGAAAGCCTTCCGGCTTGGTCTTCATCGTGGAGACGACATCGGCAGGCGCCAGCGACGTGAGCCCGTTCACTCGCACGCCGCTGACGGCCAGTCGTCGCCCCTCGGACACACGGAACGTGATCTTCGCCCGCTGGTCGCCAAGCATCGTCGTGTCGACGGTCACCCGCGCCAGATAGTACCCTGATGCCTCATAAATGGAATCGAGCCGCTGCTTGGTAATCGCCACCTGTGCGGCATCGACTGGCCTGCCGATCAGCAGTTCGACCTTGTCCTTCAGCGTCCGCGTCGAAATCCGATCGCCGCCGACGACGTCGACGTCACCCAGAATCGGACGCTCCACGACCCGGATGACGATCGTCGCCAGGATCGGCGGACCATCGTGCACTCGGCAGCCCACCTGCACATCGCTGAAGGTGCCCGTGGCGTAGAGCTGCTTGATCGCGCGCTGCACACCCTTGAAGTTGAGCGCGACACCAGTGGCGAGCTCTGCATCCGAGAAGATCTGGTCGTTCGTGACACGAATATTCCCCTCGACCACGATGGAGTCGGGGAGTGCGCACGGGCCCGGTCCCTCCTGTTGCGCGCGAGCACGCGAGAGAGGCAGGCAGAGGACGGCCGCCAGAATGGCGGCCGCGGAGCGACGGAATACGGGCATAAGCATGAAGAATGTAACGGGTCAGCCGGTCGGGTCTACCCGCGACCCGACCGGCTGTTTCACGGAACACCCGTTCCGGAAGGGGACCAACGTCGTTCAGGCGGCCGGCGTTGCGCTGGCAGACACCCTGAACTGGAGCTTGGTTCCGTCCTCGGCCACATCCACGTCGATCTCGTCGCCCTTCGAGAACTCGCCCAGGAGAATCTTCTCCGAGAGTGGGTCCTCGATGTAGCGCTGGATCGCCCGCTTCAGCGGACGCGCTCCGTACATCTCGTCGAACCCGTGCTTGGCCAGAAAGTCGCTCCCGGCCTCCGTCAGCTTCAGCGTCAACTCCTCCTCGGACAGCCGCCGCTGGACCTCGCGCAGCATCACGCCGACGATCTTCGCAATGTGCTCGCGGCTCAGCTGGTGGAACACGATCACGTCGTCCAACCGGTTGAGGAACTCCGGGTTGAATGTGTGCTGGAGCTCCTCCTTCACCTTCTCCGAGATCCGTTCGAAGCTGCCGCGACTGTCGTTGGTGCCGAACCCGAGCGCCTTGCCCTTCGTGATCTCCTTCGCGCCCACATTGCTGGTCATGATGACCACCGTGTTCTTGAAGTCGATGACGCGACCGTAGTTGTCGGTCAGGTGGCCCTCATCCAGAACCTGCAACAGGATGTTGAACACGTCCGGATGCGCCTTCTCGATTTCGTCGAGATGGATGACACTGTACGG
>JANMHB010000083.1:0-9745 GCA_031374935.1 Gemmatimonadaceae bacterium | reverse complement strand
CATCATCCTGCCTGATGCCCGCTACGACAGCCAGACTGTCAGCAAGTTCATCAACAACCTGATGCTGCAGGGCCGCAAGGCCACGTCAGAGAAGATCTTCTACGCCGCCATGGATCTGGTGGAAGCCCGCACCAGCCAGCCAGGTGTGAACATCTTCAAGCAGGCGCTCACCAACCTGAAGCCTGTGGTCGAAGTGAAGAGCCGCCGCGTCGGCGGTGCCACCTACCAGGTGCCGGTGGAAGTCCGTCCCGATCGCCGCACGGCGCTCGCGATGCGCTGGCTGATCAGCTACTCGCGCGACCGCAACGAGAAGTCGATGCCGGAGCGTCTGGCCGCCGAAGTCATCGCCGCCAGCAAGGGCGAAGGCAACGCGATCAAGAAGAAGGAAGACACGCACCGCATGGCCGAAGCCAACAAGGCGTTCGCGCACTACCGCTGGTAAGCGACTTTCGCTTGACAACAGAACGCCCCCCGGAGGTCCGGGGGGCGTTCTGCATATGGTGCCAACACATCCGATCACGCCGCGCTCCAACACGGCTTCCAGACCGCCACTGCATCGACCCCGATCATGACCAGCGGACCGAGCTTATGATCGCGGCCATCACTGGCACCGGCGAAACGTTGTTCAATGGCACCACCGGGCAGGGGCTGCGGCCGAAGCGAGTGAGCGTGGCGACTGGCGAACGGACGAAGGGGACGTCACCCGCACGCTGGCTGCGGTGCGCAACGATTTTTCGCAGGTGGGTGCACAAGCCTGACGGGAACGCCGGCGCTCTTGCGTCCGGCACCGACTTGCCCGACGATTCCCCATGACTCGCCCCAGACACTTTCTGCTTCGGCATGCCGCCCTTGGTATGGCCACGCTCGCCGGTAGCATCGGCCACGCCCAGTCGCCGCCCCCCTGGCCCGACCGCGCCATCCGCCGCGACATCCCGATGACGGACGCGATCCGCGCCGCCTTCGGAAACGGCACCCGCGATTCCACCGGACGGCCCGGGCGAGCCTACTGGCAGCTGCGTGCCGACTACGTCATCCGGGCCCGGCTCGACGTGCCGGCGCAGCGCCTCACCGGGGTCGAGACGATCACCCTCCACAACAACAGCCCCGACTCGCTCACGCAGATCGCGCTGCGCCTCGATGCCAATCATTTCATCGGCAGCAATCCGCGCGCGTTGCCCTGGGTGCCGGCACAGCTCACCGATGGCATGGTCGTCAATGCCATCCGGATCGATGGCACCGTCGTCGCGCTCGACGCGCCGCCACCGCGCGGCACGACCCCCAGTTCGCCGATCGCGGTCAACCTGCGGTCGACACTCGCCCGCGTGATGCTGGCGCGCGCGATTCAGCCGCGCACCACCGCCACGATCGAAATCGAGTGGAATCACGCGCTCCCCGGTGGCCCCGGCTCCGGACACCGCATGACGCAGCGCTGGGCTGATTCGCTCTTTCAGCCGACGCAATGGTTCCCGCGCGTCGCCGTCTACGACGATCTCCGCGGTTGGGACCCCGAGCAGTACCTGGGGCCTTCCGAGTTCTACAACAACTTCGGTCGCTTCGATGTGAAGCTCGACGTGCCCGGTGGCTGGATCGTCAGTGGCACGGGTGTACTGCAGAATCCGGCACAGGTGCTCACCACAACCGCACGCGAGCGTCTTGCCCGCGTGCTCTCGAGCGACAGCACCACCACCATCGTGGGGCCGGATGAAGTCGGCCCGGGGCAGGCCACCGCGGTCGGCGAACGACTGGTCTGGCACTTCGTCGCTGATAGCGTCAACGACTTCGCCTGGGCCAGCGCGAAGAAGTTCGTCTGGCAGGGCACACGCGCCATGATTCCCGGCAAGGGATACGTGCCAGTCTACCAGTACTATCTCCCCGGCCGCGCACCTCTCTATGCCAACGCACTCGGCATCACGCGCCATGCGCTGGAGTTCTATTCGGCGCTCTGGTTCCCGTATCAGTTTCCACAGCTGACGCTCCAGGACGGCCCCAGCGCCGGCATGGAGTACCCGATGGTGATCAATTCCAATTCGGGCGCCGCGGATCACGAGACGGGCCATCAGTGGTGGCCGATGGTGGTGAGCAACAACGAGACCTGGTACGGCTGGATGGATGAAGGGTTCAATCAGTACATGAACATCCTCTCTGGCGCCGACAACATGAAGCGCGCGGCCAACCTCGATCGGCTGGGGCAGTCGTACGGCGCTATCAGCGGCAACGAGTCGGAGCCGCCGATGATGTGGAATGCGAACTTCGCCGGCTCGTTCTACGGCTTCACCACCTACAGCAAGACGCCGCTCATGCTCTCGATGCTGGGCGGGATCGTCGGTGATTCGGCGGTGCAGCGTGCACAACGCGAGTGGGCACAAGCCTGGATGTTCCGCCATCCATCGCCCTGGGACTACATGTTCTTCATGAACAAGGCGCTTAATCGCGATCTGGGCTGGTTCTGGTATGCCTGGTTGTTCACGACGGAACGCGTCGACGGATCGATCGCCGATGTGCAGACTCGCGGTGCGCGCACCACCGTCACCGTCCGGCAGGATGGCCAGATGCCATCACCGGTTGTGCTCCGTGTGCGATTCGATTCCGCGGGGCCGGCCATCAAGGCCATGCCGAACGCGGTGATGCAGGACAGCCTCACCGCGATCGTCACCTGGCCGGCCGAGGTCTGGTTCACCGGGCGCCGCAGCTTCGATGCCGTGCTCACCTTCGGCAAGCGACGCATCACACAGGTGCTGTTCGATCCCGCCTGTCGCTTTCCCGACCGCACGCCGGCCGACAACGTCTGGCCTCGCACGGCAACGCCGACTCTCCCCGCCCCGGCCACCGCACAGAACTCCCTCTGCACCCGATGACACACGCCATTGAACGCGGCCGCCGAATCGCTCTCGTGCTGCTGGCCGGCGCCTGTGCGTATCTCACACCTCGTGCCGCTTCCGCGCAGGCAGCGGTGCTGCTTCGCCCCGCACGTGTCTTTGACGGCACCGGACAACCCGCGCAGCCCGGCGTCGTGGTCCTCGTGCAGAACGGCCGCATCACCGCCATCGGCGCACCGTCAAGCGTCAAGGCGCCCGCTGACGCCACCGTGATCGACCTGCCAGGCACCACCCTGCTGCCGGGTCTCATCGATCTGCATTCGCATGTGCTGCTCCATCCGTACGATGAAACGACGTGGAATGATCAGGTCCTGAAGGAACCGCTCGGCCTTCGCGTGGCGCGCGCCACCGTGCACCTGCAACGCACGCTGCGCGCCGGCTTCACCACGGTGCGTGACCTCGGCACCGAAGGCGCGGCGGATGCCGATGTGGGCCTCAAGAAGGCGGTCGAGCAGGGGATCATCGAGGGACCACGGATGATCGTCACCACCCGTGCGATCGTGATGCGCGGGAGCTACGGGCCCGGCGGGTTTGCGCCGGAAGTCGACGTGCCGCAGGGCGCCGAGGAAGCGGCGGGCCCCGAAGAGCTCTCGCGTGTCGTGCGTGATCAGATCCGGCGCGGGGCCGACTGGATCAAGATCTACGCGGACTACCGGTGGGGCGCCGGTGGCACGGCGCGACCGGCGTTTACGCAGGCGGAGATGAACCTGGTGGTGGAAATCGCCGAGTCGAGCGGTCGGCATGTGGTCGCACACGCCACGACGCCGGAAGGGATGCGACGCGCGATTCTCGCGGGAGTGAAGACGATCGATCACGGTGATGACGGCACCCCGGAGATTTTTCGACTGATGAGGGAACGCGGTGTCGCGCTGGTGCCGACCGTCGCCGCAGGGGACGCGGTGTCGCAATACGGCGGCTGGAAAAAGGGAGTCGGCCCTGAACCGGCGCGGATCGCGTCGAAGCGGGCCAGCGTCAAGGCGGCCATCGATGCCGGCGTGACGATTGCCAATGGCAGCGACGTCGGCGTCTTCACACACGGAACGAACGCGCGCGAATTGGTCCTGATGGTCGAGTACGGGCTCACGCCGGTGCAGGCGCTGGTGTCGGCCACCTCGGCGGCGGCCAAGGTCCTCGACTTGTCTGATCGCATCGGAACGATTGCGCCCGGCATGCTGGCAGACCTGATGGCCGTCGAGGGCGACCCGACCCGGGAGATTGCCGCCCTCCAGCGGGTGCGGTGGGTCATGAAAGATGGCAAGCCGGTGGCGGGGGCTGGGCAGACGCCCAATCGATGAGGCTCGGCTGAGGCCGCCGGTGTGGCGTCGCGCGAACCGCGCGGGTTTGTATCAGCGCGGCCGATCGCCGCTTGGGCGGGCGCGCGTGCCTGTCACGAATCGTCACCGTGGAGCGCTTTGTGCGTTTCGTTGACCCACAGCCGCGCGTCTTGCTGCCGACTGCCGTTACCCTCGTCCCATTCGATGCCGCTTCCCGTTCCGCACCCCGACGTGATCGCGCGGACCCTGCCTGATGGCAGTGTCCTGTTTCATCCGCAGACCGAGGTCTACTTCGGCCTCAACGAAACCGGCACGGTGATCTGGCGGGCGCTGGCGGCCGGTGCCTCGTGCGAGGAGGCCCTGATCGGCGCCGTACGGGGCCGATGGCCAGAGGCGCCAGCCACCGAGGTCGTCTGCCACGTGCGCGAGCTGCTGGCCGACCTATCCGTCGAAGGTCTCGTCGTCGACAGCGTCGCACAGATGCGGTGAGTGGCGTTCTGGCGCGGAAGGCACGGGCTGCACTCGACCTTCTCCGTGCGGTCGGGTCGGTGTCCCGGGCGCGACGGATGGTGGCGCGTCGCCCGATCGGGTCACTGATCGAACGTGACGTCGTGGCCCCCGTACCGTCCGACGCCAGCCCACAGCGCCGTGGTCCCCTGCTCGCGGCGACCGAAGAGTCGCGGCGCGGCGCACGATGGGGCGCGGCGGTGGATCGTGCACTGCGCTGGCTCCCGGGCGACTCGGCGTGCCTCGTCCGGGCGACCGCCCTTCGCGACCTGCTGGCGGCGGATGGCGCGGACGGGGCGGTCGTGCGAATTGGCGTCCGTCGAGGGGCGGCCGGGTTCGAGGCGCATGCCTGGGTGGAGCTGGACGGCACACCTATTGCCGAACCTGAAGCGCTGCGGGGGGCGTTTTCCTCGCTGGACGGCGTGACTCTGCGATGATTGCAGGCGTCTGGTTGTCGAATGGCTGTGACACAGGGCTTGTCTCTGTGGCGCGCGTCCGACACTTTTTGTCAGATGAAGGAGACAGAAACCATGTATGAGCGTCCCCGCCTCGAGCGCTATGGCACGTTTCGCGAGCTGACCCAGGTCTCCCTGAACCTCGGCGCATTCGCGATGAGCCCGAACGTCCTCAGCGGGGCAACGGCATCGTGCGACTGCATCCCGGGTGACGTCATCGTCGACCCCCCGCGTCGTTCCTGATGTGACGCTGACCGCTCCTGCGACGCTCGAAGCGCCGGAGTGGGTCCGTCTGTTCGGCGAAGTGCTCGTCTCCGATCGCCCGCTGCCTGGCTTGCCCGTCGCCCCCTCCGGCGACGGGCAGTTTGCTTTTCGGGCGCTGCACACCACCTGCACCGGCCACGCACCGGTCGGTCATTCGGTCGGGGCAGTGCTGATCGGCCGGCAGCCGTACTCCAACGGGGTCGAGGTCACCCTGGCGCTGGGCGACAGCGGCTTCGAGATCGCGATCTCCGACACCGGCCGCTTTGCCATCGAGGCCAACGGACGCGCGGTGCGTCACACGGCCCCCATCAGCGTCGATCGCAGTGCGGTGGCGCTGGACGTGATTGGCATCGTGCTGCCATTCCTGTTGCACCGTGAAGGCGCGTGGTGCCTGCACGCCAGCGCGGTCCAGACGGCGAGCGGCGTCATTGCATTCGTTGCCAGCCCCGGTACCGGAAAATCCACGCTCGCGCTGGCGTTGTCACAGCACGGATGTGCGCTGGTGGCCGATGACGTGGTCGTCATGCGCCCCGCCGCTGACGGCATCACGGTCGTTCCGAGTGACCTGCCGCTGCGCCTCCGCGCTGAGACCGCGCGCGTCGCCGGAGAAGCTGTGCACGCGATCGATGCCTGGGGCAAGGTGCGCATCGACGCGCCTGCCGCGAGTGCCCCGCTGCGGCTGGCGGCGATCTATGTGCTGTCGCCTGTTGCAGCTGATGCTCTCGTCGAGCGCGTACCGCGCGCGACGCGTGCCGCGGCGCTGGCGCTCCTGGCCAATGGCAAGATCACCGAACTGCTTGGTGCCGATGCCACTGGTGACGCGCTCCATCGGTGCGTGGACATCGCCGAACGCAGCACAGTGTTCGATTTGGCGGTTCCACGCGATCTGGCACGATTGCACGACGTCACCGATGTACTGCTCGGCTGGCATCTCGGGGCGGCCGCGACATGACGACCGTGTCCTCCGACGCCATCACCCTCACCGGTGTCACCAAGTCGTTCCGCGCCGACGGTGGATTCGTGCGACGGTTGCGACGCCTGCCTGGCACCGAGCCGCGCGCCGTGCTGGATGCGATCGACGTGCGCGTCCGGCGCGGCGAGATCTTCGGACTGGTTGGCGCCAATGGTGCGGGCAAGACCACGCTGCTCAAGATCCTGTCGACGGTGCTGGTGCCCGACGCAGGGCAGGTGACCGTGGACGGGATCGACGCGCTGGCAACGCCGGCACTGGTGCGCACGCGTCTGTCGGTCGTACCCGCCGACGAGCGCGCACTCTTCTGGCGCGTGAGCGCGAAGGAGAACGTTCGCCTCTTCGCATCATTATACGGACTGCGTGGTACCGAGCGCGACATCGCCGTGGACCGCGCGCTGGAGCTGGTCGGCCTCGAGCACGTCGGGCAGCAGCAGGTCGGGAGTTTTTCGTCCGGCATGCGGCAACGCACGCTCATCGCGCGCGCGCTGGTGACGCAACCGCCGATTCTGGTGCTCGACGAACCCACGCGCAGCCTGGATCCGGTGGCCGCGCGCGAGCTGCGTCTGTTCATCCGCGATACGCTCTGCCGCGCGCTGGGAGCAACGGTGGTTGTAGCCACCCACAGCACCGAAGAGGCGCTGCAGATCTGTGATCGTGCCGCGCTGCTGGTGCGCGGGCGCATCGTCGCCACCGATACCTTGCGGCAGCTCTGTGCTGCAGTCGGCGGCGCTCGCGTCCGGGTGCGCGTGGATGCGGCGCATGAGGCGCGCGCGCGGGCGCTGCTGCATCTGCCAACGGATGTCATTACGCCGCCCGTGGACGATTTCGTGACGCTGTCGGCGACGCTGCCCGATCTGGCACAGGCGCCGGTGGTGGTCGAAGCACTCGTGCGTGCGGGGGTGAGGGTAGCCGAGTTCGCGCCCGTCGCGCTCTCGCTGGCCGATCTGCTGGAGGCCGCGGCGGCTCAGCGGCCGCGCGACGAGGCACAACGCCATGCATAGGCTGCTCGCGATCGCCCGCGTCTATTCGCTCGGCATGCTCACCTATCGCACCCGCACGCTGGTCAGCCTGCTCTCGGTGCTGGTGGCGGTGGTGCCGGTCTACTTCGTTGCCGCCGCATTGCAGCCGCTGGCAGCCAAGGCGATCGCGTCCGAGTCGAGCGAGTACTTCACCTACCTGATCGTTGGATCGGTGGCGTCGTTCGTGATCGCCGAGGCGGTGTCGGCGATCCCGTCACTCATCAATGGGTACATCACGTCAGGGACACTCGAGCAGCTGCTCACCACGCCGCTCCGATGGCCCTCGCTGATCGGCGGATTGCTCACCTACGGCTTCGGCTGGGTCGCATTGCGCGCCCTGGTGCTGCTGGTGACTGCATGGATCTGGGCGACGAGCACGATCGCGTGGGAGCGCATCCTGGAATTCACCGCCGTGATGGCACTGCTGGCGACGGCCTACGTCGGCGTCGGGCTGATCGCGGGCGCCCTGGTGCTGCTGGTGCGGTCGTCGATGTTCGTGACGCAGGGTGTGCTGACGGTGTCGACGTTGCTCGGTACGGTGTATTTCCCGGTCGCCGTGCTGCCCCCGGGCATCGCACCACTCGCCAGCCTGGTACCGATGACGCCGGCGCTGCGTATTGCCCGGCACCTGCTGCTCAAGGATCAATCGGTGATGACGGTGCTCCCCGACGTGCTGCAGCTCATCGGCTGGGCCGTTGCCGGCCTGCTGATCGGCGGATGCTGCTTCCATCTTGCCCTGCAGAACGCCCGTCGCACCGGCACGCTCACGCAGTACTGATTCCGCATGTTCGCGCCACTGACATCGTCCGACGCGATCGCGCTGCTGTCACCGTCGGCGCAGGTGCTGACAGCGTCCGCGCGCATTGACGGCGGAACCGGGATTGCCGCTCTGCTCCCATGGCATGAAGTGCACTGGCCGACGCTGGTGGCGTTGGCGTCGTTCGAGCGCGCCGAGGTGCAGCTCGATCGTTTGCTGCGCGCTGCACCGCCGGGGGCGGTGCCGGACGATGTACTGCAGGCCATGCAGGCCGTGCATCGCGTGGCGCGCTTCAGGGCTGCCGAACTTGCTGACGCGGCGGGCGCTGCGGTCGACACGCTGCACGCGCACGGCATCGACGCACTCTGGTTGAAGGGGGCGGCGATGGCCATGCAGCACTCCGCCGGGTTCTCACTGCGCGGCATGGGCGATCTGGATGTGCTGGTGGAGCCGGCCCAGCTCGCGCCGGCGCGTGTCGCATTGCGGCAGGCTGGTTGGTCCGATGGTGCGGAACCGGCGTCGTATGCCTCGCATCATCATGACGCGCCAATGCTCCGGCCGGGCGGCCTCCGGCTGGAACTCCACACGGCGCTCTTCCCGCCGGGGCACCCGTTCACCCAGGAGCCGGCCCGGGCCTGGCTTGATCGGGCTCGGCAGGTCCATTGGCAGGGCCGCGTCGCACGGGTGTTGCCGGCGGCCTGGCACCTGATCCACGCGTCGACCCACTGGGCCTGGAGTCACGCGGGCGAGATCGGGAGCTGGCAGTACCTGCACGACGTACCACTGCTCAGCTCGGAATGGACGCTTGGCGGACCAGAGTGGAACGACGTGCACAAGAGCTCAGAACGGCTTGGCGCATCCCGCCCGGTGGGCTGGGCACTCTGGACCGCAGCGCGGCTGAGCTCGGCTACCATTGATGAGCCCCTCCTCGAGCGCCTCCGCGGGCGGCCTGAGTTCGGCCGGCCGCTGACTGAGCGCGAGTGGGTGCTTCGGGCGTTCTCATCGCCGGCCTCGAGTCCCTCGGTGGCCTGGTCCCGGTTCTGGTGGCGCCGGGCCATGGCCGGGCTCGGCAATGAATCCGGGGCGTGGCCGTGGGCCCTTGGGCGTGGCACGATCGAGGCCGGGCCGTCTGGCGGGTACCGGGACCTGCGCCCGGATCGACTGTCGCGAGCGAAGCTGGCGCGGTGGCGGCGACACCTGATCCGGGTGCTGCGCAGCTAGGGTCGGCACCCTCTCGCGCCGCACGCACGCATGCACGGACGCCGCCAGCGCCAGCTGCCGTGCCCGCCGCTGGCGGTCCCTCGCTGGTGTCGCCCTGCCGCGCGTTTATGTGGCTGTCGGGCATTGACTTGGGGCCTCTCACGGCTAATTTCCGCGATCTGTCTCGCACAACGGGTGCGCTGGCGCCAGGCGGCTGCCGCGGTCCCCGACAAATGAGACGTCGCCTCTGGCGGCGCGCCTTGGGTCCCCACGTCACGTTGCGTGTACCCGGCGGCAGCGAATGGATATCGGCCCCACCGGGGTGCCTGGATCCATTCGGTTTTTTGTTGGACTCAACTGGTTTTCCAGCTTCATCTGAGACGGGTTTCCGCGCATGGCTCGCACGACACCGCTGACGTA
>JANMHB010000138.1:0-53406 GCA_031374935.1 Gemmatimonadaceae bacterium | reverse complement strand
GTTTTTGAAGCCCGTCGATACGCTACAGCCCTCACCCGCAGCCTTCCGCCTTCCCCGCACTGGGGCATGACGTCAGCACGATTTATCGGACTTCACCGGCAGACTTATCGGCTCAAAAATTATGCCTTCCCGTTCCTGATCAATTGCTGCCACAACAGTGGGGTGTGTGCGAGCATTCGTCAACTGGACGGCTGGCGCGAGCGATCGTCACGCCACGGCCTCGAGTGCACTCAGATCTCCCAGTTCGACAGCATCACGCCATCAGTCGGCTGTGGCGGCTCGCCGTAGTCGGCCATCGTCATGCGCAGGTCGGTCCAGCGCACGCGACCACCGCGCGCAATCAGCATGGCGTAGAGGCGCGTCGAGTCGCCCTGCACGCGGATCGCGGCGCGACGTGTGCCACAACGGCGCGCATACTCCGTCAGCTGTGTCACCAGCTGCGCGGCATCGGCATCACTGGCGGCCACGAACTTGAGCACACGCACTTCGTCTCGAGAGCGGCCCTCGACCAGCGGTGCGGAATGGCAGATCGCGAAGGCCGACACATGCCCGCCACGCCGGACGAGCACCGTGTCGCCGAGCGTGAGCGCGTCGGTGATGCGGATCTCGCGGGTGAAGTCGTACCCTTCGCGCAGCGACGCGGTGAGGGCGGCACATTCGAGCAGCGCCTCGTCCCGCGTCGGCATCGGCAGCCGGCCGAGCAGTGTCACCGGACTCTCCGTCGTGGCCGCATCGAGGGTGACGGTGATCGTCAGCGGTCCGGGCACGAAACCGAGCTGCGAATAGAAGCCGATGTTGTCCATCGTGCGCGGCATCGTCTCGAGGCCGATGACCTGGCATCCCAGCCCGCGCAGATGGTCGACGCCGAAGCTGACGATCGTCCGGCCAACGCCGCGCGTCTGCAGCTCGGGCGTGACCGCCAGGGGGCCCATCCATCCTTCGACCCCACTGCGGTGCGCAATGTTGAAGGCGGCAATCGTCCCGCGATCGGTGCGCCAGAGCACGGCGCCGGCGCCCGCCCCCTCGATGGCGTAGCGCCAGATGAGTGGATTGAGAAACGGGACGCGCACGCCAACCAGCCCGTCCTTGCGGTAGCGCTCCGAGAACGCGTCACTGAAGACGGTGTTCAACGCCGGAATGTCGCCCGGCTGAATCAATTCGGGGCCGGTGATGACCGGCTCCGAACGCCACGTACGCAAACTCGCCACCGTTACGCCTCCAATCCCACCAGGGTTGCATCGACCGACCGGCCGCCATCCCGCTGTTCGACAATGGCGCGTCCCGTCTGCTCATCGATGCTGACTTCGAGGACGCGGTCGAGACCATCCCGTACCCCATCGATATGTGTGATCACGATCACCTGCTCGAACCGATCCTGCAACCGCCGCAGCAGTTCCACCACATTGGCGCGCCGCTGCTCGTCCAGTGACCCGAACACTTCATCCAGCACGAGCAGCGAAAACGGCTGTCCGCTGCGCTCGGCGATCAGCTGCGAGACCGCCAGCCGCAGCACCAGGTTGGCAAGATCCTCTTCCCCACCCGAAATGACCTGCCGCGGCACGCCGCCACCAATGAGGATGATCTCATAGTTCTCGTCGAGTTCGAACTCATTGTAGCGATCATCGGTGAGGTCCGTGAGGAACGAGCCGGCGATCTCGCCCAGTTCCGGCCGCAGCCGTGCGTTGAGTTCGGACCGCAATTCACCATAGGCGGTGTCGAGCTCGTCATGCACGCGGCGCTCGGTTTCGAGCTGCCGCTGCTGTTCGCGCACCCGGGCCGCCTGTTCAGCCGCAGTGAGCGCGCGCGACAGTGCGGCCGCGGCGTTGCTGGCATCACTCTCGGCACCAGCGCGGACGACCGCGGCCGCCTGGCGTTGCTGCGTCGCCAGTTCCCACGCGCCGAGCGCCGCGGTATGCTGCTCGGCGCTGAACCCGTGTGACGTAACAGCGGCGCGAGCGGCGGTGACTGCATCGCGCGCGGCCGTCAGCGCGGCGATCGCAGCGGCTCGCCGTTCCCTCCGCACGGGCAGTTCATCAGCAACACTCCGTACCGCCGCGTGCCGCACTTCGAGCGCGCTCAGCGACGCCACGGCACTCCGCACGCTGGCATGATGCGCGGCATCGTACTCTGCGGCCAGCGCGGCCACCGCCTGTGCACGCTCGTCGCGCTGCGATGTGAGCAGCTGCAGTTCGCGCTCCTTCTCGCCCTGCTCCTTGAGCGCCTGCTCGATCTTCAGTTCCTTGCGTTCGAGCTGGCGGACGGTGGATTCACCCTCGACGCGTGCCGCATCGAGTGCGCGCAGATCGTCCGGCTCCGGCTGCAGCTGTTCCACGCGCTGCTTGAAGTACAGTCCGTCCACGCGCAGCAGTTCGAGCTTGTCGCCGAGTTCCTCGAGCAGCGCGGCATGGCTGGCGCCGAGCGGGCGGAGGCAGGTCGGGCACGGTGCCTCCGGACCGAGCTCCTTCAACTTGTCGTACTGCGTCCTGATTTCGGCGAACTCGTCGCGCTTCTGCTGCCGCCGGGTCTCCGCTTCCTGCCGATCGCGCACCCAGTCGGTACGGCGTGCCGTAGCGGCAGCCGCCGCGGCACCCAGTGCACTGCGCGCCTCGGCCAGCGCCAGCTGCACCTCGGCGCGCAACGTGGGTGCCGTCGACAGCTGTTGCAGCCGCGCCGTCGCGGCGTCGACCCCGAGCGTCAGGCGCGCCATCTCTTCCGTCAGCGCCTGTCGGCGCGCGGCCTGTCGCGAGCTTTCTTCGAGCGCCTGCAATTCGCTGCGCAACCCGGGCAGCGGCATCAGTTCGGCGAGGACTGCGGCGAGGCCCGCCACGACCTGCTCCGCGTCTGCCACCGCTGCCTCGGTGCGCTCCACTTCGCGCTGCGCCGCGTCGATCACGGCATCGGCTCGGATCACGGCCGTCTGCAACTCGACGTCGCGGGCGCGTGCATGTTCGGCAGCGCGCCAGAGTGGCTCGGCCTGAGCCACACGAGTCTCCGCGCCAGCCAGCTGCTGCAACGCGGCAGCCAGTGCCGCCTCTGCCATGCGCACGGTCAACTGCGCGGCGGCCACCTCCGCCGCCAGCAGCTCCGCATCGGCCATCGACTGCGAGAGGGCGCGCAACGCCGCGATCACCTCGGCGCGCTTCTGCCGCGCCAGCTCCTGCGCCTTCTGCAGCCGATCGTAGCCCAGCACGCGCGACAGAAACCGACCGCGATCGGCCGCGCCCATCGCGGCCATCGCTGCCAGATCCTTCTGCCCGGTGAAGTAGGTGGTGAAGAATTCGCGGCTGGTCATGCCGAGTCGCTGCTCGATCAGCTGACCCACCGCACCGATGCTGTTGGCCGTCGGCGTGGTGCTGCCGTCGATGAACAGTTCGGCCGACGTGAGCCCACGCACGACGCGGTACCGATGCGGGCCGAGCTCGAAGTCCAGTTCGACGCGCACGGAGGCGCGTGGTGCGGCTCCGTGGAACCTGATCGATTCGCGTGTGCCACGCGCGACGGTGTTGCCGTACAGCGCCCAGGCAATGCCTTCGAGAATCGTCGACTTGCCGGCGCCGTTCGGGCCAATGATTCCGGTGAGGCCGTTCTCGAACTCGATCAGCGTGTCGACGTGCTGGCGGAAGTTCTGCAGCCGGAGGGCGCGCAGCCTCATGGCGTATCGTGCGACGTCAGCACGAAGTCGGCGTCCGCGCCAGGATCGGGTGTCATGGGCGACGGTTCGCTGACGCGCTGCAGGTAGTCGAGCCCCAGACCGACAAACGCCTCACGCTCGATGTCGCCCGGCAGCACGCGCGCTGCGAGCTTCTCACGGACGAGCATCGACAGCGACGGGCGCGCGCCGCCCGCGCCAGACGCGGTGCGGGAGCGGACGAGTTCCGGTTTGCGCGTGTCGAGCTGGAAGTGCAGCGCGCGACGCTTGTACTCGCGGATCGCCTTGTGGTCGAGATCGCGGGCGATGTGCCGTGGAATTTCGCGGACCACCAGTCGCACCACGGCATCCTCGAGTCCACCGGGAATCTGCGCCAGCCGGTCAGCCACCAACGCATCGATGTCAGCGGGTGCGAGCGCATGGGCATCGATCGGGTCGAGGTCGAGGAAGCGTCGCTCCGTCGGCACCTGCACGAAGGTGTGCGCGCCGGTGGCCAGGTCGTGCATCGCGAAGCCCTTGCCTGGCACGCCGTGATGCCGCTGCTCTGCAAGCTCTCCCCAGGCGTTGCTGCTGACGTAGTCGAGCGACCCCGCGTACCACGCCCGCTCGGCCACCTGACGATGCACGTGATAGTGTCCCAGCGCCACATAGTCCCACGGCGCCTGCTGCAGCTCCTCCACGGTCACTTCGCTCGGGCTGCGATCGACCATCACCGCGCGATCGGGGAGCACCCCTTTCACTTCGCCGTGGAGCAGGAGGACGTTCCAGCGCACGTCGGGATCGGTGGTGAGCGCCGGCAGCGGCTGGCCGAGGGTATCGGGCACCGCGAAGAGCGACAGGTCGAGCTCGGCCAAGCGGATGCGTTCGGCGGCGTGTTCCACGACCGTGATGCCGAGCGTGCGGAAGAGCGCCAGAATGCAGCCGGTTTCGGCGGCACGGGGCAGGTCGTGGTTGCCCGCGATCATCACCACCGGGGTGTCCAGCAGTGCGGTCCGGAGCCGCGTCAGCTCGCGGAGCGCGAACAGGATCATCGGGTTGGACGGGCGCACCTGGTGGAACACATCGCCTGCGATCAGGACGAGGTCTGGTGCCTGCGCGATCACGGCGTCGATGGCGTGCCGGGTGGCGCGCGCGACATCGGCTTCCCGCTGGTTGTTTCCAGCCGAGCTCAGCCTTTGATACTGACGGAATCCGAGGTGGAGGTCGGCGAGGTGGGCGATGCGCATGGAGCGAAGATACCGAGGGCTGGGCGGCGAGGGGTGGGGCGATGGTCGCCGCCACGGAGTCCGATTGACGTGGATCGGCCCGCACCGAAGTTTCCCAGCAACGGAGGTCAGCCATGCCGGTCATATCAATCGCTGAGGCGAAGAAGTCGCTCTCAGCCCTGGTCGAGCGAGCCGCTGCTGGTGAACGGATCGAGATCGGAGCACGTGGACGCGCGTTGGTCGTACTGGTTCCGGCGATAGCATTCGAGCGACGTATGACCTTCGGCACGCTGGCGGGGAAGCTTGTGATTCCCCCGGAGTTCGATGCGCCCCTGCCCGGGCACGTGGTGCAGGATTTCGACGGAGTTGATCGCTGATTCGCTTGCACCGAGATCGCCTCGCGGCACGCTGGCTCCTGCTCGATCAGCGGCGCGGCGAGGCGGTTGCCGTCGGCGAGTGTTCCCACGACGATGGCTGCGCTTCGGCCGCGAAGTACACGAACGGCCATCGGCCACATCGCTCCCGGTAGATTCGCATTGCCGGGAGCTGCGTGGTCGCGATATAAGCGGCACACCGATATGATTGATCCAACCCGCTGCCGCGGCAGGAAGCGCAGGAAGGGACGATGCTCAAGTGGCTCATCGGCGCCCTCATCGGCGCGAATACGATAAAACTGTTCATCGGCCAAGTCGTCGCCTGGCGTCTGACTGAGGACGACGACGAGGACGCGGATGATCGCGAGACTCCCGGGGACGGCGAGGACGATGCATGAAGGCGTCTCACGTGGGTGCGACGGATCGTGAGTAGCATCACCTGTGCGAGGCCCTAATTCCGTGCGCGAGCGGATGCCCCCGTGGCTTACCTTGGCCCGTCGAGGCATACAGGCATAGTTGCGCAGCAACGAACGGCGTACGCTGCGCGGGCGAAGCGTTGCTCTCGACGAAACCGGCGTTACGAATCGGCAGGATTCGGTTCGGCGGCGCGGCAGCCGACGCCGATTCGGAGGAGGCTTTCGAGACGATGCATCCACAGATGGCCACACGTGCGCTTGCCATTGCGCCCGCCGGACCTTCGTGGCAGACTGAAACGTAAAGCGGCGGCCTTTCGGTCCGCCGCTATCGGGCCTCGGGCAAGCACAAGTGCTTGATGGAGGATTCCGTACGTTCGCTGGAAGCGAACTTGCTATCGCAAGCCGGCAACCAACGCTCAGGTAGATGATAGAAACTACATCCCTTTCCCTCGACGCGCCAGAGCCGCGGCGAAACTCCCAACTCGTCGCACTGGGCCTCGACCTCGGCGTGAGTTCGCTCGGCTGGGCGTTGCTCTACCTCGATCCTGCGACGCAGGAACCGATCGGCGTGAAGGCGATGGGCGTTCGTGTGTTTCCGGCGGGCGTTGAGGGAGACATTGAGAGCGGCCGTGATGAATCCCGTGGCGTGAAGCGCCGGGAGCGCAGACTCCAGCGTCGTCAACTGTGGCGCCGCGCGCGTCGCGATGCCTCGGTGTTCCGCACATTGCAGAACGCCGGGCTCCTACCGGCCGTCGCTGCGCGCGACCCGAACGCACGGCACAATGCTCTGCTGCAGCTGGACCAGGAGATCACGCACTCACTTCGCTCCGCTGGTCTCGCCTCGAACATCGTTGGCGAGCGGCTGCCGTATCTGTTGCGGAGTCGAGCACTCGATACTCCGCTGCCGGCCTGGCATGTTGGTCGCGCATTGTATCATCTCGCGCAACGACGCGGGTTCCTCTCGAACCGGGTGGCTGACGTAGCCAGCGCCGACGACGCTGCCGAGGCGCTTGGTGCAGTGAAGGGCGGTATTCGGTCGCTCGAGGACGACATCGCGGAACACGGCGCGCGAACGCTGGGCGAGTTTCTCGCGACGAGGTCGACGGATGAGGGGGTCCGGCGGCGGTACACCGCTCGGCAGATGCTCAGAACAGAGTTTGATGCCATCTGGGACGCGCAGGCGCCGCAGCACGGCTCGGCAATGTCTCCAGAGGCGTATGGCGTCATTTCGCGTGCGATCTTCTCGCAGCGCCCATTAAAGTCGCAGCGCCACCTGGTGGCACGTTGCGAACTGGAGCAACGCGCGCGAAGAGCGATGATTGCGGATCCTCTCTTCCAGGAGTTCCGGATCCTGCAGCGTGTCAATGACCTGCGCGTCGAGCCGACAGAGTTTGAGAGCCGCGCGCTGACGGTAGACGAGCGCGCGACGGTGACTATCGCGCTCATGTCGCAGGCCGAGTTGACCTTTGCCGCGCTGCGAAAACTGCTGGCGTTGCCCCGACCGACCCGTTTCAACCTCGAGCGTGGCGGCGAGAAGCGGATGGTAGGGAATCGCACCATCGCGAAACTGCGCTCGGCTCTTGGCGACTCGATGGCGGCGCTCAACGAGTCAGATCGGGACCGATTGGTTCAACTGCTGCTCTTCTGCGAAAAAGAAGCGACGTTACGGCGGGTCGGCATTGAGTATCTGGCGCTCGATGCCGAGCGAGCGAATCGGCTCTCGCTGACCACGCTCGAGCCGGGGACCGCAGCCCTCTCGCGGCGGGCGCTTCGGCAACTCCTGCCGTTGATGCGCGACGGTCAGCCGTTCGCCACTGTCCGGCAATCGCTGTACCCGCAGCCTGTCGTTGCACCGCAAGCGGCGCTGCCGCCGGTCAATCGCGTCGTGCGCAGCCTCAGGAACCCAGCGGTCCTGCGCTCGCTGACTGAGCTGCGTCATGTGGTCAATGCGATCATCACCCGTCACGGCCTCCCGGACCTCGTTCGCATCGAACTGGCGCGGGACATGAAACGCCCCCGGAAGGTTCGCCAGGAGATGGCGAAGACCATGCGCGAGCGCGAGACCGAGCGGGCAGACGCGGCCAAGCAGCTCGAGAAAGAACTGGGTCTCACTGCAGCGAGCCGCAGTGACATTGAAAAGTACCTCCTCTTCAAGGAGTGCAATGGGGAGTGTCCATACACCGGACACCGCATCGGGCTGCGCGATCTGTTCGGCAAGACTCCGACAGTGGACGTGGAACACATCATCCCCTATGCGATCTCGCTCGACGACTCGTTCGCGAACAAGACGCTCTGCGACGCGCGGGAAAATCGGCAGGTCAAGCGCCGACGCAGTCCGTGGGATGCGTACAGTGGCGACGATGAACGCTGGCGCGACATCTTGGCGAGGATAGATCGTTTCAAGGGTTCGTCTGCACGGCGCAAGCGGATGCTGTTCCGGCTCGAAAGTGTTCCGGAGGAGTTTGCCGATCGCCAGTTGAATGACACGCGATACGCGAGTGTTCTGGCGCAGGACTATGTGGGCCTTTTGTTTGGCGGAGCAATCGACTCTACTGGCCATCGACGCGTGGAGGCGTCCTCTGGCGGCGTTACCGCCCAGGTCCGTCGGACGTTCAAGTTGAGCCAGCTGCTTGGCGGTGATGGTGAGAAGATACGCGGCGATCACCGGCACCACGCCGTCGACGCCGTCGCGATTGCTGCGACGACGTCGTGGATTGTTGCGAGACTGCAACGAGCCGCAAAGCAGGAATCGTCGCGGCCAGGTCGCACCCCGCAAGTGCCGGACATCACTGATGCGATGCGGAATGCCGTGGCCGGTGCCCTCGGACAGCTCTGCATCTCCCACCGGCGGCCGGGGGGAGACGGCGCGCTGCATGATGAATCGCTCTACGGTCGGCACCGTGATGGAACTACCGTGATCAGGAAGGCGGTCCAGGATCTCACCAGTGAAAATGTCGAGGCGATTGTCGATCCGGTCGTACGTGCGTGCGTCAGAAGCGCGCTCAATGGTCAGGAACCGAAGGTGGCATTCGCTAACGGTCGATGGCCGGCCATGCCATCCGGTGTCCTGATCAAGCGCGTACGCATCAGCAAGAGCGACAAAGTCGTAACCGTGGGCACCGGCGCCCGGCTGCGGAATGTGAAGCCGAACGGCAACTCGCACCTTGAGGTGTTCGTCAACGACAATGGCTCCAAAGTGCAGTGGCGTATCGTCACGCGACTGGAGGCGTACCGTCGGCGAGCTGATTCGGGTAGCGTCGTGGACCGGAGCCCACCGGCTGACGGCTGGCGATTTCTCACGACGCTGCGAGTTGGCGATACGCTCGAGCGTACGACGCCAATCGCGACTGGCGGGAGCATTCGTGATCTCTTGGTACTGGAAAACATCTCGCGCGATCAGATCGAAGCGAAGTTGCATCTTGACGCGAGACCTGCTGCGATTCGCCGAAAAACGGCCGGTAGTCGTATCGTACTGACCGGGACTTCTTTTGTTCGTGGTGGCCTGCGTCGGCTCGCGATCGACGCCCTAGGCACTACTCGCCCGGCCGATGCCTGAGCGTCATCTCGAGATCACCGAGCGTGGCGGGACGATACACGTCGACACTGGACGTCTCGTTCTGCGCGAAGGCTCCGAATCGGAACTCCTCGCGGCGGTATGTGACGTTGCATCGCTGTCACTCACCTCGCCACGCGTTTCGATCAGTCGAGGCGCATTGTCAGCCATCGTCAGCGGTGGCGGAGTCGTCGTGGTCGCGAATGAACGCGGCAGCCCAGTGGGCATCACGATTCCACTCTCGGCTCATCACCTGACGGCCGAGCGAACCGCGACTCAGGCGCGGATGGGCCCGGCCATGCGAAAGCGGGCCTGGCAGCAGGTCGTGATGTGCAAGATTCGGGGGCAGGCGACGGCCATCGAGGCCAGCGGTCAGGTGGCGACGGCATTGCGGACCGTGTCGCTGCGTGTCCGAACCGGGGACAGAACTAATCTCGAGGCACGAACGAGTCAGTGGTACTGGCGTCGCGTATTCAACGATCGTTCGTTCACGCGCGACCGCGAAGCGATGGACCAGAACCGATTGCTGAACTATGGCTACGCCATTCTGCGATCAGCGACGGTGCGGGCGATTTGCACGGCGGGGCTGCTGCCGCAACTCGGCCTGCATCACCACAACCGCTACAGCGGCGTGCCATTGGCTGACGATCTGATGGAACCGTTCCGTCCGAGCGTCGACAAGATTGTGATCGAAATGGTGCGCGAGGGGCTCGCGATGGACCTGCTCGCTCCACCGTTGAAGAAGCGACTCGCCGGCGTGCTGAGCGCCCGTGTGCAGGTGCGCGACGAAATGCGAACGGTGCCGGACGCGTTGTCGTTGCTTGCCACGTCGCTGGCGTCGTTCGCAGCGCGGGAGACCACGACGCTCACCCTGCCGCAGTACTGAGCGCCGGATGCGCCTGAGCGATGCCGCGAACCTCGCCCCGTACAAGACCATGTGGCTTATCACGATGTTCGATGTCCCCGTGCTGACGAAGGAGGATCGGCGGAACTACACGCGCCTGCGGAAAGGGCTGCTCCGCGCCGGCTTTCTGCAGCTCCAGTTTTCGGTCTACGCTCGGTGGACCGAGTCTGAGGATGGTGCCAAAGTGGTTCGACGAGTTGTGCGGGGAATCCTGCCTCCCGGCGGCGAAGTCCGTATCGTGACGGTCACTGAGCGCCAGTTCGCGAAGATGGAGGTCTACGTTGGGCACTCAAAAACGGAGGCCGAAGCGCCTCCAGAGCAGTTCCTTCTGTTATGAAAAACGCAGGAATCCCTGCTGTAACCCATTTGGCAGCAATGGGTTACAGCAGGGTGAATCTACCTGAGCGTTGGTTGCCGGCCTACAACAGCATGGTGGTGCCAGGCGAAGCGAACAACCCGAATCTACCTGAGCGTTGGTTGCCGGCCTACAACAGCCCAGCACTCATCCGTCTCTTCGCTCGGGTAATCTACCTGAGCGTTGGTTGCCGGCCTACAACAGCGTACCTCGAAGCGGGCACCTACGAGTTCTAAATCTACCTGAGCGTTGGTTGCCGGCCTACAACAGCTGGGCATCGTCAGCGCGGAGATGATCCGCAATCTACCTGAGCGTTGGTTGCCGGCCTACAACAGCGACTTCGACCGCGACTCGGGCGGCAGTCGCAATCTACCTGAGCGTTGGTTGCCGGCCTACAACAGCAAGCCGAACGTGCCATAGTCCGCGTCGTCCAATCTACCTGAGCGTTGGTTGCCGGCCTACAACAGCACGCTCTGGGTCGCGTCGCTCGATATCCGGAATCTACCTGAGCGTTGGTTGCCGGCCTACAACAGCGTACCGTGAAGTCGTAGGGCGCACCGTTCTAATCTACCTGAGCGTTGGTTGCCGGCCTACAACAGCCCAGGCGTACCCGTGACGATCGACTCGGCGAATCTACCTGAGCGTTGGTTGCCGGCCTACAACAGCTCGTGGCTCAATGAGCAGGTGCCCGAAGAGAATCTACCTGAGCGTTGGTTGCCGGCCTACAACAGCGCGGCGGCGTCGATCACGGTGGCGAAGCCAATCTACCTGAGCGTTGGTTGCCGGCCTACAACAGCGGTCATCTCGTCGAGGGTGAACGTCATGCGGAATCTACCTGAGCGTTGGTTGCCGGCCTACAACAGCGTGCAGGAGCGTCACCAGCGCCCATCCTGGAATCTACCTGAGCGTTGGTTGCCGGCCTACAACAGCGGCGATCGGCCTCGTGGCTTCGGTGGCGGTAATCTACCTGAGCGTTGGTTGCCGGCCTACAACAGCCAAGGGGCGACGCTTGCAATCGCGAGATGCAATCTACCTGAGCGTTGGTTGCCGGCCTACAACAGCTGCGGACGCGAGGGATTGGCGGGTTCTGGTAATCTACCTGAGCGTTGGTTGCCGGCCTACAACAGCTTTGCGATTGGAGCGCGGTCCTGAAGGACCGCGCTCCAATCGCAGAATGTGCGGAACAAAATGCCGCTGAACCACCGATCGTCGACCGACATCGCCGCCGCCTACTCCTCCGGCAAGTACGTGACCGGATGATGCCGCCCCACATCCGGCAGCACATGCACCACCACCCAGGCCCGATAGAACGGATCATCGAACACCGTCCGCGCGCCGTCGCGCACCAGTACATCACGTTCGACCAGCGCGTCTACCGCCTTCGTTACCCGACTCGCATCACCGAGCGCAAACTCCTTCCGCGTGACCGCGCGCGCGAGCCCTCGGCCTTCCGCCGCCACGGCGCGCAAGACGTTCTGCTGCAGCGGCGTCAGCGCACGCCACGACATCTCATACGCCGAAGCGCGCTCACGGAGAAGGTTCAGCATGCCCGCAGCAATACCCTCCTCGCTCACGCGCCCCGACTGCCGCGTGCACTCCGCCACACTCTCGGCCAATGTCCGAACGTCCCGCGTCCGAGGTCCGGCAATATCGATGATCCGCCGGCCCTGACCCGTCGCTTCGATACCCATTGCGCCAAACTGCGCCTCGATCCAGCCTGCGAAATGCGCAGGCTCGATGGGACCGATCACAGACCGGCGCGCCAGGTTGTACAGCGCGCCATTCTCGCGCGCCTGCACGGCCGCAATCAACCGCGCATCGGAGCCGGCAAACGCATACGTGACATGTGACTGCTGCTGTACTACAGCCCGCAGCTGTCGGAGCGGGCTGACACCCGATGCGCCCGACCCCTCTGCTCCCAGCCGCTCGATCTCCTGGAATTCGTCGAGGATCACGCTGAGGTGGCTCTTCTTGTCCTTCGCGAGCGACTCGAGCAGCTCGAACGTACTCACGAGACGCGCGCGCTGCTCCACCAGCGGAGCATCACGAAACTCGAGCTTCGGCACGGGAATCAGCAGTCCCGACGAGGTCTCTGACACCTCGAACGAAAACTTGAGCCGCTGACCGAATTCACGGATCAGGTGCGCCCAGCTCCGACCAAGCGCCTCCGCTGCAGCTCGCGCAATGCGCGCCGTCATGTCCTCGAGACTCGATGACGTCCAGAGATCCACATACAGCACCGCGTGCCCCGCTGCGCGCAATTCGTCCTGCACGGCCAGCAGCACGGATGTCTTCCCCATCCGACGCAGTCCCGAGATCAGCATGTGCCCGCGAGGCGTGAGGAGACTCCGCGCGATGTCGCGCCGCTCCGCGTCGCGATCGGTGAAATCGTCACCCAGACGCGCGACCCCAGCGCCGGCGAACCGGTTGGGCGCAGACTTCGGGTCTGGGGGCGGTGGGATTCGAGAGTTGACCATATTAAAGGAGTAGTTACTCCCTTAATATGCTGCCAAAGTTGGAAGGGAGCAAGTACTCCTCTGCTTCACATCCGGAGCGGATGCTCACCGCCTCCCCAGCCACCTCAAGGGCCACCCATTTGATCAGCCATCACGCTTCAGAGGAGGCCCCCCGCCCCGATGCCGTCCAGAAGACACGTCTTCCGGCACTGCCGTACCGACGTTGCGCAGATTTACCTACCGGATCAGCGATCACGCATGATGCCCTTGAGCCCGCTGCCATTCGTCAGATCGACACCTGGACGGAGACCCTCTCAGCGATATGTCGGCAGCGGCAGACGAGCTGCATCGCCGGAGCGGGCCGCCGCAACTCGCTGCGCAATTCATCGGCTGCGAGCTGGGAGAACGAACGCCCCGTTTCGCGGGCGCGATGCCGCACCTCAGCGAAGAGTGCGTTGGGGAGTCTGATGGTGAGGCGCGCCAACCTGTGACGATAGTGACTGCACGCATTCCTGTCAGCAGCGCTCGATCGCCCCTACCGCCGCGCCCGCATCTCCTGCACCTCCCCCACCCGCTGCTCCACCCGCATCACGAACCGCATCGGCGGCAACGCGCCCTGCGCCCCGGTCACCGCGCGCATCGTCATCACCATCCGCGAACGGGTGATCCACCCGCGCCGACGATCGAGCAGCACCCAGCCCACCACACTCGCGCCGGCATCCGCACCCGCGTCACGCATCACACCCTTCACCGATACCCAGGCGAAATCGCCGTATCGTGTCAGCGAGTCGAGCGTGAACTCGGCATCGATTCCATCGCCGGGCGCACCTGCCAGCACCATGTGGCGGGTCCACTTCTCGTGCTCGCGCACGGGCAGCACCGGCAGCGCGGCCGGCACGCGATCCACCAAGGCAGCCAGGGTGGCGATGGTACCAACACTCTGCCCCGACGCATCCTCGAGAATCTTCAGCTCGCCATCTGGTGCCAGCTTCATATGCAGTGTGCGGCCCTGCAGCGCCATGCCGCTGGCAATCCGCGCCTTGCGGCTCTCTTCCCGGCCGCCTGTGGCGCGCACCGTGACACTCTCCACCTGCGACGTGATTTCGGTGCCGAGCGAGTCCACGGCGTCCACCCGCGACCGCAACACCACCGTCGTCCGGGTGCTCACGCGCACCGTCGAATCACCCGTTGCCATGGTGATCGTGCCCTGTTCATCGACATCGTGTTCGACCAGCTGACGGATCATGTCGCCCGGAAACGGGCGCAACACCAGAAACACCCGCGCATCGGCGCTCGCGCGCGCGCGCTGCGCCTGCAGTGACGCGCAGGCCACCGCGACCAGCAGTGTGGCCCGCAGCGAATCAGAAGCCGTACGGATCATCACCAACCGGAAGGGCGAGAGGCTGCACCCGTGCCTGCGGCGCCGCCAGGTCGCGCGGTGGCACCTGACGCCGGAACTGCGCGGCGAAATACGCCTTGGCATCGCGCGGCGCTTCGCGTTCGGTGGCCCGTACCGCACGAATCACGTCCGCCTCATCGACCAGCGCAATCGTGTTGCGCAGCCACTCGAGCGTCAGCCCGCTGTCGAAGCGGCGAAGGCGGCGCAACATCGCGGCGTCGAAGTCCTCGACCGGCACGGCCGGAAAGCGCTCGACGCCGAGTCGGCCGGTGAGCACACTGGGCCGGGGAAATCGCACGAACACGGGCTGCGTGAAATGGGGGTGGCGCACCATCAACTGACCCTTGTCGAGAGTGGACAGCTTCGTCCGGACCGCGGGACTCAGCACGGCATACCCCGGTGTGGCCAATTCGTCGCCGTCCATGCGGCCGTAGAGGGCGGTGCCGGCGTTCCCCACCACCCGCTTGTGGACCTGACTGCGGAACTGCTGAGCTGAAAAGAGGACCAGGCCCAGGTACCGCCCCCGCTCGGCGATGTCCAGCAACATCCGGCGCACGTAGGTCTCCGGCCCGTCGCTGGGAGCGTACTTGTTCAGCTCATCGACGAACACCACCACGTGGTTCACCCCCAGATCGCGGCGCTCGAGATGTTCCCGCAGCTTGCTCACCACCCGGGCGAAGATCAGCCCCTGCGCATCCTCTTCCAGGTTCGCAACGTCCAGCACGTGCACCGAGCGATCCTCGAAGGCGCCGAACGGCAGGTCGCTCACGTCGGCGCCGTCGGTGACCAGGCCGGCGCACCGCGTGGCGAGGTTCACCAGCCGGTTCCGCACCTTGCGGATGGTGGCCACGTGATGCGTGCGCCAGGTCTGCGCATCCTTGCGTTCGAGACCATCGAGCAGGGTGCGGAACCAGTGATCGAGATCGGCAAAGGTCTGCACGACCATCTCGCCACCGAGCATGGGATCACTGAACTTCTGCCCGACCACGCGATCGGTGATGAAGTCGATCAGGGCGTCGGCCTTGGCGTCGATATCCTCACGGTCGAGCAGCGTGACAGCGTACTGCAACACCTCCTTCAGCCCCCACGTCAGCGGCCGCACGTTGTGCTGCAGCGCCTCGTTGCTGCGAATCGTCGCCAGCCCGCGCAGCGCGGCGTCATACGGGGCGTAGTACTGCACGTTCTGAAACGGCTCGGCCGGCACGCCAAGCTTCTCGTACATCGCCTGGTCTTCGGCGGCGAGCGTGGCCGGCTGATCGAGATAGAGCAGATCGGGACCCTTCACGTTGAAGCAGACCGCCGCCACCGACCCCTTCTCGGCCGGAAAGTGTGCGAAGATCGACTGCAGCAGCCATTCGACGGCGCTGGTCTTGGTGGCCAGCCCGCTGACACCGGTGATGTTGAGATGCGCCGCTTCGGGGCCGAGCAGGAAATCGGCATCGAGATAAACCGGGCTCTCAGTGCCGCCACTGCGATAGAGCCCGACGGGAATCGCCGTGCGGCCAACGTAGCCGTCCATCCGCAGCGCCAGTGCGATGTCGTGGTCGTCGGCGAGCCAGACGGTTCCCATCGGCACCGGCTGTAACGGTTCATCAGGGATGTGACGCAGCACGCTGGCCGTGTACAGGCGGATCTCGGTGCGCTGCGTGGCCGCCAGGCCACCGTCCGGCTGGCCATCGCGCCCCAGCACGTCATCCAGCGGCGACAGCATGTCGGTCCAGCTCTGCCCTTCCATGACGACGCCATAGATCTGCGGCACATGCCCGTTCACCGCCACCGTACCGTCGACGCGCACGATGGTACCGATGCCGATGTTGGCATCGAGCGCGGTCCAGAAATGGAACTCGTGCGGCGTGTTGGGACGCCGTTCGGTGGCGACGACGCGCCCGAGGGGGCGGCGCAGCTCCTCGGCGGGCAAGGCAATCATGTCAGGCACACTCCGCGGTCCTGCACGTTCTCAGTGACGACAGCACTGCAGCGGCACCACATCAGGCGACCGCTCGCAGATACACTTCACAGTCGCGAATGGCATACGGCATCACATCCCACCGGGCATCGGGCCGCGCGACTGGCGACCGCTCGGCCAGCAGCCAGCGGCTCGCCGCATCGGCATGCAGCTCGGCCGCCCGTTCGTCAGCATCACGGACGCCACACTCCACACGAATCAAGCCGAAGAACGGGTCGCGGCCGGCCGCATTCCGGAGCCGGAGATACCACGTGAGGAAGCGAGGCCGCGCGGCGGTGTCGAGCGCCGCGATCACCGACGTACGCTGCCCTGCATCGAGTGCCGTGACCAGCGGCAGAGCGTCATCGGGCACGTACAGCGTGGCATGGCTTTTCACCACGCCGATCACACCAGAGCTGCGCATCATCGCATGACTGGTGCGCACCGACCCATCCACATACAGCGGGCGATCGGGGTGCGCCTCACACCAGTCGTCACCGACGGCACGTTCGAGATCGTTGCGCACCCGCGAAAGGGCGTCGAGCCCCTGCCGCAGCAATGCTGACGGATGGCGTGAGGTGACCGGCAACGCGTCATCGCTGTCGTGCACCGACTGACCGCGCACACCGAGAATGGCACCGAGATCATTCCAGGTTGCGTCGCCGAGCAACACGCGCGATGCGTACACGGCGTGGTCGATACGCGGTGCGCGCCACGTCGTCATGCGACCCGCATCGTCACGTTCACGAATCGTGGCGGCGGCGGTGCCGTGCAGCAGCGGCACACCGTCGACATAGGCGATGGTGCTGCTGCGCTGAATCCCATCGAGAAAGCCTTCGAACGACGCGTGCTCCGGCGGCACCACATCGCACACGCGCAACGCGCCGCCGAGCATGGTGACGGCGGCGTGCTGCATGAGGGCGGCGCCATCCTGCGCCAGCGCCTCGGTACGATCCGGACCGGCGGTGCGGACGCGATCACCGAGCGAGGCGCGCAGTGCCGTGCGCGCCGCATCCACCGCGCGACCCACCGGTGGGGCCGCGGTGCTCACTCCACGCCGATGTCCCATGCCTGCTCGAGATCCTTCTTCGAGTACGCGCGGAACGCGGTGAGGGTCTGCGTTCGCACGATCCCGGGCACCCGGGTGAACTGTTCCGTGACCACGGTGGCGATGTCGTCGAGTTGCGGCACGCGCAGGATGGCCACCAGGTCCCAGGCGCCGCTGACCGAGTACACCTCGCTCACGCCACGGATTTCCGCCAACGCCGTGGCCGTGACGGGAATCGTCATCGGGTCGGCCTGTATCAGCACGATCGTCGTGATCATCGTGGGTGCCGTGGCATGGGGAGGGTTGCGATGCTCACGCCGGCACCGACATCATCGCCCGATAGGCACCGATGATGCGACGCATGGCTTCGAGGACATCGGCTTCGGCGGCGGCGTAGCTCAGGCGCACCCAGCCCGGTGTGCCAAACGCCGTGCCCGGCACGATCGCCACGCCATGATCTTCGAGCATGTGCGCCGCGAAGGCCGTCCCCGGATCGTCGCCGCCATTCGGAATCGCGCTGACATCGATGAAGAAGTAGAACGCCCCCGACGGGTGGATGTACGGCGGCGCGCCTTCCTCGTCGAGCAGCACGAGCGCGGCGTCACGACGGGCACGGAACGCGCGCACCATGGCAGTGATGCTCTCCTCGGCCGCGTCACGCTCGGTCAGTGCCGCCAGCGCCGCATACTGGCTCGGCGTGGCTGGGTTGGACGTGGTGTGGCTCTGCAGGTCCGTCATCAGCTTCGCAATCGCACGCGGTGCGACGGCCCAGCCAATGCGCCAGCCGGTCATGGCATACGACTTGGCGACACCATCGACGATGATCAGGTTCGAGCGATCGGTCGTCAGTTCGAGCGCCGATGCCGCCGGCGTTTCGTACGAGATGCGGCGATAAATCTCATCGCTCAGCACCCACCAGCCCTGCGCACGCGCGAAGGCGAGAATCTCGCGCAGCACCTCGGCATCCCAAGTGGCGCCGGTCGGGTTGCTGGGCGAGTT
The DNA here is from genome assembly GCA_031374935.1 of Gemmatimonadaceae bacterium. Classification (GTDB taxonomy): domain Bacteria; phylum Gemmatimonadota; class Gemmatimonadetes; order Gemmatimonadales; family Gemmatimonadaceae; genus JACMLX01. The sequence goes on along the minus strand of JANMHB010000138.1, from coordinate 35,103 downwards.
CAGCATCAGCCCCTTGGTCCGCGGCGTGGCGGCGGCCTTGAGATCAGCCACCGTCACCTGAAAGCCGTTCGCCGGATCGCCCAGCACCGCCACTGGGGTGGCCTTGGCCAGTGCAACGATTTCGACGTAGCTCGTCCAGGCCGGCGACGGGATCAGCACCTCGTCGCCGGCCCCGAACAGGCAGAAGCAGGCGTTGAACAACGTCTGCTTGCTGCCGTTGCTGACGACGACGTCTGCCGCCGCCGGCGCATCGGCCACCGCGCCAGCCCACCGCGCTGCAGCATGAGCGGCGATGGCCTCGCGCAGGGGGAGAATGCCCTCGGTGGCGGTGTACTTCGTGTGGCCGGCCGCCACGGCACGGGCGGCGGCGGCCTTCACGAAATCAGGGGTGTCGAAGTCGGGTTCGCCGACGCCGAGGTCGATGATCTGCCGCCCCTGCGCCTTGAGGGCCTTGGCCCGGGCGGAGACGGCGATGGTCGCCGAGGGGCGGAGCTGGGCGACGTTCGGAGAGGGGGCGAACTCGGCTGGCATGCGGCGCGGGTTGGGCGGCGGGCGGTTTCTGGGTACCTTGCTGGGCTTCCGTATGCTAATCCGCTACAGCAGGGCGGCAACGGAGTACCCACAGGTCGGCCGTGGCGCGAGGATGCGTCCCGCGCGAGCGCCCGGTGGGTCAGGCGCAGTTCGATGTTTGACATCCCAGCTCCGTATTCCAATGCGCGCCGCGAGTCGGCCCGCCGGCAGCATCATTTACTCTCGCAACACTCCGAGGCCACAGTGCCCACCAAGGCTGATTCTTCCGCCACCCCCACCCCGTCCGCTCCGAAGGTCACCCGCTCGCAGCAGGTGGTCCTCACCGCCGCCCCCACCGTGGCGGCGATGGTGTCGCTCGTCCAGCCCGCGCTGGATCGCCTCACCGCGGGTGAGCCGGGTGTGCACCTTCTGGTCCTGGTTCCCGATGCTGATACGGCGCTGGCTGTCGCACAGGCAGTGTTGCCGGCCGATGATGCCGCACCCGTACTGGTGCCGGTGACGTCCGCCGCGCGCGGTGCCCGCCTGATGGCCAAGCCGCCGGCCGCCATCGTCGCCGCTCCGTCGGACCTGGCCGCGCTGCTGCCAAGCGGGCTGCTCAAGCTCGATGCGGTGTCGCAGCTGTTGGTGCTGCAGGCGGACCTGACACTGGCGCTGACCGACGAGCCGTCGATCACGACACTGATGACCGAGCTGCCGAAGGACATCGCGCGCACGGTGACGATGGCGGCCGAGACGGATGCGGTGACGGCCTTTGCGAAGAGCTACATGAAGCGCCCGCGTCGAGTGGGCGATGACGTCGTGACCGATGGCAGTGCGCCACTGAGCCTGCAGTACGTGCTGGTGAGCGACAGCACACGCCCGACGACCCTGCGACGGGTGCTCGATGCGGTGAATGCCGTGTCTGCCATCGTCGTAGCGCCCGAAGCCGCCCAGGTGGCCGAGGCACACGCAGCGCTGCGCGCGCTGGGCTATGACACCGCCAATGGCGATGTGAAGGCGACAGGCGGTGCTGTCGAGACGCACAGTGCGTTGCGCGTGCTGTACGACGTGCCGCCAACGCGCGCGGCGCTGGATGCGGCGCTGGGTGGGCATCCGGTGCAGGTCATCGCGCTGGTGACACCGCGGCAGGTGGCGCATCTGCGTTCGCTGCTGACGGGTGGTTCGCTGACGTACTTCGTGCTGCCGGATACGATGGCACAGGCGATTGGTCGCGATGGCGCACGGATGGGCGAACTGCGGAAGATTCTCGCGGAAGGGGTGAGTGCCCGTGAACTGGCAGCCCTCGAGCCACTGCTGCAGGACAACGATGCGCTCGAAATCGCCGCCGCCGCGCTGCGCCTGCTGGAGCGTGAGCGCGAGACGGCGAAGGCGCTGCGGATTGGCGTCACCACTGCGCAGCCGAAGGAAGTGAAGCGTGCGCTGGCCGCGACCGCGGCGCAGGAATCGGCGATCGTACCGATCGAATCGCTGGCGCCTGAGCGCGCAGCCGCTGCACCGGCGCCGACTGCACCGGCGCCGGCCGCGCCGCGGGCCGAGGGCCCGCCCCCGGAGTTCCAGGTGCTCTGGTTCAACATCGGCAGCGATGATGGCGCCACGGCGAGTTCGTTCGTGGGTGCGATCACCGGCGAAAGCGGCCTCGATCGCAGTGTGGTCGGCAGCATCGACCTGCGCGACAGCCACACGCTGGTGGAAGTCTCAGGCGCTCATGCCGAACAGATCGTGGCCGCAATGAATGCGAGCACGATGCGGAATCGACAGGTGATCGCGAAGATCGATCGCGCCGGTCCGATGCGCGGGTCGATGGCTGCGTCGCGTGGCGGGCCGCAGCGTCGCGGCAGCAACGACCGCGCCGGTGGTGGCTTCTCGCGCGATCGTGGTGATCGTCCGGCCCGGCCATCGTTCAGCCGCGATGAGCGTCCGGCCCGTTCGTCCTTCTCGCGCGATGATCGTCCGGCCCGTCCGCCGCGTGAGGGAGGGTTCAGCCGCGATGAGCGTCCGGCCCGTCCGTCATTCTCGCGCGATGACCGTCCGGCGCGTCCGCCGCGCGAAGGGGGCTTCAGCCGCGATGAGCGTCCGGCCCGTCCGGCCTTCTCGCGCGATGATCGTCCGGCGCGTCCGCCGCGTGAGGGAGGGTTCAGCCGCGACGAGCGTCCGGCCCGTCCGGCGTTCTCGCGGGATGACCGTCCGGCACGACCGCCGCGCGAGGGTGGCTTCAGCCGCGACGATCGTCCGGCGCGTCCACCGCGCGAGGGCGGCTTCAGTCGCGATGATCGCTCGTCGTCACGTCCGCCGCGCAGCGGGGCGTTCAGTCGCGACGAGCGTCCGGCGCGTCCGAGCAGTGGTGGTTTCACCCGCGCCCCGCGTGAGGGTGGTGCACCGACCGGCCGTGGGTTCACGCGCGATCAGAGCGAACGCCCGAGCGGCCCGCGCACCGAGGGCAACGATTTTGCCGAACGTGCCGAGCGTCTGCGCAACTCGCGCAAGCCGTCGCGCACTGAGGACTGACACCGGTGAGTGATGGCTTCGTCACGTCCTCCGGCGGATGGATCGAGGTGATCGCCGGAGTGATGTTCAGCGGCAAGAGTGAGGAGCTGATGCGGCGTGTGCGGCGGGCGACGATTGCCCGCAAGCGCGTGCAGGTGTTCAAGAGCCATCTCGATGACCGGTACGCCGGGTTGTACAACGTCTCCAGTCACGATGGTCGTGATCTGGAGGCGGTGCCGGTGGATTCGGCGTCGCAGATCGCGCACAAGCTGGACCCGATGGCGCAGGTGGTGGCGGTGGACGAGGTGCAGTTCCTCGACACGGGGATCATTGCGCTAGCGACAGCATTGGCCGAACGTGGCCGACGGGTGGTGCTGGCGGGCCTCGACACCGATTTTCGTGGTGAGCCGTTCGGAGCGATGCCGTCGCTGATGGCGGTGGCGGAGTCGGTGACGAAGCTGCACGCCATCTGTGTGTTGTGCGGCAATCCCGCCAGTCGCAATCAGCGACTGATCGACGGGCAGCCGGCGCGCTGGGATTCGCCCACGATCATGATCGGGGCGAAGCAGTCCTACGAGGCGCGGTGCCGGGCGTGTCACCGGGTGGGGCGCGATGATGCGGCGCAGGTGCCGTTGTTGTAAGCCGTCGTCGTACGAGCTGAATGCAGACCGCCCCGCCGATCAGGTCGTGATCGGCGGGGCGGTCTGTCGTGATCGTGATGCAATTCAGAGCGCTGGCGTGAGCCGGCTCATGAGTGTAGCGATGTTGAACGTGACCGGATCAACTTCCATGTACCGGTTGTCGAGATATCGGCCGGTGGTCGGGAAGTAGGGTGGTGGTCGCAGGTTGGCACATCGATCGTAGCTGTATTGCTTCACGTAGCCGGTTCCGCTGGTCGCCGTGAACTGCGTGACCGCGCCACGTGCTTCCTGAATGATGCCGCCCAGCAGGTACAGGCAGCCGCGACCGCGTTCGATGCCGATGCAGGGATTTCCGGTTGTCTGACCGAGGTTGAAGTTCTCTACCCGGAAGGATTGATCGAGCGCCATGACCACGGCGTGCACCGTGAAGTCTTTTGTGTCGTCCATCAATCGCCAGTTGGTGGCCGCCGTGGCGTCCACATCGACCTGGTCATTGAGCATGTTGTCAGCGACGACGATGTCCTTCTCGGAGAGGATGCCGAGCACGTCGACACAGCGTCCGGTGGACGTCGGGTTCGTGCCGTACCGGATGTCATCGAGCAGGACGGCCGTGCCGGTCGTGCGCAGCGTCACGCGACCGACCAGCAGGCCACTGACACCAACGGTGCCAGTGACGTGAATCACACCCCGCGCGCCGGTGTTGACCGAACGATGAAGCGGGATGAGGTACGGCGCTTCAGCGCCGCGCCGCGCGGTGACGCGCGGATCGACCACGCCGCCGTACAGCTGCCAGGCGCCCCAGGCGTCGGTGTTGGCGAAGGTGAGGGGCGTGCCGCCATACGGCGGTGCCGTTCCAGCATTCAGCTCAGGCGCACCGCCAAGGAAGCACTGCGACTTCGCACGAGACAGAATGTTCCGCAGCTGCGTCGTCGTGAGCGTCACGCCATTGGTGAAGTCCAGGCCCGTCAGGTTCACGCTTTGCGGCGCCGCCAGCAGCCAGGTGCGAATGGCCGCGCTCTCGTGCGCCTTGGCCGAGAAGAACCGTTCGACACCGTTGACGGTAATCCATTCGCCACAGAGTTCCCGGCGATAATACTGATCGGTGGCCGAGGCCTCCTGATCGCCGCGGACCCAGCGCGAGTTGCCGGCGCCGCTCAGCGTGTAGACGCGGAAGAACCCATCCTGCGGATCCTTGTCACTGCCATCGTTGTCGATGTCGACGTTCACGAACTCGATGCGCATGCGAACGGTGGTCTCGTCCCCATTCGACGGTGCGGTGAAGTTCATGCGACCACTGGTGGCGTACCCCGCCAGGCTGGAGAGCGACGCGACCGCCGGGAGAGCGATCGGCGCCATGTTCTGTGTGTATCCCTTCCACCAGTCAGCCTGATCCGGCTGCACGACGATTTTCGCGGTGCCCACCACGTCGCGAAATTGCGCCGCCCATGGCAGTGCCCCCCTGCTCGCAATGCGCAACGTGTCGTTCGACCATGTGGGGCCAAAGATGACGTCACCGCTGTTGAACCACAGCGGCGTACCGCTGCGATTCTCCCGGTTTGACCAGTAGGCAAATCGTGCGAAGTTTTCCTGCGCCAGCTCGAGGCGGCGCACGACTTTCGCTCCCGTTGCGTCAGTTGCCTGAGCGATCACCGAGCCGAAGGCACCGAACTGACCGGAGGTCGCACCGGTCGGGCCCGCCCAGACGCGGACGGTCACTCCGGGAATTACCGTCCCGGACGCGTCCCTGAGCACGCCGCCGTTGAACGTGATCTCCCGGTACCCAGTCGCCGGCATCGCATCAGGGTCGGCGTTGATATAGCTCTTGCCCATCTGCAGCGCGGCGTCGGCGGCATACTGGAGATCGGCGGCGCGATTCGACAGTCCGCTGCCGATCCTGGTACCGCTGGCGAGGTAGACGGCCGACAGCGCGAGCGCGCCGAGCGCGACCGTCAGAATCAGCGTGATGATGATCGCCATCCCTCGGCGATCCACCGGACGAACGCCGGCGCGGCAACGCGGATATCGTGTGGTGAGTCTCATCATGGCACCAGAATGTTGACGGCGGCGGTCAAGGACGATGGAGCAGGCGTACAATCGAGTGCGGAGATGGCATACTCGTACCGCGAACCGGGGAGCACACTGTTGTCGGTGAAGCTGAGCGTCGCCGTCCCTGCACCAGGGACGTTGGCCAGCGGTTCCGTCCAGGCAACGGCGCCAAAGAGACGACGGTAGACGGTATACATCTCGACGTCGCGCTCGCCAGTGAGTTCGTCACCGCTCGCATTCCAGATCAACCGCACCGCAGCGAATCCACCTACGAGTTGAATCGAGGGCACCGGTGTCCCGGGCACCAACGGATTTTCGCCGCACTGCGCCCGTTGCAGTAGCCCCTGATTGGCGATGCGAATACTGCGCTGCACCGTATCGATGACCACAGATCCGCGCGGATCGCGATACATGCTGATCAGCGTGAGGCGCACCGACGCCACCGAATCCACGACGGCGAGGGCGCCGGTATCTGCCGCCGCACCATGCCTCGATGCGGTGTGGTAGAGCGGCAGGCTGGCGCCGGTGACCTCGCTGGTCACGCCGTCGGCGCTCTTCTTGAAGTACCGAAAGACGGGTGCCGTCGACGTCCGGATCAGGTTCCGCGCAATGATCTCCTCGGGCATCCGGTTGACGCGGCGATAGAGGATCACGCGCTGACCGCCAGCAATCGGCGAGGTTCCGGTATCCGAACGCACGTAGTAGCTGATCGTCTCGGCGTTGCTGACGTACGAGGCGGCTGGATAGGTCGTGCTGCTGTTCGGCAACGTCACCGACGTGCTGGTGGTGAGCGAACCCAGTGCCGTGCTGTCCGCATCGGGATCGTAGAAGACGGAGACGATGTCATTGGTCCGAGCCGTCACCATGTTGGCGTTGAAGCTGACGGCGTCGATCGCGGCGCGGAGCAGCATCGGCTGCCCATCGTAGGCGCCGACGCCGGTGTTGCGCAGATCCTGCTCGATGGCATCGATGGCGAAGTTCGCCGATCGCGTGGCATCGGTGCGACCCGCCGTGTTGTTCACTGATCGGGTTTGCGCCATGTACAGCGGTGCGGCAACGGCCACGATGACGAGCGTGACCGACATCGCAATCAACAGTTCGATGATCGTGAACCCCGGGCGACGTCGCCGGCCTGATCGCACTTGAGAGAACGGCATCAGAAGGCTCCGACGATGGAGGTCTTGGTCGCCCAGCGCGCGACACCAGGCGTGAGCGTCCGGACGGTGATGATCTTGTAGTCGACGGTGTCCGCGACACTCCCGCCCACGCGTGTGATCGCGGTCACACGGACGTACCCAGGATAGCCGGGAACCGTACTTTCCGTGCGTGCCATCGTGTCGAGTGACGCGTAGGGTTGCGCGGTGCGCACGGCTTCAAGTCGCTCGTTCGACGCTTGTTGCGCGCGATTCAGGATCCGCGCGCCAGAATCAACCTGTTGATAGCGGATCGTGAATCCCGCCATGGCCAGCAATGCAGCGCCGAGAATCACGGATGCGACGATCACTTCAACCATCGTGAATCCACTGCGACCGTTGGGCGCCGGCTCGGCGGAGTCTCGCCTGCGAAAGGAGTGCGTCATGCGCCCGCCCGGACCCAGGTCGTTCCGTTGTACTTGAACGGATCGGCGCGACCGGTGCTCTGCGTGATCGTGATCGCACGCGCCGCACCCGGATCGGTCGGCTTCGAAGTGAAGAACAGCGCACCATCAGAGCTTGCGGCACCATTCCTGCGGAAGATGACCGACGTGAACGAGTCGATCAGTCGCGGTCGCAGGAAGGTGACCATCCCCGACATGCCATCGAGCGGCGCCGGCGACGTCGTGAACCGCACACCCGGTTCAAGCGCCATCCACATCATCCGATCGCCAGTGTCGAACGTGTTCGAATTGTTCCGGTCTTCCACCAAGCGCACGCGATTGGTGGTCATGTCGATGCTCACGATGACGTTGTACTGCTTCGACAGCGCCGTGCGCTGCGCCTGCACGAACAACGTGGTCATCTGGCGCAATGCCGCGTCGCTGCGCATCCGGCTCATATCGATCCGGGGCACCGCCATGGCGGCGATCATCCCCATGATGATAAGGGTCGTGAGCAGTTCGATCATCGAGAAGCCGCGTCGGCGCGACATCTGCATAAGTGGCCTGCCAAGGCTACGAGGTTAGACGTTCCACACAATCAGACGACCACGCCGGACCGCCGTAACAGTCCGGCTCGCTTGTTGCTACTGGGGAGGGTCCTCGCGCTCAGGCGGGGCCACCGGGTCAGCTCACGTTCGACCCCTGGTCCAGCGGGTCCCATCAAACCGCCAGAGCATCACTGCCCCGGTCCGGCTCGCCACGTGCACCGCACGCCAGGCACTCGGCAAGCCAGGGTCACTGGTCAGGTAGAGCACGAAGTCAGCGCCGGCACCGCCGCTGCGCCGGAACGCGACCGACCCGACCGAAACCGGCCGCGCCACGCCACTCATATGAATCGGCCGCTTCGCGCTGCTTGCCGAGATGGTCGGGAGCGGACGCGGAGGATCCAGAATATCGGTGCTCGGATCGAGGTCCGTCCACACCTCCGACTCACCCGGGTCGCGGCGCCCGTTGCCATTCACATCGTTCACCACGCCGAGGCGCTTCCCGCTGGAATCCACCCGGACGATGACATCGTGACGCCGACGCCGTGCTTCACGCGACGCGGCCGAAAACACCGTGGCCGCCTGTCTGGCGATGGCGTCCGAACGATACCGCGTCAGATCCACCCGCGGGGCGGCAAACGCCGTCAACAGGGTCAGGACCAGCAGGACCACCAGCAGTCCAACGAAGGACTGGCCGCGGCGCAGCGATCGGATGGCGTCTGGCAATGGCGTGGCTGCCGAGGGGAGTCGAGCGGGGTATCGTCCAGAGACGAGCGGATGAGAAGGCGGCAACGTTGCGCAGCCGACGCGAGGTCGATCAGGCGGACCAGTGCGCCGTCAGCGCTCCAGGGGTACGTTCGCCAGTGTCGGCACCCCGTCGCTCGCGCCAACCCTCCCCTCGCCTTCCCGCCGTGTCAGATGCGTCCGCCGGTTCCCGCTGGGTTGCCTGCCGGGAGTTCGGCAACGAGATCGAAGCCAGTATCGCGGTCGCCATTCTCGACGGCGCCGGCATTCCGGCCATCGTCCGGAGCAACGACTCCGTCGGACTCTTCGGCTCGGCGTTTCAGGGGTTCTCGGCCTTCGGCGTGACGCTGCTGGTGCCGTCGGCAGCCCTCGAAGCGGCCCGCACGACGCTCGCCCTGGCGCGACCGGAGGCGGAGTGATGCTGCTGGTTGGCCTGACCGGCAACATCGCCGCTGGCAAGTCGACCGTGGCGGCCGCCTTCGCGGCACAGGGTGCGACCGTGATCGACAGTGACATCGCAGCGCGCGAGGCCGTGGCCGTGAACTCGCCAGGGCTGGCCGCGATCGTGGCCCGGTTCGGCCCCGACATGCTCCTCGCCGACGGCACCCTCGACCGCGCGCGCATGGGGGCACTCGTGTTCAGCGATGCCGAGGCACGTCAGGCGCTCGAGGCGATCGTCCATCCCGCCGTGGAAGCGGCGCGTCAGGAGGCCGTCAACCGCGCGCGGCGTGATGGATGCGCGATCACTGTCTGCGACATCCCGCTCCTGTTCGAGGCGCGCCTGGCCTGGCAGTTTCCACGGATCGTGCTCGTCGATGCGCCAGCCGAGGCGCGTGTCGCGCGGCTGATGCAGTACCGCGCGATGTCCGAAGCAGCGGCGGCAGCGCGAGTGGCGTCGCAACTGCCCGCCGCACTCAAGCGCCCGCGCGCCGATCTCGTCATCGAGAATCACGGCGACCTCGCGACACTGCACATGCAGATCGACGCGGCCTGGCGTCAGCTGCTGGCATGGGCGGCCGTTGCCGACTCGAATCGCGCGGCCTAAACTCCCCACACCTTCCTTCACCCGATTTTCGGAGCACTCAGTGTCGCAGATTCCCGCCGGTCTTCAGTACACCAAGGAACACGAGTATGTCGCCGGCGCTGCCGATGCCGACATCGTGACCATCGGCATCACCGACTATGCGCAGGGCGAGCTGGGCGACATCGTCTACGTGGACCTGCCGAAGGTGGGCGTGACATTCGCCGAACATGCCGTCTTCGGAACGATCGAGGCCGTGAAGGCCGTCAGCGAACTTTTTTCGCCGCTGGCCGGCGAAGTGGTCGAAGTGAACGGCCGGCTGGATGCGGAACCGGCACTGGTGAACACCGATCCGTTCGGCGATGGCTGGATGATCAAGCTCAAGATCGCGAACCAGAGCGCCCGCGCGGGCCTGATGTCGGCCGACGCCTACAAGTCGCTGCTCGGCGAATAGGCCACGCCGCGCTGGCGATCGCTGCAGACGAGGAAGGCCGGCTTCACGTGCTGAAGCCGGCCTTCCTCGTTCATCTCGGTCGTGCATTGCACAGCGGCGTCAGGCCTTCGCGTACTCCTCCATCGGCAGGCAGCTGCACACCAGGTGCCGGTCACCGTAGGCGCTCTCGATGCGCCCGACCGTCGGCCAGAACTTGGCTGCGCGTGCCGCCGCCGTGGGGAACGCCGCCTGCTCACGCGGATACACGTGTGTCCACGCATCACTGATCACGGCACTGGCCGTATGCGGCGCATGCTTTAGTGGGTTGTCATCACGCGGCAGCTCGCCACGTTCGACCTGCGCGATCTCGGCCCGGATGGACAGCATGGCATCCACGAAACGATCCAGCTCCGCCTTGTTCTCGCTCTCCGTCGGCTCGATCATCAGCGTACCCGCCACCGGGAAACTGACCGTGGGGGCGTGGAAGCCATAGTCCATCAGGCGCTTGGTGATGTCCTCGACTTCAATGCCGGCACTGGCCTTCAGCGGCCGCGGATCGACGATGCACTCGTGCGCGACCGTGCCATTCGGGCCCTGATACAGCACCGGGTACGCATGTTCGAGGCGCTTGGCCACGTAGTTCGCATTGAGGATCGCGATCTTCGTCGCGTACGCCAGGCCCTCGGCGCCCATCATGCGAATGTAGAGATAGCTGATCGGCAGGATGCTGGCACTGCCGAACGGCGCCGCGCTGACCGCACCCGAACTCAGGGCGGTGCCGATTCCAGCCGGAGTGTGGCCCGGCAGATGCGGCACGAGGTGCGCCGCCACGCCGATCGGCCCCATGCCCGGGCCGCCGCCGCCGTGCGGAATGCAGAACGTCTTGTGCAGGTTGAGATGACAGACGTCCGCCCCGACGTCGCCCGGACGGCAGACGCCGACCATCGCATTCATGTTGGCGCCATCCATGTACACCTGACCGCCGTGCGCGTGGATCTCGGCGCAGATGTCCGCGATGTCGGCCTCGAACACACCATGCGTACTCGGGTACGTCACCATCAGCGCCGCCAGGTTCTTCGAATGCTCGGCCGCTTTCGCCTTCAGGTCGGCGACGTCGATGTTTCCGTTTTCGGCGGTCTTCACACCCACGACGCTCATGCCGCACATCACGGCGCTGGCCGGATTGGTGCCGTGCGCGCTGGCCGGGATCAGGCAGACGGTCCGATGGCCCTCACCGCGCGCCTGGTGGTACCGCCGGATGGTCAGCAGGCCGGCGTACTCACCCTGCGACCCGGCGTTCGGCTGCAGTGACACTGCCGCAAAGCCGGTGACGTCGGCCAGCGCGGCCTCGAGTTCCTCGAACATGTGCGCGTACCCCTTCGCCTGCTCGCGCGGGGCAAATGGATGCAGGCTGCCGAATTCCGGCCAGGTCACCGGATACATCTCGGTGGCCGCGTTGAGCTTCATCGTGCAACTGCCGAGTGCGATCATCGAATGACAGAGCGACAGGTCCTTCGCCTCGAGCTGCTTGATGTAGCGCAGCATCGCGGTTTCGCTGTGGTGCGTGTTGAACACCGGATGGGTCATGAACGGCGACGTGCGCGCGAAGCGCTCGTCGTAGCGCGGATTGCTCTGCGCCGCCAGCGCGTCGATGTCGAGGCCGGTCGCTTCGCCACCATTGAAGATCGTCAGCAGCGTCGCGACGCCCGCCAGCGACGTCGTTTCATCCAGCGACACGCCAATCGAGCCTTCACTGAGGCGGCGGAGGTTGACGCGATGGGCGAGGGCGGCGGCCATGATGTCCTGCATCCCGTGCACGCCGACCTCCACGCGCACGGTATCGAACACCTGTTCGTGCAACACCTGCAGGCCCAGCGTCTCCAGCCCGGCCACGAAGGTCGCCGTCAGCCGCTGAATGCGCCGGGCGATGCGCGTCAGGCCAACCGGGCCGTGATACACCGCGTACATGCTGGCCATCACCGACAGCAGCACCTGCGCCGTGCACACGTTGCTGGTGGCCTTCTCGCGGCGGATGTGCTGCTCGCGGGTCTGCAGCGCCATGCGCAATGCAGGCGCGCCATGGCTGTCGCGACTGACGCCGATGATGCGCCCGGGCAGCAGGCGCTTGAATTCGTCGCGCGTGGCCAGGAACGCGGCATGCGGTCCACCGTACCCCATCGGCACGCCGAAGCGCTGTGCGCTGCCGATGGCGATGTCGGCGCCCCACTCCCCGGGCGGTGTGAGCAGCGTCAGCGCCAGCAGATCGGTCGCAGCCGTGACGAGCGCGCCAGCGCTGTGCGCCTGGTCGCAGAACGCAGAGTAGTCCACCAGCGCGCCGTCGGTGGTCGGGTACTGAATCAGCGCGCCGAAGAATTCCGCGGTGAGCGTGGTCGCGCTGGCGTCGCCGAGCACCACGGTCCACCCGCGCGATTCGGCGCGGGTGTGGACGACGGCGATGGTCTGCGGATGGCAGTCGGCGGCGACGAAGAACTTCGTGCGATTGCCAGCGACGGCAGCCTGCGAGAGCGCCATCGCTTCGGCGGCGGCGGTGGCCTCATCCAGCAGCGAGGCATTCGCGATCGGCAGCCCGGTCAGGTCGATGACCATCGTCTGGAAGTTCAGCAGCGCTTCGAGTCGTCCCTGCGCGATCTCCGCCTGATACGGGGTGTAGGCGGTGTACCAGCCCGGATTCTCGAGCACCGTGCGCTGGATGACCGGCGGCACGATGCTGTTGTAGTAGCCTTGGCCGATGTAGCTGGCAAACACCTCGTTCCGGGCAGCGATGGACTTCAGCCGGGTGATCGCGTCGTATTCACTCTCGGCGGGGGGCAATGCCAGCAGCCGGCGAAAGCGGATCGCTTCCGGGATCGTCGCGTCGATCAGGGCGTCGAGCGTGGGGTAACCCAGGGTGCCGAGCATCGACTCGACTTCGGCCGGCGTCGGCCCGATGTGGCGCTGGATGAAGTTGCCGGAATCGTCGAGAGCCGCCGGGGCGGCAGAGGCAGAGCGAACAGGAACGGCCATGCGGCGGAACTCCACAGGGCGCCCAGACCTCGCGCCCGATCGTCAGATTGTATCGGATGGCGGCGCCGTGCACGGAGTCTCCGGCAGGCGACAGATAAACGTAATCCGTGACAGCGACCACAAGCGCTGGCCTCGATCACTCCTTCACTTCATGTGTCGTGCCCCCTGACCTGCTCTGGAGCGGCGACGTTCGTCTCATGCACAGCCCTCCGCGCAGTGCCGTAGCCAACATGGCGCTCGATGAAGCGATGCTGATCATGGCCGCCGAGCAGAATGTCACGCTGGTCCGACTCTACAGCTGGAACCAGCCATCCGTCTCGTTTGGCCGCAACCAGCGCTGTACCGGCGTCTACGACGCTGAACGCTGTGACGCGCTGGGTGTGCCCGCCGTGCGCCGGCTGACCGGGGGACGGGCGCTGGTGCACGGTCGGGAGCTGACCTACGCGGTGGCGGCCCCCACGGCGGCCGCGCCGAGCCTCCGTGGCGGCTATGAGGCCATCAATGTGGTGCTGCTCGACGCACTCAGGTCGCTCGGCGTCCCGGCGACGGTGTCGGTGCCGACGCTGCGGACTCCGTCCCCGGGTTTGGCACCATGCTTCGAGACGCCGTCCGGCGGCGAGCTGGTGGTCGGAGGCCGGAAGCTGGTGGGCTCGGCGCAGCACCGTGGGGCGGAGGCCTTTGTCCAGCATGGCTCGATGCTCCTCCACGACGATCAGGGGATGCTGAGCGATCTGGCCCTGGTGCCGCTGCCGCCGGTACCACCGCCTGCCACGCTCCACGAATGGCTTGGTGACGATCACAGCGTGGCGACAGTCGCCATGGCAGTCGAGCAGGCGGTGCGCCGGGCCTCACCGGGCGGTATCGTCGTAGGCACCGACGACATCATCACCGCTCACCATGTCGAGACGGCGGCAAGTCGCTATCGTGATCCGCGATGGACGTGGCGGCGATAGGCGCTGCCGGTCTCGCACCACCACCACCCGCACCTCTCGATGCTGAGCCTGCGCACCTTTCGTCTGGTTTCCCTGGCTGGGCTGGCCGCCTGCGGATCCGGCACCGATGCCAAACCGTCTGCCGCGGCCAATTCTCCCGGTGGCACGGTGGTGATCTCCACTCCGGCGGAACCCGACAACCTGATGCCGCCGATCACCACGTCGGTGTCGGGGCTTCAGGTGGAAGATCTGGTCTTCGAGCGACTGGCCGTCATCGGGGCCGCGCTCAACACGGTGGGTGACGCCGGCTTCACTCCGGGCCTCGCGTCGCGGTGGGAGTGGGCGCCCGATTCCCTCTCGATCGCCTTCCACCTCGATTCCACGGCACGATGGCACGATGGAAAGCCCGTCCGCGCGGCGGATGTCGCCTTCACCCTGGCGCTCTATCTCGATCCAAAGACCGGAGCGCCGGCCGCCACGCAGCTTGGCAACGTCGATTCGGTGAGTGTGCGCGACTCGTTGACGCCAGTCGTCTGGTTCAAGCGGCGGACGCCATCGCAGTTCTTCGACGTGGTGATGCAGGTCTTCATCCTGCCGTCACACCTGCTCGCCGCTGCCGACCGGAGCACACTCGCGTCGGCGGCGCAGGCAAAGGAACCCGTGGGCAGCGGGCCGTTCCGCTTCGTGCGCTGGGTGCCTGGACAGGTGCTGGAACTGGCGGCAGACACCACCGGTGGGCGCCGACGCGCACAGTTGGATCGCGTGCTGTTCACCAAAGCCCCGGATCCGGTGACGGCATTCACCCGCGTTGCCGCCGGCGAGGCCGATCTGTTCGAGGCGGTGCGCCCCGACAAGGTCGCCGAGGTGGCACAGAATGCACAACTCAGGCTGATCCTCACACCCGCACTCGACTACAACTATCTGGGCTTCAACCTCCGTGCGCGCAAAGGCAACGCGCCGCATCCGGTGCTGGGCGACCGCGCGGTGCGACGCGCACTGACGATGGCCACCGATCGACGCAGCATCGTCGCAAACATCTACGACTCGCTGGCCGTGCAGGCCCGCGGACCGTTCACCAGTGCGCAGGCCGGCGCCGATCCGGACCTGAAGCCGCTGCCGTATGCGGTGGACAGCGCCAACGCGCTGCTCGATGCGGCGGGATGGACGCGCGGCCCCGATTCGCTGCGCCGCAAGAACGGCACGGTGCTGGGCTTCGGCATTCTGGTGCCGTCATCCAGTGTGGCCCGCATGCGCGCGTCGGTGCTGCTGCAGGAGCAGTTCCGGCGCGTCGGCGCCGACGTGAAGATCGAAGGCACGGACTTCGGCGGGTTTGTCGGTCGCACCACCGCGCGCGATTTCGACGCGATGCTCGGCGGCTGGAATCAGGATGCCGGGCCCGGCAATGCGCGTGACTCCTGGGCCAGCGTTGGTGCGACCAAGGGTGGCAACAACTACAGCTCCTATCGGAATCCGGCCTTTGATGCGCAACTGGACAGCGGCCTTGCCTCGTTTGCTCAAGACCGCATGCGCACACACTTCGCCGCCGCGTGGCGCATCATCACCGACGATGCACCCGCCATCTGGCTGGCCGAACCGCGGCGCGTGATGGCCGTGCATCGACGGATCGAGATGACGGGTGGTCGGCCGGATGCCTGGTGGGCCGGCATGGCGCAATGGCGTATTCCCGCCGATCAGCGCATCACGCGCGACGCCCCCGCCGGAGCACCGCGCTGAATCATTCGGTGCGAAGGTCCGTCTCGTGCGCGCACTGATTCAGCGGGTCTGGCACGGTCTGGTGGTGGTGGCCATCGTCGCCACCGCCACCTTCGTGCTGGTACGCCTTGCGCCAGGCGACCCATTTGCCGTTGCACTCGACGATGCGCGGCTGACACCCGCGTTGCGGGCGCAGTGGCGCGAGGCGTACGGGCTGGATGGGAGCGTCATGACACAATACGTCCGGTGGCTCGCAGCGCTGCTGCATGGCGACCTGGGATGGTCGGTCAGCACCAGCCAACCGGTGTCCAGCGCCATCGCGAACGCGCTGCCGAACACGCTCCTGTTGATGGGTACTGCGCTCGTCTTCTCGTTTGCCATTGGCATGGGGCTGGGCGCATGGCAGGCCGCTCGACACAACCGCGCAGTCGATCGTGTGATCGGTGCCACGACGCTGTTCGCGGCGGCACTGCCGGATTTCTGGCTGGCGCTGGTCGTGTTGCTCACGGGCGCATACTGGTTCCGGGTGTTTCCGGTGGGTGGCGCCACTGATCCCTTGCTGCCGCTCTCCGCATCGACGCTGTCGATCGTGGCGGATCGCGTCATGCATCTCGTCCTCCCGGTGTGTACGCTGGTGCTCCTGATTGCGGCGCCCGTCGCCCGTCAGCAACGCGCGGCGCTGCTGGATCGCCTGCAGGTCGACTGGGTGCGCACGGCCAGAGCGAAGGGTCTCGCGCCACGGCAGGTGTTCCGTCGACATGCCTGGCGCACCGCACTCGGCCCGGTGATCACGCTCGGTGGCCTCGCGCTGCCTGCGCTGGTGGGTGGCGCTGTGTTCGTCGAACATGTCTTCGCGTGGCCGGGCATGGGGCAGCTCGCGGCGGCCGCCATCGCAGCGCGCGACTACCACCTGGTGGTCGGCTGTGTGATCGTCGGCGCCGCGATGGTGGTGGTCGGCTCGATTCTCGCCGACCTGCTGGTGAACCATCTCGATCCGCGCGCGGCGGCCGCCGATGCGGATCGTGCGGCAGCGGGCGCGTGATGCAGTCCGAAGCGGCCATCGGTGACTGGCGACTCGTCATCCACCGCTTGCGCCGCGACGCGCGCAGCGTGGCGGCCGCCAGCGTGCTGCTGTCGGTCGTGCTGGTGGTGCTCATCGGGCCCGCATTGTCGCCGTATCAACCGTTCGAACAGCTCGACATCACGAACCTGGTGCATGCACGGCCGAGCGCCCTGCACCTGCTCGGCACCGACGCCTACTCACGCGATGTGCTGTCGCGCGTGCTCAGCGGGGGACGCATTTCGCTCGCGGTAGCCTTGAGCGCCGTCTTCATCGAAACCGTCATCGGCGTGCTGTGGGGACTGACGGCCGGTCTCGCTGGTGGGCGCACTGACCGCGTCATGATGCGATGCGTCGACGCCGGCATGAGCGTGCCGCGCGTGTTGCTGTTGCTGGCACTGCTCGCCGCCATCTCGCAGGTACCGGTCTGGCTGCTGGTGCTGGTGCTGGGGCTGTCGGGATGGTTCGGCATCGCGCGACTGGTGCGCGCCGAGGCACGTCTGACGCAGGCCAGTGATTTCGTGCTCGCGGCGCGGGCGCTGGGCGCCGGACCGGTACGCGTTGCGTGGGGCCATGTATTGCCGCACGTCCTTGGCCCCGTCCTCGTCTGGTCGACACTCGCCATCGGGCAGGTGATCGTGCTCGAAGCCGGGTTGAGCTGGCTTGGCATCGGCGTGCAGCCGCCGCAGGCCAGCTGGGGCAACATCATCGGCGACGGCGCCGAGTTCATCGCCAGCGCGCCATGGGTCTCACTGGCGCCGGGATTCTGCCTCGTCGCCGTGGTGCTCGCGGTCAGCGCCCTTGGCGACGGGTTGCGCGACGCGCTCGCTCCCCGGCAGCTTCCCCGTACATGACCGACACCAGCCCCCCTTCGACGGACGCACTGCTCTCCCTCCGGGACGTGCGCGTCACCTTTCGCACCGCCGATGGCCTGATCACTCCGGTGGATGGGGTCTCATTCGACATCATGCGCGGCGAAACGCTGGCGCTGGTGGGAGAGAGCGGGTGCGGCAAGTCACTCACGGCGCTCACCATACTCCGCCTGATCGACGCGCCAGGCCGCATCGAAGCCGGCAGCCGCATCCTGTTCGAGGGACGCGACATCCTGACGCTCGCTGACAAGGAACTGCGCGGGATTCGCGGGCGGCAGGCCGCGATGATCTTCCAGGAACCGATGACCGCACTCAATCCCGTCTACTCCGCCGGCGAGCAGATCGCGGAAGTGGTGCGCACGCACACCAGCGACAGCCGCAGCACGGCGTGGGACAAGGCGGTGTCGATGCTCGGCGCCGTCGGCATTCCGTCGCCCGAGATCCGTGCCCGGCAGTTTCCGCATCAACTCTCAGGCGGCATGCGGCAACGGGTGATGATCGCGATGGCGTTGGTGCTGAATCCATCGTTGCTGATCGCCGACGAGCCGACCACCGCGCTCGATGTCACGATCCAGGCGCAACTGCTCGATCTGCTGCGTGATGCGCAGCGCGCGCGCGGGGCATCGATGTTGCTGATCACACACGACCTGGGTGTGGTGGCGGAATCGGCGCAGCGGGTGGCGGTGATGTATGCGGGCCAGATCGTCGAGGAGTCGCCGGTGGCGGAGCTCTTCGCGGCGCCCCAGCATCCGTACACACAAGGCCTGATGGCGGCGATGCCACGCGCCGGCACGCGTCGCGAACGGCTGACCACCATCCCTGGCACGGTGCCGCCGCCAGGAGCATGGCCGTCCGGGTGTCGCTTTGCGGATCGCTGCGCGCACGCATGGCGTCGCTGCACCAGCGAGGCGCCGACGCTGCATCAGCTGGGCAACGGTCGCACGTCGCGCTGTCATCTGGTCCTTGAGCCGGAGCGACGGAGCGCGGGCCGTGCGGCCGGAGCCGTGGCATGAGCGAGCCGCTGCTGCGGGTGAGTGGATTGTCGAAGGAATTCCCGATTCGCGGCGGCATTCTCAATCGCGTGCAGGGCAGCGTCCGCGCGGTGACCGATGTGTCGTTCGATGTCGCGGCTGGCGAAACGCTGGCGGTGGTCGGGGAATCGGGGTGCGGCAAGACGACGACCGGCCGCTGCATCCTGCGACTCATCGAACCGAGCGCCGGCAGCATCACCTTCGACGGCGTCAACCTGCGCACCTTGCGCGGCGCCGAGCTGCGAAAGATGCGGCGGCACATCCAGCTCGTCTTTCAGGACCCGTACGCGTCGCTGAATCCCCGCATGACCATCGGCGACACGGTGAAGGAAGGCTTGATCATCCACCAGCTGGCGGAGGGTGCGGCCGCCGACAAGCGGGTGCAGGCGTTGCTCGACGAAGTCGGACTGCGGCCGGAGTGGACGCGGCGGTATCCGCACGAGTTCTCGGGCGGTCAGCGCCAGCGCGTCGGCATCGCGCGCGCACTGGCAGTCGAACCGAAGTTCATCGTGCTCGACGAACCAGTCTCGGCGCTCGATGTCTCGGTCCAGGCGCAGGTGATCAACCTGCTGCAGGATCTGCAGCGCGATCGCGGGCTGACCTACCTCTTCATCGCACACGACCTCGGCGTGGTTGAACATCTCGCGACACGCGTGGCGGTGATGTATCTCGGCCGGATCGTCGAGATGGCCACGGCGGCCGTGTTGTTCACGCGACCGATCATGCCCTACACGCAGGCCTTGCTCTCGGCGATTCCGCTCCCCGATCCGTTGGCACCGCGCGACCGGATCGTGCTCGAGGGGGATCCGCCATCACCGGCCGATCCACCCACCGGGTGCGTGTTCCATCCGCGGTGTTTCCACCCGGACAAGGACACCGCCTGCAGGCAGGTGATCCCGACGCTGGAAGAGAAGGCGCCCGGCCACTGGGCGGCCTGCCTCAAGCAGCCGGCTGGTACATCCGACTTCTTTCTGCCGGCCGCTGCGCTCCGCAGCCGGCGAACCGCCGTTTCTCCCGCGACCTGATCGCCGTGTCCACTCCCGCCGTTGCCTCCGTGAGCGGTTCAACCGCACGCGATGATCGCGCCTTCTTTGGCCACCCCCGTGGTCTCGGCCTGCTGGCAGCGGCCGAAATGTGGGAGCGCTTCTCCTACTATGGCATGCGCGCGATCCTGGTGCTCTACCTCACCAAGGCGCTGCACTGGAGCGGGCAGGATGCCTCGCGGCTGTATGGCGCCTATACCGGTGCGGTGTACCTGACACCGATGATCGGCGGCTATCTCGCCGATCGATTCATCGGCACGCGGCGGTCACTGGTGATCGGCGGCATCATCATCGCCATCGGGCATTTTCTGCTGGCGGTGGAAGGGATGACGTTCTTCTACGCCGGTTTGATCGCGGTGGTCATCGGTACCGGGTTCTTCAAGCCGAACGTGTCGACGATGGTCGGCCAGCTGTATGCGCAGGGTGATCCACGCCGCGACACCGGATTCACCATTTTTTACAGCTGCTTCAATTTCGGTGCGTTCCTGGCGCCGCTGGTCTGTGGCTATCTGGCGGAAAACGAGCGCTTCGGCTGGCACTTCGGATTCGGAGCGGCCGGTGTCGGCATGGTTCTCGGCCTGATCGTCTATCTGCTCGGCCGCGACAAGTATCTGCCGGGAATCGGCCTCGCGCCACAGCATGCGCGCGATGCCGAAACGGCAGCCGAAATCGGTGAGCTGGCGATTCCGTCGTATGGCAGGAATGCGACACTCGGTGCGTTGGGAGGTGTGATCGTCGCAGTGCTGGCCTCGGTGCAGACCTGGAGCGCCGTCGGCTTGCCAGCGTGGGTGTTGTCGCTCTCCGGGCTGATGTCGCTGGCATACGGCATCATCATCGGCGCAGCGTTCACGGTGGCGGTGCGTGGCACGCAGGGCGAGGAACGCGACCGGGTGTGGGCGTTGGTGATGGTGTCGTTCTTCGTGGTGTTCTTCTGGCTGGTCTTCGAGCAGGCCGGCAGTTCACTGACGCTGTTCGCGGATCGGGATGTGGACCTCACCCGCGGTGCGTCCCTGTTCGGTCTCGACCGGATCCCGGCCAGCTGGTTCGCGAGTATTCAGCCGCTCTGCATCATTCTCCTTGGACCATTTGCCGGCTGGTTCTGGATGTATCTCCAGAAGCGTCGCATGGAGCCGGCGACCACCATGAAGATGGTGCTGGGGCTGTTTCTGGCCGGCATCGGCTTCTTCCTGCTGATCTTTGCTGGACGCGCCGTCGATGCCGGCGACAAGGTCTCGCCGCTCTGGCTGGTGGCCGCGTATCTGTTTCACAGCTTCGGCGAGATCGCGCTCTATCCGGTCGGGCTGAGCTATGTGACGAAGGTGGCGCCGCTGCAGTTCGTGTCGCTGCTGATGGGCACCTGGTTCCTCGCGATCTCGGCCGCGAATTTCCTCGGCGGATTCATGGCAGGCCTGATCGAGACCGTGCCAAGCCGGGCGACGTTCTTCACGATTCCGACGGCGACCGCCTGGGGCGCTGGACTGCTGATGCTGCTCTGCGTGCCGCTGCTGCGCAAGCTGACGCGCAGCATTCCCGACGCCTGAAGCGCGGTTGCGTTGGCAGCTCAGAACGAGAACAGGTTCGTAATCAGCGAGCGTTCACGCGCGCGGCGCGATTCATCCGGATCCTGCCAGAAGTTGCGCGTGAGGTTGCCGGACGTGATCCGGAACTCCCATCGATTCGAATTGAGGTCGGGGTTCAATCCATAGGCCACGTCCACCCGATACACCTGGCGGGAGCGCGGCGGCACGGACACCAGCAGTCCGGTACCGATCGAGGAACGCCACGGCGTGGTGAGGCCGTACGGCACCTTCCCTGCCCACAACTTCCCCGACTCGGCAAACACCGCGCCACCGAAGTCGCCAAACCCCCACGGGCGGCCGAACACCTGCCGTTGCTCGGCGCGCAGCACGGCACGACCCGCGCCGGCGTCGAGTGAACCGCGGTAGCCGCGAACACCGAAGCGCGCGTTGATCAACGGCACCTGAAACGGTACGCGAACGTCGTTCCCGCCGGTGTACTCCACTGAGAGAATCGACGTCGAACGTGGCGACGGTTTCAGATAGGCAGCGCTCCGACCACTGATCAGGCGCCCGTCCCACCCACCACGATTTGCCTTCCGGCCCGAAAAAATCCACTCCGACCCGACGAAGCCGCGCGACGTGCCCCAGCCCGCGTAAACATCACCAGCGACGAAATAGTCGTTCGTCGCCAGCCCGCTGAGTTTCAGCGGGCGGCCGAACTGGCCGCCGAACTGCACGCCGACACGAAGGTCCTGCACACCGGTCAGTGCGTCGAACCCTTCCACGGGAATGAAGCGCATGGCACGGCCGCCGATCAGCAGGCTCGCGCGCGTGACGCTCTGTGGCGGCGCGGGGAGCACCGGCAGCCGTTCGGTGAACGGCACGGCGCCGCTGTCAGTGACGATGATCGCACCGCCGATGTTTTCATCGTCGTGACTCAGCGACGCTCCCGCCAGCAACAACGCCCCCGGTCGCCCGATGCGCGCCACCCCGCCCACCGAGCCGAAGGTGCGTGACACCTGCTGGAACGGCAGCGTTCCGGTCGGCCGCACGAAACGCACATAGTCGTCGTCCTTGCCGAGGATGGCGCGGAATCCGTAGCGTTGCAAGTCGGTCAGAAAGGGGTACCGCATCTCGAGATCAGCGCGCGTACCGAGTGCGTACCGGTTCCACGTCAGGTTCGTCTGAATCGGACGGCCGAAGGTGATGGCCGAACGCATGCGCAGCGTGCGCCCGTCACGCAACGCGCCGTTCGTGCGCCATCCCGTCTCGAACAGCAGGCCGCGGCCCATCAGGTTCGAACTCCCGACCTTCAGCGAGCTCACCGAGGCACCATTGAGTTGCAGCCCCGCGATGATGGCAACTTCATCCACCGTCGTCACGATCAGCTGGACGCCGTCCTTGTCGGGATACACCAGGACGCGGGCATCCTGAATGAACCACTGGGCACGCAGCACACGCTCCGTTTCACGGCGCTTGATCTCGGTGCAGATATCGCCCTCCTTCATCTGCACGAACTCACGGATCACGCGCGAACGGCTGTCGACGTGGAACTTGCGTACCAGCCCCGTCACGAGTTTCGATGACGCGGAACGCCCCCCGAACTGCGGGCCGATAGGTTCGATCGAGATCTTCGTGATCCGTTGCCCGATGCAGCGCGACAACGCGCCTTCGGGCGATGGAGCCTGCGCACCACACTGCACCGCCGCGGCCGCGGCCGCGGCTGCGACCAGCGCCAGCCGACGCATCAGGTGCGTCCCATCCGCCGCTTCAGCTCCGCCAACCGTTCGTCTGCGGACTGCGCGCGGGCGGCGTCATCGAGGCCACGATAGTCCGAGGGATGCACGCTCGACGGATCGATACCATCCGGCGGCTCGGCTGTCGCGCCAGGCATCGGGCCGATGCCGGTGGCCGAGCGCAACTCCGTTTCCATTTCCGCGACGGTTCGCTCGGTCAGCATCAGCTCGTCATGCTGCACCGCCACCTTCCGCTCGAAGACCGCGATCGAGCTGCGCTGCGTCTCGGCGAACCGTTCGGCCACCTTGACGGTTTCCAGGTCATCGATCTGCCGTGCCAGCTCACCCCGACGGAGAATCGTCTCCAACTCGCCCCGCGCGAGTTCCAGCCGCGTGAGCGACGCGGCATAGGCGGCGCGAACCTCGTCGCGCGCCACGCGGGCCAGTGACAACGTGTGCTTCATCTCCGCCAACTGACGGCGGGCCGAGGAATCTCCGAACGACGACACCGGGACACAGGATTCGGGGAAAGGTGGAACGACGGACACTGCCAGAGTAGCCAACCGTCCGTCGTCACCGCAACCGCACTGCGTCGCGGCAGCGCCGCCCGCTCAGGAGGCGAGGCGCCAGCGAGTCTCGTCGGCCACTTGCCGCATCAGCCGCTCAGGGAAATGCCGACCGGGAAACAGCAACCGATCGCTGACCCGGTTGAGGGCCATGCGCAGCAACGGGAACTCGCCGGCCGCACGCGCGAACACCGGCCGCATCCCGGTGCTGTCGGCCAGTCGGTGTTCCGCCGCGAGGCGAAAGCCCTGCTTGCCCATCTCGTCGTAATAGGACAGATCCGGGCCCCCACGACGCCACTGCTGCAGCGACACCCGATCCGGGAACAGTCCGGAGAGCCACAGCGCGTAGTTGGCCAGATGCTGCCGCACGAGAAAACTGCGCCGCGCATCACCCTGCTCCGCGTCCGCCAGCAACGCCGACAGCGTGTCGTAGGTCGCGTCGTCATGCGATGCCACGCGCCATGCGCGATCATGATCGGCGAAGTGCAGCACCACACTCGCCACGTAATCGGCCACCGCCCGCTCCGGCTCGCCGAGTTCACGCAGCGTGTGCCGAACGACGACATAAACGAACATGGGCAACGAGGCACGCGCCGCACGGGAATCGGCGGTCAGCGCCTCCAGCAGCCGTGTGTCGTCGAGGAGGGAGTCGATCCCCTCGTGTTGCAGCGCATCCTCAGCCGCATCGCGCTCGCGCGCGGAATCGCGGGCGACCAATGCCAGGGCCAATTGCGCGTCGTCGCGCGTGAGCGTGTGTCGCAGGTCTGCCTGAATCATCCGTCGTGGCTCCGTGCAAGCGTGATGACCGCGGTAGCGCATGTCTCTGCTGAGATACACCGGATCGACGCATGTCACCATCCGGCCGCAACAGCAGTACGCCTCGGGCGCCGGCAGGTCACGGCGGCGGACACATATTGTGCTCCCTGCGTGGGCCAAGTCTGGTGGTTAGCTTCAGGCTCGATTCTCTCGTGCCCCCGCCCACCCGTCCGACGTGCTTCGCATCTGCATCCCGGTCCACAACGAGGCCACCACCGTCGGCGTCCTGCTCTGGCGGCTCCGATCGGTGTTTCAGGGCTTCTCGCGGGAGTACGACGTGGTCGTCTACGACGACGCGAGCACGGATGGCACCTGGGAAGTGCTGGAGCCCTATCAGTCGGTGATGCCGCTGACAGTGCTCCGGGGCTCCGTGCACCGCGGGTATGCCGCCAGTATCGATGCATTGGTCCGGCATGTGGCCGCCGACGACGAGTACGCCCGCCGCGATGCGATGGTGCTCCTGCAGGGTGACTTCACCGAGTCACCGGAGCACCTACCGGAACTGGTCAAGCGCTTCGAGGGGGGGGCTGACCTGGTCGCCGTGCATCGGACCACCTCCGACGCCACGCCAGCCGACGAGCGCCGCCTTCGCCGGTGGGGGCGGTGGGCGGTGAAGCCGTTCCTCCGCTTGCCCCCGGTCGCCGACCCCTTCACCGGGTTCCGCCTGGTGCG
This sequence comes from Gemmatimonadaceae bacterium, assembly GCA_031374935.1. Lineage (GTDB taxonomy): Bacteria > Gemmatimonadota > Gemmatimonadetes > Gemmatimonadales > Gemmatimonadaceae > JACMLX01. The sequence continues at coordinate 10,097 of JANMHB010000138.1, read as the reverse complement.
CATCTCCGTCTTGCGCGAGCTGATCAAGGCGCTCGGCAGCCGCGCGGTCTGCACCGGGGAGGGCTGGGCAGCGAACATTGATTTTGCCCTGAATGTCGCGCCGTTTGCGCGGCGGATCGAGAATGTCGAGTTCGCGCCGCGCTACGACGTGCGGCAGCGCGCGTCGCGCCGACGGGGCTGGCCCGACGTGGTCGCACTCTTTCACTGGGCGAGGGCCGCGCGGTCGGCGAATCGGCCGGCTCCTGGCGGCAAGCCTGCGCCGGACGCACTCGCACGGACCGACCGTCCAAGTGACGTCTCGGTGATGCCAATCTCGACGGAGCGCACCAACAAGACAGTCGAGCGACAGGATCGAACGCGTCGTGAGCGGTCCGGGCGGCCAGAGCGCGACCGCGGCGGCCGCGGTCCGCGCGCCGTCGAGGGGGTTGAAGGGAATGCGGACCAGCCGCCGCGTGAACCGAGACCGCCGCGCGAGGAGCGTACGGCAGAGGAGCGTACGGCACGCTCGGAGCGCGGGCCGCACCCCGAGCGCACCTCTCGCCAGGAGCGGCCCCCGATGGCCACCACCGGTGCCGAAGGCGCCCCGGTGCAGGCAGTGCGGCCGGCCCGTGAGCCGCGCCCACCGCGCCAGGATCGCACGGCACGGCCGGCACGCGAACAGGTCAGTGCCGCCGGTGAAGCAGACGCAGCAGGCCTGCCGGACGGCGCGGAGCAGCCCACCGAGGGCGCGGAGCTGACCGCGGCCGATGGCCTGCAGCCGGCGACCCCGACGGAAGAGAAACGGGCACGGAAGCGCCGTCGCCGCTCCAGACGGAATCGCGGTGAGCGTTCGGCAACCGATCCAGGCGCTTCTGACGAGCCGGACCGCATCGACAGCGGCCGGCAGCAGGTCGGAACGTCGCGCGGTACGGATGGTGCGGAAGACGGGGTCGCGGACGGGGATGACGACGGTGGCGACGGTGGCGACGGCGTGGAGTCCGCCGGCGACGCACCGGGCGAGGCACCGGGCGACGCGTCCGCCCGCAAACGGCGTTCACGCCGCCGCCGTCGTGGTCGTCGCCCGAATGGCGCTGATACCGGGGGTGGCACTGGCTCACCTCCGGCCGCCGAGCCGCCGGCGTCCTAGCGGCTGCCATCACCTCCAGCAGAATCGCCTGTGCAGTTCGTCCGACATGTCGCAGTGATGGCGGTGGTCATCGCGACTAGCGCGTTGAGTGACCGCAACACACCGGCGCCGGGCGCAGCGAAGCGTGGCCGCACACCGGGTGCGGGCGAGGGCAGGTTGGTGCCCGCCGTCGGCGAGCGACTCGTCTACGACGTCAAGTTCAGCGCCGTGAAGGTTGGCAGCGGGTTCATGGAAGCCGTCGGGTACGAGCCCGTCCGCGGCATCAACACCTTGCACGTGCGATTCGTCGTGCGCGGCGGCACGTTCTTCTACAGGGTGAACGACGTACTCGAGAGCTGGATCGATACCTCCGGTTTCGTCTCGCTGCGGCACAAGCAGGACCTTTCGGAAGGCTCGCGCGATCGCGAGCGCAACTTCGAGTTCTTTCCCGAGCGGCGCATGTTTTCGCAGGACGCGAAGCCCGAAGAGGCGGGCGTTCCCGACCCGCTCGACGAAGGAAGTTTTCTGTACTTCGTGCGACGTGTGCCCCTCGAGGTCGGTCAGACCTACGAATTCAATCGCTACTTCAAGCCCGACCGCAATCCGGTCCGGATCATCGTGTTGCGGAAGGAGCGCATCCGGGTGCCGTCCGGCCAGTACAACACGATCGTGATCCAGCCGATCATCAAGGCCAAGGGTTTGTTCAGCGAAGGAGGAAAAGCGCAGGTCTGGCTGACAGATGATTCTGCACGCGTGATGGTGCAGATGAAATCGTCGCTGCCGATCGGATCGCCGAATCTCTATCTGCGTGAGTACCGTCCGGCGGCGGGCGCGGCACTCATCCGCGGCAACTGATTCACATCGCGGAGGACGGCTAGCCATGCATCTCGCGATCGAGGCCATCGCCCTGTCGGGTAACCAGCGCGGCATGGGACGCTACGCGCGGAGCCTGCTGGCAGCCATGCCGGCGCATTGCCCTGAGCTGCGGTATACCATCGCCGCGAGGAACAGTGCCGACATCGCTCCACTGACGGCGCAGCTGTCGGCGCTGCCGAACGTGATGGAGCGCGCCACGATCATCAGCGCCGGCGCCATGTCCGGCGTCAGCTGCGATGTGGCGTGGTATCCCTGCAACTTTGTCACCTACCGCCCGGAGCGCGGTGCGATCGTGCCGACGGTACACGATCTGTTCCCCATGCTGCAGCTCGACGGCCGCTGGTGGAAGTTCTACAAACGTGCGCGCGCACGTCGCCGATATGGTGCCACACTCCGATGCGCGGATCACGTCATCACGGGCGCGATCCGATCGGGCGAAGAGCTCGCCAGCACGTTCGGCCTCGCGACGGAACGCCTCAGCGTCGTGCCGCATGCGGCGGATGATTTCCGACCCACTGATCCGTCATTGGCCGATCCGATTCTTGCACGACTGACGGTGAGCGGCCCGTTTCTGCTGGCGGTCGGCTCGCAGGAACCGCGCAAGAACCTGGTGGTGCTGTACGCGGCGATGGAGCGGCTGGCGGCGCGTGGGCACACGATTCCGCTCGTGCTCTGCGGCCCGCGTGGCGTGCATGGCTACCGACCCGGTGATGCGCTGCCGACGTGGCTGCGTCATGCCGGCTTCGTGACCGATGACGAACTGGCGGCGCTCTACGCCCGGGCAACCGCGCTCGTGTTCCCGTCGCGGTACGAGGGGTTCGGCCTGCCCGTGCTCGAAGCCATGCGCGTGGGAGGGGCCGTGATCTGCACCAACGCGAGTACGATGCCTGAAGTGGGCGGAGACGCCGTGCTGTACTTCCCGCCGGACGATCCCGACGCGCTGGCCGACCAGATCCTCCGCGTCCTCCATGTGCCTGGACTCCGCGCACAACTGGTGGCCGCTGGGCAGCAGCGAGCCGAGTCGTACTCGTGGTCACGCTCCGCGCGTGGCACACTCGCGGCATTCCGCCGCGGGCTGGCCGCAGCACACGACACCACACGCGGGAAGTGAGTTCCTACTGACTGGTTGCGAGCCCCCCGACGTGCGACCAGCTTGTCGCGCAGAAGGCGCATGACCGAGACGCGCATCGATCACTGAAAGCCACTGAACGTCGCCGCCCACGCGACACGCCGCCGATGCAAGCCCCTGACATTCCTCTCAACGAAGACGCCCGGCTGGCCGCCCTGCACAGCCTCAGCGTGCTGGACACGGCCAACGAGGCGGCCTTCGACGACCTCGCCAGGCTGGCAGCCCATGTCATGGCGACGCCCATCGCCCTCGTGTCATTCGTCGATGCGGAACGGCAATGGTTCAAGGCGCGATTCGGCCTCGATGTCGCACAACTTCCGCGGCATGTGTCCTTCTGCGGACACGTCGTCAGCAGCGATGCGCCGTTGGTCGTTCACGATGCGCACACCGACCTCCGTTTCGCCGACAACCCGATCGTCCTCGGTGCCCCACGCATCCGCTTCTATGCCGGCATGCCGCTGCGCCTTGGCGACGGCACCGTGCTTGGCGCACTCTGCGTGGTCGATCACGAACCCCGACATCCATCGGCGGACCAGCTGGCGATGCTGGAATTGCTGTCGCACCAGGTGACGCGCCTGCTCGAAAAACGCCGCTTGCGTCTGCACTTGGCGGTCGAGAATGCGGAACTCGTCGAGGCGAAGCGTCAGCTGCTGACGGTGTTCGATGTCATGGCCGAAGGCGTGGTGGTGCAGAATCGCGCCGGTGAAATCCTGTCATGCAATGAGGCCGCGTCGTCGATTCTCGGCCTCAGTGACGACCAGATGCGCGGCCGGACCTCGATCGACCCCCGATGGCGCTCGGTGCACGAGGACGGATCGGATTTCCCGGGCAGTGAGCATCCCGCGATGCGGGCGCTGCAAACCGGCGAGCGACAGCGCAACGTCGTGATGGGGGTCCATACACCAGATGGAGCGCTGACCTGGATCAGTGTCAACTCGCTCCCGAGCCGCCTGCATGATGGCGTGATCGAGGAGGTCGTCACGACCTTTCACGACATCACGCCGATCAAGCGCGCGGCAGAACGCATGGCGCAGCAGGAACGCCTGGCCACCACCGGCACGCTGGTCGCAGGCGTCGGGCACGAGATCAACAATCCGCTGGCCTTCGTGATTGGGAACCTCGACCTTGCGCTCGAGGAACTCAGCGCATTGGCCGGGCCCTCCCCATCGGCTCGGATGCGTGAACTGGCCGAAATGCTCGGCGAGGCACGGCTTGGTGCCGATCGAATCCGGAAAATTGTCCGGGGGCTCCGTGCGCTGTCTCGCGAAGATGTCGCGCTTCAACCAGTCGACATCGCCGCGGTCGTCGAAACCTCGCTGAGCATGGCGCTGCACGAATTGCGACGGAAGGCGTCGGTGACGATCGACGTGACCGATCTGCCGGCTTTACTGGGTGATGAGTCGCGCCTGACACAGGTGCTGGTCAATCTCATGGTCAACGCCGGTCAGGCGTTCGAGCGACATGATCCAGAGGTCAACCACGTCACCGTCCGCGGCACGGCGCTGGGCGGCGACTGGGTACGCCTCTCCGTGATCGACAACGGTCCCGGCATCCCGACAGACATCAGCAGCAGAGTGTTCGATCCGTTCTTCACCACCAAGGAGGTTGGGCAGGGCACCGGGCTTGGGCTGGCTGTCTCCCGCGGCATCGTACATGCCATGGGCGGCACGCTCACACTGGAATCAGTTGCTGGCGAAGGAGCATCATTCCATGTCGACCTGAAGGCGGCGGACGCTGTCCTTCGCGGTGAAGCCGATGTCGAGCACGCACCGCGTGCAACACGCGGCAGGATCCTGCTCCTTGATGACGACCTCTCCGTCCTCAGTACGATGCGGCGGTCACTGGCCCGCGAGCACGACGTCATCGCGATCAGCGATCCACGGGACGCGCTACCGTTGTTTGCGTCCGGCGCGCGATTCGACGTCGTCTTCTGTGACCTGATGATGCCACACCTGACCGGGCAGGAACTCTTTGCGGTCGTGCAGACGGAGCATCCGGAAATCGCGTCACAATTCGTCTTCGTGACCGGCGGGGCCACGACCAGCAGCGCCACACTCTTTCTGTCTCGGTTGCCGAATGATGTCGTCGAGAAACCGTTCAGCCTTGCGAGCCTCCTCGGGCTCGCGCGCCGCTACGTCCTGCGCCGGTCGGCAACCTGACGGTCGCCGGACAGACGCACGAAGGGCGGACCATCGGCGGTCCGCCCTTCGATCCGGCACCTTCAGCAACGCTCAGTATGTGCGCGGCGAATTGACCTTGTCGCGCAGGCGTCGAGCGGTGCCTGGTGCGACGACCAGCATCACGCCATAGACAACAGCACCGATCAGCAGAATCTTGACCGCCAGGCCGATCAGCGGGAAAAAGAGCACGCCGATCAGCTTCAACGCGAACAGGCCGAGCAACGCGAGCACACCAATTGTGAAGATCGTCTTCAGCATTTCATCCCCCTCCGGGAAGTCCTGTGCAACATACGTAGCTCGGCAACCATGAGTTTCAGGCCGGCGATAGCTTGCGCCATTCCCTCTCGCACAGATGCACCGTGACACGTTCCAGCGCTGATATCGCCATCATCGGAGGCGGCGTGGCCGGCCTCTCTGCCGCACTCGCGCTCGCCGATACCGGCCTCGACGTGCTGCTCCTCGCGGATGTCCGAGCAGGTGAAGCGTCGCCTGCGGCGGCCGGAATCCTCGACGCCGGGCATGGCTTCCCCAAGCCGGAGATTCGCCGGATGATGCGGGCAGCGCGGGAGCTTTGGCCAGCCTGGCTCAGCAGGCTGGCCGACCGGACGGGAGTACAGATCCCCCTCAACCGAGAGGGCGTTCTCGAAATCGCCCTCTCGACGCCGGCGGCGGACCGGCTTCGCGCCCAGGCCGACGAAGATGCGGAGTGGCTCGACGCCTCGCAGCTCCTCGAGCGAGAACCGCAGCTCACCCATGCGCTCGGTGCGCTGCGCTTCCTGAAGGATGGCGCCGTCAACCCACTGCTGCTGCTCAAGGCTCTCAAGCAGGCGGCGGGACGACATGTGCACATCCGCGTACTCCAGCAGACCGTGTCGGCGATGGCCGCCGGACGCCCGGACGAGGCCGTCTCGCTGATGCTCGGCGACGGGTCCACGATCTCCGCGATGCGGGTCATCGTCGCCGCCGGCGCCTGGTCCAGCGCCATCGTCGGCCTCCCGATGCACCTGCCTGTGGCCCCCGTGCGCGGGCAGCTGATGTCCGTCGCGAGCAAGGCGCTCCGACATGTGGTGATGCTCGGAGAGGGCTATGCCGTGCCGCGAGGTGACGGCCGGACCATCCTCGGCGGTACGGAAGAACACACCGGGTTCGATGCGCAGCATACGGCGGACGGGGCCCTGCGCGTGCGTCAGCTCGCCGCCGCAATTCTTCCCTCGCTTGGCACGGCAAGCATGTTGAGCACCTGGGCTGGCCTCCGGCCCATGACGCGCGACGGCCTGCCGATCATCGGGCCGGACCCCGAAAATCCCTCAGTCCTATATGCCAGCGGACATGGGAAGAACGGAATTCTCCTCGCGCCACTGACCGGCGCCCTGATCGCCGCAGCCGTGACCGGCGCGGTTCCACCAACCGATCCTATGCCATTCAGCCCGTTACGCTTTTCCTGATCCGCGGCAGTTTTCCAGCCGTGCGAGCGCGGGTAACCGTGAAAAACTGCTGATGGGGTTACTCCGCCTTCCACTCCCTTTGGCGGACGTCTAGCTTCTGTCGTAGACCGGATCGGCTGTCGGCGCGACGGCGGTAGAGCAGCGTATCGTCGCCGCTCCCGTCCCACTCGAGAGCCGATCCCCGGACGTGGTGTCATGGAAGACCATCTGTACCAGATCCTCGGCCGCCACCGTGCCGAGCCACTGCCCGAGCGCAAGCCGAGCTGGCTGAAGGTCAAAGCCCCGGGCGGCGAAAATTACATGCGCATCAAGGGCATGATGCGCGAGCTGGGCCTGCATACGGTCTGCGAGGAAGCCCATTGCCCGAACATCGGCGAGTGCTGGGATCATGGCACGGCCACGTTCATGATCCTCGGCGACGTGTGCACCAGGAATTGCGCCTACTGCGCCGTGTCACATGGTCGCCCGCCGAGTTTTGACCTGGCCGAGCCGGAGAAGGTCGCCAGCGCGGTCGCGGCGATGAGCCTGCGCCATGCCGTCATCACGTCGGTGGATCGCGACGACCTGCCCGACTTTGGCGCGCATCACTTCCACGAAGTCATCCGGCTGATCCATGAGAAGGTCCCCGGCTGCTCGGTGGAGGTGCTGGTGCCCGACTTTCAGGGGAAGCAGGAGGCGATCGAGCACGTGCTCGATGCCCGCCCCGAGATCTACAATCACAACACCGAGACGGTCCCGCGCCTCTACAAGAAAGCGCGGCCGGGCGGGCGGTATGAGCGCGTGATGAACATCTTCCGCATCGCCAAGGCCTATGCTCCGGACATCCTCACGAAGACCGGCATCATCCTCGGGATGAGTGAGACGATCGAGGAAGTGGTCGAGGTGATGAAGGACCTGCGATCGGTGGAGGTCGACATTCTGACGCTGGGGCAATACCTCAAGCCATCTGAGAGTCATATCGCGCTCGACCGATACTACACGCCGGACGAGTTCCGTCATCTGTACGAAGTGGGCATGTCCCTTGGGTTCCGGCATGTCGAGAGTGGTCCGCTGGTCCGGTCGTCGTATCACGCCTGGGAGCAGGTACAGGCCGCCGGCGTCAGCAGTTAGTCGATTTGCAGCTGCAGGTCCGATCGCCGCCGCGGAGTAGTCGCGGTGCCTGATCGCTGGTTCTGCCTTGCGTCGCTCACAGTAGGGGGCGTCCAGACATCATGCGCCACGTCCGGGCGTGTGACACCGTCGTTCAACCCACTGTTGCACTTCACCATGGCCAAGCGCACGTCACCGGCGAAGAGTTCGCCAAAGCCTGCAGCGTCTGCCCCGGCACCTGATGCCGAGCGCACGCTGCACCTGTCCCTGCTCCGTTCGATGCTGTTGCAGCGCCGATTCGAGGAGCGCTGTGCCGAGGCGTATGCCATCGGCCGCATCGGTGGCTTCTGCCATCTCTACATCGGGCAGGAGGCGGTGAGCACCGGAACGCTCAGCCACCTCCGGCCGGACGACTACATGATCACCACCTACCGTGATCACGGGCAGGCGCTGGCTCGCGGGCTGACGCCGCGATCGGTGATGGCCGAGCTGTTCGGTCGCGTCGATGGCTGCGCCGGCGGCAAGGGCGGTTCGATGCACATGTTCGACAAGGCCACCGGCTTTCTCGGAGGGCACGGCATCGTGGGCGGGCATCTGCCGATTGCCACCGGCGTCGGCTTCGCGATCAAGTATCGTGGCGGCGATCAGGTGATCTGCTGCTTCTTCGGTGAGGCCGCCGTGAACAACGGTGCGTTCCACGAGTCGCTGAACATGGCCGCACTCTGGAAGCTCCCGGTGATCTTCATCATCGAGAACAAACGCTACGGCATGGGCACCTCCGTCGAGCGCGCGTCGGCCATCAACGACATCTATCAGCGCGCCGGCAGCTACGACATGCATCGTGGTGTGGTCGATGGTCAGGATGTGCTGGCGGTGCGTGCCGCGATCGATGAAGCCGTGACGCGGGCCCGCACCGACCAGAGCCCGACGCTGCTGGAGATGCGCACCTATCGCTTCATGGGTCATTCGATGTCGGACGCCGTCAGCGGCACGTATCGCAGCAAGGCGGAACTCGACGAGTACCTGCAGCGCGACCCGATCGCCTTGTTGCGTGCGCACATGGAAGCACGTGGCACGCTGACCGAGGAGGTGATGCACGACCTGGACGTCGAGATCAAGGCGATTGTCCAGGATGCCTGGGACTTCGCGGAGGCCAGCCCGGAACCGCCACTGGAAGCGCTGATGGAACATGTCTACGTCGATACCACCTCGGATACGATCAGCGCCGCTGGCGGGTGGAGCTGACCATGGCCATCATCACATATCGTGACGCGCTGAATCAGGCGCTCCGTGAAGAGATGCAGCGCGATGCACGCGTCTTCCTGATGGGTGAGGAAGTGGGGGTGTATCAGGGCGCATACAAGGTATCGAAGGGACTGCTCCAGGAGTTCGGCGAGATGCGGGTGGTCGACACGCCGATCACGGAGCTCGGCTTTGCCGGCGTGGGGGTGGGTGCCGCGATGGTGGGGCTGCGGCCCATCATCGAGTTCATGACGTGGAACTTCGCACTGCTGGCACTCGACCAGGTGGTGAATGCCGCGGCCAAGATGCTGTACATGTCCGGCGGCCAATTCAACATTCCGATGGTCTTCCGCGGCCCGAACGGTGCCGCGCTGCAGCTCGGCGCGCAGCACAGTCAGGCGTGGGAGAGCTGGCTGGCGCACATTCCCGGTCTGAAGGTGGTGGCGCCGGGTACGCCGTATGATGCGAAGGGGCTGCTCAAGGCAGCCATCCGTGACGACAATCCGGTGTGTGTGCTCGAAGGCGAGATGCTCTACAACAACAAGGGCGAAGTGCCGGACGGCGAGTACATCGTGCCGCTCGGCGTGGCCGATCTGAAGCGCAAGGGTGAACACGCGACGATCGTGACGTGGGGCAAGCAGGTGCTGGTGGCAATGGCGGCCGCTGATCAGCTGGCCAAGGATGGCATCACGATCGATGTCGTCGACCTGCGCAGCATTCGCCCGCTCGACGAACGCGCGATCATCGACAGCGTGAAGAAGACCAATCGCTGCGTCGTGCTCGAGGAAGGGTGGTACTTCGCCGGGGTGGGTGCGCAGATCACCGACCTGGTGCAGCGCGAGTGTTTCGACGACCTCGACTCGCCGGTGCTGCGTGTGACGCAGGCCGATGCACCGATGCCCTACGCCAAGGGGCTCGAGAAGGCTGCCAAGGCCGACCTGCCGAAGACCATCGCCGCGGTTCGCCGCGCGCTCTATCTCGACTGATCCCACACGCCGGAACTCTGACGATGGCTACCAAGGTGATGATGG
>JANMHB010000049.1:0-1592 GCA_031374935.1 Gemmatimonadaceae bacterium | reverse complement strand
CGCCGCCGACTCGGCATAGGCGGCACCGATCCATCGCATCCTGACCGGCTGATTGCGAAGTGACGCCGACGCGTCGCCGCCCCCAGCGATCCGCCGCGCGTCGAAGATCAGTCGTGGCTGCCCGACGGCAGCGAACGCCGACTCGACGGTACCTGGCGACACCACACTGATGGTATGTGACGTCAGCGCCGTGAACACCGTGCCCGTCGATCCCACGGCGTTGAATGAACCGGTGCCGAAGGTGAACGCGAAGACGCGGTAGCTGTCGCCCAGCGCCTGCGACAGGTTCGCGCCCATGGCGGTGGCGCGTCGGCTGACGTGTCCGTTGTGCGCCCATGCGAAGAGCTTGGCCGATGGCTCGCGGGCGGCGACCCAGAGCAGGTTGTCAGCCATGGCCCGGTCGCGAACGGCGAAGGCGTTCGTCGTGGCCTGGCCGAGCCGTTCCCACTGGCGGACGAGCATCACGTACTGCTCGAGCCAGTCCAGATCCTCGGTCGATATCCGCCCGGTCCAGGCGGACCGGGCCAGCTGCACCGTCGAGACCAGTGCCTGCAGGGAATCACCGCAGGCGATCCGCTGTGCGGCGGTCGTCGTGCCGCGGTACTGCGCGCCATCATAGGTGCCCCGCGTCGTGCGCCCTGGGGAAAGGCACCGCATCGATGCCGTTGCGCGCGCACCCAGCGCGGGATCGAGGCGCGTCAGGATCGTGCTGACGCTGTCGATCGATTGCTCTGGCGACTGCATGTCGAAGCCGAAGAATCGCAGCGTGGGTGCACCCACCCGCACGTTGTAGGCCCGCATCCAGAGGATCAGGTCGAGCACCTCCTGCGTGTTCCACGTCCAGAAGTACAGATTCTGGAGCAGCCGCGCCGGATCGCCTTCGCCACGCGTGACGAATCGGTCCATCGCGCGCGACTCGGGCATGGTCGCTTCGATGGTGAAGTGCGTGAAGCCCTGCCGTTCGACGAGATATTCGAAGGCCCGGTGCTTCATGCGGAAGAACTCCCGCGTGCCGTGCGTCGCCTCGCCGAAACCGACCACACGTGCGTTCCCGACAATACTGCCGAGTTCTGCGAGGTCGTCGAAGCCACTGCCAGCGGCATCGGTCGCGAAGGGCCGCGCGACGGTCGCCAGCCAGGTCGATTCCGTGGCCGGCAGGCCTTCGAAGTCAAGATTCACGGGCGTCGTCGGCAGCCGAAGCGCTTCGTTGACGGTCGTGGCGCTATCTGACGTCGCGGGCCAGCTCTGCGCTCCCACGGTCGTCGGCACACTCGCGTCGACCACCTCCAGCCGCGCATCATCAACACGCAATGTGCCGGTGCTGCTCAGCAGGCCGCCGACGAAGATGCTGACTGCCTGCGGTGGCACATCCAGCACAATCGCGTACTCGGTCCAGTCGCTGGTGCCGAGGATGGGGCGATTGCTATTCGACATGTTGTCGAGGCTGATCATGCCGGTCGCGCCGTCGACACGCATCCAGAGTCCACCGCCTCCACTGCCGACGCTGTCCGCGCGCACCCAGGCGGCCAGGCGCACACGCTTGCCCCGATAGCTTGCGGCCGAGATGGCCTGTCCGATGTTTGCGAAGAGTC
>JANMHB010000037.1:0-11162 GCA_031374935.1 Gemmatimonadaceae bacterium | reverse complement strand
GTACTCGAAACCAAGGCGGCCACCGAAGCCACGTGCATCGAATCCGAACTCCGTCTCCGTCTTGCGCTCCGGCTTCACAAACGGATTGCCGAGCGCCGTGTTCACGCCGAGGCCGTTCACGCCGGCGAAGAGGCCGGTGCTGCCGAGCGTCACGAAACGGGCTCCATACGTCGGCCGGTTGCCCGTCTGGCCCCACGAGCCGCGGAGCTTGAACTCGTCCAGCTTCGGCAGGATGCTGACCAGTCGGTACGAGGCCTGCACGGCCGGATACGTGTAGTACGTGGTGCGGTCACCGTTGTCGCTCGAGCGGTCACCGCGGAGACTGCCGGACAAGTACAAGCGCTCGTCGAAGGCGAGAATCGACTGCTGCACGTACCACGCCTGGTCGACGTCCTTCGTCTTCGTCTGCGCCGTGAACTGCGTGCCCTGGTTGATGTTCGCAATCGTCGGAATCAGGCCGCGCGCCGTGATGAGATATCCGTTCAGGCGCTGCTGCTCCTGCGTCAGGCCAGCCACCGTGCTGAGCGAGAACGGCAGATTGGACGGCGTGAAGTCGTACGACGCGCTCAGGCGCTGGTTCAGCTGGCGACTGTTGTTCGTGTTCTGCACCGCTGTGCCGGGCAGGCCGTCATTCGCCTCGTACTGCAGGAAGTTCGGGCCGTAGACCTGGTTTTCCTGCGTGAACTGGTCGATGCCGGCCAGGTACTCGAAGCGGAGTCGGTTGGACGCCGACTGAATTGCCTGAAAGGACATCAAGCCGCTGCCGATGAAGCGGTTCACGTCCTCGTTGTTCCGGATAAACGCATAATTCTGGAACGGGTTCGAGCTGCCTGTGCCGCCACCGCCGGCCCAGTTGTTCGTCGGATAGTTGCCGTTCCCGTCCAGCTGGTTCAGTGTCGCGAAACTCGGCGTGTACGCGAAGTTGTACAGCGGGCTGGTGTACGTGTTGTCGTTGTTCGAGAGTCCGCGGTTCGCGTTGTTGCGCGTAATGCCGAGATCGAGCTTGGCCGAGAGGCGGCTCGTCATGGTCTGGTCGATGTTGATGCGGGCGTTGTCGCGAAGTGCATTGGTGTTGTTCGCAATGCCGCCCTCGACCTGACGGCTGACCGAGGCGAGATACCGTGTGCCGCCGTCTGCCGTGCCACCGCTGACCTGCAGTGCCGAGTTGTAACCGAAGCCCTTTTCACCGAAGAGCTGCGAGTTGAAATCGTTGTAGGGCACTGTCCCCCCGTTCGCCGCGATGATGCTCTGGACTTCCGCAACGCCAGCTGCATTGGAGTTGTCCGTTGCCCATTGCACCGCAGCTGCGGCGTCCTTGAACCTGCGCTGGCCGACGCCGCGAAGCAGCGACGACTGGCCGAAACGTTGCGTCGCGCTCCAGCGTGGGGCGCCTGCCTTGCCGCGCTTGGTGGTGATGAGGATGACGCCATTCGTCGCGCGTGAGCCATAGAGCGAAGCGGCCGCGGCACCCTTCAACACCTGCACGTCCTCGATTTCCGATGGGTTCATATCGGCGAGGCGGTTCGTCGGGTTGTCCTGCGACGACGAGTTGCTGCCGCCGCTCGCGGCGGTGATCGCGTTTACGCCGCTGTTGATCGAGGCGTTCGACATAACCACGCCGTCGATCACGAACAGCGGCTGGCCGTTGCCGAGGATGGACGTGACACCGCGGATCTGGATCTGTCCGCCGCCGCCTGGTGCGCCGGAGTTCAGGTTGATGCGCGCGCCGACGACCTTGCCCTGCAGTGCCTGGTCAAGCGAGTTCGATGGCACAGCCGAGAGCTGCTCACCACCCACCGACACGACGGCGGTGGCAGCGTTCTTTCGATCGAGTGTTCCCTGCTGGCCCGTCACCACGATGCCTTCGAGCTGCAGGACGTCCTTCCGAAGCACGACGTCGACCGTGCTTCCGCCGGCCGGGACAAGCACCGTCTTCAGCTGATAGCCAATGCGACGAACGCGTAACGACACCGCGCCATTCGGCACCAGCAGCGAATACGTCCCCGCATCGTTCGTATAGGCGCCCGTCGTCGTTCCGATGAGCTGCACACTCACGTTCCCGAGCGGTGATCCGCTCCCTTCTTCGGTCACCTTGCCTGTGATACGCCGCTGCGCAAGCAGCTCGCCTCCCGCCAGCGCCAATAGCGCCAGTACGGTGGCCCCCCGACGGATGAGACCCACGGAACCCTCCCCCACGAAAGATGTCTGGTCGTGCCGCCCACACGTTCCGGGGGCCCAGACGTGGGACCCGGCCGAAATCGGCGTCTCCCAGCTTCGCGGGTTGACCAACCGCTGTCAACGAATTTCTGTCGAAATTGTGACAGATGAGAATGCTTTTTTCGGGGTTCCGTGACAGACTGAACTGGTTTTTCGCGGCACCGGGTGACCGAGCATGGCCGCCTCAGATTCGAGAGCGTGAGGAGGGGACGGACGCCAGCGCATGGCGGCGTCCGCGCCAGATAGTCCCACCGAACAGTCGTCAGCCGAGCTCGCCAGGAGGCGTTATTGTCAGCGCCCGCGCAGCGCGACATCACACAGCAACGTCGCCGCCTGCGGCTCCCGCGTCGCATACGCCTGAATCCGCTCCACGCGAATCGGCGCCCGCACCCGGAATCGCTGCGCCTTCCGCCACGCCTCGTCCGTCATCGTTCGGAAGAAGTGCACCGTACAATGCGGCGTGAACGCGAACTTCGGCGCCGCAAACGGCAGCCCACAGGTGGCAATCCGGTCGTGCAGCCAGCGTACCGGGCCATGCACGGGAAGCGGCAGCATGATGATGTTGGTGGCAGGAAACCGGTCCGGTGCCCCGAAGACGAAATCGAGCGGGGCCACCGCATCGCCCACACGCGTCAGTGCGGCAGTCAGTTCCTCACGTGACGTGTCGAGTGGCAACACTCCGACGCCACTCGAGCCAGCCAGTGTCACATGCGGTCGGAACAGCTTCGCAAACTTGGGATCGAGCGTCTCCTGCAACACCGCGATCCGGTCGGCCTCGGCGCCGAACAGGTCGGCGACTATGAAGATCCCGTCGGCCACTGCCGCGCGTCAGCGAACGAGAAAGATGCGATCGACGCGGCTGGCCGGATGCGCGTCGTGCCATCGGCGCACGATCAGTGCGCTGGCCATGCCAACGGCTGCCCCGATCACCACGTCGGACATCCAATGCTGGCGATCACGCACGCGGCTGGCGGCCGTCAGCGACGCCAACGCATACACCAGCGGCGGCCCGGCGGTCTTCCATCCGCGCGCGCCCTGCCGACGCCACTCGGCCGCCAGAGTCACCGCCGCTGCAGCCGACAAGGCGGAATGCCCCGATGCAAAGCTGCGCGTACTGTCACTGCGGAGCCCACCGAAGAGATTCCAGTGCGTAGGGCTGTTGTCGGCGCTCGCGTAGGGCCGCGTACGACCCGCCAGCACCTTGATCGCCGCAATCGTCACGCCGCTCAGCACCACCGCTTCGGTGGTGCGCAGCCCGAGCACCGCCGTCCCCGAGTCACCGCGAACGCGGCCCAGCAGCCACGACGCCGGGCCCACGAATGTCGCCCCATATGTGCCGGTGAGGTCGCCGAGGTGTGCCAGCGCATCGAGGGTATGGCTCTCCTGCACGCCGGGGCGCCGGGCCCACGCATCACCACGGCGATCGACCGTTGCCATGCCGAGTGCCAGGGTGGCCATCCCTCCCAGCTTCCAGGCGTCCGCCCGTCGCGGCCCGGGAATGGGACGCTGCACAAGGGCGACCGCGCCATTGGCGACGATCGGCGTGGCGGGCGCCACGCTGGGCCACGCCGAGTACGGCTGCGGACCGATCCGTTGCGCGTGCGCACTGGCAACCGGCGCGAACAGGAGGAGTGCGACGACACCACGCACAGTGCAGACCATCCGCGCCGGAGAGCGGCGGCCGTGCGTCATCATCGCGCTGCCCGCTTCCTCGGCTTCCGAGCCTTTGTGCCGGCCTTCATTTCGGCGTGCGTGACGATTGGCTTTTCGCGTTTCGTTTTCTTGTCCTTCTTCCCGACGTTTCCGCCGCCCTTCTTTCCCTTCTTCTTGCTCTTCTTCACCTTCGGCGGCGCCATGATCGAGCCGCGGCACTTCGGCGACCCGCACCGGCAGACGTACATCTTTTCGTCGGCTTCCGTGTGCTCCGGCGTCCGCTCATACGCGTAGTCGTAGAGCAACTCGGCGCCGACCGGAATGTTCTTCAGCGCCGAGATGAACACCCGCCCGTCCTCTTCCTCGATCGCTTCGCAGTTCGGGTCGCAGGCGTGGTTGATGTACTTCGCCGGCCAGTCGAGCGGGCCGGCGTCGAGCACACGCGACCCGTCGCCGATCGAGAACAGGAAGGTGTGGTGCCGTCCCATCTCGTCATCGGGGTATCGGATGTCCGCCTCGTCCTCATCGATACACTCACCGAGATACTCGATGATCCGGGCACCCTTCTTGATGTTGCGGGTGGCGAATGCGCCCTTGCCCTGAATCTTCGATGTCCGGACGGCGAACGCGAGCTTGCGGGTTCCTGCGAAATGAGCCACGGGACGGGGCGATGAGACGGAGCGGTCACAGCGTGAACGCTGGAGAATAGTCACACACGGCACGCCGGGCGACGTGCGCTGACGAACCGACGCGGCCAGGCCGATGTCGGTTCACAGCGTACGCGCCCGGGTGCCGGCACGATCACAGTGTTCTGCCCGCGTTACGGCAGTTCGGGAAACTCCACCAGCGCGTCGGCATCATCATCATCTGCCCGTGTTGCCGCAGGTGCCAGCACACCAGGCTTCACCGGCGGCTTTCCGCGCTGGCCGAGGAAGGCATTCACGGCATCCAGCGGCGCACCGAGCTCAGTGCGCAGTTTCGTCATCTCCTCATCGAGCTGCTTTGCCAGTTGCTGGAAGACCGTCTGCGACTGCCGCGTGGGCCGGGCCGGCGACGACGAGACGACACTCGCGAGTGCCGCAATCTGGTTGTTGAGGCGGATCGGATAGTTCAACGGGTCCTGGCCGCTCCGGTTCTTCGTCTGGTAGAGCGAGTCTTCGATGACGGCCAATCGTGACTCCCACGCACGCGTCAGCGTTGCAAAGGCCGACGTATCGGTGGGCGAGAGGCTCTTCATCCGCTCCTCCACCTGCGATCGCAAGCCACGAATGACGGCGACGGCGGTGTTCGCCTCACTGGTCCGTTCGTTGATGCGCTTGAGCATCGCAGCCTGCGCGATGTAGTCGGCGGGCGTGGCTGTGCTGCGCGGATCGGGCAGGATCTTCGCCTTTCGGGTCATCGGCGCTTCGTCGTTGACACGCATCGTGAAGGTGTACGTGCCTGGTGCGACCAGTGGCCCAGTGAGCTGCGCCGACCACATGATCAGGCCGTCGAAGCCGACCGCATCGGCGCCGCGCATGTTCCAGGCGAAGCGATTGAGCCCGAGCTTGTTCGGCAGCCGCGGCGGGCGTGGTGCACGACGCGGGGCATCCTCATCGGTCGGATCGAACTCCGGTGCCGCGACATTGGCGCGACGCGCGGCCACGTCGGCCGTGACTCCCGCCGCCACCAACGAATCGGTCACCCGCTTGACGGTGATCGCGCGTGCGAGGGAATCGGCGCGCGAGGCGGAGTCCTGTTCGCTGGTCAGCGATCGCACCAGTGCGCCGGTGGAATCACGCACTTCCAGCGTCACCAGCGCGTTGGCGCTGGCGATGTGGTACTGGAGAATCGTGCCCGACGATGGGTTGGCACCGGTGGGGCGGGCACCCGTGGGCGCGCCACCCCCCCAGGTGATACGCGGCACATCACGTGGCTGGAAGAGATGAGCCCTGGCACTGGCCACGGCCGGCGTCAGCTGCCGCAATGCGCTCACATCGTCCAGAATCCAGAAGCTGCGACCATGTGTGCCGGCGATCAGATCGCCGTCCCGCAGCGCGATGTCGTGCACGGGCACCGGCGGCAGGTTCTGTCGGAGCGAGAACCAGCTCAGTCCATCATCGAGCGATGCGTAGAGCCCACGTTCGGTACCGACGTACAACAGGCCCGGGCGATCGGGGTCCTCTCGGATCACGCGCGTGAATTCGTCGGCAGGAATGACGGTCGAGGCGCGCGACACCTCGCTGCCGTCGGTGCGGCCGCCATCGATGCGGGTCCAGGTCACGCCATAGTCGGTGGTGCGGAACAGGTACGGCTGGAAATCGTCGAGCTGGAACCGGTTGGCCGCGATGTAGGCGGTGCCCGGCGCATGATGCGACGCTTCGACGATCGAGATGCGCGCCCACTCGCGTGTCCTGAGCAGCGGCGGGGTGACGTTCTTCCACGTCGCGCCGCCGTCACGCGTCAGCTGCACCAACCCGTCGTCAGTGCCTGCCCACAACACTCCCTTCACCAGCGGCGATTCCGCCAGCGCAAACACCGTCCCGTAGTACTCCACCCCCGTCTGGTCCCGCGTGATCGGACCACCGCTCGGCCCCAGTGTGCGCGGATCGTTGCGCGAGAGATCGGGGCTGATGGGGGTGTAGCTGTCGCCTTCGTCGGTGCTCTTGAACAGCACGTTGGATCCGACATACATCACCTTGGAATCGTGCGGCGAGATCACGATCGGGAAGGTCCACTGCATGCGGTACTTGAGATCGACCGCACTGTGGCCCATCGGATTCAGCGGCCACGGATTGACGTTGCGCGACAAGCCGGTGCGCATGTCCTTGCGGGTGAGGAAGCCGCCGTAGCTGCCGGCGAAGATGATGTCGGGGTTGGTCGGATGAGCGGTGACATAGCCGCTCTCTCCACCACCCGCCTCTTCCCAATCGGCAATCGACAGCGGACGCTCGCCCCGGTTCGGCCCGCAGAGCGTGCTGTTGTCCTGCTGCGCACCGCAGAGCCGGTAGGGAAAGTGATTCGTGACACTGACGTGGTACATCTGCGCCGTGGCGAAATCCTGATCGGTGAAGGTGCGACCACCGTTCACCGTCACGTTGGCGCCGCCATCGTTGGCTTCGATGAAGCGCTGGTTGTCGTTGGGGGCAATCCAGAAGTCGTGACTGTCGCCATGCTGCGCCCTGATCGTGCGGAAGGTCTTTCCGCCATCGGTGCTGCGATGGAAGTTGACGTTGTTCACGTAGACGATGTTCGTATCACGCGAGTCGGCGTGAATCTTCGAGTAGTACCAGGCGCGCTGGCGCAGCTTGCGATCCTCGTTCACCCGCGTCCAGGTGGCACCGGCATCGTCGCTGCGGAACACACCGCCGTCGTCGTTCTCGATGATCGCCCACAACCGGCTTGGCTTCACGGGACTGACGGTGATGCCGATGTTGCCCCACAGGCCACTCGGCAGCCCGGCGTTGCGGGTGAGCTCCTTCCAGGTCTCACCGCCATCGGTGCTCTTGAACATGCCGCCGCCAACCCCACCGCTCACCAGCTTCCACGGCTGCCGGTACGCCTGCCAGAACGCGGCATACATGATGTTCGGGTCGGTCGGATCGAGCACCAGATCGCTGGCACCGGTGGAGTCATTGCGGAACAGCACCTTACGCCAGTTCTTGCCGCCATCGGTGCTCTTGAAGACGCCGCGCTCTGCATTGGCGCCGAACGCATGGCCCTGCGCAGCCACCCAGACGATGTCCGGCGTGGTGGGGTGCACCCGGATGCGGCTGATGTGCCGCGTGTCGCGGAGTCCCATCGACGTCCATGTCCGGCCGCCGTTGTCGGTGCGCCAGACCCCATCACCATGGCTCGTGTTTCCGCGGATGGGATATTCGCCACCACCGACATAGACGATGTCTGGATTGGAGGGCGCCGGTGCCACCGCGCCGATGGTGCCGCCGAAGTAGCGATCGGTCATCGGCACCCAGGTGTTGCCACCGTCGGTGGTCTTGAAGACGCCGCCGCCGGTGGTGCCCATCCAGTACTCGTTCGGGCGAGCCTGCGTCCCCGCCACGGCCACGCTGCGTCCACCGCGGAATGGCCCGACTTCGCGCCACTGCAACCCGCGCAGGATCGTGGTGTCGATGGGTGCGGTGACGACGGGCAGCGCGACTGGTCGCACCGGTGTCCGACGCTGCTGGGCCGCCAGAGGGCTGCCAAGTAGCGCCATTGCCGCGATACCGGCAGAGACCAGGCGCCATCGCGGCGCGGGAAGAAGCGGACGAGACCTGAGCACGACGACTCCTGCTTCGAGGGTGGGAACGAACAACAGCCCGTGCGTCGACTCACCGGCAGGGCTTCGGATTACCGCGCCAATACTCACACGCTGCCGCATGCTACGCAGTGGACTCGACTCACGTTCGTGCAAATGGGCCCTGACCGCGTGCGACAATCCACTGACGGCGACTCCAGAACGACCGTCGGGGTGGGTGCCGGCTCGCTGCGAATTCCGGCGGCACCCGATGTGGGACGGTGGGTGTCGTGCCGGCGTATTCCGGTGGAAAGGTTGACAATGCCGCGTGGGTGTTCCGACAGGGCACGATTGCTGAGGGCTGCTAAGTTGCTGATCGGAACCCGTTCGGCCGCCGGGCCGGTTCTTCAGCGCGATGATGCGCCTCAGGAGTGTGAATCGTGCAACTGCTCACCGTCGACCCTGCCCGCCCCGATCCTGACACGATCGCCCACGCTGCCGCGCGGCTGCGCGCTGGACTGCTGGTCGCGTTTCCCACCGAGACCGTCTATGGCCTTGGTGCGAATGCGCTCGATGCGGCCGCGGTGGCGAGGATCTTCGAGGCAAAAGGACGTCCATCGTACAATCCGGTCATAGTGCACGTGCCGCATACCGAGGCGGCCCGTCGCGTCGTGACGGCGTGGCCGGATGACGCCACCGCGCTGGCCGCGGCCTTCTGGCCTGGCCCGCTGACGCTGGTGCTGCCGAAGCACCCCGATGTGCCGGACGCAGTGTCGGCCGGGTTGCCGTTCATCGGTGTGCGGGTGCCAGCGCATCCGGTGGCACTGGCGCTGCTGCGCGCCGCCGGCGTGCCGGTTGCAGCACCCAGCGCCAACAAGAGCAACCAGCTCTCGCCAACGTCAGCGCAGCATGTCGCACATGGGCTGAGCGACGTGGATGTGCTGATTCTCGACGGCGGGCCCTGCGACGTGGGCATCGAGAGCACCGTCATCGATCTCAGCACCGAGATGCCGACGTTGCTGCGACCCGGCGGCGCCTCGGTGGCGGCGCTGGAGTCGGTGCTTGGCCGGAAGGTGCATCGCCCGGCGTCGTCACCGGGTGGTGATGCGCCCCGTCGATCGCCCGGTGCGCTGGATCGCCACTACGCGCCTCGCGCGACGGTCCGGCTGGTGCCCTCCGGCGACGCGGTCGCGCTCGCGACGATGATCGACTCGCTGCGGTCCACCGGTGCGCTGATTGGCGTCGTGGCGTATTCCGACTTCGATCTGCCCTTCCGGGAAGACGTCATCATTCGAATGCTCCCCGGTCGGGCCGAGCCCTATGCGAGCGTCCTGTTTGCCGCGCTGCATGAGCTGGACAGTGTCGGGGTGAGCGCGATCGTGGTCGAGGCGGTGCCGGATCTGCCGATCTGGGATGCGGTGCGCGATCGCCTCAAACGGGCCGCCTCGTGACTGCGCCGTGCTTCAGGCCGGTCTGGTCGCGAGCCCTTCGCCGCATCGTGCCTGGAGTGCGTCACCAGGGTTCGGCCCCTTAGTTTTCCGCGCATGCTGCCAATCAATCTCTCAGGAAAACGCGCGCTCGTTGCCGGCGTCGCCGACGACAACGGTTTCGGATGGGCGATCGCCAAGGCAATGGCCGAGTCCGGTGCGTCGGTGTGTGTGGCCACCTGGCCGCCGGCGCTCAACATCTTTCTGAATCTCATCGAACGCGGGAAGATCGATGACTCGCGGAAGATGTCGGACGGCTCGCTGCTGACCTTCGAACGCATCTATCCCTTGGACGCGGTCTACGACACGCTCGAGAGCGCCCCGCCGGAGATCCGCGAGAACAAGCGCTACAAGGAGCTGGGCGACTTCAGCATTGCCGGCCTGGTCAAGCGCTGCACCGATGATTTCGGGGAGCGCCCGATCGACATCGTCATTCACTCGCTGGCCAACGGGCCGGAAGTGAAGAAGCCGTTACTCGAGGTGTCGCGGAACGGCTATCTGGCGGCGGTCAGCGCCAGCGCCTACTCGATGGTGAGCATGGTGCAGCATTTCGGTCCGATCATGCGGCCGGGCGGATCGTTCAATTCGCTCACGTACATGGCCAGTGAGCGTGCGATTCCGGGATACGGCGGTGGCATGTCGAGTGCCAAGGCGGCGCTGGAATCTGACACGCGGCTGCTGGCGTTCGAGGCCGGTCGGAAGTGGGGCGTGCGCGTGAACACGGTGTCGGCCGGGCCGCTGGCATCTCGCGCGGCCAGTGCCATCGGCATCATCGAAAAGATGGTCGCGTACTGCGCGGAGAACTCCCCGTTGCCCGATGCGCTGACGGCGGAGGATGTCGGGAACACGATGGCGTTCCTGGCCAGCGATCTGGCAAAGGGGATCACCGCCACCACAGTCTATGTGGACAAGGGGTACCACTCGATGGGGATGGGCGCAAACGCGACCAGTGTGTAACCATCGCTAGTGATTCGTCGAGGTTAGCTGGACCCTGACGCCCGGCCCGGATCATTCCGGGCCGGGCGTTCGTTTACCGCAAGCTTGCAGCCCAACACTCGCGCACGCTGCGCCGTACCGTTCAATTGCCCCGTTCGCACCCTTCGAATTCATCCGCAGCCCCCGTTTTCATGATTCGTTCTCCGTTCAACGCCGCACGGGCCGCCGCCGCGCTGGCTCTGGTCGGTCTTGCCGGCTGCTCCACGCAGAAGCCAACCACGGCGCCCGCACCGACCCCTGCCGCTGGCCCGAGCACACCCGTCGCCGGCACCCCGACGCCCGGCATGCCGACGCCAGGCACACCGACCACTCCGAATGGTGCGCAGGCTGGTATTCCGGGCGGAGTTCCCGGCGGTGCCGGCGCTGGTGAGCCGAACCCGCGTCCGTATGCCACCGTGATCACGCCGCGTGCACGCACCCGCAAAGGACTGTTCAACACCCACGTCTCGGGCAGCCGCCTCTACTTCGAGATTCCGGCGAAGGAGCTGGGCCGGGACATGATGCTGGTGGCCAGCCTGAAGGGCACGCCGGCCGGCATCGGCATTCGCGGCACCCTCGGCAACAACGCGCTGCTCCGCTTCGAGCGGAAGGAA
>JANMHB010000087.1:0-34232 GCA_031374935.1 Gemmatimonadaceae bacterium | reverse complement strand
GAGGATCGTCGTCACCACGAAGATCAGGATCAGGAACGTCGAGAAGTAGTTGCCGATCGGACTCTGCGCGAAGCTGTGCACGCTCTCGATCACGCCGCTGCGCGTGAGGAAGGTGCCAAGGATGCTGAGCAGGAATGCGGCGATCACCAGCGTCACATTCCACTTGCGCAGCATGCCGCGCTTTTCCTGAATCATGATCGAATGCAGGAACGCCGTCTGGCAGAGCCACGACGTCAACGGCGCATTTTCGACCGGATCCCACGCCCAGTAGCCGCCCCAGCCCAATTCCACATAGGCCCACCACATGCCGAGGACCAGGCCGATGGTGAGGAAGAACCAGCTGATCAGGCTCCAGCGACGGATCGCCGCCAGCCACTCGGTATCGAGCCGCCGGGTGACCAGCGCGCCGATCGCGAACGCGAACGGAATCGTCGTGCCCACCCAGCCCAGATAGAGCATCGGCGGGTGGATCGCCATCCCGGGGTTCTGCAGCTGCGGGTTCATCCCGCGCCCGTCGGGCGGCACCCACTCCATCCGCTCGTACGGATTGGCCGCGAACAGGATGGTGCCGATGAAGAAGATCAGCACCACACCGAGTGTGCCGGTGACCCACGGCATCAGCTCGCGATTCTTCGCGCGGTTGGCGAAGACGGCGATGGCGCTGAAGCTGGCGAGAATCAGCGCCCAGAAGAGCAGTGACCCGGACTGGCCAGCCCAGAAGGCGCTGAACAGATAGACCTTCGGCAGATTCGCGCTGGTGTAGCTGGCGACGAACTTGAGCGAGAAGTCATGCGTGAAGAGCGCGGTCCACAACCCGGCGCTCGCCATCAGCACGAAGAAGAGCGTCGCATACGTCGCACGCTCACCGCTCATCACCAGCTCACTGCGACGGGTGCCGCCACCCGCATAGCTCACCGTCGTCATCCAGATGGCCATCAACAGCGCCACCCAGAGCGACAACTCCCCGAGAAGAATCACGTCTGGGGTGCCGCGCTCGGTCCCTTCGGGACGCCAGCAGGATGACCGCCCTCAGCACCGGACTTTGCGCCCGGTGTGTAGCCAGGTTCGCCGGGCTTGCCCGGCGCGTTCTCGTAGCGGGACGCGCACTTGGCCAGCAGCACCGTCGCCTGGAAGGTGTTGCCGGCGTCGAGCTTGCCTTCCACCACCACATCGACGCTGTCGGTGAAGGTATCCGGAATGATGCCCCTGTAGACCACCGTGAAGCGCGCTTCACTCGTTGCCATCGTGTCGCGCATCACGAAACGGACTTCCTTGTTGCCCGGCGACCGCACGATGGTGCCCGGTACGACCCGGCCACCGACCTTCATGCCGTTGTCGCGGAAGGAATCATCAGCCCGCAGTCGCTCGGCCAGTTCGTGTGGCGTGAGGTAGAACTGCGCCGTGGCGGCGGTGCTCTTGGCGGCCAGGAAACTGGCGGTGCCAAGGATCATCAGCCCACCAAGCAGGAACTTCGAGCGCGTATTCATGAGGCCAGCCGTCCTGCTGAAATGGGATGCCTCGCGATGGACATGCGACCGCACCCCTGTGAGTGAGTGTCCTTACAACTGCTGATCACGTAACGCCGCGTACCGCCGCACTCGTGCCATGATGGACTCGAGCTCCGCCTCGGCGCGTGCCCGTTCATCGGTCGTCATCGTCGACGGCGTGGCATTCAACCCGCGGACCCGCTCCAGCATTTCGTCGATGAGTGCCCGCAGGACCAGATTCGCCCTCCGGTCGCTCGCCTGTTCGGGAGTCGAAATGACCAGTTCTCCGCTGACGTCCGTTTACCTGACTCATGGGATCGGGGTTCCGTTCCACCTCGGGAATATACCCCGCTTTGCGCCCCCAGCGAGGCACCGGACACCCTGGTGCCGCCAGACTGTCGTCGAGGGCCGCTCGACCTCCGCAGGCGCTGTCCCGCTCGACCGTCCGGTCCAACGGCCTGACCACCCGGCAGTCCTCTGCCCCCGGGACGGCACCCTTCGCGCGCCTCGATCGGCCGATCATTGCCGTCCGTTGGCACGCACACTACCTACACATCAGTCCGCGAATACCCCTGCCAAGCCACCGCGAGAGACCCCATGGCGATCGACGCATCCCGGTTCAATGCCGCCACGCCACAAAACAGCGGAGTGGTCGACACGCACCTGCAGGCCATCCATGGGGCGTGTCAGGAGGCAAACTGCTTTCTGATCCTGCGTCCGTCGACGGTGCCCACGATGCGGCTCATTGCCGCCGGCTTCGCCACCAAGAGCATGGACGTGCACGACAAGAGCTCCGATTTCGGCCCCATGTCGGGGCTGGTGCCGTGCGATCAGGCCTTCTGCAAGGCGCCCAAGGGAGCGCCGAACGCGCAGCCGCATTATCACGGGCACGGGCAGGCGCAGGTCCTTCACCTCTCGCTCGGAAACGGGTTGTTCGAAACGTTGAACGGGCAATCACACTTCGAACAGATGTCGGAGATCACTGTCCCGAGTTCGGCCGTCGACCCCGACAAGAAGTACCGCCACTTCCTCAGTCCGAAGAGCCCCAGCGTGCACTTCGCGATGGAGAAGGCAAGCGGCAAGGTGTACTGGTATCCGAAGTCACTGACGACGGCATTGTCCGGCGAAACGGCCGTGCCGCTCTACGTGTGGGGCTACAAGGGCACCCCGGTCACCGGCGACTACGACATGTGGATGGTCGTGCCGCACGTCTCCACCCTGAGTGGGAAGACGGACATCCACTCGGTGAAGGATGCGCACGGCCGGAGCGCGGCATCGGGATTCGTCTCCGCCTTCATTCCGCAGCTCAACACCGCCTGCGGCCGCGTCGAGAAGCCGGTGTTCAACCACGGCGCCGAGGCGCAGAACGTCAGCTTCACGCAGGCGATGGATCGGTATCTGGTGATGTTCTTCCCGGGCAGCATGCCGCCAGTGATGATGCCGCGCATGGTGATGCCGGGCGTGCTGCACGACATGTTGCTTCACGGCTATCTGGCGGTCCGCAATCCCAAGTGGCTCAACGGCAGCACTCTCGGCATCGAGGACATGGCGGATGCCGCCGCGCAGTTCCCGGATGATGCCGCGGTGAAGGGCGGCGTCGCGGCGCGCCAGCAACTCGAACTGAACGCCGCCAAACACATTCAGAACGTGTTCAAGAACGGTCCGCTGACGGTGAACCCGACCACGGGCAAGCGTGACAAGGGAATCAGCGAAGGCTGGCTGCAGCGCTACGAACAACTGCGGCACTTCCGCGCGCTGGGTGGCACCGCCGATGTGAACGAGATCCGTGAATGCCTGATGCTGCCAGCGTCCGCATTCCCGAAGTGGGGCGACGGCAGTGACGCCGATGTGCGCGACGATGCGCAGCGCATGGCGCGTGAGGCGGAGAAAAAATTTGGACGCACCGGTTTCGTGAAGGACGGCGGGCATGTCTCGCCGGTGGATCAGTCGCGCAGCGGGCCAAGTGTGGCCAGCCTCCGCCAGCTGTGGGAGCCGAAGAAGCTGCGCTGAGGTTGTCGTGCGACTGCACGCCAGTTGCCTGTCGGGAGTCAGCCCTCGCGGGGCGCGTGGACGCAGTCCGGTACACACGCCCGCGTCGGCCTCGCGTCACGCACCATCGCGTGCCCAGCTGAGCGCCGCGCGAACGGCCCGCTGCCACCCGAGATAGGCCGCAGCCGCATCGGTCTGTCCAGCACCTGGCGTCACCACCGAAATACGCTGGGCGCTCCTGAACTGGCTCGCCGAGCCCCAGACCCCGGTGTGCAATCCGGCCAGACCAGCCGCCCCGAGGGCCGTCGTCTCGACCATGGCAGGCTTTTCGACCGGTACGCCGAGCACATCCGCCTGGAACTGCAGCAGCCAGCCGTTGTTGGTGGCTCCACCATCAACGCGCAACGCGTCGAGCACGACGCCGCTGCGCTGCTGCATCGACTGCATCACATCCGCGGTCCCGAAGGCCATCGCTTCCAGTGCCGCGCGCACGATGTGCGCTCGCGTGGTCCCGCGCGTGAGGCCCACCAGCGTGCCGCGCGCTTCCGCTTCCCAATGCGGCGCGCCGAGCCCCGTCAGCGCCGGCACGAAGTAGACGCCGTCATTTGATGCCAGCCCGCTCGCCAGTGCTTCCGTTTCGGCGGCGGTCGCGATCAGGCCAAGGCCGTCCCGAATCCACTGCACCGCCGCGCCGGCGATGAAGATGGCCGCTTCCAGCGCATAACACGGCCCGCCATTCGCATCACACGCGATGGTCGTGAGCAAGCCGTCGCCAAGGCTCGGACGCTTGGCTCCAGTGTTCATCAGCATGAACGCCCCGGTTCCGTAGGTGTTCTTCGCCTCACCGGGCGCCACACAACCCTGCCCGAACAACGCCGACTGCTGATCGCCGGCAACCCCAGTGATCGGCAGGGCTACGCCCAGATGCCGCGCCGTTGCCACACCGAAATCGCCTCGCGACGTGCGGACTTCCGGCATCATCACACGCGGGACACCGAACAGCTCGCACAACTCGTCACTCCACGCGTGCCGGTCGATATCGTAGAGCATCGTGCGGCTCGCGTTGGTCGGATCGGTGGCGTGCACCGCACCGTCGGTGAGCTGCCAGATCAACCAGGTATCGACCGTCCCCACCAGCAGCTCACCGTTGAGCGCGCGCTTCATCAATCCACCGTTGCTGCGAAGCAACCATTCGATCTTGGTCGCACTGAAGTAGGCGTCGAGCACCAGGCCGGTGCGCGCCGCGATGAAGTCCTTCGAGCCGGCCAGCGCTACGCAGCGATCGGCGGTACGGCGATCTTGCCAGACCAGTGCGCGATGCACCGGTACGCCGGTGGCTTTGTCCCAGACCACCACCGTCTCCCGCTGATTCGTGATGCCGATGCACTCCGGCGTCACTGCCGCCGACGCCAGCGCTTCGCGCGCCGCATCCAGCGTGGCCTGCAGCAGATCGGTGGGCTCATGTTCCACCCACCCCGGTTGCGGGAAGTGCTGCGTGAATTCGCGATAGCCGCGGCCCAGCACGCGACCATCGGCGGCGATCACCAACGCGGTGGAACCGGTGGTGCCCTGATCGAGAGCGAGGACGGAGCGCATCAGGAATAGAAGTGAAAGGGTGGATGAAAGACGCCCCGGTCGGTCACGATGGCCGTCACCAGTGCAGCCGGTGTGACATCGAACGCTGGATTGTGCACACGCACGCCACTCGGCGCCGTCGACACGCCGCCCATCGAACGCACTTCGTCCGGGTCGCGCATCTCGATGTGCATCGATGCGCCATCCGGCGTCGCGGCATCAACCGTCGACGTGGGGGCCAGCACATACAGGGGAATCCCATGATGGCGTGCCAGCACCGCCACACCGTAGGTACCGATCTTGTTGGCCACATCGCCGTTGGCGGCGATGCGATCAGCACCGACGAGCACTGCGTCAATCGCGCCCGAGTGCATCACACTCGCCGCCATGCCGTCCGTGAGCTGCGTGACTGGGATCCCCGCGCGATCCAGCTCCCAGGCGGTGAGTCGCGCCCCCTGCAGCAGTGGTCGTGTTTCATCGGCGAACACACGGATTGCTTCGCCCCGCGCGTGCATCGTATAGATCGGTGCCAGCGCCGTGCCAATGCCCGCCGTTGCCAATGCACCAGCGTTGCAATGGGTCAGCACCGTCATGCCGGCGCGCAGCAGCGCGGCCCCGTGCGACCCGATCTGCGCACACATGGCGACGTCTTCCTGCAGAATTGCGGTCGCTGCGTCGCGCATCGCGCGCGCGCGGATCGCCGGTGCCGACCCAGCAGCCCGTCCGGCGGCCACCACGCGATCGACCGCCCACGCCAGATTCACGGCGGTGGGTCGCGCGGCGCGCAGCGCGGCGGCCGCGGTGGCCATCGTGGCGTCGAACGCCGTCGGATTTCCGGTCGCGGCCCGTTCCGCCAATACGGCCAACCCAACGGCACCAGCCACGCCAATCGCGGGGGCACCACGGACGCGCAGCGACTGGATCGCTTCCACCATCTCCGGCAGCGTCGTCAGAGCCAGCTCGACGAGCGCCGCCGGAAGCCGCGTCTGATCGACGATGTGCAGTGCCCGCGCGTCAGACGCGAACGTCAGAGCGGAGACCGGCGCGCGGTGGTCCACGGCGATCGGACTCAGCGGACGCACTGAGGATACGAGGGATCGGCACCGGCAATGGCAGGCCGGTCCTTGCGCGTCGCGATCGCCATCATCACATCGTGAATGAAGCGGCCGAGGCGTGCCGAATGCTCGTATTCGATGTACTGCGGCTCATCGGTGAGCTGATGATAGTCCTGCGCGTAACCGAGCGAGAAATAGGTGACCGGAACGTCCTTGCGCACGTAGTTCACCTGATCGCTGCGACAGAACCGGTTCAGCGGATTCGCCGTCACGTCCCACGATTTGTCGATGGCCATCACTTCGGCGCGGGTGGCATTCACCGAGTCGATGATGTCGCCAAACTCGCGCGAGAGCCGGCGCGACCCCAGCGATTGCACGGACGCCGGTCCGCCGAACTTCACCTGATCCACGCGCCCCTTGCCCACCATGTCCATGTTGTGCGCCGCAACGATCGACGTCAACGGCACGGTGGGATGATCCACGAACCACGCGGAGCCAAGCAAGCCGCCCTCCTCACCCTGATGCGACACGAACATGATCGAGCGCGCCGGCTTCTCCGCCGCAAACTGCTCTGCAATCTCGAGCAGCACCACCGTGCCTGAACCATCGTCGTCCGCACCATTGTAGATCGAATCGCGGCGCGGCGGACGAATGCGGCGAGCGGCAGCAATCAGGGAATCGATCTTCCGCTGCTGCGCCGCGGTCGGCGTGCAGACCGCGTCGTTGTTGCCCTGCGGGCGCGTCACCGTGTTGACCGCGCGGAGCGAATCATGATCCACCGCCACCGGACTGCGACCGATGTGATCGTTGTGCGCGCCGACCAGGACGTACTCCGATGCCAGCGTCGGATCCGAGCCAGGCAGAATGGCGATCACGTTGCGCGCCGGAGCCGCAGCGGGCTTCCATTCATACGACCAGCGGCCTGACACCGCCGCACCGACCGTGCCGGGCGTGAGCTGCTCGACACTCGCCCCGAACAGCTGTGTCGCCACCGCAGAAGAGATCGTCGCCACACCCACACCGGCAGTCACCGCGCTCGGACGCATCGTCGGGCGCGGAGTGAACGCTGCCGCGATCGTCGCCGGTGCCAGCGAGTCGAGTCCGACGATCAGAATGCCCACCGCACCGGCAT
Organism: Gemmatimonadaceae bacterium; assembly: GCA_031374935.1. GTDB lineage: Bacteria > Gemmatimonadota > Gemmatimonadetes > Gemmatimonadales > Gemmatimonadaceae > JACMLX01. Next base: position 26,994 of record JANMHB010000087.1, on the reverse strand, counting down.
CCTGCGCGCGCGTGTCGCGCACACCGCCGCCACCGACCGCGCGACGTGACGGTGCACGACCTGACGCCTCGGCCGCAATCACTGCCGCGGCACCGAACATGTCAGGGCGCTGATCGCAACTCAGAAAGGACACCGGCGCACGACCGCCCGCCCCGATCACCTGCGCACCAGCCGCCGCACGGAAAACGGCGACCTTCCCGCGAAACATGGCCGGGTCCAGCGCCACACTCGTATCACCCCAGCGTCCGGCGAACACCGTCGCCGCATTGTCGATCACCGCCGTCGACGCGATGCGGCCCGGGGCCGATGGCGTCATCGGGATCCAGTCCCGCGCCGCCGTCAGCGCGGCTCCACGCACACTGAGGCGCGAGCCACCGCTGTCGAATCCGATCGGACCGAACGGCAACACTTGAAAGAACGTACCGCTGTCGCCGGCCGGCTTCAGACCAAGGCGTCGGAATTCCTGCGCGATGTAGTCTGTGCCCTTCGCATTCCCGATTTCGCCGATGCGCCTGCCCTGCATCGAATCGTCGGCAAACTGATAGAGCCGCGTCCGAAGATCGTTGGCGGTGATCGCAGCACCGGTGGGCCGTGGCGCCCACGTTCGCGGTCCTTCGTCGGGCCAGACTGTCCCCGGAGCGGCGGTGCGAGTGACGGCGGGACGACGGACGGCTTGCGCGGGCACAACGTCCGGCCACACGAGCGACGCCGTGAACACGCCGAGCGACAGCGCAGAAACGATCGACAGAGATCGAAGCACGTTGGGATGACTGAGGTATGGAGGCAAAGGGCGCGTGCAAATCCACCGGCGAGGCTCACACCTGCGAGCGCTGCCCAGCGGAGAGCGGAACTGAACTGCCCAGAAGCTACGGTACAGGAGGCGCGTGCGTGATCTTGAAGACGAAGGTCTGCTCCACGCGCTGCGCCACTGGCCTGGACCCCATCGACGCCGGCTTGAACTTCATTCGTGGCAAGGCGAGTCGCACCGCCCGCGTGAAGCCGGCGTGGCTCGACTCGATGACGGCGAACGACTCCGGAATTGCCCGACCTTCCGCGTCGATCACGAACCGGACGCGCGCCTCCCCCTCGATCTGCCGCGCCAGCAGCGAATCCGGATAGACCGGTCCTTCGCTGTCCGGCGACCGCTCGGCGGTCTCATCCACCTCCAGCTCGCTGAAGGCCTGATACGGCTCCATCGAGATGGTCTCCTCGATCTTCATGTCTTCCACTTCAGCGGCCATCGCCACCATGCCACCGACCTCTGGCCCGTCCTTGGGACGCGCGGGCGCCGATGACGGCTGCGGCCCGCCGATGCCGACGAAGCGCACCCGTTCCGCCTGAGGCATGGGCTCACGCTTCAACAGCGGATACAGGAAACGCGAAGTCACCAGCGGATCATTGGCAGCGTCCGGATGGCGGACCGGCTCGAGGGTGACCATCCCCCAGGTCAGCGCCGCGTGCGAGACCAGGCTCACGACGGCACACAGCCCGGTGACCGGCCCCAGCCCCTGCGACATGCCCGCCCGAGACAACACCTGCCGCATCCGGCGATGCGCCATCCGTCCCCGGACGGAGAGATGCCGTGCTGCATGCTTGAATGCCATACGACCCTCCCCCGTAACCGGGAAAACGCCCCGCCGAGCGTAACGACGCACCACCATTCAGTATTGAGCCTCTGACCGCTCGAGGCCAGTCCTTTCATCCCGCTCGCACATTCGTTCGTCACATTGCCCACTGAGCGGGCTCCGGATGGGCTCCGCCCGCACGGTAGCTTTCGAACACGCGCCCCAATCGACGGGTTCCTGCCTTCCTGCAGCCAGCCACGGTATGTCCTACGATTTTCTCCTCTATTCGGTCGCCGACCGGATCGCCACGATCACGGTCAACCGCCCCGACAAGCTCAACGCCCTCAGCGCCGCCCTCATCGGCGAGCTTGGCAGGGCTATTGATGAAGCCATTGCCGATGACGCCGTAGGCGGTGTAATCCTCACTGGCGCCGGCCGGGCCTTCATCGCCGGTGCCGACATCAGCGAGCTGGCCGGCCAGACCCCGATGAGCGCCGTCGCCCGGGCCATGCGCGGCCAGGAGATCTTCGGCCGGTTCGAACGCAGCCCCAAGCCAACCATCGCTGCGGTCAACGGTTTCGCGCTCGGCGGCGGCTGCGAACTGGCGATGTGCTGTCATCTTCGGATTGCGGGAGAGTTCGCCAAGTTCGGACAGCCGGAGGTCAAGCTGGGCATCATCCCCGGCTACGGTGGCACGCAACGCCTGCCACGCCTCGTCGGCACCGGACGCGCCCTGCAGCTGCTGATGAGTGCCGAGGTGATCGATGCCACTGAAGCCGTGCGCATCGGCCTCGCCAACAAGGTCGTGCCCAACGCCGAGCTGCTCCCGGCCGCGACGGCGATGCTGACGCAGATGATGGCGAATGGCCCGCTCGCCGTGCGCGCCTGCATCGATGCGGTCATCCGCGGTCAGGACATGTCACTCGGCGACGCTCTGGCGTACGAAGCGGCGCACTTCGGGACACTTTCGTCAACGTCCGACATGAAGGAAGGCATGTCGGCGTTCCTCGAGAAGCGCGCGCCTGGCTTCACCGGCACTTGAGCCGCTTTCGGTGAGTGCGATCGTGGCTGCGGAGACGGCAGGTGTGAGCGACGATGCATTGACGTTCACCACGTCGGTGCGCGTCAGCCAGCTCACGCTCACCAGCTTCCGCAACTACGATCGCGCCACTCTGTGTCTGCCGAACGATGGTGTGGCGCTGCTCGGTGACAACGGGCACGGGAAGACGAATCTCCTCGAGGCGATCTACTACCTCGAACTCTTTCGCAGTGCGCGCGGCGCGCGTGACAAGGATCTGGTGCGGTTCGGCGACGCGGGGTTTCACGTCACCGCAATGCTGGACAACTCACCGCGCGGCGCCCTCAGTGTCTCGGCAGGGTTCGACGCCGCCACCCAGAAGAAGAAGGTGTCGATCGACAACGTCGAGGTCACGCGACTGAGCGATGCGATCGGTGCCGCACCAGCGGTGCTGTTCTCTCCAGCCGACGTGGCATTGGTGCGCGGGGCACCGGCCGAACGGCGCCGGTTTCTCGATGTCATGCTGGCGCTTGCCGACCGTCGCTATCTCCTCGCGCTGCAGCGCTACCGCCACGCACTTGCGCAGCGGAATGCCGCGTTGCGGAGCATGAACGGTCATGCACGTGACGCCGAGTCGATGGATGCGGTGGAGGCGTTCGAACCGGCGCTGGCCGAGGCAGGCGCGATCATGCTGCTCAGGCGTCATGCGTGGGCACTGGATGCGGCACCCGCGTATGCCGAAGTCCTCGACGCAATCGGCGAGCGCACCTCGGTGTCGCTCTCGCTCAAGCGCGGCGGTGGCGGACGCGAGGCCGAGGATGAGTTGCGAGAGTGGCTCCGCACGACGCTTGCGACGCAGCGGGCGCACGATGTGCGTCGCGGCACCACGCACACCGGTCCACACCGTGATGAGCTCCAGCTGCTGCTGGATGGTCGCGACCTGCGCAGTTTCGGCAGCAATGGACAGCAGCGGAGCGCCGCGATCGCACTCCGCATGCTCGAAGCCCGCACCCTGCAGTCATCGCTCGGTGCGGCGCCACTCCTGCTGCTCGACGATCCCTTCGCCGAGCTGGATGCCGATCGCAGCGCACGCATTCTGGGCTTGCTCGGCAGCCGCGGACTTGGGCAGGTGGTGCTGGCGGTGCCGCGCAGCGAAGATATCCCGCGGGCACTGACCGGTTTACAGACGGTGCGCGTGCATCTGGGCACACTGGCGCCCGACGTATGAGCATCCCCAGGAAGGGTCAGCCGGTGAGCATCGCCGATGTGATGGCGCAGGTGCTGGCCCAGAAGGGCATGACCGAACGCATCGCGCAGGTTGGAGCCATTGACGATTGGGCGGCGGCTGTCGGAGCCCAGATTGCGTCGGTCACGGAGCCGCTGTCGGTCACGGCGGATGGCGTGTTGTGGGTGCGGGTCACCACAGCCGCGTGGATGAACGAGCTGAGCCTGCTGGCGCCGACGCTGCTGAAGCGGCTGAATGCGGTGCCAGGGCGGGCGCCGGTGAAGCAGCTGCGCTTCAGGCTGGGGCGGAACTGACTCTGCCTTGGAAGCGGTCGGGCCGGAACTAGCGAGCGCCGAGTTCTGAGAGAACTTCCTCGGGAACCCGGCGCTCGGGCACAGGACGGCAGTCGCGACGAAAGGCAACACGAGGCCGCGTCACACTACACCCAGCGTCGCACTCTGGCGCAGTACGCTCGATACGCATCCCCGAACTTCCGTTCGAGGTACCGCTCCTCGCGGCGGATGACGAAGCGTTGCATCACGAGCAGCACTGCAGGGAGCAGCACAAACGGCCAGACGGAATTCGCCAGCAGCGCAACCCCGGCATAAATCAGGGTGAAGCCGAGGTACATCGGATTCCGCGTGAATCGGTACGGTCCGTCGACGACCAGCGCAGTGGTCGGCTTCCACGGTTCGGGACGGGTGCGGGCTCGGCGGAAGGCGAATATGGCAGCCACCACCAGCCCGCTGAGCAAGAGGCAGCCTCCAGCGGCGACCCAGTGCCATGGCGCGGACAGCGCCGGCCACGCTGACAGCCGATTCACGCCCAGTGCGCACAACAGCGGCACAAGAAAGATCAGCGGCGGCGGAGCGATGACATGCGGGATGTCGTCGTGAGTCCGCGCTGAGCTGTGCTCTTCAGGTGAAGCGTCCACCACGACCTCTCAGTCATTCCATGACGGCTCGGCGGACTCATAACGCCCCCGCCACAGGTGGGCACTGAACCCCACGCCAACGAACCTATGCATTCACCGAATCAAAAATCCTCACCATGTCCCAGAACCCCGCACACTCCGCCTTGAATCGGTCATGTTCCGGGTGCACCTGATACGCCTGCTCGGCTGCGGCATCCGCAAACAGCAGCACCAGCGCATGCGTATAGGCACGATCGATCACCGGCCGGTCAGTGTCCGCCGGCACCCCGGTGTAGCCGGCATGCACACTCGGCAGCGCGCACAGTTTCGGCTGCCAGGCTGAGAAGAGTGCACGATCGGCAGCGCTGAGGTCGGTGCGGAGGGTGAAGTACACGGCGTGCACGAACATGTCCGGTCTCGATGGAAGGGTGTGACGATGCGGCGCCGGGCGAACCACGCCAGTGCGGGGCGCCGACCGAATGGGCGCAGTATACGCCACCGTGTGTCTGCATCCATCGTCCCGCGATGGCCTGTGCTCCAGCCCGGCGCCCGGTGCCCGAGGTGCGGGCCGACGGCTGCGGCCTGCTGAGCTTAGATTGGAGTTTTGCTTCGCCGCCGCGAAACGATTCCCAATCCGAGGATCACGCCATGTTCGAAGGCATTGCCAAGTCCCTGAAGGACATCCTGCCGGACGCCGCGGACGATCTCGTCGACAGGGCCATGGGCGCCATCAACGATCCCGCGCACGGCGGGCTGCAGGGCGTCGTCGAGAAGTTCCGCGCCAGCGGCATGGGCGAAACGGTGAACTCGTGGATCGCGGCCGGGAAGGCGAATCTGCCGATCACCGCCGATCAGGTTCGCCGGGCGCTTGGCAACGAGCATGTGACCGCGCTTGCCACGAAACTTGGCATCGATCCAGCGCACGCTGCCGACAAGCTGGCCGCGATGCTGCCGGCCGCCGTGGACGCCGCGACTCCGAACGGGACGCTGCCGCCCGCGCCGCCCGCGCCGCCCACGCCCCCCGCGGCCTGATCGGCCCACGCCTGAACCACGAACGCCCGGTCGCTCACATCGAGCCACCGGGCGTTCTGTCTCGCAGCGTCACCGCCGTTCCGCCGCTCAGCTCACCGACCTGCCGCCACGTGCGATGGCGCGATCACCAACATCGCGAACGTGGTGTTCGCTGACGGCTCCGGCGTGAGACTCAGGCTGTCGGCGCCAAGCTTGCGCAGGACAGCCGAGAACTCCGCGAATCGACTCTCCTGCAACCCGCGAATGCCGATGCGGCAACCGAACCGACGGCAGGCAGCAACCACCTGCGTCAGTTCGTCACGCGATGCGGCATCACGGTCGGCGAAGCGCATGGCACCAATCACGGTGTCGGAGCCCGCCGGTGCAGCAACAGCCGGCGACGACTCCCGAGCGGCCCCAGACGACCCGATCGGTGCGCGCATCGGTACCGCGGCCCCGTCGCCGCCACGCTCACGCGCCGCCATGCGCTGGGCGCGCGCATCGCGATCCGACTGACGACGCCACGCCACGTCCGGCATGGTCTGCAGACGGAAGCTGCTGTCCTCTGCCGACGCGATCAGGCGGATCGTGCTCGGCACATCGCCATCACGCACATGGAGGTCGAGCACGCGGATGTTTCGGCGCGCGTCTTTCACTTCCTCGATCCAGTCGATCGGCAGCAGGTCGGCCCCCGCGGTACCGCGCGAAAACCGGATCATCGAGGAATCCACCGCCACCGTTCGGTCAACATAGCGTTCGGCCGACGCCGCGAACTCGCCGCTGATCCACGTCGGCAATGCGGCCGACGGCGGGTGGCCGCCCCAGTAATCCTTCGTCGCGTAAGCGGCCATCGGCAGCGTCGCGAGCGCCAGCCAGAGGAGACGTTTGTTCGTCATCGGGCACCCTGGCGCAGGCGAGCGGCACCGTCAGCCGGCGAGGGCCGGCGACGGTCAGAAGTTCGTGCCTGCACCAATGAAGCCTCCATCGTTGGCACGGACGACATCATCGCGGCTTTGTGCGGCCGTGAGCAGTGCGGACGACGACGCGTCGGCGCCGTTGCTGTAGAGATCATAGGTCGAGTTCACCGGCACGGAGAAGCGATCCTGCCGCGCCCCGCCCCCTGGGACACCACCGGGAAACCGCAGGTACTGATAGGGATTGCCCCACGGATCGAGCGTGGCTGCACGCCCGATCTCACTCAGGTTGTTCGGCAGCCGGTTGTTCTCCTGCTCGAAGCTGTCGATGTCGGTCTGGATGGCCTTGATGTCACCGATCGCCGCGGCGACCCTGACACGCACCAGATAGGCGAAGTACTTCTGCGATCCGATCTGCGCCAGCAGTCCGATCACCACCATCACCATCAGCAGCTCGATGATCGTGAAACCCGGACGACGACGGTCGCGGGGCAATCCGGATCGTCGACGGCGCCTGAGCGATAGTGGGGGCATGGTACGGGGTCGTGCCGTGGGGAGAGCGGACGAGCGGTGTACAGCAGCGCGCGAGACACCGACGCACGATCCGACGGATGTTTCGCATCATCGGCAGGACGGCGAACAGCCTGTCGAGGTCACGGAGTGGCGATACCACGGATGGCCGCGGCCGGCCATCTCGCGCTGGGGCCGGCTCTGGTCGCAAACCGGTACCAGCGGGCCCAAATGACCGGTGGTGCCAACGCTCATAACCTCGGCGGACACCGAGCTTCGGCCCATCCACGGCGTCCCGGGTACGCCGTTTCACTGCCAGCGGGCTGACAGGGCGGCGCTGCAGGCTCCGCAGGAGGCCGAACCATCGCGCCAGCATCCGAGGAGCATCGAGCCGAAATGACTGGCGGTGTTTATGTCGTGAATTCCCTGTAAACCCATATACAACAACGGCTTATGATAATATGCGAAAGTTGCCTTGCCGCGTGAATTCCGATAGCTTTACGGAGCTTCCGACCACCATTCCATTCGGAATTTCTACGGTCGGCCGTCAGACCCGCAGCGAAGGGAGCAGCATGGCAGACGTGAACGGCAATCGTGGTGAGTACGGTGGCGACGACATTCAGGCGCTCGAAGGGCTCGAAGCGGTCCGGATGCGCCCGGGCATGTACATCGGTTCCACCGGGTCGCGCGGGTTGCACCACCTCGTGTACGAAGTGGTGGACAACTCCATCGACGAAGCGCTGGCGGGTTATGCGAACCTGGTCAACGTCACGATTCATCGCGACGATTCGATCACGGTCGTGGACAACGGCCGTGGGATTCCGGTTGAGAACAACACAAAGGCGGGCATTCCTGCCGTGGAACTGGCGCTGACGGTGCTGCACGCCGGCGGCAAGTTCGACAAGAACAGCTACAAGGTGTCGGGTGGCCTGCATGGCGTCGGCGTGAGCTGCGTGAACGCGCTCTCAGAGACACTGAAGGTCTGGATCAAGCGTGATGGCAAGGAACACTACATCGACTTTGCCCGCGGCAAGACCATCACCAAACTCCGCCAGACGCGCGACATTCCGAAGAAAGAGACCGGCACCACGGTCTGGTTCAAGCCGGACCATGAAATCTTCACTGAAACGCGCTACGACTACTCGATTCTCTCGAGCCGCATGCGCGAACTGTCATACCTGAACAAGGGCGTGACGATCACGCTCACCGATGAGCGTGAGGACGAGCAGAAGACCGACACCTTCCTGGCCATCAACGGCCTGCGCGAGATGGTCGAGTTCCTCAACAACCAGCGGAAGGCGCTGCACTCCGAGGTCGTCTACATCGACACCGAGCGCGACGACGTCGGCATCGAGCTGGCCATGCAGTACAACGACGGCTACGCTGACACCACCTTCTCGTTCGTCAACAACATCAACACGCATGAAGGCGGCACGCACCTCACCGGCTTCAAGAGCGCGCTGACGTCAGTGGTCAACAAGTACATCGAGCGCTCCAGCCTGTCCAAGAAAGACAAGGATGGCATCAAGCTCACCGGTGACGACGTGCGCGAAGGACTGGCCTGCGTACTCTCGGTGAAGATCCGCGAGCCGCAGTTCGAAGGGCAGACCAAGACCAAGCTCGGCAACCCGAGCGTGGAAGGCATCGTGCGCAGCGTGGTGAACGAACACCTGGCCACCTTCCTCGACGAACACCCCAAGATCGGCAACATCATCATCGAGAAGGCCGTCAGCGCGGCCCGCGCGCGGGAGGCCGCACGCAAGGCGCGTGACCTCACCCGCAAGAAGAACGCGCTCGACATCGGCAACCTGCCGGGCAAGCTGGCCGACTGCTCGCTGTCCGAGCCGTCGCTCTGCGAGCTGTACCTGGTCGAGGGTGACTCCGCCGGCGGGTCGGCAAAGCAGGGTCGCGAGCGCAAGAACCAGGCGATTCTGCCGCTCCGCGGCAAGATCATCAACGTCGAAAAGGCGCGCATCGACAAGGTGCTCTCCAACGAGGAAATCCGGACCATCATCACCGCCCTCGGCTGCGGCATCAAGGACGAGTTCGACCTCGAGAAGACGCGGTACCATAAGATCATCATCATGACGGACGCCGACGTCGACGGCGCGCACATCCGCACCCTGCTGCTGACCTTCTTCTTCCGTCAGATGCCGGAGCTGATCGATGCCGGCTATATCTACATCGCGCAGCCACCGCTCTATCGCGTGTCGCGCGGCAAGGAAGAGTTCTACGCCTATGACGAGGCGGAACGGGAGTCGTACTCGGAGCGGTTGAGCGGCGGCGACGCACGAAAAAATGTCTACGTGCAACGCTACAAGGGGCTCGGCGAGATGAATCCTGAGCAGCTTTGGCACACCACCATGGACCCGGAACGGCGGACTATCCTGCGCGTCGGCATGGATGACGCGGTGATGGCTGACCAGATCTTCCAGACCCTGATGGGTGACGCCGTCGAACCGCGCCGCGAGTTCATCGAAGCCAACGCTCGCTTCGTGACGGTCCTCGACGTGTAGCCGGTGCCGGCGTCGTGCCCGGCGGCAGCAGCCTGGGAACAGCACGGGGGACTCGCGACTACATCGCGGGTCCCCCATGTCACATGCCGCCTTCCGTCTCCGCCAAGTCCGCCGACACCTCACCATGTGTGCGGTGCTGGCGTCGTGCCTTCCATCGGGCGCGGATGGGCAATCCATGGTCGATCTGCTGTCCTTGAACCGTGGGCACCCCGGCGACGCACTGCCCGTCGGGTGGGCGGTTCGCGCGGTGCGAGGCCAGGATGCACCGTCCTCGTCGATCGTCGACTCCGCCGGACTCAGGTACCTCCGCATCGCGGGCACCTCGCGCGCCGCCTGGTTCGTTCACGAACTGCGCATGCCCCTGCCTGTCGGGGGACGATTGAGCTGGCGATGGCGCGTACCGCTGGCGCCCGTCGGGGCCAGCCTGAGCGCGGCGTCAACCGACGATGCGGCGCTACGCGTGTTCGTCGTTTTCGCACGACACGGAGTCTTTGAGATGACTCCGCGCGCGCTCTTCTACACCATTTCCGACGGTACACCGCCGGTGATGCCAGCCGGCCCCCGGCGCAAACCGCTTGCGTCGCTCGTCGCCGGGCTGCCGCTCACATCACTCAGCTGGGTTTCGGTCACCGCAGATCCGATCGCCGACTACCGACGGCTTTGGCAGGCCGATGCACCGCGCATCGTGGCAATTGGTGTAATGCAGGATACGGATCAGACTCGCAGCGCCGCCATCGGCGATCTGTTGGACCTCAAGTGGAGCACCCCGAATGTCACGCCCCCGTAACCTGCTGGCAGCAGCGCTGCTCCTGCTTGCCTGCAACAATGCCACACCGCCGACGGCGCCAGACGCGGTCCCGGTAACGCCGGGTCAACCCAACCTGCCCGCCCCCGGCACCGGAGTCTCCGGCCGTTTCGTCAAGACCCGATACGACGTCACGGGCACCGCCACGCTCCGTATCGCGAACGGCGTTGGCCAACTCGATCTGTCGAGTGACTTCTCAGTCGCCCAGACCCCGGGACCGTCGCTCTACATCAATACGACGAACAATCCCAACACCGGGCAGCCACTGCGGATTGCGAGCCTGCGGGGAAAGAGCGGTGCGCAGTCGTTCACCTTTGCCGCGCCGCCGGGAGTTCGATACGTCTGGGTGATCATCTGGTGTGATCCGTTCAACGTGCCAATGGCGGAAGCCTCGATTCCACCGGTGCCGTAGTCCGACCTTGGTGGCCGTCAGGGCACGGGGTATGGCAACGCACCGGCACCACGCCGCGTGAGCACACCAGCACCAGCGCGCCGTTCGTACACACGGACGAAATCCACCGTCAGATCCGCCGGAAACGGTGTGGTCGCATCGGGATTGCCGAGGAAGTTGCCGCCGACGGCGAGATTCATGATCAGAAAGAATCGCTGATCGAATGGCGCCGGCCACGGATTGAGCTCTGCGCTGCTGGTGGGCTTCTTTCCCTGCCGCCCGTCCTGCGCGCTGCTGCTCCACCAGAACTGTTGCGTCTGTGTGAGCACGTCATCCACGAACCATCGCACGCGACCGGGGTCCCATTCCACCGCATAGGTGTGGAAGTCTGCGATCGTCCCCTGCCGCGGCAGGATGTAGTCGGCACCGGTGAAGGTATTGTGCGGCCATCGCGCACCGTAGTGCAGCGTGCCCAGCACCGTCGTTGGCGTCTGCCCGCGCGCCTCCATCACATCGATTTCGCCGGACGCCGCCCAGGTGCCGTAGGCGTCGTCCTGCGGTAGCATCCAGAGTGCGGGCCAGAGGCCGCGCCCGACGGGCAACTTCGCGCGAAACTCGAATCGGCCATAGCGCTGCGCGAAGAGTGCACGACCATCGGACCCGCGAGTCTTCAGTCGTGCTGACGTATAGGGACAGCCGTCGCGCGTCGACGGCAAAGCGCGCAAATGCAGCTGCCCGCCGCGCACAGCAACATTCGCCGTATCGCGCGTATAGCACTGCAGCTCGTTGTTGCCCCAGCCGCTGACGAAGGTCTTCCCGCTGTCGGCACTGAAACCGTTGCCAAGGTCAAAGCCCCATTTGGTGGTGTCGACGGTGGTGCCGGAAAATTCGTCCCGCCACACGAGGCGCCATCCGCTCCGGTCACTCGCTGGCGACGGCTGCGCCGGAAGCGATGCAGCAAGACGGAGGCCGAGGCCGCACAACATCAATCCGCGCCACGACAGCGACACGAGCGATTCCGGGAAGTGAGGGGGACGGAGTTACGGAGCCCAGCGCTGATTTGCGGTGTTGATATCCGGCCGCGTGCCTTGCGGGTCGAGCACGATCGATGTCACCGACCTGGCGCCGGCGATCTGCAGTGTCTGCACCGGATTCCGCCGAAAGGCGGCCACGGAAATCATCAGTCGTTCCACGCTCCCGTCATCGCGAGTGACGGCGACCGGCACCGACAGATGGGCACCACCGCTGGAATGCACGGTGACCGTCAGCGTGTCGTGCTGGCGGACGACATCGTCGATGCGCACGTCGAACGTGCCGACACCGCGGATCCAGTCCCACACGAATGCGTCGCGCTCCGCGCCGGCCGCGGCGAAGACCATCCGGGTGAAATCCGGCGGATACGGGTGTCGGCCTGTCCACGCCTGACCGTAGGAACGCAGCCCGCGTATCAGTGCAGAATCGCCATACTCCGCACGGAACGCCCCCAGCACGACCACGAGTTTGTCATAGCTGGCCGCGGTGTACGTCAGCATTCCACTGAAGTGATCGGCGTGGGTCAGCATCGACTCTTCCGTGTTCATCCCGGCGACGGTCCGGTAGAGATCAGGGATACCGTGGTCGGTCTGACCGGTGGTGGCGTGCACCAGGTCGCGCTCCAGCCAACTCGCGAGCCCTTCATCCATCCAGGCGAACCGGCGCTCGTCGCTGCTCACCTGCATCGGATACCACATGTGTCCGACTTCGTGGCCGATGGTGCTGAAGAGCTCCTGGGCTCCACCGCTGGCTGAGACGGCCGTCAGCATCGGATACTCCATCCCCCCATCGACAATCCCTTCGACCAGCGTCATCTGCGGCCACGGATACGGCCAGAGCGATCGAGAGAAGTGCTCGATGCTCTGGCGGCCATAGTCCGTGGCGCGACGCCAGTCCTTCATGCGGGGTCGGTAGAGGGCGTGCACGAGCACCGTGTCATGCGCCGCGGTGCCGCGCGGAACGATCGCAGCCATCGCGTCCCAGACGACATCGCGCGACGCATAGAAGGCGAAATCACGGACATCAGGGGCCACGAATCGCCAGGTCAGCACCGCGCCGGGCGCCGTTGCCGCGTTGGCACGACGCAGACTGTCATTCACGATCGGTACGGCGGCAAAGCTCCGCGCGGCGCGGTGCAATCGCTCCTGCGCTGGCAGCGACAGCACGTCGCTGGCGTTTGCCAGCGTCCCCGTCGCGCCCAGGAGATAGCCTCCGGGCACCGTGATGCGCACGTCGTAGTCCGCGTGATCCATGTAGAACTCGCCCGTGGCGAGATAGGGATCCGCCTGCCAGCCGGTCACATCATCGTACACACAGAACTGTGGGTACCAGTAGGCGATCAGCGTGACGCTGCCGTCGGTGCCCATCCGCGGTGCCCCCTCCGGCGGAATCGCAAAGCGCCACGCGGCACGTAGATCGACGGAGTCACCGGGCAGCAACGCGGCCGGGAGCGTCAACCAGGCGATCGTGTTGTCGACACGGAGCCCCGCCGAGATCACGGGCTCAGTACGACAGAGGCTGGCAGCCGCGGCACCAGACTGGCGGGCAACACAGAAAGCTTCGAGCAGCAGACCGCCCGTGACCGGCACCGACTCGTTGTGCGGCGCGCCCCGACGGAACAGGTTCTGCGCCAGACTGATCGCAAGGACCCTGAGTGTGTCTGGCGAGCGATTGTAGTACCGCAGCATGCCATCGCCGTGGAGCGACTGCGTTGCCGGATCGAGCCTTGCGTTCAGCGTGTAGCGCGCACGCTGGGCCCAGTATCGGGGACCCGGCGCGCCGCTGATCGTTCGTGTTCCGCGGGCCCGCGCGGCGTCCCAGAGTGAGTCCACCCGTCGCACCACCCGCTCACCGTCGAGAGGCGTCTGGGCACTCAGTGACGTGGCCGCAACGCACGCGCCAGCTGCAAGGAGCCAGCGCGTGCAAAAGCGCACTTACGAACGCGCGTGCTTGGCGCCGTTCCAGAGCTGACGGAAGAACGCAATGCCGACGGCGATGACCGCGGTGAAGATGACACCGACGGCGAGGCGCGCCACGTTCGACGAGCCGACATCAAGACCGGCCGTTTCCGGGGTCACCGGCGTCATCACCAGAAAGTACCAGCCGATGTAGAAGGCGGCGGCGAGAAGGGCGACGCCGAGCGCCGCGAAGGCCTGAAGCTTGAGCATGGAATTGGCGAGGTAAGCGTTCGGTCCGCCGGCACGGGAGAGATGGTCAGGCTCCGGATACGGAAAGATCGTCGACCCGACCAGCGGATACCAGAGCCTGCCGTCGGTGACCGCCTCAGGCGAGGACTTCGACCCCCGCCGACGTGATCCGGTGGCTCACCCACGGCAGCGCGGCGGCGGTGGTACCAACCTCGCCCAGCTGGACTATGGCACGGACCCGCGCCTGCGCCGCAGCCAGCGTGGACGAATCGGCCGCATGAATCACCGCCAGCAGCTGCCCTGCCCGCACAGCGTCACCCACTCGCACCTGGAAAACAATCCCGACCCTGGGATCGACCCGATCCTCCTTGGTGGTCCGGCCGCCGCCGAGGGCAATGATCGTGTGTCCAACCGGCCGGGGCGGAATCGCCATCACAACCCCATCGCGATCAGAAACGACGTCGCCGGTGAACGACGCGCGCGCCCAGGTGCGATCCGGACCTTCGATGGCCGCCACGTCGCCGCCTTGTGCGGCGACGATCTGCCTGAATTTCTCGAACGCGGCCCCGCTTTCGATCGCAGCGCGCAGCTCGGTCCGGGCATCGGGCGTGGAAATGGCCGGACGCGCCAGCTGGAGCATCTCGATGGCCAGCGCTTCGGTCACCGTCCAGAGATCGGCCGGGCCGCCACCGCGGAGCGTTTCCAGACACTCGACCACCTCGAGCGCATTCCCGCAGGCGTTGCCGAGCGGGCGATCCATTGCCGTGATCAGCGTGACCACAGGCACGCCCGCGGCAGCGCCAAGCGCGATCATCGTGCGCGCCAGCTCGAGGCCGCGCTCCAGCTCGGGCAGGAAGGCACCGCTGCCGGTCTTGACGTCGAGCACCAGTCCGGTCAGCCCTTCCGCGAGCTTCTTGCTCATGATGCTGGCAGCAATCAGCTGAACGCACTCCACCGTCGCCGTCGCATCGCGGAGCGCGTACAGTCGTCTGTCGGCTGGCGCAATTTCCGCGGTCTGGCCAATCAGCGCGCACCCGATTGCCGACAGTTGTGCCTCGGCCTGCGCCAGCGTCAGGTCGGTGCGAAACCCAGGGATGCTCTCCAGCTTGTCGAGCGTGCCGCCGGTGTGCCCGAGCCCGCGCCCTGACATCATCGGCACGCTGACGCCGACCGCCGCCAGCAGCGGCGCGAGAATCAGCGAAGTCTTGTCACCGACACCGCCAGTGGAGTGTTTGTCGATCCACGGAGCGGCTCCCGGCGGTCGGCGCAGCGTGCTGCCTGTGGCCAGCATGGCAGCGGTGAGTGCGCTCGTTTCTGCCCCATCCAGCCCACGCCAGAAAATCGCCATCAGCAGCGCGGCGAGCTGGTAGTCGGGCGCGGTGCCGTCTGCCGCCGCGACCGCAATCTCCTGCCATTCCTCGGCCACCAGGCGACCGCCGTCCCGCTTGCGCTCGATCAGGTCACGCAGGATCATGCGTCGAACCAGGTCTCGATCCGCGGTGTATCTCGCTCAGCCGCTGTCGGCCCAGCATCGCGCTTGTGTCCCGCAATCCACTGATATGCCATCTGTTCCCTGTGCTCGTTGGTTCGCGTTCGGACTCGCCGCCGTCCTGAGCGCGACGGCGGCGCGTGCTCAGGACGCCGCGGCCGTCATCGATCTGGCCGATCGCGACCGTGCGGCGTTCAACGCATCGAGCGCACTCAGCCGGTACGAAGGCGCACTGGCTGGCGCACCCGGGAACTACGACCTGCTCTGGCGGGCGGCGCGAGAGGCTTCGGATCTCGGTGAAGCTGCGACCGACGGGCCGAGGCGATCCGAGCACTACCGCAAGGCAGAAGGCTACGCGCGCCGCGCGGTTGCCGCCAATCCCGGCGGCGCCGACGGGCACTTCATGCTGGCGGTGGCATTGGGTCGGACGGCGCTGACGCTGGGCAGCCGGGAGCGCGTCCGCTACGCCACGGAGATTCGCGCCGAAGCGCTCCTGGCGATCAAGGCCGAGCCGAAACACGCTGGCGCACTGCACGTCCTCGGCGTCTGGAATGCCGAGGTCATGCGGCTGAACAGCATTGCCCGGTTCGCAGCGCGAAGCTTTCTTGGCGGCAAGGTGTTTTCGGAGGCGAGCTGGCCGGAGGCAATCCGGTACATGGAAGCAGCGGTCACCGCCGATCCCGATCGGATCACGCACCGGCTCGATCTCGCCCAGATCTACGCGGACACTGATGACAAGGCGAAGGCGCGGGCGTCGTGTGAAGCCGTGGCTCGCATGCCATCGGTCGAGTTCAACGACACACGGTACAAGCAGTCATGTGCACGCTTGCTTGCGAAACTGCGGTAGCGAGGCTGTAGTCGCGAGGCTGCGGTCGCGAGGCTGTGGTCGCGAAACTGCGGTAGCGAGGCTGCAGTCGCGAGGCTGCGGTCGCGAAACTGCAGTCGCGAAACTGCAGTCGCGAATCGCAGTGCACTCGCGCGGTGTCTGCGGTGCAAGCGCACCGGTGGCGCAGAGCGACACTCGGACCGTACCCTGACTGATGGCCCCCGGAGGGCACGGCGAGCACCACGGCGAGACCAGCGGTACCGGGTGGATCTTCCTCGCGGCAAGAGAAGATGTTCCGATCGGCGACAGGATCGCGCCGATCGGTTCCGGGCCACTACGCCATCCGATCCAGCTTCCGGCGAATCTGACGACCGCGCCGACGCAGCTCGCGCGTCAGATTTTCCGTCGTGTCATCGATGACGCTGCCGGCAGTCTCGCGCAGCCCGTCTGCGCGCTTGGCCAGGACCCGCCGGGTTTCACGGCCGCTGCGCGGCGCGAGCAGCAGCGCCATGGCTGCACCAATCGCAGCGCCGGCCAGCATCGCAATCGCCACTGTCCCGCCGTGTGATTCACGCGTCGTGGCGTGCGTGTCAAGGCCGGTGTCCTCGAGGGCCTGTTCGTCTTCGTAGATCATGGTCACGCTCCGGATACGGTGTTGTGTGCTGCGCTGTCCATTACACCGCCGGGCAGCTTTCGTGCCGTGACGAGCCGCCGGTCTGTTGAAGCGCAACCACGCCGCGACGGAGTGGAGTGTAGATTCGGCGTCGACCTCAGCTGACAGCCCTGCCATGGCGACTCCATCCCCGTCCGGTGCTCCCGCACCCGCAGACCGTGCCGCCGCGCTGCGCGAGCAGCTCACGCGCGCCAGCTACGAGTACTACGTGCTCGACCGGCCGGTCCTGAGTGATGCGAGTTACGACGCGCTCTTCCGGGAGTTGCAGCAGCTCGAGCATGCACACCCTGAGCTGCTCACGCCCGATTCGCCCACCATGCGAGTCGGCAGTGAACCGCAATCCGCACTCCCGAAGCATACGCACCAAGTGCCGATGCTCTCGCTCGACAACGCCTTCAATGAGGCCGAGCTCTCGGAGTGGGACGAGCGTGTGCGACGACTCGCGGGTGACGCGGTGGACACCGATGGCTACAGCTGCGAACTGAAGATCGATGGTGCCGCCGTCTCGCTGACCTATCGTGACGGCCTGCTGGTGACCGGTGCGACGCGGGGCAGCGGAACGATCGGAGAAGACGTGACGCCGAACCTGCGCACGATGCACGACGTGCCGCTCCGACTGAAGACGGCCACACCACCGGCGCTGATTGAGATTCGCGGCGAGGCGTACTTCCCGTTCAGTCGGTTCGCGACGATGAACGACGAACGCGTGGCCGCCGGGGAGCCGGTGTTCGCCAACCCGAGGAACGCCGCGGCAGGAGCGCTGCGCCAGCTCGATCCCGCGATCACGGCGCAGCGGCCCCTGCGATTCTTCGGCTACTCGGCCGTGCATCCCGATGGCGCTTCAGGGTTGCCGTTCGCCACCCAGGAGGCCTTGCTCACCGCACTCGCCGGCTGGGGCGTTCCGGTGGCGCCACACCGTGTGACGTGCCGAACGCTGAGCGAGATCAACGCCTGGGCTACCCGCGTCGAGCACGAGTTTCGCTCGCAGATCGACTTTGCAATCGACGGTGCCGTGATCAAGGTGAACTCACTGGCGCTGCAGGAGGAACTGGGCGAGGTGAGCGGTCGCGTACCGCGGTGGGCGATCGCACGAAAGTTCGCCCCGGACATCGCCGAAACGACGCTGCTGCGCATCGGCGTGAACGTCGGACGCACCGGATCACTCAATCCCTACGCGGAACTGGAGGCGGTCGAGATCGGCGGTACCACCGTGCGGATGGCAACGCTGCACAACTTCGACCTGATTGCGGCGAAGGATCTGCGCGTCGGCGATCGGGTGCTGGTGCAGCGCGCAGGCGATGTCATTCCGCAGGTGATCGGTCCTGTGCCGGAGAAGCGGAGCACCACCACACCACCCCAGCCGTTGGTTGCGCCGGTCGTCTGTCCGTCGTGCGGTACCCCCGTGCGCCGGGACGAGGATGAAGTGGCGCTGTACTGTCCGAATCTCGCCTGTCCGGGTCGACTCCTCGAGGCGCTGGTGCATTTCACGAGTGTGGACGCGATGGACATTCGCGGCCTCAGTTACGCACGCATCGAACAGCTGGTCGAGGCGGATCTGGTGCACGACGCCGCCGATTTCTACTCGTTGCGCGTCGAACAGTTGTTGCCGCTGGACCGGATGGCCGAAAAGAGCGCCGAGAAACTCATCGCAGCGATCGACGCGTCACGCGCCCAACCACTGGCACGGCTGCTGAACGCGCTCGGGATTCGCCATGTCGGGGCGATCGCGGCGCAGCTGCTGGCGCGACGCTTCGGCAGCATGGAAGCGCTGCAGGCGGCGTCGCTGGACGAGATCATGGCGGTGCGTGGGATTGGCGATGTCATCGCGCAATCGGTGCGGGAGTTCTTCGATGATCACGCGGCACAATCGCTGGTGCGAAAGTTGATCGCGGCACGGGTGCAGATGACGGAGCCGGATGTCAGCGGTGGCGACGGCCCGCTCACCGGACGGACGGTGGTGCTCACCGGCACGTTGCCATCGCTCTCGCGGACGGAAGCCACCACGCTGGTGGAGCGCGCCGGCGGCCGGGTCACCAGCAGCGTATCGAAGAACACCTCGTTTCTGGTGGCTGGCGAGGAGGCAGGCTCGAAACTCGAGAAGGCAACCACCCTCGGCGTCGAAGTGATCGATGAGGCGGAGCTGATCCGTCGTGCGTACGCGGGTGGGTGACCGCACGCGTCCCACCGCGCGCAAGCTTACGGTGACAGGAAGGGCGCGTAGGCCGGGTTGAGCACCAGCTGACCGTTCACCAGCAGTTCCCGGTCCCAGGGCAGGATGATCGCCGCTTCGGTGGTCATCGCGGCGAAATCAGGCACGAACGGTCCAGTCCGGAACGAGACCGCGATCTTCACCGACTCGGCGCCAAGGTTGATGATTGCCGCCTTGGCGAGCCGGATGGTGTCGCCGGTATCACAGGTTTCGTCAACCAGCAGCACCCGCTTGCCACGGACCGCGGCCGGAGCCTCACCGAAGATCGCCGGCGTTTCGCGCACCTGAGCGTCCGGCCGATAACGGCGGCTGACCGTCATCGACACGAACGGTCGATCGAGGATCGATGCGATGGTGGCACCGGGGATCACGCCGGCGTTTGCGATGCCGACGACGAGCTCCGGATCGAACTCCCGAGACACCTTGAGCGCGAGCGCCCGCGACAACTCGCCGAACAACTGCCATTCCACTTCCAGCACGCCTTTGGCTGGATCCACCGATGTGCGGCGCGGGGGCATCGGGCGAACTCCATGAGTGGGTGGGTGGCCGAGACGATCGCACCGAGCCAATCTCCGGTGCACGATTGCCGTCGAACCGAAGGTACCGCGAAATCGTCTGGCCTGCTCCTGGACCATCATTGCCCGGGACAGTGTTGTGCACATAACTTGTTTCCAATCACGAGTCCGGACGAATGTCGCGCCCGCGTCCGGTCTTGCGACGATTCCTTCTGTCCCCGATTCCATGACATGGTTGCGCCGAGTCTCCGATGGCGTGTCGCGGCTGCTTGGCGGTCAGCCCAACGCACGTGAGCTGGGCGCGACCCGCCCGGACTTCGTGGCCGAAGGGCTGTCGCTCGAGAAGTCGAACGACCTCGACGGTGCATTGACCTCGTACCGTCTTGCGCTGCGGACGAGTCCGGATGACGCGCGGATCCTGCTCAACATGGCGATCGTGTTCACGAAGTCGGGGCGTACCGACGAAGCGATCCGCTCGTACCGGAAGATTCTCGAGTCCGAACCGACCCACCCTGGCGCCAACTACGGGGTGGCCTTCCTGCTGGCGAAGAAGGGCGACGTGGATGCGGCGGTGCAGCATCTGGAGACCTTTCTCGTGACCCCGCCCACCGGCGGTGACAGTACTCGGTGGATCGGTCACGCGCGTGCCACATTGCGTAGTTTGCGTGGCGAGCCAGAAGTGACAGAGTCTGTCGACGACGCCGTCGCCAGAGAGCCGGTTGACACGCCGGTGCGACATGCGGCCGTGCGTGGAATGCAGCCCGATTCCGGACATGGCGAACTACCGGGCCTGAAGGCCACCGGCACCGACGGACTCCGTCACGGGAATGACGTCTGAACAACCACTCGGCCGCGTCCTCGCGGTCGTCAGTCAGAAGGGCGGAGTTGGCAAGACCACGACAGCGGTGAATCTCGCCGCCGCATTCGCGCGACGCGGTCTGAAGACGTTGATCGTGGACGTCGACCCACAGGGCGCCGTGCGCTACGGTGTGGGGCTGCGGCCCGGACATCCGACGCTGGGGTTCGCGGACTTTCTGCGCGGCACGGCGTCGCTCCGCGATATCATCCTGCCAACGCAACTGCCGTGGCTGCGGGCCATGCTCGTGGGGAGTGTCAACGATGCCGCCGAGCACGAGGACTACGTGCGCCGAGCCACCGACAGCCAGCAGCTGGCTCAGCTGCTGCGAGTGGCGCGCGAGCGGTGTCATGTGGTGGTCGTCGATACCCCGCCCGGGCTGGGCGGGATCGTGCGCTCGGTCCTGAGCCTCAGCCAGCACGTGGTCGTGCCGCTGCAGTGCGAGCCGCTGGCATTGCAGACCACGCCGCAGATCCTGCGCGGAATCCAGGACGCCTTGAAGTCGAATGACCAATTGGCGCTGGAAGGGGTATTGCTGACGATGTACCAGGCTGGGAACGCGTCCAGCGAACGCACCGCGCAGTACATCCGTCAGCATCTGCCCCCGACCCTGGTGTACGACATCGCCATTCCACGTTCTGCCAATGCCGCGGATGCCTTCGCTGCCGGTGTGCCGGTGGTGTTGCGCAATCCCTCCGACCCGGCGTCGATTGCGTATGTGACGCTGGCGGCACGACTGGCGGAGCATTTCACCTGATGCGCCGCCAGCGTGGCACGGTTGCCGCGCTGCTGCTCGCGGCAGTGGTGGCGGGGTGCACGGAAGTGAGCACCGATCCACAGGTGCCGCTGTCGCTGCAATTTGATTCGCTGCCGGCGCAAGCGGTGGTCATCGGCGACACGATGCGCGGCGGTGATCTGCTGCCGGCGCGCGTGCCGGTGAAGGCCTTCAACAGCGCCGGCGGCACCCTCACCGACTCACAGATTCTGCTGCGCGGCGTCGACACCTCGTCGGTGACGGCGTTTCGTGTCGTTGCTGGGCTTCGCCTGGTTGGCCGAGTACTCAACCCGACGGTGCGAGTGGTGGCGCAGGCGGGGGCGTTGCAGAGTCAGACGCAGACGTTTGCCGTCGTGCGTGCGCCGACGGGGCTCAATCGCTTCAGTGCGGATTCGCTGGATTCGCTGGTTTACGATGGGCTCGACACGGCCTCGCGGTTCAAGGATGCACGCATCGCAGTCTTTGCCGGCGACACCTTGCTCAGCGGTCTGCGCATCCGGTTTCGCGTGGTGGGCTTCACACAGTCGATTCTCGACTCAGTTCGCCTCGTGGAGAGTGCAAGTGGCCGGCCGGTCACGTCGGCACTGATGACCGGCCAGGGCGCAGCCGTGCGCGTCAAGGCGTACTCGAAGGCCGGCGCAACCGGCCGTGGCACGATCACACTCGAGGCGTCGATCAAGGCGCTGGGTGCCGATGTTCCCGGCAGCCCGCGGCAGTTCAACATCCGGCTGGTGCCGTTCTCCCTCTGATCGTGACGACCGCAGGGCGTTTTGCGAAGGAGCGCCGCTGGCGGACGGTCGTGCAATCCCATAGCCTCCGCACGACGGCACGCCCGGATCTGCTGGCTACGCCGGCTTCATGCGACGGACTCGATGCTCGGAGGAGACATGGCGGTATCATCGACGGCGGCAACGTCCAATGAGACGGCGGGTGGGGCCCGGATCCATCGTGGTCCGCCGCGTCCCGCACCGGGCACCCTGACGCAGCTCTTCTTCGACGCCCTCGGCAAGTACTCGCGTTCGGCCGCCTTGCGCCACAAGCGAGATGGCCTGTGGGTGGACATCTCGCACGCCGAATTGCTGGAGCGGGTGCGCCGCACGTCGCTGGCCTTGCAGGAGCTGGGACTTGCGCGGGGTGAGCGCGTCGCCATCCTGTCGGAGAATCGCCCGGAGTGGGCGGTTGCCGACTACGCCTGCCTGACGGCGGGGCTGGCCGATGTGCCGATCTATCCGACGCTGCCGGCGGAGCAGATGGTGCACATCCTCAACGACAGCGGCGCCGTGGCCCTGTTCCTCTCGACCGAGGAACAGGCGGCGAAGATCGCCCGTATCCGGCCGGACGTGCCGGCCCTGCGCACCGTGATCAGCTTCACCGCGCCGGCACCGGTGGGCTGCGACATCACACTGAGCGACTTCATCGCACAGGGCGCCAAGGTCGATTTCCCCGAGCGTGCGGCGGCGTGGAAGCAGGGCGCACTGTCCGCACAACCGGATGACCTGGCAACGCTGATCTACACCTCGGGTACCACCGGGCTGCCGAAGGGTGTGATGCTCTCGCACGACAATCTGTACAGCAATGTGTTCGCCTCATTATCCGTGCTCGACCCGAAGGACGACGATGTGGCGCTCAGTTTTCTGCCGCTGTCACACATCTTCGAGCGGATGGTCGGACACTACCTGCTCTTTGCCGGCGGGTGCACCATTGCCTACGCCGAGTCGATCGACGCGGTAGCGGCCAATCTGGCGGAAGTACGGCCGACGATTCTCAGTTCGGTGCCTCGCGTCTACGAGAAACTGTACGCGCGGATCATGGAGAACGGCAACGCCGGCTCCGGGCTCAAGAAGTCGATCTTCCACTGGTCGCTCGGCGTGGCCGACTCGTGGGCCGACGCGTATCTGGCCAAGCGCCCTGCCGGCGCGATGCTGGACTGGAAGTACTCGGTGGCGCAAAAACTGGTCTTCAGCAAGATCAAGGCGCGACTTGGCGGTCGCCTGCGAGTGGCGTGCAGCGGTGGCGCGCCACTGGCGTCGACGATCAACAAGTTTTTCGTGGCGGCCGGTCTGACGCTCGTCGAGGGGTATGGGCTGACGGAAACGAGTCCAGTGATTTCGGTCAATCGCCTGACGAACATCCGGGTGGGCACGGTGGGCGAACTGGTGGCTGGTGTGGAAGTGATGATCGCCGCCGACGGTGAGATCCTGACGCGCGGCCCCAGCGTGATGAAGGGGTACTATCGGAATCCCGACGCGACACGGGACGCGATCGATCCCGACGGCTGGTTCCACACCGGTGACATCGGCTCGATGCAGGACGGATTCCTGCGCATCACCGATCGCAAGAAGGACATCATCGTGACGGCCGGTGGCAAGAACATCGCGCCACAGCCGATCGAGAACACCGTGGTGACGAACGCCTTCGTGAGCCAGGCGGTGATGCTGGGCGACAAGCGCAAGTTCCCCGTGATGCTGGTGGTGCCGAGCTGGGATGCGCTGCTCAAGTGGGCCGCGCACAAGGGGATCGCCTCGACCGACCGGGCGGCGCTGCTGCACGATCCGATGGTGATCGACAAGTTGGATCGCGAGGTGCGGAGCGAGATGAAAGCGCTGGCGAAGTTCGAGTCGCCGAAGAAGATCGCGCTGCTCGAGCACGAGTTCACGATCGAGGGCGGTGAACTGACGCCGTCACTGAAGGTGAAGCGCCGCGTGATCAACGAGAAGTACAAGGGCGTGATCGACGCGCTGTACGACGACGACACCACTGGCAACGACTAGCAGACTGCCGTCTGCACAGCGGGCGCTCAGCTGTCGAAGAGCGGCTGCGACGGTGCCCGCTTGATCTGAATCGGTGCGCTCGCCGAAGGCAGGCGCTCCGCCACCTGCACCTCGGCATCACGCACGAGTGGCTTCCAGCAACTGGCATCCAGCGCCACGGTGGCCGGAGCCACCAGACGGCCGCCCGCCCGGATGATGCGCGCCACGTCCGCCAGCAGTGGGCTGGCGGCATGCTCCGCATCCAGTGCCACGCCACGCAGCGTGCCCGCCGCCAGCGGAAACCGCGCCGCCGGCAGCGTCAGTACGCTCACGCGATCATCACGCGGAATCGGAACGCGGGTGTTCCCCACGAACAGTTTCACGGTCGGTGTGATGCGCAACAGCGCCACGACGGCGCTCGACCAGGCACCAGTGAGGAGTACCGGCGCTGGCGCCTCGATCAGGTGCAGCTGTGCCGCAATGCGAAAGGCCTGTTCGTCATCGAGCAGTGCCAGCGGTGCGGGATTTCGCGTTGGGCCGAACTGTGCGACTGCATCGAGGATCGGATACTCGGCGCGACAGACCGGGCAGCCGAGGCGACCGTCGACGATGTGCCGCGCCTCGCTGCGCGTGCTGCTCGCCACCAGCCAGCTGTCGGTATGCGGAGCAATGCAACGCAACATGTCGATCTGTTCGGTGAGCACAGCTTGTCAGCTCCGCGACAGGCGCAGCTCATCGATGTTGACACTCGCCGGTCGCGACATGGCGAACCAGATCGCGTCCGCCACGTCGTCGGCCGACAGCATCGCGGCGCGCGGTGTGAAGCCGGCACGCTGGTCTGGATTCACCGGGTCCCAGAGGGACGTATCCACCGGTCCGGGTGACACGAGCGTGGCCCGCACGCCACTGCCGCGCAGTTCCATCCGCATCGCTTCGTGCAGCGCTCGCAGTCCGAACTTGCTGGCCGCGTAGGCGCCATTCTCCGGAAAGACATGTCGATCCGCGATCGAGCCAAGGGTGACGATGGTGCCGGTGCCACGGCGGCGCATGGCGGGCAGCAGGGCTCGGGTCAGCAGAAACGGCGCGACCAGATTGGTTTGGATGACCGAACTGAAATCGTCGGCAGACATCGACTCGACGGTCGCCAACTGAAAGAGGCCAGCGTTGTTGACCAGCGTATCGGGGGCGTCGCCTACCGCATCAGGGAGCGTCAGGGCGAGGGCCGTCACTGCGCGTGGGTCTGCCAGATCACAGGCATGCGCGCTGGCCAGTGGGCCAAGTTCGTCCGCCAGCGCCTCGAGCGGGCCGGGCGTCCGGGCGATGAGCGCCACCCGCACCCCTGCCGAGACAGCACGACGGGCGAGGGCGGCGCCGATCCCTCTGGAGGCGCCGGTGATCACGGCAGTTCGGCGGGAAGTCATGCCGGAAATCTACCGCCGCAAGCGACAACCGCGCGCCGGACCGCCGGCGACGGCCGCCGGCTCGCGCGAGGCAGCCGCGTGGCCGGACGCCCTACGAACGCGGCGAATGCGCCAGTCGGAGAAACTCTTCCCGGGTCTTCGCGTCACTGCGGAAGTTGCCGATCAGGGCCGAGGTGATCGTCTTCGAGTTCTGCTTCTCGACGCCGCGCATGGCCATGCACATGTGTGCGCACTCGACCACCACACCCAGGCCCTTGGGCTTCAGCACATCGGCCAGCGCGTGGGCGATCTGCTCGGTCATCCGTTCCTGCACCTGCAACCGGCGGGCGAACACGTCCACCACCCGCGCCAGCTTGGAGAGCCCGACTACGCGGCCGTCGGGGATGTAGGCAATGTGCGCCTTGCCGAAGAACGGCAGCATGTGGTGCTCACACATCGAGTACAACTCGATGTCACGGACCATCACCATGCCATCTGCATTCTCCTCGAACATCGCATCGCCGATCACGTCGGAGGCGCTCATTTCGTAGCCACGCGTCAGCCACGCCATCGCTTTCGCAACACGTGTCGGGGTCTTGAGCAGGCCTTCCCGGCCGGCATCCTCACCCAGCAATTCCAGCTGGCGACGCACCAGTGCCTCGTACTCGGCCAGTGCCGTTCCGCCGACCGCGGGCCGCACACCTTCGAAGGCGTCTTCCGCGTCAGCGGGCCTAATCACCTGCATACTCGACATAGTTATTCTCGGTTTCCCAGAGTCGCAGCCGGCTCAGTCGCGCCGGTGACACGTGTGGCGCGATCGCATGCCAGCACGCCACCACGATGTTTTCCGCCGTCGGATTGATGCCGCGCAGAATCTCGACCTCGAGATTCAGGTTTCGGTGATCCATCTGCTCGATCACTTCCCGCTCAACCACGGCACGGAGATGCCCCAGATCCATCACGTAGCCGGTGATCGGATCGATGTCGCCGGTCACCGAGACTTCGAGCGTGTAGTTGTGGCCGTGCCAATTGGGATTGTTGCACTTCCCGAACAGCCGGGTGTTTTCGGCGTCGGACAGGTCGGGGTTGTGAATGCGATGCGCGGCATTGAAGCGCAGGCGTCGCGTCGCGGTTACGATCGGCATGCGAACTCGGTGGTCTCCATGCGGGGCGCCAGGGGACCGGCCAAAGGGACACGGCAGCGCGTGGTCACCCGTTGACCACGCCAGAGACAAAGGCGCTCCGTGCGCCTCCTGTTCCCGGGAGGGCAGAAGAAACGAATATGGGCGCCCCTGTACGAGAGGTCGCCCATATTCACCAGAGTGGAACGAGAAGGGGTTTTTGAAGCCCGTCGATACGCTACAGCCCTCACCCGCAGCCTTCCGCCTTCCCCGCACTGGGGCATGACGTCAGCACGATTTATCGGACTTCACCGGCAGACTTATCGGCTCAAA
>JANMHB010000197.1:0-25112 GCA_031374935.1 Gemmatimonadaceae bacterium | reverse complement strand
ATCTTCATCTCGGCCACCGGCAACAAGAACGTGATCACGGTCGAGCACATGAGCCGCATGAAGGACAAGGCGATCATCGCCAACATCGGCCACTTCGACAACGAAATCGACATGGCCGGCCTGAAGAAGGTCGAAGGCATGCGCCGCATCAACATCAAGCCGCAGTACGACGAGTTCGTGCTGCCCAACGGCCGCTCGATCCTGATCCTCGCCGAGGGCCGCCTGATGAACCTCGGCTGCGCCACTGGGCACCCGAGCTTCGTGATGAGCGCCAGCTTTACCAACCAGGTGCTGGCCCAGATCGATCTGCACCAGAATGCCGACAAGTACGAGAACAAGGTCTTCACGCTGCCGAAGCATCTCGACGAGAAGGTGGCACGCCTGCACCTGCCGAAGCTCGGCGTGAAGCTGACGGAGCTGACGTCGGAGCAGTCGCATTACCTCGGCGTCACGAATGCCGGGCCGTTCAAGCCGGATCACTACCGGTACTAGTCGTTCCAGCGGGAGCAAATCAAGCGGGCCGGTCTCCATCGCGGAGATCGGCCCGTCTCTTTTCCGCACAAGATCGACGGCAACAACGCGACGCAGAGGCACGAAGTCGCAAAGGCGCAACGGCTCTCAGGTGCATTGACAGTACGAATCAAGCGACAAAAAGGACCACGGTGAGAGTTGAACGCGTCAACTCGTCATGCGACGGATTTGTGCAAGGAGTTCGCTGCGCCTCTGCTCCTTGGCGACTCTGTGTCGAGCAGTTGCAGTTCCTTGCGCCCCTGCGACTTTGCTTCGTTGCGTTAACGATGTTGCAGTCCCGTCACCGCTTACTGCGGTCCGCGCTTGCCCGCCGAATCTGGCATGGTCGGCGCCGCGGGAACCGCGGGAGCCGCCGCACGCGCGTCACGCTTGAGCGTCGTCCTGCTCAGCAGATTGCGGGCCGGCACCCAGGTGGGCGCAACCCAGCCGCTCCGTTCGATCGGCGACTTGCCACCCGCCGCCGGACGCAACGCCCCTTCGAACTCGGCGTACTTCGACCCCGGGTTCCACAACGCCCAGCTCTTCAGGCCGGCGTCGTAGGTCGCCTGAATCTGCTGGCGCACTTCGCGCGACCCGTACGACAACCCGCGAATGCTCATCGCCTCCAGCCAGGGCCGGATCTCACCCACCGGCACCTTCGCCGAATCCGCAACGAACTTCGTACGCACCACCGCATCGGTGAGCGACACCCGGATCAGGTTGTACGGCACCGCCCCTGGACGCGCAAAACCATAGTGCCCGTTGGCATAGTGTGACGGATACACCATCGGCAACACCGCGTCCGCGGCCGTGATCACCGTCTCCCAGTGCTGGCCGATCTGTACGTCGCCGTCATCGTGCGTCACCAACCCGAACACATCGGCCGTCACCGGTACGTTGTACGACGCGAGTTGCTTCTTCGAGTACAGGATGAAGTCGCGGATGTTGTCCTGGCGCGATTTTCCATTGGCACCAGGATAGACCATGGTGGCGCGCATCGTGTTCGTCACATCCGGGAAACGGACGTAATCCCACTGCACCTCCGAAAAGCCCATGTCGAGCGCTTCCTTCGCGATCGCAATGTTGTAGTCCCAGACCTTCTGCTCATAGGGATTCACCCAGGCTCCGCCCTTCTTGTCGCGCCACAGCCCGCCGTTCACATGACGGATCGCCAGCTCCGGCTTCTTCTCGGCCAGCATGCGATCCTTGAAGACCACGATACGCGCCGTGCTGTAGATCTGGTGCGCGTTGAGTGTATCGACGAGCGCCTTCAGCCACTTCGTTGCCGGGCGCTGATCGGCGCCGATCTCTTTCGCCAGCGCAATCGCGGTGGAATCGTACGTCAGGAATGTGTCCGATTCCTTGATGTCGAGGATGAACGCGTTGATCTCCGTCGCATCGGCGATCCGGATCAACTCTGCCATCCGCGACCGTGAGCCTGCGGCCCACGCGTTGACGTACAGCGCACGCATCGAGTCGGGGCGAGCGACCCTGACCGGCGTGCGCAGAGCAGTGGCCGGTGTGCTGTCCTTCCCGCCAGCCGACGATGTTCCCCGTGCGCCATCGTCGCCGTCCTTCGCTGCCGCACCACATCCGGCACACAGCAGCACCGTCGCGAGGAGACTGGACAACAGCGACGGTCGGGCCAGACGGGTGACGGCGAGCAACACGGAACACTCCTGCAGAACGAATGGATGCCGGGCGACCACGGTGCGCCCGGTCACGTGCGCGAAGAAGAGAAGATACACTGGGCCGGCAGACGAAGCGCGTCGGCACGAGACCTGACGCGCACTCCGCGCGTTGTGCACATTCCCGTCTGCTGCACCAGCCGCCCGTCGTTCACCGATGCCCCGGAGTCTGCATGCCGTCGCTACTCGTACGCGGTGTCACCAGTGCGCTGCTCCTCGCGACCCTGGCCCCGGCCGTCACGGCGCAGCCAACACCCGCTGCACACCTCATTCGCGCCGGTCGCATCCTTGACGGCACCGGGCAAACACGCACCAACGTCGACATCACGGTCGACAATGGCCGCATCACTGCGCTCCGGCCCGCCGTCGGCGCCCTGCCGGCCGGTGCCATCGACCTGCGCAACGCGACCGTGCTTCCCGGCCTGATCGACACCCACGTGCACCTCGGCTGGTACGTCAACAGCGCCAACCGACTGCATACCGACAGCGACGGCGATTCTCCCGCCACGCAGGCGCTCAGTCAGGCAGGCAACGCCTGGACGACGCTCCGCGCCGGCTTTACCACGGTGCAGAGCATCGGCGAGGCCGACAACGCGGCCCTGCGTGACGCCATCAACCGCGGCACCATCCCCGGCCCCCGTGTCCTGACGTCGCTCGGGTCGATGAACGAACGCACCGGTGGTGGCTCCCCTGACTCACTCCGTGCCGCCGTCCGCCGTTTCAAGGCCGCCGGCGCCGATGTGATCAAGATCTTCGCCTCGAAGTCGATCCGTGACGGCGGCGAAGCCACCATGACCGACGAGCAACTCAGTGCCGCCTGTGGCGAGTCGACCGCCCTCGGGCTCCGCTCGGTGGTCCACGCCCACTCCGCCGAGGCCGTGCAGCGCGCGGCACGGAATGCCTGCACGCAGGTCGAGCACGGCGTGTTCGTCGACGAAGCCACCCGTGCGCTGCTCATCCAGCGGGGCACCTTCTTCGACCCGCAGTGTGGCCTCGTTTTCCGCAACTATCTCGACAACAAGCCCCGCTTCGAGGGGATCGGCAACTACAACGCGGTCGGGTTCGCGTCGATGGAGAAGGCAATTCCGCTGGCAGAGGCGGGAATCGGGGCAGCCAGCAAGGCGCCGACACTCAAGCTGGTCTTCGGCACTGATGCCGTCGCCGGTGCGCACGGTCGGAACGCGGAGGAGCTGGTCTGTCGTGTGCGGCGCGGCGGTCAGCCGGCGATGGATGCCATCGTCTCGGCCACCTCGCGTGCCGCCGAGTCGCTGCGGATGGAGTCGCAGATCGGCCGTATCGCCGTCGGATACCTCGCCGACATCATCGCCACCGACGGGAATCCCGCCGAGGAAATCGAGGCCACGCAACGCGTGACATTCGTGATGCGTAACGGGATCATCTACCGGAACGAGGTCCGGCGCACGCGGTAAGCCACCGCGGTGCAGCGCCTGCGCTTGCCGTGGTGTCGCCACGGCCGCACACTCACCGGAAGCGCGACCCTTCCTGGGTTGCGGGTCGTCCCTTTCCGGAGGCGCACGTGTCGCTGCGTACCATCGCCGTTGGACTTCTGCTCGTTGCCACATCCGTTGGTGCACAGCCGCCGGCCACCACCCGGCCGGGCGCCCGACCCGCGGAAAGGCCGCTGCCGCTCGACGCGACGCGCAACTTCACTCTCGACACCCGCGAGGGTACCTGGCTCTCGCTCGACGTCAGTCCCGATGGTTCGACGCTCGTCTTCGACATGCTCGGCGACCTGTACACGCTGCCATTCGCCGGTGGTGACGCGACGCGGCTGACGAACGGTCTGGCCTATGATGCGCAGCCGCGCTGGAGTCCCGATGGCCGGAAGATCGTCTTCGTGTCCGACCGCGAGGGCGCTGACAACCTGCATGTGCTGGATGTGGCGACGAAACAGGTGACGGCGATCACGAAGGGAAAAACCAACGTCTATCAGTCGCCGGACTGGTCTCCCGATGGCCAGTACATCGTGGCCAGCAAGGGTGGCTTCCGCGGCGGTCTGCCGAAGTTGTGGATGTATCACGCTGATGGCGGCAGCGGCGTGGCACTGTACGCCGATCCCGCCAACACCCCCCCAGGCACCGCGGTGCAGCAGGCCGGCGCTGCGTTCAGCGCCGATGGCAAGACGATCTGGTACACACAGCGCGCCGGTGCCTGGCACTACAACGCGCAGCTGCCACAATATCAGGTCTGGCTCTACAATCGCGAGACTGGCGAGCGCGAGGCGCAATCGTCGCGATACGGATCGGCAGTGCGCCCGACCCTCAGCCCTGACGGCAAGTGGGTGGTGTACGGTTCGCGATACGAAGAGAAGACAGGCCTGCGCATTCGTGATCTCGCGAGCGGCGAGGAACGGTGGCTTGCGTATCCGACGCAGCGCGATGAGATGGAATCACGCGCGCCGATGGACGCGCTGCCGGGCATGAGCTTCACGCCGGACTCGAAGGAACTCGTCGCCAGCTACGGCAACCGGATCTGGCGTGTGGCGGTCGATGGCAGCGGACAAATGGAGATCCCGTTTCGCGTGCAGGCGGGCATCGAGGCCGGGCCGGAACTGGCATTCCGCTATCCCGTGTCCGACAGCGCGCAGTTCACGGTGCGACAGATTCGCGACGCGGTGCCGTCTCCCGATGGCCGATCGCTCGCATTCATCTCGCTGGATCGCCTGTATGTGATGGACTGGCCGTCGGGGACGCCCCGACGCGTCTCGTCGTTGAACGCCATCGAAGCGGATCCGGCGTGGTCGCCTGATGGCCGGTCACTGGCATGGGTGACGTGGACGGACGCTGGCGGCAAGTTGTACAAGGCGGCGGTGACCGCCGCGCGGACAGCAGGGGTCGTCGCACTCAGTCGTGGCACCGGCACGCTGCGCCAGCCGGCCTGGTCGCCGAACGGTGCGCGCATCGTCGTCACGCAGACGGCCGCGCAGGGTCGGCGCGATCAGACGGGGGTCACCGCGCCGACGAACCTGGTCTGGTACCCGGTCACTGTGGCCGGCGGCGATGGCAGCGACGGCACCATCATCGCGCGGGCGGCTGGCCGCAGCAAGCCGCACTTCACCACCGATACCACACGCATCTTCTTCTCCTCGACGCAGAACGGACTCGTCTCCATCCGCTGGGACGGCACCGATGAACAGCGCCATCTGCGCGTGACGGGCCCCGCCGCGCCACAGGGCGGTGATGACCACGACCTCTCCGAACTCGAACTGCCACGCACGCCCGAGGAACCTGGATCGCCAGGCCCCCCTGCGACGCTGACACTGATGTCGCCGCGGGGTGATGTGGCGCTGGCGCAGATCAATCAGGATTTCTACACCGTGGTCGTCCCACCGCGCGGTGTCGCCGCGTCGGTCAGTGTCGCCGACGTGACCACCGCGATCGTGCCGGTGAAGAAGCTCACCGACATCGGTGGTCAGTTTCCCGCCTGGTCTGCCGACGGCAAGCGTATCCACTGGTCGATCGGCAACGCACACGTGATCTACGATCTCGACTCGTCCCGGGTCCGGGACGCGGCGATCACGGCCTCACGACGTGATTCCTCGCTGGCCGACTCGCTTCGACCGAAGCCGTACGTACCGCAGGAACGCCGCGTGTTGCTGCAGTCAGCGCGCGACCTGCCGCGCGGGACCGTCGTACTGCGCAACGCGCGCATCGTCACGATGAAGGGCGACGAGATCATCCCCAGCGGCGACATCGTCATTCGCGACAATCGCATCGCGGCCGTAGGCGCAGCGGGAACCGTCTCCGTGCCCAGCGGTGCCACATCGATGGACATGGCCGGTACGACGATCATTCCCGGCTTCGTCGATACGCACGCGCACCTCCGCGCGGAACGCGGTACGATCCACGAAACACAACCGTGGGCCTATCTCGCCAACCTCGCCTACGGCGTCACCACCACCCGCGATCCGCAGACCGCCACCACGGATGTGCTCACCTATCAGGACATGGTGGAAGCAGGGCAGATCATCGGTCCGCGCATCTATTCCACCGGTCCGGGCATCTTCGATCAGGATCAGATCCGCGATCAGGAACATGCGCGGAGCATGCTCAAGCGCTACAGCAGCTACTACGACACCAAGACGATCAAGATGTATGTCGCCGGCGTGCGTCAGGTCCGGCAGTGGATCATCAAGGCCGCGCGCGAACAGCAGCTGATGCCCACCACCGAAGGTTCGCTGGATGTGAAGCTGAACCTGAGCGAAACACTCGATGGCTACCCGGGGCTCGAGCATTCGATGGGCATCACGCCGCTGGGCAAGGATGTCACGAACTTCATGGCCTGGTCGAATCGCACCTACACGCCCACGCTGCTGGTGAACTACGGCGGGCCGTGGGGCGAGAACTGGTTCTACACCAAGGAGAATCCGTACGCCGACGCGAAGCTGCAGCGCTTCACCGCCTATGAAGAACTGGCGCAGAAGACGCGTCGTCGCATGGCGACACTGCCGGGCGGCAGCACCGCCGGCGGCTGGTTCCGCGACGAGGAATACGTCTTCCCGAAGCTGGCCTCCGATGCCACGACGATTCTGCGTGCCGGTGGTCGCCTCGGCATCGGCAGTCACGGGCAGTTGCAGGGCCTCGGCTATCACTGGGAGCTCAGGGCCGTGGCCAGCGGCGGCATGACACCGCACGAAGCCTTGCGCGTGGCGACGATCATGGGCGCACAGGCCATCGGCCTCCAGGGTGATGTCGGGTCACTCGAAGTGGGAAAGCTGGCAGACCTGCTGGTGCTCGACCGCGATCCGCTCGCCGACCTCCGCAACACCACCACGCTGCGCTTCGTGATGAAGAACGGCCGGCTGTACGACGGCGCGACACTGGCCGAGCAATACCCCGCAAAGAAGGCCGGCCCCGAGGTGCAGAGTCGTCCTGCCGCGCCGCAGACCAAGGCCGGAACACGCCCCTGATGTGACCGGGCCCGGAGGCCGGTGGTACTTCCGCCAGTCCATGCGTCGCGGTGGCTCCTCTCGCCACCGCGACGCTCGACCTGGCCCGCATTGAATGGAAGGATCCGTGGCTCTCCAAACCTGCTGGCGCTCGGCACTCGTCGTCGCTGCGGTCTCGGTGGCAGCCTGCGCCTCGCCGACCGCGCCGGAAGGCCTGCTCACCGTCGCAACCACCGCCTCCGCGTTTTCGCGCGACTCGCTGGGGTTCGCGCGTATCTCGTTTCGCGTCAGCAACTCGGGCGCACGCACACTCTTTGTTCCTCGGTGCGGCGCCTCGGTCTCGGGTAACGTCCGGAGTGCGAACTCGCGGCAGCTGGTCAGCCTCGAGTCAAGCGCCGTCGGCTGTGTCAGTTCGCTCTACCTCGGCCCACTCGGCATCGAGGCCGGCCAAACCGTCATGAGTACACAGACCGTCCGCGTATCGCCCGGCGAGTACGAGATCAGCATGCCAGTGTCGTTCACCGCCGGCGATTCACCCAGCGGCGCCAGTCGATCAGCGTTCTTCCGGATCGATTAGCCGGCTGTGGCCGCTTCCTGCGGCGCGGGCCGCGGTGTAAATCGCAGTGTGGTTCCAGCCCACCGATTTACCCAGCGAGCACTCATCATGAGCGACAGCACGACGCCGAGTACCCGGCGGACCTTCCTCAAGGTCGCCAGCGCACTCGCGGCCGGCACCGCCGCCGGATGCCAGTTCGAGACGCGCATTCCCGACGCACAGTCGTCCTCCGCCACCGATCGCTCCACCGGCTTCGATCGCTCGATCCTCGACGCGATGGCGGAGGTGGTGCTGCCTGGTGAACTCGGGTCGAAGGGGCGTGATGTCGCGACCGGAGCGTTCGTGGCCTGGGCTGACGGCTACCAGCCGGTTGCCGAGGAGATGCACGGGTACGGCTACGCCGACATCCGGTATCTCCCGCCGGATCCGTCGCCTGGCTGGCGATCACAGCTCGAGGCACTCGACCTGCTCGCGCGACGGTCGCGCCAGCAGAAGCCGTTCGCGCAATTGGCGCCTGCGGCCCGCCGCGAGGTGCTCGACGTCGCACTCAAGGGTCACGGCGGGCAGCGCCTCCCTGCCCCACTCGACGCCACTCACATCGCAATCGCGCTCCTCGCCCACTGGGCGTCGAGCCCCGACGCCTGGGATCTGGCGTTTGGCGCGAAGATCTCGCCCGAGAGTTGTCGCACGCTGGGCGACGCGAACGCGAAGCCGTTGCCGATTGCCGGGTTGCGGGCATGAAAACCATCGATACCGATATTCTGATCATCGGCAGCGGCATCACCGCCGCCCTGATGGCAGCGAAGCTCGCCGAGTCAACGACGCGCAGCATCACCGTCGTCGAAGCGGGCAAAGCCAGCACACCCTTGGCCGAGCGCACGAAAGCGCGCGCCCGATACCTCGCGTATGGCGAGAGTCCGTGGAAGCAGGATCATCTCGATGACCAGAACGCCTTTGGTACCACCTGGGGCTTCTCGCCAAGCATGCATGTCGGCGGCCTCGCGATGCACTGGGGCGGCGTGTCACCGCGGTACTCGCCGGAGGACTTCCGCCTGAAGTCGCTCTACGGTGTGGGCGATGACTGGCCATTCACCTACGATGAACTCGATCCGTTCTATCAGGATGCCGAAGAGCGCATGGGTGTTGCCGGCGAGCAGGGCCCGGTGGCGCTCGATCCACGCGGCAAACCATACCCGCTGCCGCCGCTGCCGGTGAATTACAACCTGAAGCAGTTGCAGCAGTTTGCCACCAGCGCAGGCATCGCCACCTGGAGCACGCCGTCAGCCAAGAACTCCGTCCCCAACGCCGGTCGCGCGCAGTGCCAGCGGTGCGACACCTGCTACCCCGTCTGCCCCACCGGCGCCAAGTACTCGCCCGATTTCACGTGGGACGCGCTGGTGCGCGAGAAGAAAGTGACGCTGCTCACGCAGACGCTGGTGCGCCGGCTGGTCGCTGACCCGAAATCGGGCGCGATCGTGCGTGCCACGGGTAACCTCACCGACGCGTCCGGCGAAGAGGTGACGATCACGGCGAAAACCTTTGTCCTTGCGGCTGGTTTCACCTGGTCGCCGCACCTGTTGCTGCTCTCGCGCGATGCCGCGCACCCTGACGGGCTCGGCAATCGCAGTGGACTGGTGGGCAAGTATCTGGCGGGGCATCGCAACGTGAATGCCTACCTCACGCTGCCGATGGAGCTCTACCCCGGCATCAACGCACAGCATTCGCTGGTCTCGAAGCAGTTCATGCGCGTGCCGAAGAGCGGCCGGTATCTGCGTCACGATCTGCGCCTGTGGGAGTCGAGCGTGGGACGCGAGCCACATCTCCGCGACGAGACGGGCGGGTTGCAGTTCGGCGATGCCCTCCTCACCGATTGGCGGACACGTGCCAGGGGCGCGACGGCGCGTGTTCGCGCCTACTACGACGTGATCCCCGATCGCGAGAGCAAGCTGACCCTCGACACGTCGAAGACCAATCGCTTCGGCGATCCGATGCCGACGCTGGCGTTTCGTGACGCACCCGAGAGTGCGATGATCAAGTCGTGGCAGGAGGAGCAGTTGGTCGCACTCTTTCGGCGCATGGCCAAGGCAGGCAATGGCTCGCTGCTCAAGCTCGAGAACAGTGCCAACGACCTCGGCCAGGAACATCCGACTGGCGGCTGCCGCATGGGTGACGACCCGACACAAAGTGTCGTCGACAAGTGGGGACGCGCGCACGATCACGAGAACTTGTGGATCGCGGGCGCCCCGACGCAGCCGAGCGCCGGCTGCTGCAACGGGACGCTGACGTTCGTCGCGGTTGGGCTGCGTACCGCATCCGCGATCGCTCGCGCGTAACGTGGCGCGGCAGCCCGCGCGCTGTGGCGACGGCCGTCGCCACAGCAGATGGTCGCCGGCGACTCAGAATCGGATGCCGTACGACAGCTGCGTGTAGAACGGAATCAGCGGCTTCGTCCTGAAATCCTGGCTGACCGCCTGCCCGACCTTGAAGGTGACGTCGGTCCGGCCGAGCGTCACGCCAGTCTGCACACCGGTGAGCAGATTGCCGCCGGTCGGGATGTACCACCCCGTCACCAGACCGGGATTGAGATCGGTGGCGGCCTTCAAGTGCTTCACATGCGTGATGATCGCCTTGTCGAAGGTGACCTCACCGGCGACGAACCAGCGACGCGTGTAGTAGCCGGCGATGCCGGCGAACTCACTGCCGAAGTTCTGCAACACCGCCTGCGTGTTCTCGAACCGCCGGAAGACGCCGTACGCCTTCACCGTCGCCGAAAAGCCACCCGCCCGCACCACTTCCATCTGCAGGCCGCTGCGAACCTTGAAATCGTCGGTCAGCTTGTCGCCAGCGGGGAAACTGTAGTCCGCGCCGACCAGAATCGGCAGACGGGTACTCACCCGGTGGCCGTACGCCACGCCGAGCGCGACCCCGTAGTCGAGACCCGCGTTGACGCTGATGGTGGAGGCAGGTCCTTCCCGAAACACCCGCCAGTTGACGTTCTGCGCAGCGACCGTCGTCGACAGGCCGAGCAGCAGAAGCGCCGGAATACCCATGCGTTGCATGCTGGGCTACCTCAGTCCATTCAGATAGGTGAGCGCCAGCGGGAAGAAGTTCGCAAAGCCGCGCGGAAACGAGAGCATGTCATGCCCCGCGTCATTGATGCGCTCCAGCTGTACGTTCGGAAACGCGCCAGAGACCTTTCGTGCATGCGCTTCACCAAATGCCTTGTTGTTTTGGCTGTACACGAACAGCACACGAGTCCTGAATTGACCAAGGTTGGCGGTCCAGTCCGGCTTCAGCTTGTCGCCCAGATCGTACAGCGCGTCGAAAACCACGGCACCGGCGCGCCAATATGGAAGCGATGCTTCGTTGCCAACCGGGCTGTCGTTCGCCCCGTCTGTTTCAGTCAGCAGCCCGAACTTGTAGTCGAGGATCTGGTGCTGATTCTTCCGGCCGGTGAAGAACTGGTCCAGGTACGTTGCATTGTTCAACGATTCACTGAACAGCCCGAAATCGCGTGAGCGTGCGACGTAGTCCTCCACATCCTTCCACACCAGACCACCGGCCTCGCCGATGATCAGCCCGTTGACGACCGTCGGATTCGAGTTCACGAACGCCGCAGCCAGCATGCCCCCCCACGAGTGCCCGAGCAGAAAGACCTTCTGCGCCGGCGAGCGCCGGTAGTATCTGATCACGGCACCGAGGTCATCCTCGAGAGTCTTGAGCGTGTACAGGCTCTTCGGATGCCGCTGCGACAGTCCGGAGCCACGCTGATCGTAGAACACGACGAAGTATCCCTCCTTCGCGAACTCTTTGCAGTTCAGCAGATAGCGATAGTCGGCCCCGGGCCCTCCATGGATCACGATCAGCATCGGATTCTGTGGATCACCGAAGGTTTCTGCATGCAGTTTCGTGCCGTTGACATTGATCGACGGCAGTGAAGCATCCTCGTCGACCGTTCGCGGCACCAGCCGCCCGGTGTCGTTCGGCTCGTAGCCGTCATAGTCGCAGGCTGACAGGCCAATGGCCGTCGCGGCAATCGCGGCGCACAGGTGTATCGGGAGTTTCATGACTGTCTCTGCGGGTTGTCATGCGCGTGGCGCGGACCGCCCCGCACGCACTGCGTCGCACCATGCGACGCCACAGAGACACACCAGCGAGCGAAAATCCCCTCAGCCCGTGCGCCGACGCATCACGCCACGATCTTCGGTTCGCGGCGCGCCGGTGGGCAGCGATCCTACCGCCGGTCGGATTTCGGTGGCTGAATCGACACACCGCCGGTCGCGAGCTTCGTCCAGATCGCCACCACGCCGCAGCCGCCGTCCATCGTCGCATACTCCGGCGGCGCGAGGTTCGCGCGTGCATACACTTCAACCGCGGCGATCTTGTCGAGCGACACGAACTCGTCGATCGTGAAGCCACCTGCACCACCCATCACGGTGTCATATGCAAAGCGTCCGACGCTGTCGCGCTGTGTTGTACGCCCGATCGATGGATCATCGGCGCGCACGATGCGCACGACAGCACCGGCCAGCGGCCGCATGCCGACGCTGTCGAATACAGTGCCGACCAGCACCGCACGCGCGGTCGACTGTCCGCGCACGCCTCCCGCAATACTCGCCAACAGCCCGCACGCACACACCAGCGCTCGCACCCACCGCCCGTGCATCTGCTGCCTCCGCTAGTCGTGCGACAGACGGACGAGCGCCGCGGCGATACCCGACAAAGCCGCTTCCATCTCATCCATCGACGAACCATCCCGGAACGCATAGTCCCACGCGCGCAGTTCATCGCGATCATCCGTCGGCCGGAACTTCCGCGCTACGACACGCAACCCTTCCATGATCGCGTACGCCGTCAGCTTGCGACGCGACACACTCTCCGCCCACTCCACCAGCGTCGCGACGAACGTGAAGTGCTGCAGCCAGTAGGGCCACGGGGCGACATCCATCTGCAGTCCAAGCAGCGCCGCCCACGGCGCCGCCTCACACCGGAACCGTGTCGCTCCATCGTCCACCGTCAGCACGATCTCCGCCTCCGCCATCCGATCCAGCGCACGACGGATCGCCGACGGCGTGTAGCCGGTCGCATTGGCGATCTCGGTCACCGTCGACCACGCCGTACCGCGCGCGAGCAGATACGCCAGCGCATCCGCCCGCGCGCCGACACCAAAGGCCATCCGGAACCGCAGCACCAGCAACGCCGCACGCCGCACCGGCAATCGAGGTGCGCCCGACCGACTGCTGACCGAGGCACCTGCGACCATCTCATCGTCTCCACTGTCGCCGCGCGCAGGCGCACCGCCCCCCTTGATCACCGGCGTCCACCGGAAATCCTTTCCGCGCTCGAGTGCCGTGGTCGCCACCGCGCGGAGCTCCTGTTCAACCTCGGCCGAGTACGACTTGGCAATGTTCCGGGTGCGCTGCACGCTCAGCAGGTCCGACCACGTCTCCACCCAGCCGTGCACCACCCGCCGCAGTCCCGGGTCGCGCGGCAGCAGCCACAGCGACATCAGCAGCAACGCCTCCGGGTCGATCACCCGCTGCGGTGCCCCCTCCAGCTCCTCGGCCCCGTCCAGCATGGCCCATTGGGCCCGAGCAGCCTTGGCCGCGGCCGCGGTCATCGTGGCGGCGACCGAGGCGATCGTCCGCTGGGTCTCGAGGTACGCCGCACTTCGGTCCGTCGCAGCCAGTTCGGTATCCATCAGCTCGCGGGAGAGGGACAAATCATCTGTTTGCGCGATGAAGTAGCCACTGAGATGCTGTCAAAGCAATGTCGAGGCGCCTTAAAAGCCCTTCAGACACGCTTTGGGGGGTCTGTATCGTCTCCGACCAACCGGTCACGGCGCACACGGCTCGGCCCCAGCCCCAGGGTGCCGTCCTGGTCGTGGTCAGCACGCCCCTCCGTCGCCGTCACGGCGTTCACCATCTGATGAAGGACGCAGTTCGCACCCGACACTCGACTCCGGTTCATCGGCTCGGCCTGCTAAACTGCGGCTGCGCGGCGGAAGGCGGGCGAACTGAGCCGCCGATTCGTTGCGATCAGCCGGCACCACCAGTCTGCAGCAGAATGCGCTGTACGAAACCGCGCGTCATTCCCACCGCACTCCCCGTTTCGCTCTCATGCAAATCCTCGTCATTGGCACCGGATACGTCGGACTCGTCGCAGGCGCCTGCCTCGCTGAGACCGGCAACGATGTCGTCTGTGCCGATATTGATGCCCGAAAGATCGATCAGCTGAAGCAGAACGTCTTGCCGATCTACGAGCCAGGCCTCGATGAACTCGTCCGGCGCAATCAGGAACAGGGCCGGCTCTCGTTCACCACGGACGTACCCACTGCCGCTGCCAAGGCGCAGGTGGTGTTTCTGGCGGTTGGCACGCCGCCAGACGAAGATGGCTCGGCTGACCTGCGCCATGTACTCGCCGCGGCCGAAACCGTGGCCAGGCACCTGCAGCA
Source organism: Gemmatimonadaceae bacterium (assembly GCA_031374935.1). Lineage (GTDB taxonomy): Bacteria > Gemmatimonadota > Gemmatimonadetes > Gemmatimonadales > Gemmatimonadaceae > JACMLX01. The sequence goes on along the minus strand of JANMHB010000197.1, from coordinate 10,995 downwards.
CGAAGCGGTCATCATCACCAAGTCCACCGTGCCGGTGGGTACTGCGGGCAAGGTCGCGGCGGTCGTCGGCAAGCACGCATCGGTGCCGTTCCATATCTGCAGCAATCCGGAGTTCCTCAAGGAGGGTGACGCCGTCGAGGACTTTCTCCGGCCGGATCGTGTGGTCCTCGGTGTCGACAGCGATTTCGCGCGTAGCACGCTGGCCGAGTTGTATGCGCCGTTCGTCCGCACCGGCAAGCCGATCCTGTTCATGGATATCGCCTCCGCCGAATTGACCAAGTACGCCGCCAACGCCATGCTCGCGACGCGAATTTCGTTCATGAACGAGATCGCCCTGCTGTGTGAGCAGGTGGGCGCCAACGTCGACAACGTGCGGCGCGGCATCGGCAGCGACGCACGGATCGGGTCTGCCTTTCTCTTCCCCGGGCCAGGCTACGGCGGATCGTGTTTCCCGAAGGACGTCAAGGCGCTGCTGCACACCGCCGCCGAAAACGGCATTGCGCTCAAGGTTGTCGAAGGCGCCGAACAGGCCAACGACCGGCAGAAGCGCGTCATGGCGGCCCGACTCGCCACGGCACTCGGTGGATCGGTGCGCGGCAAGCGTATCGCCGTCTGGGGCCTGTCATTCAAGGCGCGCACCGACGATCTGCGCGAGTCGCCCGCATTGATCCTGATTGACGAGTTGCTCAAGGAAGGCGCCACCGTCGTTGCACACGACCCGGTCGCCATGCCGCACGCCAAACAGCAACTCGGCGACACCGTGACGTTCGCCCCCAGCGGCTATGATGCGCTGGATGGCGCCGACGCCCTGGCGATCGCCACTGACTGGAATGAATACCGGCACCCGGATTTCGCACGCATGCGCACCGCGCTCGCCAGCCCGATCATCGTTGACGGCCGCAACCTGTACAGCCCCGAGAAGATGTCGACACTCGGCTTCACCTACTACTCCATTGGACGGCCGCACGCATGAGAGTTCTGATCACCGGTGGCGCCGGGTTCCTCGCGTCCCACCTCACTGACAAGTTCCTGTCCGACGGCCATGAAGTCGTTGGCCTCGACAACTTCATTACCGGCAGCCCGGACAACATCGCGCACCTCGCCGGAAATCCCGGCTACAAGTTCGTGCGGCACGATGTGTCGAACTTCATCTTCATCGATGGCAAGCTTGACGGTGTGCTGCACCTCGCGTCACCGGCCAGCCCGATCGACTATCTCGAGCATCCGATCCCGACGCTCAAGGTTGGTGCGCTCGGTACGCACAACGCCCTTGGACTGGCCAAGGCGAAGGGGGCGCGCTTCTTCCTGGCCTCGACATCCGAAGTGTACGGCGATCCGCTCATTCATCCGCAGCCCGAGACGTATTGGGGCAACGTGAATCCGGTCGGTCCGCGCGGCGTCTACGACGAAGCGAAGCGGTTCGCCGAAGCCATCACCATGGCCTACCATCGCTTCCACGGGCTCGACACCCGCATCGTCCGCATCTTCAACACCTACGGCCCGCGCATGCGTCCGCGCGATGGGCGCGTGGTCTCGAACTTCATCGTGCAGGCCCTCAAGGGTGAGCCGATCACCATCTACGGCGATGGCTCGCAGACGCGCAGCTTCTGCTACGTCGAGGACGAGGTTGATGGACTCTATCGCCTGTTCATGCAGGGTGATTCCGAGCCCACCAACATCGGCAACCCGGTCGAGTTCACCGTGCGCCAGCTGGCCGAGATGGTGGTCGAGCTGACCGGGACGAAGGCACCCATCGTGCATCACGAATTGCCGGTCGACGATCCGAAGGTGCGTCAGCCCGACATCACCAACGCCCGCAAGAAGCTCGGCTGGGAGCCGAAGGTGCCGCTGCGTGAAGGACTGGTCCGGACCATCGAGTACTTCGACCGCGTGATCACTGCCGGCGCGAAGTAACCGTCCGCGCGTGAGGGCAGGCGCCCGGGTCTCGGCTGCATCGCGCAGCCTGAGACCCGGGCGCTTCTCCGTGCAGCGAACTACCGTCGCTTGAGCGGCGCCAGCACCGACTTCGGCAACCGCGCCGAGACACCAACCTGGGTGCCGACCAGGTCAGGCACATCGTAGATCACGGCGAACCCCATGATCAGCGCGGCCTCGGTGGAGGTCAGCGTGTACTCCGACTCCAGCCACCGGGCGAGATCCGTCGTCGCACGCCGCAGCGCCTGATCCACCGATCCACCCACGCCGATGCTCATGATGTGATCCGCCGTTTCAGCGCGCGGAGTGTCCGCAAACTTCCAGCGCGCGACATCGACGCTGAACGTCACATCCATGCTCGTCTCCATCGCATCACCGGTGAGCTCTCCATCACCCTGCGCGGCATGACCATCGCCAAGATAGAGATACGCGCCGAGCGTCGTGACCGGGAGGTAGAGCGTCGTACCTTCGCGGAGCTGGCCGTACTCCATGTTGCCACCGAACGCGCCCGATTCACGTGAGCTCGGCACCACACCGTCACCCGGTGCAACGGCGATCACGCCGAGGAATGGGCGCAGGGGAATCCGCAGATTGGCGAGGGCTGGCGAGGGCTTCAGCAGCCGCGCGACGCCAGCGATCGTATCCAGCACCCACTTGTTGTCTTGCTCCACCGACTTGCGTTCCGCCGCGTACGCCGGTTCGATCGACGCATCCACGAGCTGCGTACCACTGAACGCCCAGTCGCGATTCAGCCGCACACGGTGCAGGCGCACGATCAGCACATCGCCCGGCACCGCGCCCTCCACGTAGAACGGGCCGGTGAGTGGATTGCCGCCGCGCGACACATGATTGGCGCGATCCTCGAACGCGCCGCGCGCATTCCCGCCGGCGTCGATCGTGGTGGTGTGCACCGTGTCACCGGGAAAGAGCCGCAGCACCGGCGCGGCATCGGTTCCAAACTGGCGCTGGTACGTCGTGGGGGTGAACGCGTACGATCGTGCGCTCGCAGGCGGGCGGAATCTCCTCGCACTCCACCGGCTCGAGTCCGTGCCGATGCCGAGCCATCCGACGACCGAGTCGCCTTGCAGTGTGCCGCGCCAGCGGAAGTCGCCGACCCGGAAGGTGAGGCGCTGCGCGGCCAGTGTGGCGCCGAACGCCTGCCCGTACACTCGACCGCGCAGCGTATCGCCGTCTGCGGTGAGGATCACGCGCTGCGGTTGTTGGTCACCATCCATGACGAACACCCATTCGCCGGTGGCCTGGGAAGCCGTCCGGGTCTGCGCGATGGCAACGCCCTGACCCAAGAGCATCGGCAGCAACAGCGTCGGGAGCAACAGCCGGAGGTCGGATCGGCGCTGGCGAGGTGGAGTGACGGGCATCACGACTCCTGAAGGTGGCAAGACCATCGTCGCTGAGGGCACTAGGGTGACTGTCGCAAGGGGGGTTCGCTGAAGCGACCGCCGCGGATGCAATGCCGTCCATTTGTAACGACGCCCCGGATAGGGCATCCGTATTGCAACGGACCGGCCCCCTGCCACGTTATTCCGATTCAACAACGTTACTGCCCCTTGGCGGCCTCGGCTGATTCGCCCGCGAGCCTGCCTTTCATCTCTGCCTTCCATGAACACTCTTTCATATGCCAGCCGGGTCATCGGCGGGCTCGCACTGGTTGCAGCCGCGCTCGGCGCGCAGGCCGGCCCGCCCCCATCCGGCCCGCCGGGCCAACCAGGAAGCCGCCCCGGCGCCCCCGGTGACACCAGCACCCTGCAGTCCCAGGCGATCCGGGTGTTCCTCGATTGTCAGGGGCGCGTGCGGGGCTGCGATCGCGACTTCTTCGTCACCGAGATCACGTTCGTCAACTGGATGCGCGATCGCTTCGACTCCGACGTGCAGATCCTCGTCTCCGGCCTGCAGAATGGCGGCGGTGGCACCGAGAACACGATCACCTTCATCGGGCATCGCAAGTTCGAGGGAATGAGCGACACGCTCGTGTTGAACACACTGCCGAACGATCCCGACGACCGGATTCGGCGCAACCTCGCGCGGACCTTCACGCTCGGTCTCACGCGTTTTGCTGCCAAATCGCCGATCGCAAACCAGTTGCAGGTGACGTTTGGATCGCCAGCCGGAGGACGGCCGCAGCGCTCCGCCGCCAATCTCAAGGATCGCTGGAACCTGTGGACGTACACGTCGAACGTGAACGCCTTCGTGCGCGCCGAAGAGTTGCAGCGCAGCGTGAATGGTTCGCTGTCCCTGTCCGCGAACCGTGCCACCGAGAAATGGAAGATCAACATTTCGACCAGCGGCAACCTGAACAGCCAGCGCTTCACCATTCCGGCGCGAGGCACGACGCCATCGTTCGTCGTCACGAATGATCAGCGGACCTATAACGCGAACTCACTCATCGTCCGGTCGCTCTCGTCGCATTGGTCGGCCGGCCTCAAGGCGGGGGCCGGGTACTCCGACTTCCTCAATCAGGACATCGCACTCCGGCTGCAGCCAGCGATCGAGTACAACGTCTTCCCGTGGACCGAACAGACGCGTCGGCAGCTCACCTTTCTCTACAACGTGGGCCCGAACTACTACAACTATCAGCGGACCACCGTCTTCAATCAGGACGCCGAGACCCGGCTCAGTCAGCAGGTGACGGCGTCGCTCGTGGCACGCCAGCAGTGGGGCTCCAGCAACGTCTCGCTCGACTGGCTCAACTATCTGCACGACTTCAACCGACACGCGCTGACGCTCAGCGGCAGCGTCGATCTGCGTATCGGCCGCGGCTTCTCGCTCAACATCGGCGGTTCGGCCGCGAAGATCAACGATCAGATCTACCTCCCGCGCGCGGGCAACACCGAAGAGGAAATCCTGCTGCAGCGCCAGGCGTTGCAGACCGGGTTCCGCATCACGAGCAACATCGGTGTGCGCTACACGTTCGGTTCGATCTACAACACCATCGTCAACCAGCGGTTCAGCAGCCTCGGAGCCAGCGGCGGTCGGTTCTCGTTCCTGTTCTTCTGATCGGCTGATCGAAGACACCGCGGGGGGCCGGCCAGTCGCGCCGGCCCCCCGCGTCGCTCGCCCCTGCCCGCCAATTCAGCGGTCGTTTCCGAAGCCGTAGAGCAGCCGTCCGCAGGCACCTCTGCCGCCCTGCATCGCCCGAACGGCGCGGGATTGTCACGGGATGCGCTCCCGCCCGATACACCGCGACATCATCTTGGAGGTATATGCGCGCCTCCGCTCTCCGACTGCTCACCGCGACCCTGCTCGTCGCCCCACCGCTGCTCGCGCAGGCCCAGGTGGTGCCCGAGCCGACGCCCGAGACGCGCAAGCACCTCGTGGCCCGGCGCGCCACGGGCAAGATCACCGTCGACGGCCGCCTTGACGAAGCCGACTGGGTCGCCGCGCCGGTGGCGAAGGATTTCGTCCAGAGTCGACCGGACTATGTCCCGACGACGAAGTATCCGTCGGAAGTTCGCGTGCTGTTCGACGCGGAAAACCTCTACATCAGCGGCTTCCATCGCGATAGCGCCGGCCTTACCTCGATGCGGCTGCCCGATCTCCGCCGCGACTTCACGCCCCCCGAAGCCGACGACTTCGCCATCACCCTCGGCCCCCTCGGTGATCACCGCACTGCCTACCAATTTCACGTGTCGCCGCTCGGCTCGCAGGGCGACGTGCAGGCCTTCGATGGCGGCGACGCGTTCAACTTCAACTGGGATGCGATGTGGCGCACGCGCACGACGCGCGCCGACAGTGGCTGGATAGCCGAGATCGCGATTCCGTGGCGATCACTGCGCTACGAGCGTGGACTCACGACGTGGGACATCAACCTGCTGCGGAATACCCGGCGTGCCGCACAGTTCAGTTCCTGGATGCCCTATCCGCGCCAGCTCACGTCGTGGCGCCTGACCTACGCTGGCTCGCTCGACTCGCTGCAACCGCCACCGCCGCGAATGAACGTCCGCATCCGCCCGTATGCACTGGGCGCCGCGCAGCGTGATCGCACGCCTGGCGCCAACAATGCCAGCTCGGGCGACATCGGCGGCGAAGTGATCTGGGCGCCAAGCGCGAATACCCTGCTCGAGGCAACGGTCAACACCGACTTTGCGCAGGCCGACGTGGATCGCCAGGTGGTGAACCTCACACGCTTCAGCGTCTTCTTCCCCGAACGACGACAGTTCTTTCTGGAGAATGCCGATCTGCTGTCGGCCGGCGGACTCGGTGCGACGTCGCGCTACATCGTGCAGCCCTTCTTCACGCGACGCATCGGCCTTGGCGCCGATGGTACACTGCTGCCGATCGACGGTGGCGCGCGCTTCGCCTATCGCACCGGACGCACCACCGCCGGCATTCTTGCCATGCGGCAGCGCGGCACAGGAGTCGAGGAGGATGCGACGTTTGCCGTGGCGCGCGGCAGTCAGTTCTTCGGCCGTGCGACACGCATCGGGGCCACCGTGGCGCTGCGTGATGCCGCCAGTGCTTCCGGTGACAACATCGTGACCGCCGTCGATGCGCTCGCGCGTATCGGTGAGCAGATTCAGTTCTCCGGCACCGTCTCGACCTCTACCCGATCACTCTCGGCCACCAGCGCGGGCAATCGCACCGACTTGGCCACCACCTGGCAGTTCACGCGGACCACACCTCGCAGCAGCGCAGGCCTGCTCGGCGCCTGGGTCACGGAGCGCTACGATCCGCTCACCGGATTCGTGTCCCGACCGAATGTGATTCTCACCAATCCGAGCTACAACGTCACCTTTCAGCCCGCGTGGCGACCGAAATCGATCGTCTGGTTCAAGCCGGCCTTCGCAACCTTTCTGTATCACTCGCCAGAGACCTACGCGTTGCAGGAAGGACTGGTGCAGCTGCGCGGCGAAGTGTTGTACCGCAACGGCGCGCAGCTGGTGCCGTTCGTGGAGTCGAACCTGCAGCGCCCCACAGCGGCCGTCGCGCTCTTTCCGCAGGTCAGCATTGCCGCAGGCTCGCGTGACTACACACGGTATGGACTCGAGTGGCTCAGCGATCAGAGCACACGCGTGTCCACCACCGGCAACCTCAGCAGCGGCACCTTCTTCGATGGGCGGCTCGACCGTGCCGCCGTTGGAGCGCGGTTCTCGCCATCACCGTACGTGTCGCTGCGCGCCGACTATGAGGTGAATCGGCTGCAGAGCATCGGCACGCGCGACACCAGCTTCGTGACGCATCTGCTGGCGCCGGAGCTGCGCCTGTTCCTCAACCCGCGGGTGCAGTGGAGTGCGTTCTACCAGTACAACACACTGCAGCAGCGCGGGGCGCTCAATGCACGGTTCAGCTGGGAGTTCGCACCGCTGTCGTTCCTGTACGTGGTGTACAACGACCGACAGGCCATTCAGGATGGGACGACGCCGTCGGCGCGGTCGGTGATCATGAAGCTGAGTTGGCTGCGGCAGTTGTAGGGTACTTCACGACGCGTCGTAGGGCGCTGCCTGACACCTCGATGCCGGCGTGGGCGCTACCGTCTTTTCATGACCATTTACCGCAGACTCGCGCTTCTCATCGCGTTCGCACTCGCCGCCAGCGTCGCGACCGCGCAGACAGACTGGCGGATCGCCGGATTTACGACCACCGCCACAGGATTTCGCGGCACCCTCCTCTTCAGGAATGGGCAGGTGGCCACGGACTCACCGATCCTTAGCTTGTGGCAGCTGCAGATTCAACTTGCGCCTGGCGCACCTCGGTGTGTAGACAGGTACGCGTGCTATTTCGGCACCGGTTTCGTCAGAACAATTGGGAATGTCGACACTCGCAGCTTCGAATTCGGTGGCGGTGCGCGCATCTTGTACGACCGAATTGGCTTTGGCGAGGATTCGTGCGTCTACTGTCAAATCAAGGTCTATTCTATCCAGAATTTCGGCGTTCTTGGCTGTCCGGTGCCTCTCGGGCCTCCGGGATCGATCGATTTCTATTTTGGCCGCACCTGTCTTGCCGACGGTTTCGACGGCTGGTTCTCGCTGGCGTTCGAATGGAAAACGTACGAAGCACCTCCAGCTGGTTTCGTCTGGACAGAGTCGGATTTTCGTCCCGAGTTCCGGTACCGGACACTCAGGGGGGACAATGCGCTTCTGGTGCCGGAGCCGGCATCTGTGGCGCTGCTGGCGGCCGGACTGTTCGGTGTGGTTCTCATGACTCGACGTCGCCGCGCCTGAGTATTGAGCAGAACAACGAAGCCCCGATCGGCTGGTCGCGCGATCCGGGCTTCGTTGTTGAATTCCATGCAAGGCGGGAGACGGGACTCGAACCCGCGCTGCCACCACGTCGAGTGCCGGTGCAGAATTCGCCGACGTCCAAGCGACTGGTAGCCCACACGTTCTAACTCGGATCGGTCTGATCGTCGAAACCGATCATGACGCACGGCTATGATCCCACCGGGAACACGACGTCAGGCGCAATCGTGAACGGTGTGAGCCGCCCGCGGGCCCGGCGCGGCGCGTGTCCGCACCACGACGGCTGGGTTAACCCGCTGTACCCGCCCGCGTTTTCTGAGCGGGACGTCACAGCCGCCACAGCCCATCGGTCGCTGCTCGCGCCGTCCGCGAGGCGGGGATATACTCGACCGACCCGAACCGAAACTCCCAATGCCCACCGGAACGCATGCCGCCTTCCGCTACACCGACACGATCGCCTCTCTCGATCGCGTGCGGCATGGTCTGCCGCCGGTGATCATCTGCTGTGCCGTGAACGGCGGAGTTCAGGGCAAGGAAATGAATCCCGCCATCCCGGAATCGGCTGAGGAGATCGCCGACGCCGTGGATGCCGCGCACCGCGCAGGTGCCGCCATGGTGCACGTGCACGCCCGCGATCCCGACGATCCGCCGGAGCCCGCGCGTACCGCGCACGACTGGCAACAGCTGGTCCGCCTGATTCGTGATCGCTGCCCCGAAGTGATCATCAACGTCACCACCGGCGGCAGCGTGGGCATGACGGACGAGGAACGGCTTGCGAGCCTCGAGAGTGGCGCGGAGGTGGCATCACTCAACCTCACGCCCGATATGAGTCTTGTGCGCACCCGTGAGCGGCGTGCACCACTGCGCTCGCCACGCCCAGCCACAGAAATCGACGACTGCTGGCCGGTCACGTTCGGGTTGGTGGAGTCCTTCGCGCGCGAGATGCAATCGCGCGGCATCAAGCCGGAGCTCGAGACATATCACCCGGGTGGCGTCGCCGTGGTCCGACACCTCATCGACAAGGGGCTGATTGCTCCGCCCTATTGGATTCAGACGGTGATGGGGTATCAGGCCGCCAGTCCGCCCACGGTGCAAGCGGTGCTCGACCTGCTGCGCGACTTCCCCGATGACGCAGTCTGGCTCTGTTCCGGCATCGGGCCGCATCAATTGCCCTTGACCACGCTCGCCCTGCTGATGGGTGGCCATGTGCGTGTCGGGCTCGAGGACAACATCTACTACCGCCGCGGCGAACTGGCCGACAGCAACGCGCAGCTGGTGGCCCGCGCGGCGCGGCAGGCGAACGAACTCAATCGTGCCGTCGCAACACCAGCCGAAGCGCGCGCGATGCTTGGGCTCACAGCGTCGACCATGCAGCACAGATCGCACCATTCCGCCACCACCTGAGCCTGCACACAATGCACCGATTCTCCGCGTTGGGATTGTTCGTAGTACTGACGGTGCCCTGCGGCGTCCGTGCACAGGGTCGCGAAACCGACACGCTCAGCACCGCATCGCCGCTGGCCCGAGTCGCCTGGCTCACGCAGCTCGATCGACTGGATGACACACGAAGCGATGATGCGCGCTGCAGCGCCGCCGCATCGTTGAACGCCTTCGTGTTGCTGGGCGGCAGCATCGATTCGGTCGCACGGCTCTTCGGGTTGCCGCTCGACCATACCATCGGTACGGCGCACCGTGTGCAGGATCGTCTCTACCTGCACGCCGACGTGGATGGGGTGGCCGGCGTCATCGGATCGACCAAGCCGGTGATCGACGCGGCAGGAGTCATCGTGGGATCACGACGGTCGGCCGGCGATGAGTTCCATCGGGTGCTCGACGTCCTCGGCCTGCGGGCGGAACCGCTCTTCGGTGCCACACTGGCCACGGTTGCGGCCCGGGAGCGCGCGGTCACGGACTATCTGCGTCGCACCGCGAACCCGGTGTTCATCGTCGGTGCCGATGCCGACCTCAGTCGCGGCGCCCGTCCCAGTCGCGCGCCGACGGCCGGTTCGGCGAATCACTACATCGTTGTCGCGCGACTTGGCGGCGTCTGGCACAAGGTGGACAGTTGGTATCGCGCGGGCCAGCAGACTGTCACCCGGCTCACCGAGGCCGAGGTGCGTGGCTTCCTGCACCAGACGCCGGTCACGCCGTGGGGCGTGGTCCGCGACGCGAATCTCGCTCTCCGACTGCCCACACCCGGATATGACGGCCCTCCTGAAGGAAGGGATCTGATGAGTGCGGCCCGACGCGCGACTGTGGCGGCGAGCAGCGCCGCGACGCCGCTCGTGCCACTCGATCTCTTCCGCCTCGAGACGGTGAACGAACCCCAGCTCTCGCCGGATGGCACGCGCGTGGTATATGTGCGTCAGAGCTTCGACATCACGCGCGACCGCAAGGTGACGCAGCTCTGGCTCGTGAACGCCGATGGATCGATGCACCGGCGGCTGACGGCTGGCGACGGAAACGAGAGTGCGCCACGATGGACTCCGTCGGGTGATGCGGTGATCTATCTGTCGAGCGTGGATGGCACGACGCAGCTCTATCGTCGTGATGTCGCAAGTGAGCAGACCGTTCGCCTGGCCAGGCTGCCATCCACGCCGGAATGGTTCACCATCTCGCCCGACGGATCGCAGATCGCATTCGCGATGCTCGTCGCCTCGCCACCCCGCGTTCCCGCTGGGATGCCGACTGCGCCCGTCGGTGCGACCTGGGCACCATCCGCGATCGCGGCCACTGACGTTCGCTATCGCAGCGATGGCGCCGGTCTGTTGCCGAGCGGTCGCACCGAATTGTTCGTCGTGCCAACCACGGGTGGAACCGCACGCAAGGTCACCGCGGGTGGCGTGCTGCATTACGGACGTGC
>JANMHB010000158.1:0-8445 GCA_031374935.1 Gemmatimonadaceae bacterium | reverse complement strand
CGGCTACGGCAACATCAGCACGCTGATCACCCGCGCCCGTATGGATGTGGCCGAGCGCGGTGCACCATCGGTACCGTTCGCGCTGCTGGCGCAACACACCGACGGCGTCTTCGCATTGAGCGGTTGCCCGCGCGGCGCCATCCCGCAGGCGCTGGCGGCCGGCAATGTCACCGAGGCCAATCGTGTTGCCGGTGCGCTGCGCGATCTCTTCGACGACGCCTTCGCCATCGAAGTCTGGGATCATCGTCTCCCAGAAGAACATGCGCTCGTCCGGCAGCTCATTCCCATCGCGCGACGCATCGGTGTGCCGTGGGTGGTGACCAACAACGTGCACTACGCCACGCGTCAGGGTCGCCCCACACATGATGCACTGACCGCACTCCGGCACGGCCGGCCGCTCGATGCCATGGGCACCCGCCTCCGCCCCAACGGCGAGTGGTATCTCAAGTCCACCGCGCTGCATGCCAAACGCTGGCTCGGCCACGAAGCGGGGCTGCGTGCCACCCGTGTCATCGCCGAACGCTGTCAGTTCCGGATCAGTCAGCTGAAACCGTCCCTGCCGCGTTTTCCGTTGCCGCCCGGTGTGAGCGAAGACGACTATCTCGCACAACTCGTCGAAACCGGCGCCACCGAACGCTGGGGGCACACCCGCACTCCCGCGCAGGAGAAGCAGCTCGCACATGAACTGGAGATCATCCGTCGCCTCGGCATGGCGGGATACTTCCTGATCGTCTGGGACATCGTGCGGTTCTCACGCCGCGAAGGCATCCTCTGCCAGGGACGCGGCTCAGCCGCCAACTCCGCCGTCTGCTACTGCCTCGGCATCACCGCCGTCGATCCGATTCGCATGGAGCTGCTCTTCGAACGATTCCTCAGCGAGGATCGCCGCGAACCACCCGATATCGACATCGACTTCGCCCACCGCGAGCGGGAGCGCGTGCTGCAGTATGTGTACGAGCGCTACGGTCGCGAACATGCCGCGATGGTCTGCGAGCAGATCACCTATCGCGGCCGAAGCGCGGTGCGTGATGCTGCGCGGATCCTCGGATTTTCGCTCGAGCAGGGCGACGCACTTGCCGCCGTCAGCGATCGCTACAGCGCGCGCAGCACCGCCGCCGCACTGCGGGCCGGTATCGGTAACGCCACCGACGACGATCTCCGGCGTATTCCATTCATCGACAGCACCCCGCGCACACTCGGCGGGTATGGCCCGGTGCATCACGCCGATGTGCCCGACGAGCAGCGTCCGCACATCAAGCGGGATCTGGCCAAGCAGGCGTTCGCCGCACCCGACACCGCGTCGCTCACTGTCCATCGCCCATCCATTCGCACTGCGGCCGCTGATGTCGACGAGTACGATGGCGACAGCACCCCGGGTCGCCCTGAGTTCCGCAAGCGTCTCGAGCGCGAGGAACGACTTTCGGCCATTGTCGATATCAGCACCACGCGCGGCAGCAGCAGTGTCGCTCCCACGTCCAGCAGCGCCGCCGCTGACATCGCCGGCCGTCTCGCACGGATTCCGGCCGAGCGTACGCGTCGTGTGACGCCGAACGAACGGTCGCAGATCGATGCCGCGCCGGTGGCAGCGGTCAGTCGCGACGCAGGTGCGCGCGAGAGTACCACGGCGGTGTCGACGCAGGCACCTGCGTCACCGAGCGGAGCGCGACCCGGTACTGACACACGCAAGGCGCCACCAAGTGACATTCTCGTCCGCGCCAATCTCGACCCCGCTGATCCGCGCGTGCGCGCGCTGGCCGACATCGTCGACGGCCTGCATCAGCTGCCACGCCATCGCTCGATTCATGTCGGGGGATTCGTGCTCACCCGCGAGCCACTGTCCACCGTCGTCCCGATCGAGCCCGCGTCGATGCCGGGACGGACGGTCATCCAATGGGAGCGCGATGATCTCGATGCCGCCAGTCTGGTCAAGATCGATCTGCTCGGGCTCGGTATCCTCACCGTGCTGCAGGATTGTCTGGTGTATGTGCGACAGACCCGCGGCGTGACGATCGATCTCGCGCTGCTCGACACCAGCGATCAGGCGGTGTACGACGATCTCTGCGCCGCCGATACCATCGGCGTGTTTCAGGTCGAAAGTCGTGCGCAGATGAATACGCTGCCGCGTCTCAAGCCGCGCTGCTTCTACGATATCGTCGTCGAAGTGGCACTCATCCGCCCCGGTCCGATTCAGGGTGCGATGGTGCATCCGTATCTGCGGCGTCGCGCCGGCACTGAGGAAGTCGTCTACCCGCACCCCTCGCTCGAACCGATCCTCAAGCGCACACTCGGCGTGCCGCTCTTTCAGGAACAGGGGATGCAGGTGGCCATTGCCTGCGCCGGGTTCACCGCCGGCGAGGCCGACACGTTGCGCCGGGCCATGGGGCACAAGCGCAGTCACGAAAAGATGGAAGCATTGCGACAGAAGATGCTCGCCGGCATGCGTGCCAACGGCATTGATGATGACATCGCCAACCGCATCTTCGCGCAGATCAATGCCTTTGCCGACTACGGCTTCCCGGAGAGCCACGCCGCCAGTTTCGCGCTGCTCGTCTACGCGTCGGCCTGGCTGCGGCATTATTACCATGCCGAGTTTCTGGCCGCGATGCTGAATGCGCAGCCGATGGGGTTCTATGCGCCTGGTTCGCTGATTGAAGACGGCAAGCGTCACGGCGTCGAGGTGCGGCCCGTCGATCTCACCCGTTCCTCATGGAATGCGACGCTCGAGTCACGCGCCCCGCAGTCCAGTGCACCGGCCGTGCGGCTGGGCGTCCGCAGTATCCGCGGCCTTGGCGCCGCCGCGCGAGGGAAGCTGGAGGCCGCATTGACCGAAGGCGCGTTCAGCGATGTCAACGATGTTGTACGGCGCACACGCCTCGACCGTCGCGGGCTGCGATTGCTCGCCGAATCCGGCGCATTCGACGGGATGTTCGCCAATGAGCCACTCGCCACCCGGCGGCGGCGTGCCTTGTGGGAGGTGCTGGCCGCAGTGCGCGGAGACGCCGGCCCGCTGGCGCCATCGGTGTTGTTGCCGGACGCCGCGTTGCCGCGCATGTCGATGGCCGAGTTGACCGAGGCTGATTATCGCGTCACCGGCGTGTCGCTGAACGGGCATCCGATGCGACATCTGCGGCCGCTGCTGCAACCGAACGGCATTCGCACCGCGCGTGATGTGCAGACCAACGGGCGCGACACCGAGCAGGTCGCCGTGGCCGGACTGGTGATCTGCCGGCAGCGGCCCGGTACGGCGAAAGGGTTTGTGTTCCTTTCGCTCGAGGACGAAACCGGGATTCTGAACGTCGTGGTCACGCCGCAGCGCTTCGAGCGGGATGCACTCAAGATCAGTACGTCGCCGCTGCTGCTGGTGCGGGGTACGCTGCAGGTGGAGTCGAATGTGGTGACGGTGCGGGGACGGATCTTCGTGCCGCTCGATGCGCAGCTGGGCGCGGAGCATGCGCGGAGTCATGATTTCCGGTGACTGTTCGACGATGAACACGAAACGTCAACGCAGCGAGCAGCAGAGATCGCCGAATCAGATCGCACACGCAACGGCCTGCGATGTTCCGTCCCGACGCCGTTCCGTGCTCGCGCCGGGGTCGCTACCGACATGGCCGAGCGCCTGACGAATGTCTGCCAGGATCGGGGATCGCCTCCACTCACGCGCACTGGAGTATGTTCCCTGATAGCGTAGTGCCGGAGACCACCGCATTGTTTGGTGGTTCGACACACCACGCACGGATGCGACTGCACTGTTGAGCAGCGTTCCCGCCACGGAGGCTACATGGCCCGAGCATCAGACAGGAAAGCGAAACCCGCCTCGCACGCAACGCCGCACGCGGACGGAGGCACGAACCGCCCGGAAACCCCGTCCCTTGAAGGCCGGATTCCATTGCCCGAAGAGCTGACCGGACGAGCCAGCGGCACCAGCGAAGATCTGGTCGCCCTCTTTGCCAACCAGTCCCGGGCGCATCTCACGGACGGCTTCAGAAGCGGCAGCGAGGATGAGGAACGCACGAGCACCGACACCGACGGCGTGCGGGACGATACCAAGCCGATCGACGCCATGGATCCGTAGCGCGCGATGGCAGGCGCAAACGCACACTGCGTCGCCTCGCCGAGCCTGCCGCAGTCCGTGGATCAGTCGCACCGCGTTGCACGGATCGACGACGACAGCGCGGTGTATAAAGACGCCCTCTCTTTCTCGAACCGAGTCACACATGATCATTCAGATGAATTCGGACAAGAACATCGACGGAAACGAAATCCTCGCACACAAAGTCACCGCCGAGCTCGAACGGTCCCTGTCGCGTTTCGCCGGACAGATCACGCGCATCGAGGTGCACTTCCGCGATGCCAATGGCGATCGTCGAGGCGCGAATGACAAACGGTGCATGCTCGAGGCGCGACTCGCCGGTGAGGATCCGGTTGCGGTGACGAACACCGCCGATACGGTCAACGGGGCGTTTGTCGGGGCACGGGACAAGCTGATGCGCGTGCTCGAGAGGCATGAAGCACGCCATCGTCCGCCCAAAGGTCGCGATCCGTTCGAGAACGTCGGTGCCCTCTGATGGTGCGCTCATGACCACCATCGCGCAGCACCAGTTCAGCGACCTCCTCGCCGATCGCGCAGGGCCGTGCATCTCGCTGTACCTCCCCACCGACCGACGCTTCCCGGACCGGAAGCAGAACGCGGTCCGCTTCCGGAATCTGCTTCGCGAGGCGGAGCAATCACTGGCGTCATTGGGAACACCACTCACCGACACCGACCGCACCGCGCTTCTTGCGCCGCTGCACGCATTGGCAGCGAATGAGCTCTTCTGGCATCACACGCAGGACGGACTGGTAGTGGTACGTGCGCCCGACTACTTCAAGGTGTTCAAACTCCAGCAGGCAGTGCCGGCCCGCGCCGTGGTGGCCGACAGCTTTCACATCAAGCCGCTGCTGCGCGTCCTGCAATCGGCGGAGCGCTTCGAGGTCCTCGCCATCTCCCGCGAGCATGTCCGCCTCTTTCAGGGTACGCGCGACCGGCTCGATGAAATCGAACTCGATGCGTCCGTGCCGCGCTCACTCACCGAAGCACTCGGCGACGAACTCACGGAGCCGTATTCAGCCACCCGCACGGTCACCGCGTCCAGTGCGATCGGCTCCGGAACCGCTGTCCATTCCGGCAGCGGTTCGAAGAGCGACGAAAGCGACAAGGATATCGTGCGCTACTTCCGCATCGTTGACCGTGCGATTCTTGACAGTCACGCGCGAACGTCTGCGTCACCGCTGGTGCTGGCGGCCCTGCCGGAGTACCACGCGGTCTTTCGCGAGACCAGCCACAATCCGCACCTTGTTGCCCAGGCCGTCGCCGGAAACCCGGACGCACTCTCGATTGATGAGCTCCGTCACCGCGCCTGGGCCATCGTCGCGCCTGGAGTCGAGACGCACCTGACGATGGTGCTGGACGAGTTCCACGCCGGGCTAGGGCGCCTGCTGGCCACCGACGACCTCGCAGCCGTGGCGGTCGCCCTGATCGGGGGCCGGGTGAAAACGTTGCTGGTGGACGCCGATCGGGTCGTACCAGGCGCGGTCGACCGTACCACCGGGCTGGTCACGCACAGTCAACTGTACGATCCACACGTCAATGACATCCTTGACGATCTGGCCGAACTCGCCCTGCGCTTCGGCGGTGATGTCGTTGTCCTGCCGCAGGATCGGATGCCAGGTCGCACCGGCGTGGCCGCGATTTACCGATTCTGAACCGGCCGCCGATACCGACGCGCAATGACAGGGACGGTGCATCACAGCCGGCCCTCGCAGTACTCTGCACAGGCAGCGAGGGTTGTTGGCTCCTCGGCTGCCTGCGTACAGCGCCCTGAGTCTGGCTCGTGCACCAACCAAGGACCCCGAATGCGAATACGCCTGCTTGCCGCGCTGCTCGCCCTCGCCGCCTGCAAACCGCCTGTCGCGTTGCCACCGAAGCCCATCCGTGACGAGCCCCTCCAGGATGAGCTGTTCGCCGCCGACCGCGCCTTCGCCGCCGCCGTCGCCGACAGCGGCGTGCCCGCCTGGAACGCCCGCCTCGCCCCCGACGTCGCCAAACCCGGCAACGGCGGCCTGATCCTCCTGCGCGGTATCGATCCGGTCAGCGCCTTCGACAAGTCGATCTTCGCCGACCCGTCACGCATGCTGATCTGGGAACCCACCGACGCCGTCTCCTACAGCGACCGGCGCACCGGTGTGACCGTCGGCCGGTCGGCGTGGGTACGCCGCAATGCGCGTGCGGACACCCTCGCCACTGGCCGCTACCTCACCCTCTGGCGCAAGCAGTCTGACGGACGCTGGAAGATCATCCTCGACACGGGCTGGTCAGACAAGTAACCGGCCCCATCTTTCCCGCCATGCTCCGAGACCTCCTCCCGCCAGCCCTGCGCGACCGGTACGATGCGTCCCGCTCGGACAAGCATGTCATCGACGGCGTCTCGGTCTGGTTTCTCAACGAACGTGATGACATCCGCAACGCACAGTTGGTCGCCAACTTCACCGAGGCGCTGGCGCTGATCGGCAAGTACATGCCGCGCCACCTCCGCCGGTTGCGCACCGATGTCAGCCACATCTGGGTCAAGCGCTGGCCGAATCGTGGCGTGTTCTTCCACGACACACGCATCATGGTCATCGACACCACCTTCGTCGTGAACCCGAGCTTCACCCGGGCGCAGGTCGCGGCCACGATTCTGCATGAGGGCATGCATGCCCGCGTCACCGCGATGCGCGTCAACCGTCGCTACACCAACATCGCCGACGAAGAACGGATGTGCCGCCGCGCCGAAATCACCTTCGGGGAGCTGGCCCCTGGCGGCGCCCCTGTCGTCGCCCGCGCGCTCGAAATCCTTGGGCTCAGCGACGCCGAAGTGGCGCCGGGCATCGACCTCGCCGTCGCGGACGCCAAGCTGCGCGAACTGCGGAAGACCGAAGGGGGTTCAGGGCCGCGCGCAGGCTGAGTAGCCTTGGCGATGCCACGCGTCGCCTTCCTCACGCTCGAAAACGCCGCCGATTTCGTCATCGACGATTCGCTCGCCATCGATGAACTGATACGTCGCGGCTGGGACGCAGCCGAAGTCCCCTGGACCCGACCTGACATTGACTGGAGCACGTTCGATCTCGTGCTCATTCGCACCACCTGGGACTACATGGAGCGAGTGGCCGAGTTTCGGGACACGCTGGCCCGGATCCACGCCAGCGGTACGCGCCTGGAGAATGCCCTCGACATCGTCGAGTGGAACATCGACAAGCAGTACCTCCGCACCCTCGAACGCCGCGGCGTCACGATCGTACCAAGCGTCTGGGGCCACGGTGGTGACGCCCGGGCATTCGCCGCACTCTTCGTGACGCTGCAGGAAACGGAGTTCGTCATCAAGCCGACCATCAGCGGCGGTGCGATGGACACATTCCGTCTGCACGCACCACTCAACGACGTCACGCTGCAGCATCTCGTCGACACGTTCGCCGATCGCGACTGGTTCGCGCAGCCCTTCCTGCGCACGGTCATCACCGAAGGCGAATACTCCCTCTTCTACTTCGGCGGCCAGCTCAGTCACGCCATTCAGAAAGTGCCCAAGGCTGGCGATTTCCGCGTCCAGGAAGAGCATGGCGGCGAGATCTCCGCCATTCCGGTCACATCCGAACTGCGACGCATGGCGGATAGCGTGATGGCCACACTCGACCCATTGCCGTTCCAGGCCCGCATCGATCTCGTGCGCCTCGACAACGGAACGCTGGCGGTGATGGAAGTGGAGCTGATCGAGCCGTCGCTCTACTTCCGCATGGACGAGCGGGCGCCGGCCCATTTCGCGGACGCGCTCGAGCGATTGCTGTCCCCCCAACCTGTCACTCTCCCGTAGGGCCGAGCGGCACGGGAGTCACCCCACCCTGGGCCACCGAGCGCTGCCACGCTCCGCCGCGTAAAATACTGCAGCCTTCCGCCCCCAGCACACTCCGCCATGCCGCTTCGTCGCCTCGCCCTCCGTGTCGCGCTCCTCAGCGCCACGATCCTCCCGACGCTCACCGCGCAGCCCAGCGCCGGCGGCATCGACCCGCGCGCCACACAGGCGCTGCGCTTCCGCAACATCGGCCCCTTCCGCGGCGGACGAGCCACCACTGTCGCGGGCGTCCCGCAGCGCAAGTACGAGTTCTATTTCGGCGCCACCGGCGGCGGCGTCTGGAAGACCACCGACGCCGGCCAGAACTGGAACAACGTCAGCGACGGCTACTTCTCGACCGCCTCGATCGGCGCCATTCGCGTTGCCCCCTCCAACCCTGACCTCGTCTGGGTCGGCACCGGCTCCGACGGCATCCGCTCCAACGTCATCGTCGGCCGAGGCATCTACCGCTCCGATGATGCCGGCAAGTCGTGGAAGTTCCTCGGGCTGCGCAACGTGGGCCAGATCGCCGGTATCGTCATCC
>JANMHB010000144.1:0-38764 GCA_031374935.1 Gemmatimonadaceae bacterium | reverse complement strand
ATAGGTGTACATGCCGGCGTAGAGGATGTTGCTGTTGGTCGGATCGGCGGTGATGTCGGAACAGGCGGTCTGCGGATCGACGTAGAGCACCTTCTTCCAGGTGGCCCCTCCATCCGTGGTGCGGAACACGCCGCGTTCCTCACTCGGCCCCCACTCGCGACCGAGCACACAGGCAAAGACGAGATCCGGGTTGCGCGAGTCGATGACGAGGCGCGCGATCTTGTCTGACTTTTCGAGTCCGATCCGGGTCCAGTTCGCCCCACCGTCGACCGATTTGTACATGCCGTCGCCAACCGACGCGTTGTTGCGCGGATTGCCCTCCCCGGTGCCGACATAGACGATGTTCGGATCGCTGGGTGCGACGGCGATGGCACCGATCGACCCGGAGCTCTGCGCGTCGAAGATCGGTGTGAAGGTGGTGCCGCCGTTGGTGGTCTTGATGATCGCGCCGTTGGCACCGGCCACGTAGTAGGTCAGCGGGTCGCCGGGCACGCCGGTGACCACCGAGATACGGCCGGCGTTGTTCGCAGGGCCGACGGAGCGCCATTCGATCCGCTTCAGCAGCTCGGCGGGGCTCGGGGCCGCTGGCGCGGCACCGGCTCGTGCGGTGGATTGCTGGGCGGTGAGGGCGCTGACGCCGAGGGCGGCGAGCAGGAGCTGTCGAGCCGCGGTGCGCGGGGGGAGGCGCGTCATGTGCGGGGGCAAGGCGATGGGTGGAACGGCGCGTCGGGCACCCGGTCGTCGGCAGCCGACGGTGAGCGGCTGCAGCCGCTCGAGGGGAGTACGCGGAGCCACCGCCCGTCGCTGTCGCGTGCTGGGGCACTCTACCTGGCCACTTCGCGGTTGGTCAACCACATCGTCCGGTTACTGGTCACCCGGCGACCGTCTGATCGTCTTCCGTTGAAGCTGCGCACCTGGCCGGGACCCGCATCTGCCGGCCGGTGCCTTGGGGCGCGCTGGCGTCTGCCGTTACACTGCAGCACGTTTCCGGTGAAGGATTGTGTGGTACCGCACCGAAGGTGCGGAGGCCGTGATCGCTTCTCTCTGCGCAGAAGGACATATGTCAGTCGGACTTCGCTGCTCGCACGTGGGTCTTTTCGTCGCAGTTCTGGTTTCGACTGGTTGCGCGTCGGGCAGGGCCACTGCCCCGTTCCGGCCGAACGCCCCGGTTGTGACCGATCGGCAGGTCATTCCACGCGACGAGATCCTCGGCACGCAGTACACCAACCTGTACGATGTCGTTCTTGCCCTGCGCGGCAACTGGCTCCGGCTGCGGAGTGCGGAAAGCTTCGAAAAATCGTCAGTTGTGCAGGTCTACCTCGACTCGCAGCGTGTGGGGAGTGCCGTCGAGCTGAGGACGATCGTTCCCTCCACGGTCTACTCCGTCCGGTTCCTCGATCCGATCACCGCCACTGGGCGCTACGGTATGGATCACGGGGCGGGAGCCATCATCGTGACGACGGCCAGGAACTGACGCCCGGCGCGTGAGAGCGGCAGTGGCTGAGGAAGTGCTCTGATAGTTGCCGATCGTTCGCACTCAGTCGGCGGTCGGCGAACCCCGTACCCGGAGCTTTCGTGCCACCAGTTTCAAATGTGTCCCGTGGTATCCGCGCGATCGTCATCGTGACGCTGACTGCCTGTGCTTCCGGTGGGGCGCCTGGCGCCACGCCGGGCTCCGCTGCCACGGCCGCTGTGGCAGCCCCCAGGGCGCGGCAGGACCAGCAACTGATCACACGTGACGTGATTCTGGGGACGCAGTACACCAACCTGTACGATGTGGTGCAGGCTCTCCGCGGCAACTGGTTGCGCCAACGGGTGACGACGAGCGCGAGCGGCAAGGTCGAGGTTCTGGTCGTCTATCTCGACAATCAGCGCATCGGCGGTGTGGAAGAGCTCCGACGGATCGTACCGACGAATGTGTCCACCGCGCGGTACTTCGATCCCATCACCGCCTCGGCGCGTTGGGGGCTGGACCATGGCGCGGGCGCGATCTACATCGTCACGCAGAAGTAGATCAGGGGCAGTCATCGCCCTCGCGCAACGCGAATTCTGATTCTACTGTTGACCGATGACAGACCAGCCCGGCTCCCACCCATCTGCCGCCGCAGCAGTCGACATTGGAGCACGCGCTGATCGCCTCCTGTACGAACTGCCCTTCATTGGCATGGCTGTCACGTCAGCGGCGACAGGACGCTGGGTGCAGGTCAATCAGGCGCTCTGCGACATGCTGGGATACTCGCGAGAGGAGTTACTCGAGAAGTCGTGGGTGGCGGTGTCGCACGCGGAGACTGTCGACGCCGATGTGGCCGAGTTCGATCGTGCGCTCCGTCAACAGAGCGATGGCTACAGGCGGGACAAGCGTTATGTCCGCTCCGATGGGACGACCATTGATGTCAGTGTCGATGTCAAGGCCGTCCGGGCGCTGGATGGTGCGATCGACTGCTTCGTGGCGACGATCTACGACATCACTGCGCGCGTCGTGGCCGAAGCGGCCGCCCGCCGGTCGGCGGCGCTGCTCGACAAGCTGAGCCGACAAGTCCCCGGGGTCATCTATCAGTTTCTGTTGCGGCCCGACGGTTCCTCGTCGTTTCCGTTCGCAAGCGATGCGATTCGCGAGATCTACGAGGTGGAGCCGGACGAAGTTGCGCACAGTGCCGCCGTGGTCTTCGCGCGGTTGCATCCGGACGATCTGGCAATGGTCGCGGAGACGATCGCAGCATCGGCACTGACCCTCGAGCCGTGGCGCTGTGACTACCGCGTGGTGCTGCCGCGTCAAGGCCTCCGCTGGCTCCGAGGCGAGGCACGGCCAGAGCGCCTCCCGGACGGGAGCACATTGTGGCACGGTTACATCAAGGACAGTACCGAGCGACAGCTGCAGCGCGAGGCACTCGAGGCGAGCGAGGAACGGTATCGGATCCAGATCGAACATGCGCCCGAGGCGATTGTCGTCTATGACGCCAAACGCCACCGATTTGTGGATGCCAACACCAAGGCCGAGCAGCTGCTTGGGCTGCGGCGGGAGGAACTGCTCGCACGCGGTGCCGCAGAGCTGGTGCCTATGACGCAGACTGACGGCAGCTCGAGTGCTGCTGTCGGCGAAGCGCACCTCCGCGAGGTGCTGGCTGGTGGCACGCCAGTGTTCGAGTGGGCATTCCGGCATTCGTCCGGACGCGAAATTCCGTGTGAAGTGCGACTGGTCAGACTGCCGTCGGTCAGCGGAACGCTGGTGCGCGGCAGTATCACCGACATCACGGAGCGGACGCGCGCGGCAGAAGAGCTGACGCGGCTCGACGCGGCGATCACGTCGTCCATCAACGGTGTCGCGATCGCCGACCTGAGCGGCACGCTCCTCTTCGCCAATCGAGCGCTGCTCGAGCTCTGGGGCTACGAGCGCCTCGAGGATGTCCTCGGGAAGAGCGTGGAACGCTTCTGGTCGAGTCCTGTCGAAACGGCGCAGACCATGGTCGAGCTGGAACGATCAGGGCGATGGATGGGCGAGATGACGGCGGTACGCGCGGACGGTGTGCGTCGGCTGTTTCAGGTGAATGCGAGCCTGTTTCCGGACGCCTCAGGCCGACCGGTCGGCATGCTCGCATCCTTTGCTGATATCACGGATGCGCGCAACACGGAGAGTGCGCTCCGTGTGCGTGACGAAGCGATTCGCACGGCGATCACGGCAATCGCCATCGGTGACCCGACGGGCAAGCCTGTCTATGTGAATCCGGCGTTCCTGCAACTCTGGGGCTACCAGCATGAAAGTGAGGTGTACGGTCGCGATCTGACGGATCTTCTTGTGACTGGCGTTTCGTCGCCGAAAGTCAATCTGGAGCGACTGCGTGCCGACGGATCCTGGCAGGGCGAACTGAGGGCGCACCGCAAGGATGGTTCGCAGTTCGACATACTCGTCGCGGCGAATCTGGTGCGCGATGAGCATGGCGACATCATCCATCTGATGGGATCGTTTCTCGACATCACGGAGTCAAAGCGGCTGCAATCGGAAGTGCTGCAGGCACAGAAGATGGAGTCTGTGGGCCGATTGGCTGGTGGCGTGGCACACGATTTCAACAATCTGCTGACCGTCATGAAGGGGTGCCTCGATCTTGCACTCGAATCGAAAGGCCTGGATGCTGCGCTGCGCGATGACTTGCTGGAGGCCAATCGTGCTGTGAACTCCGCCGCTGACCTCACCCGTCAGTTGCTGGCATTCTCACGAAAGCAGATCATTGCGCCGGTTGTTCTCGACCTGAACGACGTCGTCCACCGTGTCCACGGCATGTTGCTGCGCCTGCTCGGAGAAGATATCCGTCTGGAGGTGGTCACGATGCCGAACCTGGGATCGATCCGATTTGATCCTGGGCAAGCGGAACAGATTCTGGTGAACCTCGCCGTCAATGCACGCGATGCGATGCCGGACGGCGGGTCACTGACGCTGGAGACGAGCCATGTCCGGCTCGATGCGGAGTACGCGCGTGCGCATCCCGGGACTGCGCCCGGTGACTACGTCTTGCTGACGGTGTCGGATACGGGCGTCGGAATGTCCCCCGAAACCACGGCGCACGCATTCGAGCCATTCTTCACCACCAAGGAGCTGGGAAGTGGCACTGGCCTTGGTCTGGCGATGATCCATGGCGCCGTGTCACAGAATGGCGGCCGGGTGGAGGTCCACTCGGAAGTTGGCCATGGCTCGCGATTCAGGATCTTCCTGCCGCGTGTGGAAATTGCGCCGACGAACGCCGCGGTATCCAGCGGCCCGGCCGTCCTCGCGCGAGGCACCGAGACGCTCCTGCTGGTCGAGGATGATGCGGCAGTGCGTCAGCTGATGGTGCGGCAACTGGAGCGTCAGGGGTACCGGGTGTTCAGCTTTCCGAGCGGTGCCGCGGTGCTCGAGTGGCTCCGCGATGGGACGGAATCCGTGCACCTGCTGATCACAGATGTGATCATGCCAGGAATGAACGGCCGGCTGCTGGTCGAGCGCCTGCAGGTGTTGCGACCCGGACTGCGCGTCCTCTACGCCTCGGGGTATACGGCGGATGTCATCGCGCAGCATGGTGTGCTGTCACCGGGCGTCGAGTTCCTTTCGAAACCCTTCACGGCAGCCTCGCTGGCCACCACCGTGCGCGAGCTGCTGGACCGCCCGTGAGGGAAACCGATTGTTGAACGGTGGTTATCGCGCGGTGAGTGCAGGCGTGGAGGCTGGTGCCCGGCGGTGGCGCGTGGCCTGCTCGAACCCAAAGGCAAGTGTGATCAGCCGTCCCTCGCTCCACGGGCGGCCGAAGAAGGTCATTCCGGCCGGCAGGGTGTTCTGCCGCGTGTATCCCATCGGCACGGTGATCGCCGGAAATCCCGTCGTTGGCGCGAAGAGTTGACTGTTGTCGCCATGCGGCGAGTTCAGATCGCCGATCAGGCGCGGGGGATTGCTCCACGTCGGGTACACGAGCGCGTCCAGTTTCAGCGAGTCCATCAGCTGCACGACGGCGGCACGGAACCTGTCACGCATCACCTCTCGCGCCTTGCACCCTGGATGGTCTTCCGGTGGCAGCGCGACGGTATCTGCCGCCTGAAGCCGGAGCTGTGCCAACGGATGGAAGTTGCCGCTGCGCAGGATCTCGCGAATGGTCTTGACCGGTGCGTTTTCGCCGCGGGCGGCAAGGTATCGCTCCAGATCGAACTTGAATGGATTGCAGCCCGGGCCGGGCACGCGTAGCACCGCGGCGAGGGAATCGATGCCGGCGGGATCCACCACCGTGGCGCCCTCCCGCTTGAGCGCATCGACTGCCTTGGTGAAGACGGCGACAACCTCGGTGTCGGTCGTTGCGCGTTCATAGGCTTGCCGCAAGACGCCGATACGTGCGCCGCGCAGCCCGCCGGGAACAACGAACGTGTTGTAGTCCGGCGCGCGATGACCGCGACTGCTGGCCGTAACGGGATCGGCCGCATCCTCGCCCGCCACCACCTGGAAGACGGCCACGGCATCGACGACGGTACGCGCCATCGGTCCGGCGATGTCAGCCCCGTTGCTGAGCGGCACGACGCCCGCGCGTGACGTGAGCCCCATCGTGGAACGGATGCCGACCAGCGCGTTGTGCGCCGACGGGCCACGAATCGAGTTGCCGGTGTCGGTGCCGAGTCCGACGGTGCCTTCGTTGGCGGCGATGGCGGCGGCGGTGCCACCACTGGAGCCGGCGGTGACCCGGTTCAATGCGTACGGATTCCTGCTGTAGCCGGGCAGGATCGAACTGACGGTTTCATACGGCGAAAACGCCCACTCGGCCAGGTTGCTCTTCGCCAGCACGATCGCGCCCGCGGCGCGGATGCGCGCCACCATGGTGGCATCACGCGTCGGAATCCATCCCTTGAGCGCGAGGGAGCCGGCGGTGGTCTGCAGATCGCGGGTCTCGAAGTTGTCCTTCACGATCATCGGAATGCAGTGCAGTGGGCCGACGGCACCTTCCACCGCAAACCGCCGGTCGAGCGAATCGGCGACGCTGAGCGCTGCTGGATTGATGGTGATCAGGGCGTTGATCGCCGGTCCCTGTTTGTCGTACCGATCGATGCGATCGAGATACTGCTCCACCAGTGCGCGACAGGTCAGCGTCCTGGCGCGGAAGGCCGCATGCACCTGCGTGATGGTCGTTTCATCGATGCGAAAGGGCGCGCGACGCTGCGCCTGACCCACTGCGGGTGCGAGGGCCGCAAGAATCACCGCGGTAATGCCGGTCAGGCGCAGGTGTGCCGTCATCGCGCGCGCGCCCGCTGCGTCGGCACGGGCCCAGTCGGGAACTCGGCACGCTTGAAGAGGAAGGCCGCCTTCTCGACCCGCGCCCCCTTCTCATCGGCCACGGCGAATGTGCCGCCTTCGTAGATGCTCGCGCTGCCGTATCGGCCATCCTTCGCCAGCGCATACATGTTGAGATCAAAACGCGGCCGACCGCGATCGTTCAGCAAGCGCGATTCCGTCATCGCCACGATTCGTTCCAGCGCTTTCAGGCAGGCCTGTTCCGGTGCCATGCCCTGGCGCATGAACTCCACCGTGAGGAAGCCGCCGCAGGCCTTGATGTTCGCTTCCCCCCGACCGGTGGAGCCGGCGGCACCGGCGGTCTGGTCGCAATACTGGCCGGCACCGATGATCGGGCTGTCGCCAACCCGGCCGGGCACCTTGTAGGCCATGCCGCTGGTGGTCGTCACACTGCTCATGTCACCGCCGGCGTTGATCGCATTCATGTTGATCGTGCCGTGGGTGAAGCGGATCGCGATGTCGTCGTCGTGATCGAGGCGGAAGTCGCCCGGATTCAGCCGCGCGCGCCAGCGGAGCCAGTTCTGCCGACTCCGTTCGGTGAGCAGGTTCTGCGGCGTGAAGCCCATCTCGATCGCGAACTGCCTGGCGTCGTCGCCGACGAGCATGATGTGATCGGTGTAGTCCATGATCGCCCTGGCCACCAGGGATGGGGTGGCGATGTCTTCCAGGCAGCCCACCGCACCTGCACGTCGCGTGGGACCGTGCATGCAGCTGGCATCGAGTTGCACCACGCCGCGTTCGTTCGGCAGTCCGCCCAGCCCCACCGAATCATCGTCGGGGTCGAGTTCCTGGATGTTCACGCCGGCGATGATGGCATCGAGGGTGTCGTCGCCGCGCTGCAGCAGTTCGTACGCGCGCGCCACACCGCGCAGGCCGTTGGTGGAACTGATGACGCGCGCGGTACCCGCGGTTGCCGATGGCAGCGGAGGCGATGCGAGGCGCATGGCGTGCAGCTGCTCGGTGAGTGACAGCGAGGCGGCGGCAGTGGTGGCGCGGGCAATGAAGTCGCGGCGGGTGAGTGGCATGGAGTCGGTGAGTCCTGTGGTGCGCGCGGAACGACGAGTGACTGAACATTACCGCGAGGGCCCGTGGCCCGGGCGGGATTAACGCTGTGCCGGCTTCGGCGTCAGTGAGGTGTAGCCACCACGGCAACGAGTTACCGACCCAGCGCGGCATCTGCCGCAGGAGATCTGAGCCATGCGTATCCCGAGCCTGATGATGTTCGCCGGCCTCGCCCTTCTCGCCGCACCGGTTGCGGCCCAGGCACCGGGCCAGACGCCCCGGCAGGAGGTGCGCCGCGATGTGCGCGAAGTGCAGCGTGACCGCCGGGAAATCCGAGGCGACAAGCGGGAAATTCGCGGCGATCGCCGGGAGCTCCGTGGCGATGTCCGGGCCGCCCGGGCCGACAGCGTGGTCACCGGGGCCGAGCGTCGCGAGATTCGACGCGATACCCGCGATCTGAAGGCCGACAAGCGGGACCTGCGGGGCGATCGTCGCGACCTGCGCCGCGACCGTCGGGACGTCAAGCGCGACGTTCGGGATCTACAGGGGAAGCCGGTTCCAGCGCCCGCCGTTCCCTGATCGCCGCCTTAACACCGTACCGGCGCAGGCGTCCACCATCTGACGACTGCGCCGGCCCCCAACCCTGACTCGAGACTCACTTCACATGAAGACACGCATTCTCTTCGCGCTGGCCGCTGCCCTCTCGGCTGCGCCGATCACCGTGCAGGCGCAAACGACCACGGCGCCGACGGCGCCGGGAGCACCGCGGCGCGAGCCCGGCGCAGAACGACGCGAGGCCATGCGTCAGCGCCGCGACGCGATGAAGGCGATGACACCGGAGCAGCGCGCCGCCGCCCGCAGCCAGGCGCAGGAACGCTTCAATGCGATGCCGCCCGAACAGCAGCAGTTCAAGCGTGACCAGCGTGCCTACAGTCAGGGGTTGCGCGAAAAGTCGCTGGAACTGAGGGCACAGGTCGCTGCCGGGACGCTGACGCGCGATGCAATGGCGGAACAGCTCAAGGCCTATCGCCAGGCCAACCGGCCCTCGCGCCCGGCCGGGCTGCCGGTACGCAAGCCGACACCCTGAGCGTGGCGCGACCGTCGCTTCGGCAGCAGTTTGCGGTGCTATGACCCGACTCGCGTCAGCCGCAGCTCTCAGGACCAGCGTTACCGTCATGGTGGCGCTGGTCTTCGCGTCGGGCAGCGCGGTGCGCGCGCAATCGCGGCCGGACTCGACGTCCGACACCCTCCGCGAGCGTGTGCGCGACAGCCTGATCGCCGCGATCCTGGCCGACACCTCCGATCTGGCAGAAGCGGAGTTGCCGGCGCTGACGGTGCCGCGCTTCCGGCAATCGTTCACCGTCCGACCGACCTTCCGTCGCTACTCGCTCGGCACCGTCAAGGCTGATGAACAGGCGTCGGCGTCCAGCTGGATCGCGCGGTTCCCACGCGCCGTACTCCGCCTCGATCTGACGCCGGTGTCGTACTCCGGAGATACATCGCTCACCGCCGGACGCCCGCAAGTGGTGGTGAGCGGAGTGTCGCCCGTGACGGGCCGGTTGGACATTCGGTTGCGCGCCGCTGATACGCTTCGGGTGTTCGGCCAGACGATGTCCTTCCCCGGTGCATTGTCGAATGTCGATGCACAGGCGCTCGGCGCGATCGGCACCAGCACCATCGACCTGGATGCAGGTGCGATCGGGATCGCGGCACGGATCGGCACTCGGTACACCCTCACGCAGTCGGTTGGCGACGATGGTGTGTCGCTGATGGTGCGCGGCGGTGTCGAGTACGACCCCAAGCCGAGCGGTGCAGAGGTCATCAGCTGGCGCGGGACGACGGTACGTGCCGGCGCTGGCATTTCACGAGCAACCAGCAACGCATCAGTGGGTGCGTCAGTCGACGTGACCCGCAGCTTCTCCGATTCGCTGGGCGGCCGCAATCTCTTTCCAGGCGGTGGCAGCCTGACGATCGACGGCAGGGCGCTTCGCTACGTCGGCGCCGACGGCACCGGGTTCGTGAGCGCCAACCTGTTCTATGCACGACCCCTCGGCATCGAGCGACCCGACCAGCCGACACGACTGATCCCCATCGGAGACTTTGCCGCCGGCACGCTCGCCGGCGCATTTCCGGTGCGTGCACTCACGCTGCTGCCGACGGTCACGGTGATGCGTGAATCGAGTTCCGCCACTGCGGTGGTGAACCGGTTGGCCACGGCGCTGCGCGCGAGCGGAGTCACCAGCAGTGTCAGCCTTGGTCTGGCCATTCCGCTTGGCCGGTTCGTGACGGTCACTCCCGAAGTCGGCGGTACGTTCGGCAGCGTGTCGCAAACGGTGTCGTCCAGCTTCCCGCGACGGATCGGCCGACCGATCGTCCGCTCCCAGAGTTTCAGCGATCCGCTGCGGGGCGGGTGGCTGGCGCTGGAGATTTCGGTCTCGAATTAGGGAAGAGTCGTGAGCGCGTGATCGAAGACGTCGTCGGCGATCCTGATCAACGCGCCATCTCCCGCATGCGCATTCCGGTACGGCTGGTTCAGCGCGCTCACGCGCGCAGATGTGCAGCCGTCGGTTGTACGCCCAGTGCTCCTGCTTGCTGAGCAGCACGCAGGGCAGCTCGGCGCGATACAGTACCTCGAGTCTCCCGGTGAAGTCGATGTCGGCGTAGTGCTGACGCTCCACCACATGGTGCCAATCCCAGCGGCCGGCGGCTTCGGCCGACCCCCGGCCGCGCCGTCGCAGGCAATGCATGGCTCTTGGCAGCCCCGCAGGCGATAGTTAGCCGCGTCAGCCGGCTACCCGGCCGCGCTGCGCTTCTCCCGCACCCGCCCGCCCAACATGACCCGACGTCTGCTCGCTGCCGTCACCCTTGTCGTTGTGGCTCCGCTCGCTGCGCAACGCCCCGCCCCGCTGCCGCGCGTCGCCACCAAAGCGCAGGTGATTGCGCGAGGCGACTCGCTGCAGCTGCCCGGGCAGTGGACGGCCCCGCCCGGTGACGCTCTCTCGCACCACACCGCCGGCTTTGCCACCACGTTGTGTGGTGCCGTGTTCCTGACCGGGCTCTCTCCGGCCGATGCCGCGGCGAACATCGGATTCTTCACTGGGCCGCTGCAGTATCGATCCGAAGTGGTGGACACGGTGATCGATCGCGCCACGCAGACGGTCACGCTGAGGCTGCGGAACGGTGTCACGCGCGTGGCACGCCGCTACGGGAGTCAGGGCTGTGTGCCGCTGCCGAGCGGTGCCGACAGTGTGCTGTTCACACCGTCGGTCGTCACGTCGAACCTGCCGCCGGCTGCGTCGACGCCGTGGCCGATGGGCGACGTGCTGCCGACCACACCGCTGCCGAAGAACATCGACACCACACGGCTCGCTCGCGCGATGGACGAAGCCTTTGGTCCGCCCGAGGCGATGACGCTGGCGCTGGTCGTCACCTACAAGGGTCGCATCATCGCCGAGCGATACGCACCGGGCATCGGGATTCACACGCCGCTGGAAAGCTGGTCGATGGGAAAGAGCCTCACCGGTACGCTGGTGGCTCGACTGATTCAGATGGGCACCTACACGCTGGACCAGCCGGCCCCGTTTCCCGAGTGGCAGACCCCCGGTGATCCGCGGCAGGCAATCCGAATCCGCGACATCATGCAGATGTCGAGTGGCCTGCGATTGCGTGCGCCGCAGGACCCGGACTACAACCCGTCGCTCGGGTATCCGGATCATCTCTATCTCTATACAGGATCAGCGAATTCGTACGCGTGGGCGGCGACACGGCCGCAGCAGTGGGCTCCCGGCACCGTGGGCCGCTACCGCAACGTGGACCCCGTGCTCGCCAGCTATCTCGTTCGGCTTGGCGCGGAGAAGCGCGGCGAGAACTATCACACGTTCCCGACCCGCGCGCTGTTCGACCGGATCGGCATGCGCGACGTGGTGATCTACACCGATCCGTTCGGCAACTTTCTGGGCCAGGGGGCGGAAGTGATCGCCGCCCGCGACTGGGCGCGACTGGCCAACCTCTATCTGCAGGACGGCGTCTGGAACGGCGAGCGGTTGCTACCGAAGGGGTACGTGAAGTACGCGAGCACGCTCGCGCCGGGCTGGGTGGCCGATGGGCGACCGGTATATGGCGGTGGGTTCTTCTGGGTCAATGGCGATGGCGAAGAGCCGATGCCGCGCGATGCCTATGCAATGCTCGGCGCTGGCGGGCAGAGTGCCTGGATCATCCCGTCGCACGATCTGGTGATCGTACGCATCGGCAAGTATCGGGGCGCGGATGCCGGCGAAGCGGCGCGACAGAAGGGAACGGCAACCCTGCTGGAGGCCGTCAGGCCGTGATGGTGATCGTGATCGAGCGCCGTTGTCGCTCATGGTGAAGTCGCTCATGGTGAATCTGTGAGGCTGGTTCTCCACGCAGGTCACGCCGTGTCACGCTTCCTTGCACGGATCACTCGGATCGCCGCTCTCGGGGTGATTCCGGCATGGCTGTCGGGACAATCCCTGTCCGGGCAGTTGGCAATTCTCGAAAAGGCGGGCGTTCGCACGAGCGATCTGGCCAGCGCCGTGGTGTGGTTGGAGTCACCGGCGGCGCCCGGTGCGTCGGCACGCGAGCCGGCGACGATCGTGATGGAAGGAAAACAATTCATGCCGCGGGTGCAGGTCGTCGGCGTGGGTGGTGTGGTGGAGTATCCGAACCACGATCCGTTCCGGCACAATGTCTTCTCGAAGGCCGGGCCGGCCGAGTTCGACCTCGGGCTCTACGCTCGTGGCGACAGCAAGCGAATGCAGTTCGATCGTGCGGGGATCTATCCGATCTTCTGCAACATCCACGCGAAGATGGTCGCGTACGTGCTGTCCGTGCCCAGTGCGCACGTCGTGCGACCCGCTGCCGATGGTCGATTCTCCTTCGCGGGTGTGCCACCGGGTGCGTACACCCTCAAGGTCTGGCACGAGCGTGGCGGCCTGGTCTCGCGGCCGGTGACGGTGCCCGGTGACAGCGCTGGCCTGCTGACCATGCAGCTCGATGCGCGCAGTTACCAGTTCGTGCAGCATAGAAACAAGTTCGGCGCCAACTACACGACCAGCGGCAGTGAGCGGTACTGAAGCGCCAGGCGGGCCAGCGCGGGCAGGGGGCAGTCGCCTCACGTGGCGCCTGTTCATGCTCGTCGGTGCGGTGGTGCTGGCGGCGCTGTCGCTTTCGCTGACGATCCTGGCGATCATCGCCACCCGGACAGCAACGGTGGCGAGTGCGCAGGCCCTCGACCGCGCGGCGCATCTCGTGACCGCCCTGCTCGACACGCGTGAACAGAGCCTCGCCCGGGCGGCCGATGTGTTCGTGCAGAACCCGATCGTCCGCTCGCTGGTGCTGGCCGAGAATACGGACGACCTGCGTGATCAGGCGGGTGAAGGAGCGGATCGTACAGGCGCCACCTGGGTGCAGATCGTCAGCGCCAGCGGCGAGCGCCTGGCAAAGAGTGATGATCTGGCGGCACCCCGTGTGTCACTGCTTGGCTCCGCCCTGATCGGTCGTGCGCTCGGCGGTGAAGTCGCGACCGGCATCGGTGCATCGGCTGACACGGCGCTGCTGCAGGTGGTTGCGGTGCCGGTGTCAGTGCCGTCGTCCAGTGGGCAGCAGTCGGTGGGCGCCTTCATGGCGGCGCAGGTGATCGACTCTGCATTGGCGGCGGAGGTGAAGGACGCCACCGCAACCGACGTCGTGTTCTATGTGCTCGACACCGCGATGGTGCCACATGTGAGTGCATCGACACTGGGTCGCACGCCGGAGATCGGGCAGCTGCTCACCCGCGCCACCGCGCCACGCGCGCCGTCGCGCGGTGACTCCGTGGCGCGCTTCGATGTCACCCTCGGCGAGGACGCGTATGTCGGTCGCTCGGTGATCCTGCGCTCTGCCGGCGGTGATCCGCTCGGCGGATTTCTGGCGCTCCGGTCGCGCGCGGCCGAACTCGCCCCGTTCAACGCACTGCGCCGCTGGATTCTGTTCGCCGGACTGCTCAGCCTTCTGCTGGGCGCTGTGGTGGCGTACCTCATCGCCCGCTCGATCGCGGGCCCGGTGCTGCAGCTGGCCGCCGCCACGCGCCGCGCGGCGGAAGGGGACTACGATGCCAACGTCACGCACACCGCGCGTGACGAAATCGGTGAGCTGGCCGATGCAGTGCGCACGATGCTGATCGACCTTCGCGAAAAGCGATCACTCGTCTCGCTGCTTCAGGCATCGACTCCTGCCGCCACGCCGCTGGTGCCTGAGAGCCCTGCGGCGATTGCACCTGGGAGCATCGTCGCCGGGCGATACGAAATTCGTTCCACCCTTGGTATCGGGGGCGCGGGTGTCGTCTACAAGGCGTTCGACCGTGAACTCGGTGAAGTGGTGGCGCTCAAGACGCTGCACACGGACTCGGTGGGGCAGGATCCAGCGGCAGTGGAGCGGCTGAAGAGCGAGATCCGGCTGGCGCGACGGATCGCACACCGGGGCGTCGTGCGCACCTACGATCTGGGCGAGAGCGCGGGGATGTATTTCCTCACGATGGAGTATGTCTCGGGCACGGTGCTCAGCGATCTGCTCGAACGCGACCGGCGGCTGCCAGTGAGTGCGGTGTACTCGATCGCGCGCCAGCTTTCCCGTGCGCTCGCCGTGGCACATGAGCGGGGCATCATTCATCGCGACATCAAGCCGCAGAACATCATGCTGCAGGCGGATGGCACGCTGAAGGTGATGGATTTCGGAATCGCGCGCCTGGCGGTGCGGACCACGGCGCTGACGCAGGTTGGCATGGCGGTCGGCACGCCGGGATACATGGCACCCGAGCAGCTGATGGACGGGGACGTCGACGTACGGGCCGATCTGTATGCCTGTGGCGCGGTGCTGTACGAATGCCTGACCGGCCGGTTGCCACACGATCCGACGAACCCCGTGCTGATGATCGGCCGGATCGTCTCGGGTGCGGTGGTGCCGGCGCCTCGAGAAATCGTTCCCGACGTCCCGTCTGGGCTGTCGGCGCTCGTCATGCGACTGCTCTCGAGTGACGCGGAGCATCGCACGCCGAATGCCGAGGCGCTCCACGCGGAGCTGCTGGCGGCCGAAGCCGCGCGCTGATCCGGCAGCGCGTGGGCCCTCTGCCGAGGCCGTGCCGCACCGTGGCATTCCTCAACGACGTATCGGGCGGTCGCCCGGATCGTGATGGCGCTCGTTGGTCGCCACGCGATGCGATGCGTGGTCAGCGGATGGAGAGTCGGTCGTCGCGGCGGAGGATCAGTGTCTTGCGGGCCGTGATCATCGCTTCCAGCTGCGGGCCCATGGGTGCGTTGCGAAGTTGCTCGCGGTAGTGCTGCCAATCTCCGAGTGAGCGAATGCCGTGGATGCGCACGAAATCCCAGCCGTCGCTGACCAGCATCCGGCCCGTCTCCGACCATTGGTAGAGCGCCCGTTGCACCTCGAACGGCCGGATCGAGCGGGAGAGCAGTGATGCGAATCGCGTTCTGGCATCCGGTGCAATGCGCAGGTACTCGAAGACCGTGAGGGTGGTGCCATCGGTGGCGGCATCACTCAGTGCCGGGAGCATCTCGACGAATTGATCGTGGTGTGTCTGCGTCATACCGGCGAGGGTGCCGTAAAGCGCGAAGGCCGAGGGGCCCGATGCGCGCGGGCGGCGCAGCATTTCGTTCGACGCGTCCATGCCGGCCATGCCGTCGAAGGTGCTGACGATGACCAGGTCGAGCGGCTCCGGGCTTTCGGCTTCGCGGTAGCCGCGGAAACGCTTGAGCGCCGGCGTGTCCACGTAGATCGGCTTCAGCTGCTGCTCATAGATCCCCAGTGCCTCGGCGGTGCGGCCGGGCTGGAAGAGGAAGGTGACGACCTGGCGGACTTCGGGCCGTGGGGCCGTCGCCTGTCCTGGCACCGAGGCGGGTGTCACCCCGAGGAGCATCGCGACGGCGATGGACGTTGCGTGCTGGCGTGTGGCCATGTTGGATTCGGTTTCGGGCGCGCGGTCGGTGGCAGTGGTCGACGTGCGAGACTATCGGTCGATCCGCCTCGAGGCAACCACGATCGCGTCACCAGGATCCTTCCACCTCACTCCCCTTTTGCCGATGTCTTCCTTGCGCGTGTGCGCGGCGGGTGCCGCACTGTCCCTCGTTTCATGCGTCCTTCGCGCGCAGACGCCGCCGCCGCTCCGTCAGACCGACGCGGACGCCTACACGCGCTATGAACTCCTGGCGCCGCGCTCCGGCAAGTTTCGCATCATCTACGAAGTCAGTGCCACCACGCCTGGTGCCGGCTTCTACTTCAATTCGATCCGTCGTGGCAGCATTGCCACGGACGAAAGTGTCTTCGACCGGGCATCAGGACAGCCCCTGCGGTTCGAGGAAGTAGGCGCGGCGATTGCGCGTGCGGGTGGTGTACGCGGCGATAGCCTGCAGACCTACATCCGGGTGCAGCTGGCGCGGCCGGTGCCCCCCGATGGCGGCGAGCAGCGCGTCCTGATCCTCAAGACCTACGAGGATACCGCGAGCTACTTCCTCCGCGGCGACACCCTCGTCTTCACTCGGCCACTCGGCATCAAGCGTAACGCGGTGGTGCTGCCTGCGGGATACGAACTGGTGTCGTCGAGCTTTCCGTCACAGGTGTTGCAGGAAGCGGACGGTCGGGTCGGGATCAGCTTCTGGAACAACACCCCGAGTGAAGCGGCCGTCACCGTGCGCGCGGTGCCGGCCCGCGCGGTGCGAGCGAACGTGTCATCAGTGGCTGCGCGACTCAGCGAGCGTGCCCACCAGGATCGCGAAATCGTGTACTTCCTGCAGCAACCCGAGACGCATGCCTTCGATCTCTACCACGACTACACCGAATCACGACCGGGCACCAGCACCTACCTGAACGTCGTTCGCGCCGGCAGCACCGTGACCAATCCGCGGGCGATGAATCTCGACACCGGCGAACCGCTGAAGCACGAGATCCTGAAAGGTGCGGCGATCACGGCCGCCGGACTCGCCGTGCCCGACGTGACGCCGCAAACCGAAGTGGTGGTGTTTCGTTTTCCGGCGATCACAGCCGGCGCCACCCTGCGCCTGCGCATGTTCGAGACCTACACCGATCCGGCGCGGTACACCGTGGTGAATGACGAACTGGTGTGGGATCGCAGTTTCGGTCGGCCCGCCAACGCGGTGGTGCTGCCGTTGGGCTGGGTGCTGACGAACAGCGCGGTACCGGCCACGGTGACGACGCTGCCCGATGGGCGCGTGCGACTGGACTTCATCAACCCACGTGATGATGCGATCAGTGTCCTGATCACGGCCAGACGGCGGTGATGCGCGGGCGTCGCGGTCTAGGCAAAGAAGCGGATGAACAGCTGACAGAACACTGCACCGGCCAGCGTCATCGAGAAGCCCCACAGCAGTAGCTGACGGAAGAGGCGTTTTGCGTCGTCGCTGTCGCGCGGCAGTGCCGCGACGCAGAGGGCGCCGATGGTGGACAGTGGTGACACATCCACCAGTGCCGCGCCGACGTTGATGCTCATGGCCACCTGCAGCGGATCGCCGCCGCCCAGTTTCTGTACCAGCCCTGGTACCGCCGGAATGAAGGCAGGATAGACCACGCCTGACGTCGAGCTGTACGTCGAAATCAGGCCCGTGATGCCGGCAATGGCACCGTTGACGGTCGCCGGCGTCGCGATGCGTGCGAGCAGCGTCGTGAAGAGATCCATCCCGCCGGTCTTTTCCAGCACTCCGATCAGCACACTCACGCCACACACCATCAGGATCACGGCCCACGGCACTTCCTTCACCGTGGCCGTGTCGTCGGCGAGACCGGAGAGAATCATGACGCTCGCCGCGACGAACGCCGAGAGGCCGGCGTTGAGCTTGAACAGCACCACCGCCAGCACCCACACCGCGACGATGCCGACCGTGCTCCAGTGGCGGGTCGTGAGCGTCTGCCGCTGCCCGATCTCCGTACTGCGCCCCGCCGCCAGCAGCGCCGGCCCACCGAACAATGCCCAGGCTGCAATCGACGCGAGTGCGTGCGCGGTGAAGTTCGCAGACCACACCCCCCAGAGATGATCGCCGAGGCCGATCTTTGCCATGGAGCTGTGCACGATGACACCGACTGCGCTGATCGGCGAGAGATTGCCCGCGTTGGCACCGTTGCCGACCATCAGCGCGGCCAGAAACACCGGCATTCGGGCCTGCACGGCGATGCCCATGGCGAGTGGCGCCAGCAGTGCGGTGGCCGAGATCGCGCCGGGGCCGGCAGTGGAGAGGGCGCACGCCATCACGAAGAACAGCGGCGGCAAGGCGGCCGCGTGGCCGCGCAGCAGGCCGACCGCCGATTGTGCGATGGCGTACATGGTGCCGTTGGCTTGCGCTGCTCCAAAGAGCACACTCACACCCACCAGCGTCAGGAACAACGTGCTCGGGAATGTGGCCATCACCGCATCCACCTTCCAGCCCGCGGCGAAGAGGGCGATCGGCCAGGCCAGCGCCACCGCCAGCACCCCGACGTTGATGCGTGACGTCAGGCTGCCGGCAATGACCAGCAGCAGCGCGAGCAGCGAGAGCAGCGCGGGTGACATGTCAGGGCGTCGGAGGCAACAGGTGCTTCTGCACCTTGCCCAGTGCCGTGCGTGGCAGCATGTCGACCTGCACGAAACTGCGCGGAATCTTGAAGGAGGCCAGCTGCGTGCGGAGGTGTGCCTCGAGGGCGTTGATGTCGAGGAGTGCGTCGCACACGATGTACGCGACCGGCACCTCGCCACGGGCCGCGTCGGGACGTCCGACGACGGTCGCCTCGCGAATTCCCGGCTGCTCCAGCAGCAGTTCCTCGATCTCGCGCGGATAGATGTTGAAGCCACCGGAGATGATCAGCTCACTGCGGCGCCCCTCGAGTGTGATGTAGCCGTCGGCGGCGCGGCGGCCGATGTCTCCCGTCCTGAACCAGCCATCCACGAACGCCACCGCGTTGGCATCGGGGCGATTCCAGTAGCCGGCGCAGACGTTGGGTCCGCGCACCCAGAGCTCCCCACTGTCCCCATCCTCCGCATCCCGCCCCTCGTCATTCACGATGCGCACCGCCGTCAGCGGCAGCGGCAGGCCAATCGTGCCGGGTCGCCGTTCGCCGAAGTACGGATTACTCACGTTCATCAATGTTTCGGTCATTCCGTACCGCTCGAGAATCACGTGGCCGAACCGTTCGTGGAACGCCTCCAGCACCTGCGCCGGCAGCGGCGCCGACCCGCAGACGAACAGGCGGGCGCGCTCGCCGATGGTGCGTGCCGTCGCCGGGTCGAGTTCCAGCAGGCGGATGTACATCGTCGGCACACCAAAGAACACCGTTGGCGCATAGGCGGTGAACACGCCGCCGGCGCGCGACGCTTCAAAGCGAGGCAGCAGCGTCATGTGGCAGCCGGAAAGCAGCCAGCAGTGGAGCGCGTTGCCAAGACCATGGACGTGGAACAGCGGCAGCGCGCAGAGCAGGCGATCGTCGCGCTGCATGGCCCAGCTGGCATTCAGCACCAGCGCATTGCTGGCGAAGTTGCCATGTGTGAGAATGGCCCCTTTCGACGCGCCCGTCGTACCCGAGGTGTAGACCAGCGCCAGCGGCGTGTCCGCATCGCAGACCGTCGCCATGACACTCGCTGGCCGCACGTGTCCCGCCGTCAACGCCGCCGCGTCCTGCGCCAGCCGCTCGATGCTCCACATCACCACGCCATCGGCGAGATCCGCGGCGCGGTCCGGTGTCGTCACCACCGCGACAGGCGCGGCGTCAGTGACGATGTGCGCGATCTCCCGTGACTGATACAATACGTTGATCGGGACGACGATCACGCCGAGCTTGAGACAGGCCAGCCAGAGGTCGATGATCTCGACCCGGTTGGTCAGCAGGAACGCCAGCCGCTCGCCGCGGCGCAGCCCGCGATCGTACAGTACCTGTACCAACTGGTTGCTGCGCGCCTCTAGCTCACCGAAGGTGAACGATATGATGGTACCGGGCGCCGTTTCCACGTCGAGTGCGGCGCGGTACGGTGTGCCGAGCAGCGTGTGATCGAGCAGGGGGAGCAGCGACACAGTCGGGCCGGGTAGGGGTTCACGGCACGTTACTGCCCTGCGACATGAATGTGAACGTCACGCCCGTGCGGGCGACGTTGCGCAGGGGGTGCTTCCGAGGCCATTCTGAGCTTTACCGCGCCAAGCCGTGGCTTCGTCGCAGCCGGTGCGTCGCGGCCCGACGATCGCGTTTGGTCCGTGGCTGCGGTACCGAGACGTCAGGGGGAGCCGATGTGGAAGCGGAGGGCCGGCATGAGCGCGCTCGGCGTGCTCGTGCTGGCTGGCGGCGGGGCGTGTGCGCCGCGGACGAGCGCCGTGGGCACGCCACTGCCTGGCTCCCGACCCGTTGTGGTCTACGCGTGCTCGACGGTGCTTGCGCTGCGGGTCCGATTCGATGCGTCGAGCGCCGCAGTGACGATCGATGGTGACGGGCCATACACCCTGCCGCAGACCAGGGGGCGATCGGGCTTCACCGTCTACACCGATGGGCAGCGTGTGCTCGAGCTACGGGAGTCATTGGTGTCGTTCGGGTTGACGCCGCGGATTTTGCAGACGTGTACGCCGGCGAACTGAGCCTGGCGGTGCTGACGGTCGCGCCGCCCCGACGGCTACCCCTGCTCCGGAAACCGCGTGCCATCAACAAAGTCGTGCCAGGCGCGGGCATCCGTGTGCTGATACTCCCGCCAGTGCGTGACCAACCCGTCACGCACTCGCACCAGCACGACGCCATGATACCGATGTGTGCCTTCATAGGTGTACTCGGCGGCACCGATCTGCTGTGCGTCGTCGAACAGGACCAGATGCCACGACATGTGCTGCTCCAAGCCATCGTCTGCCTCGAAAAAGGCGGCTAGCGCGATGCGGCCTGCCAGTTGGTATCGCGTCGGATCGCCATACGCCACGTCAGGCGCAAAATGGCTGGCAACGGCGGCATAGTCTCGTCGGCGCCACCCGTCCGCCAGCGCGTCGAGCATGGTGCGAAAGTCGGCAGCAGTCATCACGTCACCGATTGTACTCGCTGAGCCAGTGAAACTGGCGCTCGGCCAGCTGAAAGTGTCGGGCGGTGCGGCCGAGATGGACGCTGATCGTATCGCCACGAATCACCATCTGCAACCTGATGGTACTCGTATCCGGCACCTCGTAGCGCATCGTGAACAGGAAGGTGCTGTCGCCCGGGATGGTCGAGGTTTTCCAGACGGCGGCCGTGCGCGCTGCCGAGTCGGGCTTGAAGCGAAAGTACCCGCGACGATACCGCTGCTGGAAAAACTGATCGCGTGTGCTGATGCTGCCGGCGCCATTGCTGTCGAAGATCACATCGCGCCAGCGCAGCGTATCGGCGTCGGTGGCCGGTAGTTCGATGCCGTTCACCGCGTAGCGCGTCACGGTATACACCCCGGTGCGGAATGGCCCCTGCGCCGGTGGCGCCTTCGCGGTCTGGAAGCGCTCGTAGCCTTGCATGAGCGGCGCGACGACGAGCTGGAAGACGAAGAACGCCTTCACCGCGCGGCTCCCCCAGATCTGCCAGGGCACGGTGAACGGCTGGTCGTACAGTTGTGTCGCGGCGGCCGGTCGATTCAGTACCAGCATGTTCAGGAGTCGTGGCGCATCCATCGCCAGCAGGAAGAGGCACGCCGCCAGCAGGTGCGACGAATAGAGCTTCACCGGCACATCGTAACTGAGGTTG
Organism: Gemmatimonadaceae bacterium; assembly: GCA_031374935.1. Taxonomy (GTDB): domain Bacteria; phylum Gemmatimonadota; class Gemmatimonadetes; order Gemmatimonadales; family Gemmatimonadaceae; genus JACMLX01. Next base: position 17,241 of record JANMHB010000144.1, on the reverse strand, counting down.
ATCATCACCACGTTCAGAAACGCGCCGGTGGCCGCCAGCAGCCCGGCGGTGATCGTCGGGCGATAGAGCAGCAGCAATCCGGCCACGGTCTCCATCACGCCGGAGAACACCTGGTACGGCATCGAGTAGCCGATGAACAGCCAGGACAGGCGCATCGGCAACAGGTCGCCAAGCGGCGTCGACAACTGGCTGATGGTCGGAAATCCCATCTGCAGGCCGAACACCTTGATGATCCCATAGCCGAGTGCGGCCGATGCGACGTAGTAGCGGACAATGAGCCGAAGCCAGTAGCTGAGCGTCTGGTACGCGTGGCGTCGACGATCGACGATGCTCCACACCAGACACGCGATCAGTGCCAGACTGAGATACAGCCAGAGTTGCGACCAGGCGTACGACGTGTCGCCACTGCCGTTCGTTGGAATCAGCTTCTCGCGCACGTGAAAGAATTGCGCGTTGCTGGCGTACACCGCCCAGTCGACGAGTTTCTCATAGGGCTTCATGATGAACGACATGCCGGGCAGTTCGCCGAACCACGCCCACGGTGTGATCTGCAGCAGCCAGTAGACGAAGAAGAACCGGAAGAGCACGCACTGCCAGAACGGCCAGCGCGCCTCGACAGGCTCGACGTTCGCGCGTGATTCCACAGCGGGAACGAGTGACTGATCTGTTGCTGCCATCTCCATCCGCACTCCCCGTGTGAAGTCTCGCTACCGCGTCAGCGCTCGTGTTGCGGCGTGGTACCCGCACATGCCATGCACTCCCGCACCGGGCGGCGTGGCCGCAGAGCAGAGATGCACTCCGGCCACCGGCGTGGCATACGTCCGCCAGGTGGGCCTGAACAGCAGATTCTGCAACACGTTCGCGCCGCCGCCGATGTCACCGCCCACAAGGTTCGCGTTGCTTGCTTCAAGTGCGGCCGGCGAGAACACACGTCGCGCGATGACGACATCGCCAAAGCCGGGCGCGAATCGTTCCATCTGCGCTTCGATGCGTGCCGTCATGTCGACGGTCGAACCATTTGGCACCCGGCAGTAGCCCCACGCGGTGTGCTTTCCCGCTGGCGCACGATTGGCATCGAACAGACTCGGTTGTGTGACCAGGACGAACGGTCGCTCGGCATGGTCCCCGCGCCACGGTGCGGCTTCCGATGCCGCGATCGCCTCGAGCGTGCCACCGACATGGACCGTGCTCGCCTGCAGGCACTCCGGCGCCGCCCACGGAATCGGTCCGTTCAGCGCCCAGTCGATCTTGAAGACGCCGGGCCCGTTTCGATATTGCGTGAGCCGCTCCGAGAAACCGCGCGGCAGCCTGTCGCCCATGATCTGCGCCATCGCCTGCGGCGACGTATCGAACAGCAACTGCGCCACGCCATCCAGTTGTGCATGCTGGTCGATCCTCCTGCCGGCGATGATCTCGCCTCCGAGCGACCGGAAGTGCGCGGCCAGCGCATCGGCGATCGACTGCGAACCACGTGCGGCGATCGGCCATCCGTGCACATGTGCCACAGCCGACAGCACCAGCGCAATCGCGGCACTGCCGGAATACGAGAGTGGCACGATCGCGTGTGCAGCAACTCCGGCGAACAGTCCCCGCGCACGTTCGGTCGAAAATGCCAGGCCGGCGTACCGCTGCGCGCTCAGTAGCGCCTGCACTCCGAAACGCGCGTACGACAGCGGGCGCTGCGGAACTCCAATCGGCGCCAGCAGATCGGGCACGAGGCCATTCCACGACTCCGCGATGGCGCCGACCGTCCGCCGGTAGCGCGTGCGATCGGTGCCCAGTTCACTCGCCGTCCGCTCCATGTCGTTCCAGAGCAGAACGGCCTGTCCGCCATCGAGGGGATGAGCCGCCGCGGCCGGTGGCGTGATCCACTCCAGCCCATGGTCGGCCAGCGGCAGCGTTCGAAAAAATGGCGACGCCACGGCCATCGGGTGCACCGATGAACAGAGATCGTGGACAAATCCCGGCACCGTCAGCTCCGCCGACCGCAGCCCGCCGCCGATGCTGGCGTTGGCTTCGTGGATGACCGTACGCAGGCCGCGCTGCGCCGCAACGATGCCGGCGGCGAGGCCATTGGGTCCGGAGCCGATGACGGCGACATCGTGGGCAGCTGGCACGGCGGGAAGTTACTCCGCGCCCGCCGTGCCGGTGCCGGTCAGTAGCGCCAACTGCGCAGATCTGCCCCGGCCGGCGCCGTCGTCAGCATCCGCTCCACCGCCCACGGCAACACCATCTGCGGATAGCGCAGCCGCGAATAGGCATTGCTCCGAGTGTGATCGCCGTTCCAGCAATGTTCGTCCCGATCACCGTAGTCCACCACCGCATCAGCCGCCGGCGACGCGGTGCGCAGGAACTTCTCCACCTCATACACCGCGTTGTTGAGGTAGTAGTTGTCCATGTCGCCGACGTAGATGCGCAGCTTGCCCTTCAGCTTCGGGCCAAGCGTGGCCCAGTCGCGTTTCAGGATGAACGACAGGTCCCAGTGATCACGCCAGTAGGTGGCCACCTGCGGATCGATCTTGCCGGTCTCGCGATTCCAGATGCGCGCCGGATATCCGTCCGCACCGACCGGCGAATACGTCGATTCCCACACGTCGAACTGGTCACCCGATCGCCCGCGCGAACCGATCGCGTACTCGAAGAAGTTCATGTCCATCACCGTCGCATCCACGTGTCCGAGATAGTTGCGATGCCCGGGTCGAGGGGTCCGCTTGAACTGACTGGTGAAGTAGTAGGCGTTCGTGTCGCTGTAGATGTTCACCGTGGTGTAGTGCCGGAAGTCGATCGGATCGGGGCAGGCCACCCAGGCGCCGTTGTATTCGTCGGGGTAGAACATCTGCACCGCCATCGACTCCCAGCCGCCGGTCGATCCGCCGAACAGGAAACGTGCCCAGCCCTGACCCAGGCCGCGGTATCGCTTCTCGATCTCGGGAATCAGTTCATACTGAATCGCATCACCATACGGGCCGGTGTTGGCGGAGTTCACCGCGTACGAATCGTCGTAGTATGGTGTCGGGTGCTGAATTTCGATCATCAGCGCGCGCGGGAATCCCTTGCCCGTCCAGTCGTTGTGGAAATCCCACGCCAGCTGCTGCTGAATGCGGTTGTAGCCGGCGAGCTGGAACCGTTCGCTGAAGTCCGGCTTGAGCGTCGGATCCGGCGGCGTCTCGCGCCATCCGCCGAGCGACATCGGAAAGTGGCCGTGATACACGGCCAGTGGATAGCGCGCGTCGGGATGCTCGTCAAAACCCCACGGCAGCAATACCCAGGCGGCCAGGAACATGTCGCGACCCCAGAACTTCGACAGTCGCTCACTGCGGATCTTCACGTACTTCACGTACTTCGTTTCCTTCAACGCCGGATCGGGGAGCGTGGCAATCTCGTTGTCGAGCGACAGCGCAATCGATGTCGGTCGTGCCGGATCCCACCGGATCGTACGCGGCGTGCTGTAGAGATTCCCGGGCTTCGAGGCCCACTGCTGCCCTTCGCCGCGATCGGGCGCCAGCTTCAGCACCCGGCCGTCGGCCAGTCGGTACGTCTCATAGCGATTGAGGAACGCCTGCACGCGATACGTGCCAGCAGGGACGTCCCTCAGGCTTCGGATCGGAAAACCGAAGGCATCACCGGGGACCGCTTTCGCTGTTCCCGGTGCCCAGTCGTCCACGTCGCTCCCGAAGATCAACTGCGTTTTCGCGCCGAACTGGATCTGGAATCGTGGTTCGGCGGTCGAGTCGGTCGAGAGCAGGAAGAGCAGGCGGCCGTCTTGCGGCGAGGCTGCGCGTGCCGCGGGCAAAGTGACCGCAACGCGCGGCTGCGCATGCAGCGGGGCTGACAAGATCGCGAGGGTGAGCAGCAGACGCTGCGCACCGTGGTGGGCTGAACGCCGATTCATCTGGATACGGAATGCGGGGGACCGGGCCCTCTGGGTCCAGTGAGGTTGCGCACTGGTTCTGGTGCTGTCAAATCCGGGTCGCTCGCGCGCCAGACTTCTCTCATCCGCGAGCGTGTTCACCTCGGCAACGCTCCTGATGACTCGCGCGGCGGTCGGGCCGCACCGTGGCGATGGCGCCATGCACAACTCACTGGCCCGCCAGCGCGAAATCCCGCCGACTCGTCTCCCGCCTGGCTGGGTCCCGCCTTCACGCCGACCCCCTGGGTCCCGCCAGCCGGGGCCCCGCCAGCCTGGGTCCCGTCTGGCTGGGTCCCGCCAGCCTGGGTCCCACCTGTACGCGCGATCTGGTGCCACCTGAGCCCTGCATCAGCGAGACGGGCTCGGCTGGGAAAAGTGAGACACTCGTATTAACGTTGACCTGCGTTGCTCGTCTCCCTGATCGAACCGCGCCAGAGCGCCGACTCTCACCCTCAGGAGACGACCCATGCCCCCGTACCGCATTGCCCTTCCAGCGCTGATGCTTTTCCTCGGTGCCGCCTGCGGTTCCGACGACACCCCGACGACTCCCGCAGCCACCGGACTCTCGGCGGCGCAGACGGCCGACATCGGATCGGTGATGCAGGACGAGGCAGAAATTGACGTCTCGGCCTTCCTGGTCGCCGGCGCGGCTGATCCGTCGTTCTCTGTCGCCGGGGCGTCTGTGGCCCCCTCCGTGGCACTCAGCGTCGGCAACGCTGGATCGTCCGCAGGAACGCTCGTCGCGGCCCCATGTACCGCGCCGAGCAACACCACTGACACTGATGGTGACGGCGTCTACAACGATGCGACGTTCACCTTCAGCGGACCGCAATGCTCGCTGACGAATCGTCGTGGCGGCAGTGCGGCCATCGCTGGTGTGCTCCGCATCCAGGATCCGACACCGACGACGGCTGGGCTGGCCTACAACAGCACGCTGACGGCGCTCAGCTTCGCCTTCACGGGTGGCAGTGCTGCCAGAACCTATACCGTCTCGCGGACCGGATCGCGCAACGTTTCTGTCAGTGGTGCCGGCCTCTCCCTCGTGTCGGATCTGGACATTCAACGCACGTCGGCGAGTGGTACGGGCTCGATCAGGAAACAGTGGACTGCGCAGTTCACACCGACGAGTGGTGGCACGATCGTTCGTGGTCAGCCGCTCCCTTCGGGAACCCTGAGCGCGACGGGCAGCGTGAGTTGGACACGCGGCAGCGATGCGTTCACCATGACGCTGACGACCCCGGTCCCACTCGTCTACGATGCGACGTGCGCGCAGCCGCAGCGGATCTCAGCCGGCGAGCTTCGCGCGCGTGGCAGCTTCAACGGCACCAATGGGTTCGTGGTCGTGCGGTGGTCGGCCTGCGGCGTGGAGCCGTCGGTCATCTTCCTGCCGGTGTAAGCGCCTTGCGCGGAGTCCGCAGATGTTCCTGTCACGCCGCATCCGTGCGAGGTGCGGCGTGAGGGCGTCTCACTGACCGGGCTGGCTGACGGTGATGCCGTTGTGTTTCTCGTGTGAACAAGGCGAAGCGCAATGGGTCAGCTGCCCCCCGCGAACTCCAGCTGCCGCCACGCCTCGTAGATCACGATCGCCACCGTGTTCGACAGGTTGAGACTCCGCCGTGCCGGCACCATCGGCAGCCGCAGCCGCCGATCCACCGGAAAGCTCGTCAGCATGGCATCGGTCAGTCCGGTCGACTCCGGTCCGAACACGAACACATCGCCGGGCGTGAACGGCACCGCGGTGTGGCGCGTGGTCCCTCGAGCAGAGAAGGCGAACAGCCGACGCTCCGGCCCGAGATGCGACTGGCATGCCGCCCAATCACGATGGATGGTCACATCGGCCAGGTCGCGGTAGTCCAACCCCGCCCGCTCGAGCTGCTTGTCTTCGAAGTTGAAGCCAAGCGGCTCCACCAGGTGAAGCCGCGCACCGGTGTTGGCACAGAGGCGGATCACGTTCCCCGTATTGGGCGGGATCTCGGGATTGAAGAGCACGATGTCGAACATGGCGCAGATGTTGAGGAACGAACACGAACGACTATCGATGGAGAATCAGGTCAGCCCACTCCATGCCAGCGCAACGACACACGCCACGATCAACGCGATGCTCACCCATCCCGCCGCGCGAGACCACGGTCCTGATCGGGCACCACCGACAACGCTCGCATCGCTGGCCAGCAACTGCAGCGCGATCACATGCAGCGGCAACAGCACTGCGTTCACCACCTGGCTCGAATAGATCAGCGGAATCAGCGGTAACCCGGGCAATGACACAATGCTCACGGCCGCGATCGTCAGGCCGACGAAGGCGGCATAGAACCATTGAAAATGGTGTGAATCGAGATCCAGTGACGCTGGCTCGCCAACTCCCTCCGCAATCGAGTACGCGGTGGCAATCGGCACGATGGCGGCCGCCAGCAGGGATGCGCCGAGCAGTCCTGCGCCGAAGAACACCGTGGCAAACCGGCCGGCAAGCGGTTGCAACGCTTTCGCTGCATCGCCTGCATCAGCAATGTGAACTCCCGCCTTGTGCAGGGTGGCGGCACACGCCACGGCAATCGCCAGACCAATCACGCCGGTCAACACCGAACCGATGATCACGTCGATTCGAGCGTATCGTAGCGACGCGATCGAGATCTTCTTGTCGACCGCGTACGACTGAATGAACGCCAGCCCCCACGGCGCCAGCGTTGTCCCGAGCGCGGCGGCAATCGCAACCCACCCCGGTCCGCTCGTCGGCAGCTCCGGGACGATCGAATGCCGCACCACAGCACCCCAATCCGGCTGCGCCAGCAATCCGTCCACGATGTACAGCGCCAGACTCGACGAAATGACGAGCAGTACGCGTTCAACCCGATGAAAGGAGCCGAGCACCACGACCAGCGAGATCAGCAGTCCCGCGAGTGGTGCGCTGATCCACGATGGAATGCCGATCAGTCCACCGGCGGCTGAGATGCCGGCGTACTCCGCACAGATCGTCCCGAAGTTGGCCAGCAGCAGGCCCGCGACCGCAGTGTAACCAGCGCCACGCCCCCATCGCGACCGAATGACACCGACGAATCCTTGCCCGCTCGCGGCACCGATCCGCACCGCCATCAGGTGAAACTGCACCAGCAGCACGGTCGAGAGCGGGATGATCCAGAGCAGCGTGTATCCGAAGTCCGCGCCGAGCACCGAGTAGGTCGTGATGCCCGCGGGATCATCATCCGACAGGCCCGCCAGCAAGCCCGGACCGAGCACCGCCAGAAACGCCACCATCGCGCCGCGGCCAGAGGCGCGGAATTCTGCGAAACGGAGCGCAATGCCGCGGCGATGATGGGCGACCGCATGCGGTGGAGCGCCGGCCTGTTGTCGTCGGTGTCTGGCGGCGCGCTGGGCCTTGCGGTGGATGGAGGTCACTCAGGGATCATAACCTGGCATCACTGCGACCGACGCCCGGCACCCCCTCCAAGCAGGGATGACGCGCTACACCTTCGTTACCCACGTGAACGCCGAGCTCGCACGTCAGGTAGCATCGCCAGTCACCACCCGGGCTCACATCAGTGGCTTCAGTTTCCCGAGAATCGTCGGAAAGAACTCCGTCACCGTTGGATGCACCGGCAGGAAGTCGCGCAGCACTTCATACGGCGCATCCGCCGCCATCATTGCGGCGATCACCTGCACGATTTCGTCGGCATTGATGCCCAGCATCGTCACGCCGGCAAACCGGTGTGTGTCGGCGTCGACCAGCAGCTTGATCACCCCGATCGTTTCCCCTTCCTCCTTCGCGCGCGACACGTTCGACATCTCCTGCTCCGACACCAGGAATCGTCGCCCATGCTGCGCGGCGGCGCGCGCTTCATCCTCCTGCATTCCGATCCGGCCCAGCGGAGGATCGGTGAACATTGCATACGTCGTGATGCGACCGTCCGCAGTGCGACTGCCGCCGGTGTGATTGGCCAGCACGATCTCGTGGTCCTGCCACGAGGTATGTGTGAATGCACCACGTCGATTCACATCACCCAGCGCCCAGATCCCGGGCATGGCCGTTTGCAGCGCGCCATCGACCGGGACGTACCCCTGCGCATCCAGCGCCACGCCGACGGTCTCGAGCCCAAGCCCAGCGGTGTTTGGCACGCGGCCTGTTGCAACCAGCACGTCGCTCCCGGTGATCACCGACGCGCCGGCACCAAGAGCGACAGTGACAGCGCCCCGCGCATCGCGTGACACCGAATCGATCACGGCCCCCGTGATGATCCGGATTCCTTCCGCCTCGAGCATCGCCGTCAGGCGTGCCGAGATATCCGCGGTCTCCCGACTCGCGATCGCGCGCGACGACTCGATGACCGTCACTTCGCTGCCGATCCGACGAAAGATCTGGGCGAACTCGAGTCCGATGTAGCTGCCACCGATCACCACGAGGTGCTTCGGCGCCTCGCGCAACGACATGATCGATTCGTTCGTGAGCGGGCTCACGTCAGCCAGCCCTGCGATCGGCGGCAGAAAGGGGCGGGTGCCGACGTTGAGGTACACGCGTGACGCATGAAACGTCTGCTCGCCCGCGCGTACCACAAACCGGTCGCCATGCCGGCCGTCGAGCGCGGCCCGACTCCGTACGAGCTGCAGTTGCGGCGTTCCGCCCAGCCAGCGCTCCAAGCCTGTGCGCGACGATGACACGATCGTCTCTACCCGTGCCATCGCTGCGGCGACATCCACGTCCACCGACCCGACCCGGACGCCAAACTCTGGCGCCCGCCGCGCCAGGTGCGCCACCCGCGCCGTCTTCCGAAGCGTCTTGGTTGGCGTACACCCGACGTTCACACAGCTGCCACCAACCAGTCCGCTCTCGAACACCACCACCGCCTCGCCGCGCGACGCCAGCGTGGTGACCAGCGGTGGAATCGCTTGCCCGGTGCCGATCGCCGCCACGTCAACGTCGATCGGCGTCGGCGTCACGCCGTAACCTGCACGCCTTTCCAGAACGCCACCCGATCCGCCACCGCTTCTGCTCCCTTCATCGGTGTCGGGTAGTACCAGACTGCGTCGCGATTCTCCATGCCCTTCACGCTCAGCGTGTAGTAGCTCGCGGTGCCTTTCCATCCACAGGTGCTGTGCAGGGCGCTTGGCGCCACGAATTCGTGCTTCAGCGAAGCGGCCGGGAAGTAGTGGTTGCCTTCCACCACCACCGTGTCGTCACTCTCCGCAACCACAACTCCATTCCACATCGCCTTCATTGCCGCTCCATTTCGTGTACGAGTGTCTGCCGTGATGTATCGGCGCAGGCGCGCCGGGTTCCTGTCAGTCAATTGTGATTCCCGCCTACCGGTGCTCAGCATGCTGGTGTGTGCGTGGCTACACCGCCATTGGCTCCATCCAAACCTCCCAGAACAGCTCCTTCGCATCGGTGAAAAGCTGGACGATCCGCCACCCTCCCGCGGCCGTCACCGCCGTCAGCCGTCGCAGGTCGTACTTGCAGCTGACCTCGGTGCGGATCGTCTCCCCGGCATCGAAGTCGAACGACTCACCGAGGACCTGAACGGTTTGCCGTACGGTCGATTCCAGATGCATCTCGATCCGGCTCTCGGCGTCATTGAAGCACGCGCGGTGCCGGAAGGTTGCCAGGTCGAAGCTCCCGCCAAAGTCACGGTTCAGGTGTGTCAGCATGTTCAGGTTGAACGCCGCCGTCACCCCCGCCGTGTCGTTGTAGGCCGCATGGAGCGTGGCGGTATCCTTGCGGCGATCCACGCCGAGCACCATGCCGCCGCGCGGGCCCACCATCTCGCGTACGCCGCGCAGGAACGCGCTCGCGTCCTCGAAGGTGAGATTGCCGATGGTCGAGCCGGGAAAGAACGCCACGCGCCGCGCGTCATCAGGAAGCGTCGGCAATGTGACGCCGTCCGAGTAGTCAGCCCACACCGGCATCACATGCACGGCCGGATACTCACGGGCCCGCGCGGCAGCGATATCCATCAACTGCTCGCGCGCCACATCGATCGGGATGTACGCCACCGGGTCACGCAGTGCGGCCAGCAGCGGCCGAACCTTCGTCGCGGCACCGCTGCCAAGTTCGATCAGCGCCGTCCGCGGTCCCATCAGCGCCGCCAGATCCGCGGCGTGTGCTTCGAGAATCGCCGTGTCGGTGCGCGTCAGGTAATACTCGGGCAGATCGCTGATCTGCTCGAACAGGGCAGCGCCATGTGTATCGTAGAACAGCGACGCAGGCAGTGTCTTCTGCGATGCGCTCAGTCCGTCAAGGATCGTGGCGTGCAGTGGTTCCAGCAGCGACTCGTCAACGTTCGACGGCGGAAAACACGACGTGGTCATCGGAGATCACCGGCAAGGCGAATGCTGGTGAACTGCCACCTGGCATCACTGGGAAAGAAGTTGCGGTAGGTGTGCCGCGCGTGACTGGCCGGCGTGGCACAGGAGGCGCCACGCAGAACCCACTGATCGCTCATGAACTTGCCGTTGTATTCGCCCAGGGCACCGTCGGCCGGCTGATAGCCCGGATACGCCAGATACGCGCTCTGCGTCCACTGCCACGCATCGCCGAAGAACTGCTGTGGCCCGGTGCGGTCGTCAGCGCCCGGATGGAAGCGCTGTGCGTCGACGTATCGACCCGTGAGTGCGTGCGCCCGCGCTGCCACTTCCCACTCCGGTTCGGTCGGTAGCCGCATCCCCGCCCATCGTGCAAACGCGTCGGCCTCGTAGTGGCTGACGTGCGTGACCGGTGCGTTCGGATCGAGGGGATGTTGCCCGGCCAGCGTGAATTCATGCCACGCATGGTGCTGCTGCTCCCAGTAGAGCGGTGCCTTCCACTGTTGCGTCTGCACGGTCGCCCAGCCCGCGCTGAGCCACAGTTCCGGCCGACGGTAGCCACCGTCGTCCATGAATTCGGCGTATTCGGCGTTCGTCACCAGCCGGTGCGCGAGTCGGCTGGCGGCGACGTACGTCCGGTGGCGCGGTGCTTCGTTGTCGAAGTGAAATCCGGCACCCGCGTGGCCGATCTCATGTACCCCTTCGGTCAGGACCTGCCATCCCTGCGGCACCTGCGGCGCGGCCGGTACGGCACTGGCGAGATACGCTGGCCGCATCGGGTTGGTGAAGAACACATGCTTGATATCCGTCACCAGCAGCTCCTGGTGCTGCTGTTCGTGATGCAGGCCGATCTCGATCAGCGACCATGCCGGATGTGCGATGTCGTCGCCAATCTCGTGCAGCAGCCGGTGCATCGCGTCGTCCACCCAGGCGCGATAGGCGTACACCTCAGCCACCGTCGGCCGCGTCACCAGCCCGCGTTGCGCCCGACAGTGACGTTCACCCGCCTGTACGTAGTACGAGTTGAACAGGAAGGCATACTTCGGGTTGAGCGGTTGATACGATGCCAGATGCGGCGCCAGTACGAACGTCTCGAAGAACCAGCTGGTGTGCGCCAGATGCCATTTCGTCGGGCTGACGTCAGCCATGCTGCTCACGACATAGTCTTCGGTCACCAGCGGCTGACAGAGTGCCTCGGTCGCCGCGCGTACTGCGCGATACCGTGCCGCGAGCGATGCCGGTCCGATGGCGGCCGCACTACGGGCAGTGTGCCGCGCACTGAGATCGAGCGTGGTCTCGGTCAGCAACGTTGCCGAAGCCATGGGTACCTCCACTGGTGATGTCGTGTTGGAGCAGGTGTGTCGCACAGAACGTCGGACACTGGCCTGCCCTCGTCGGAGGCCGCGCGCGCGGGCGCACATACTGGAATCCGCGGGGGCCTCAATAAGTTCTCCATCGTGACCCCTGCAGCCAGCCCCCCTCCGGCCCTGATCGCCGCGCCTCCCGGCCTTTCGGCCAGTGGTGTGACTCACCGGTACGGCAGCGTGGTCGCTTTGTCGGCCGTCTCGGTGCAGGTCGCCCCGGGAGCCCTGCTGGCGCTGGTCGGCGAAAGTGGTTCCGGGAAGACGACGCTGCTTCGCTGCTTCAACCGCATGGTGAACCCCGACAGCGGCAGCGTCACACTCGATGGTGTCGATCTGCGCGCGGGCGATGCCGTTGCACTGCGCCGCCGAGTCGGGTACGTCCCGCAGAACGGCGGCTTGTTGCCGCACTGGACCGTGATGCGCAATGTCGCGCTGGTTCCGTTTCTCACGCAGCTTCCAGATCCGGAGGCCGCCGCCCGCGCAGCGCTCGAACGCTGCGGCCTGCCCCCCGCACAGTTTGGCAGCCGTTTTCCACACGAGCTCTCGGGTGGTCAGCGGCAACGCGTCGCAATTGCCCGCGCGCTGGCCGCATCGCAGAAGTTGCTGCTCCTCGACGAATCCTTTGGCGCCCTCGACGCCATCTCGCGGCACGAGCTGCTTGAATCGTTCACGGCGCTGCGCGCGTCGGTCGGATTCACGGCGATTCTCGTGACGCACGATCTCGCCGAAGCCGCGCGACTGGCCGATACCATCGCCGTCATGCGCGCCGGACGGATTGAGCAATGCGCGCCGCTCGCGACGCTGCTCGACGCACCGGCCACCCCATACGTTGAACAGCTTCTCACGCGTGCGCTCTCGTCGGCCCGCGCGCTGACGGCGCCATGACGCACACGGCGCGACGCGCCATGGCACACCGCACGCGACAAGCCGTGGCGATCTGTCGCCGACGGTCGAGGCCACTATTCGTCGTGCCGTTCGTCTCACTCCTCGCCATCGCGCCGACGCCAATCATCGCGTCGGCCCAGACGAGCGAACTGGCGCAACGCCCAACGGTCTCCGCCCTGGCCCAGCCGCCCGACACGGGGCGCCGCCCGATCGTCGTCGCCTCGAAGCCCTTCGGCGAGTCGTACGTTCTGGCCGAGATGTTCGCGCAGCTGCTCGAACGGTCTGGCCGGACCGTCCAGCGCCGGCCCGGACTCGGCGCCACTGAAGTGGCGTTCAGCGCCAACCGCACTGGCGCCATCGACGTCTATCCCGAATACGTCGGCACCGGATTGATCGCCATCCTCGGTGATTCCGTTTCCGCCGCAATGCGTGACGATCCCCGTGTGGCGTTCGCACACGTCGCCACCCGCAGCCGCTCGCGATTCGGCGTGCACTGGCTGGCACCACTCGGCTTTCAGAACGGCTACGCGATTGCCGTTCGTCGCGAAACGGCCACACAGTACAAGTTGCGCACGCTCAGCGATCTGGCAGCGTCGTCGGCACGATTGACCGCAGGTTTCACCTCCGACTTCATCGGTCGCTCTGACGGCTGGCCCGGCCTGCGTGGCGCATACGGCATCACCCTCGGTGACATCCGACCGCTCGCACCCGCCGTGAAGTACGAAGCCATCGCGTCACGTGCCGTCGACATCATCGACGGCTACGCCACCGACGGCCTGCTGTCGAAGTACGACCTCGTCACGCTGCAGGATGATCGCCACTTCTTTCCGCCCTATGAAGCCGCTGCCATCGTGTCAGCGCGACTCATGTCCGACGACCCGGGCGCGGTGGCCACCCTCGCATCACTCAGCGGCCGGCTGTCCGAGGCGCAGATGCGCGCCTCGAATCGTGCCATCGAAGTCGAGCGTCGTCCGATTCCCGACGTAGCGCGCGAGGCGCTCACCGCCGTCGGGCTCGGGGACAGCGCCTCGACGCCCGGCATCTCCGCCGCCACGCCAGCGGTGACCACCGGCTTCTGGCGTTTCATGTACCAACGACGGGTGGAGACGCTGCGACTTGCCGCTGAACACCTGCGCCTCGTTCTGCTCGCGCTCCTCGCCGCCAGCGCCATTGCCGTGCCGCTCGGCCTCTGGCTGGTGAACCGCGCGACACTCTCCGAAGTCGTCATGCAGGGGCTCGGCGTGGTGCAGACCATTCCCGGCCTGGCCTTGCTCGCCTTCATGATTCCCGTGCTCGGCATCGGCTCCCTGCCTGCCTTCGTCGCGCTGTTCGTCTATGCGCTGCTCCCGATCGCGCGCGCCACCATCGCCGGCCTGCGCATCGCCGACCCAGAGGCCGCCGCCGCAGTGCAGGCCATGGGTGCCACGCCGCGGCAGGCGTTGCTCTGGGTGCAGCTTCCACTCGCCGCGCCAATCGTCCTCTCAGGCATCCGGACTGCCGCCGTACTGACCATCGGCACCGCCACCCTCGCGGCATTCATCGGCGGCGGCGGACTCGGCGAACCGATCGTCACTGGGCTTGGCTTGGCCGACATGCGACTGGTGCTCTCCGGTGCGATTCCGGCCGCGGTGCTGGCGGTGACGGTGGATGCGCTGCTGGCGCTCGCGGAGCGGCTGGTGGCACCGGCGCACACGCGCTGGAGGCGAACGGACGGTTCGGCACGCTGAAATCGCGCCGGATGCGTGTGCCCCCAACTACGCCGGCGCGTCCTGCGAATCTCTCAGCGTGCACCGAATTGATGACGCACGCATGAACCAGCGTCGCTATGATCGAAGGGTGCGTCGCATGATCGGCGCATGGCATGCCGATTCACCCACAGCGCGGAGGGATACCCGTGGCGACTCCTGCACGCCGGCGGCGCTGGACGGTCAGCGAAGTGCTCGCCATTCCGTGGGATGGCCAGCGCCGGGAAGTGCTCGGTGGAGAGTTGTTCGTGACCCCGGCGCCGGTGCTGCTGCATCAACGGGCGGTGCGCCTCCTCGGCCAGCTGCTGACGCCGTACGCGACACGTATCGGTGGGGAACTGTTCAACACACCGGGCGACATCGTCCTCACCCCTGAGACGCTCGTCCAGCCTGACGTGTTCGTCGCGCCGCTCGATCCCGCCGTACCCCTGCGTCAGTGGTCACAGATCGCACAGCTGCTGCTCGTCATTGAAGTCATCTCACCGCGCACGGCCAAACGGGATCGCACCATCAAGTGCGACTACTACCAGTCCCGCCGCATTCCCGAGTACTGGATCGTGGACAACTCGGCACGACACATCGAACGGTGGCGGCCCGACAGCAGCAGTGCCGAGGTGTTGCGTGAGGAGATCGTCTGGCATCCGGCCGGTGCTGACGCGCCACTGACGGCCGATCTGCTGGAGTTCTTCCGCGAGGTCTGGGCCGAGTAGTCGCAGGGCCCCCGGCGAGCCAGTGTGGCCTCCGCCGGCCGCGACCGTTCGCTGCCGGGGTGCACCCTCGTACATTCTGGCGCATGCGCCCATCGCTCACTCCCCGCATGAGGCTGGCCATCGCGCTGGCCCTCGGCGGCGCCATCCTCGGTGCCGCCCCGCTCTCCATCCCGGCTCAGGCGCCCGCGCCCAGCCCCACCTACGTCCAGCTCGAGTCGTTCTTCGCCGAGTGGCGCACCTTCGAGGAACCGCCGCGCGTCAACGGCATCCCCGACTACACGCCGGCCACCAACGCGCGTCGCCTGGCGGCCCTGACGCGCATGCAGCAACGCCTCCGCGCCATCGACACCACCGGCTGGCGCGTGCCGGAACAGGTCGACTATCACGTCGTGCGCGCCGAAATGAACGGCATGCAGTACAACCTCACCGTACTCACCCCGTGGTCGCGCGATCCGGCCTACTACGTTTCGATCAAGCCTGAAGAGAGTGACACACCGGCCGAAGAAGGGCCGACGATTCACGGCGCCATCCGGCTCTGGAAGTATCCCGTCTGGCCTCGCACGAAACTCGAGACGTCGCGACCGCTCTCAGGTGAACAGGCGTCGGACCTCGCGCAGAAACTCGGCACCGTTCCCACGCTGCTCCTCCAGGCGCGCATCAATCTGGCCCGGGGCAACGCGAAGGATCTCTGGGTCGGGGCCGTCAAGGCGTTCGAAGAGCAACACGAGAACCTGCTCGAGCTGAAGAAGCTCGTCGGCCCGAACGGCGATGCTGCGCTGCAAAAATCGATCGACGATGCCGCCGCTGCCACCGACGCGTTCACCGGCTGGCTCAAGGTCGAAGCACCGAAGAAGACCGGCCCCTCGGGCATCGGCAAGGCGCAGTACACCTGGTTCCTGAGGAATGTGCTGCTGGTGCCGCTGAGCTGGGACGAGGAAGTCACGATCACCCGTCGCGAGCTCGCGCGTGCCCATGCGTCACTGCGGCTCGAGGAGCAGCGCAACAAGGATCTGCCACCGATGCCGGTGATCGAGACCCGGGACGGCTACACCGCGTTGCAGGACGCCGCGATCAAGCGGTACACGACGTTCGTCCGCGACAAGGGCATGGTGACGTACGAACCGTGGATGGAGCGCGCACTGCGCGAACGCACCGCTGCATTTGCCCCACCCGAGTCTCGCAATTTCTTCGCGCAGACCTACCATCGCGATCCCATCCCGCTCTGGACGCATCTCTGGCACTGGTGGGACAACGGGCGCTTCAAGGAGCATCCGCATCCGAGCGTGATCCGACGCACGCCACTGCTCTACAACGTCTGGATGAGCCGCGCCGAGGGCATGGCCACGTCGATGGAAGAGTGGATGATGCAGGCCGGGTTGTACGATGTGTCGCCGCGCTCGCGCGAGATCGTCTGGGCGATGCTGGCCAACCGCGCTGCGCGCGGACTCGGCAATCTGTACGCCCATTCGAACGAACTGACGATGGCGCAGGCGGCGGATTTTCATGTGAACTGGACCCCGCGTGGCTGGATGCGTCGCGATCCGCTGCTTGGCTTCGAGCAGCACCTCTATCTGCGGCAGCCGGGCTACGGCGCCAGTTACGTCACCGGCGGCCGGCTGATGGAAGAGACGATGGCGGAGCGCGCACGGCAGCTCGGCGATCAGTTCACCATGAAGCGGTTCTTCGATGAAGTGAACGGGGCGGGCATGATTCCTGTATCGCTCGTCTATTGGGAGCTCACCGGCGACGATCGCATGGTGCGCGAACTCAAGGACGGCGTCGGGCCGCGACCGTTCATCCTCCGCTGACGCACCCAGTGGGCCGGACGACAACCCTGATCTTCATTCCTTCAAGCCACACGCCGTGATCATCTCTTGGATCGACTGGGTCATCGCTGCTGCGACGATCCTCGTCTGCTTCCTGCCCGCCCTCTTCCTCGCCAGGCGCTCGGCGTCCAGCACCTCGGAGTTCTTCGCGTCGGGCCGCAACGTGCCGTGGTGGCTGGCCGGCCTGTCGATGGTCGCCACCACCTTTTCCTCCGACACGCCGAACTGGGTTACGGAGCAAGTGCGTCGCTACGGCGTGGCGGGCAACTGGCAGTGGTGGGCCTTCGTGCTCACCGGCCTCGCGACGGTGTTCTTCTTCGCGCGGCTCTGGCGTCGCTCCGGCGTGATGACGGATCTCGAGTTCTACGAGCTCCGCTACTCCGGTACGTCGGCCTCTGTGGTGCGCGGTTTCCGCGCTGTGTACCTGGGCCTGTTCTTCAACTGCTTCATCATGGGCACGGTCACGCTGGCCGCCTGCAAGATCGCCAACATCCTGTTCGGGATGCCGGC
>JANMHB010000078.1:0-18061 GCA_031374935.1 Gemmatimonadaceae bacterium | reverse complement strand
TCAACCTCGATCACGGCACCGACTTCCAGACCAAGGTGGACGGCATGCCGGTGAACCAGCCGACCCACGCGCACGGGCAGGGATACACGGACCTGAATTTCCTGATTCCCGAGTTCGTCCGTTCACTCGACTACAAGCTTGGGGTGTATCACGCGGAGCTTGGCGACTTCGGGAGCGCCGGTGGCGCAGAGTTCTTTCTGGCGAAGCGATTGGACCGCCCGATCGCGACCAGCGATTTCGGCTCGTTCGGTCTGGCGCGTGCGGTGCTCGGCCAGTCCACACGCGTCGGCAATGGCGATCTGCTGCTGGGCGGTGAAGCGAAGGCGTACGACGGCCCGTGGGTGCGCCCGGAAGGGTTGCGCAAGTTCAGCGGCATGGCGCGGTACACGGTCGATCGGGGCGCATCGCAGCTTTCGATTCTGGCACTCGGGTATCGCAATCGGTGGAACTCGAGTGATCAGGTCCCGGTCCGGCTGATCGACGCCGGTGTGATCAGTCGGCTCGGTCAGGTTGACAGCACGCTCGGTGGAACCACGGAGCGCTACAGTCTTTCGGCGTCGTACCGACATGTCGGCGCGCGATCGGTGCAGGAGGTGCAGGCATACGGGATCCGATCGGCGCTGGATCTGTTCTCGAACTTCACCTACTTCCTCGACAATCCGCTGCGGGGCGACCAGTTCGAGCAGGTCGATCGACGCACTGTCTTTGGTGGGAGCGTCACGCATCTGCAGGAGCTGTCGCTGTTCGGGGCGCAGCATCTCCTGAAAGGCGGACTGCAGACGCGTGCGGATCTGGCCGACGTTGGGCTGCACCGCTCGGAGCGCCGTGCGCGGTATGCGACGGTGCGTGCCGATGACGTACGCGAATGGGGCACTGGGCTGTTCGCGGAAAGCGAATCCCGCTGGCGGCCCTGGTTCCGGACCGTGCTTGGTGCCCGTGCCGATGGCTACGTCTTCAACGTCGACGGTGACCGGGCGGAGAACGCGGGACGTCGCACCGCAGGAATCGTCAGCCCGAAAGCATCGCTGATCGTCACGCCAACGGCGACCTCGGAGTTCTACGTCAGCGGCGGGTACGGATTTCACAGCAACGATGCGCGGGGGACGACGATCACGGTCGATCCCGTAGGTGGTGATCCGGCCGAGCGCGTCGACCCGCTGGTGCGGTCGCGCGGGTGGGAGCTTGGCCTGCGGCTCTCACCGGTGTCCGGTTGGCGCGCCACGCTCTCGCTGTGGGCGCTGAACCTCGACAGCGAGTTGCTGTTCGTGGGTGATGCCGGCGCGACGGAACCGACGACCGAGAGTCAGCGGCGCGGCGTCACGCTGACAAACTTCTATCGGCCGGTGCCCTCGCTGTCCTTCGATGCCGACATCTCGTTTGCGCACGCGCGGCTGCGTGGTGTGCCGGCTGCGGAGTCGCGGATCCCGGGCGCGCTCGAGAATGTGATCGCCGCCGGCGTCACGTGGAGCCCGCCGCGCAGCGGGCTGTCCGGTGCGATTCGTGTACGGCACTTCGGCGCGTATCCCTTGATCGAGGACAACAGCTCACGCGCACAGGCCACGACCCTGGTCAATGCCGACGCGGGTGTGCGCCTGCCCCGCGGCGTCCGGCTTCAGGCGACCCTGCTGAATGTGTTCGGCTCCCGGGCCGCCGACATCCAGTACTTCTATGGGTCACGATTGCCGGGCGAGGCGACGGGGGGTGTGGACGGCGTGCACGTGCACCCGGTGGAGCCGCGTCAGATCCGCGCCTCGCTTGGCCTGGCATTCTGACGTGTTTCCGTGGGACGACGGACGCGGCAGGGACCGGACTGTGGTAAATTCCCGTCCCTACGATCTCACGTCACGTCCCTCCGACCATTCGCTGCAGCGTACCGCATCCGTCGCGACCTGCAGTTCGAGGTATCATGCTCACCGAACGTCGTGCTGTCGCACTCGCCGTCGCCTCCGTCATGGCGCTGACGGCCCTTGGCCAGGACCGCCGGGCATTCTGGGGTGAAGCCGGCCACCGCATGACCGCGCAGGCGGCGGCGGCGGCGTTGCCCGAAGCCATGCCGCAGTTCTTCCGTGCGGCGGCCCCGCAACTGGCGTACCTCAATCCGGAGCCGGATCGCTGGCGCACGCGGCTCGAGAGTGCGCGCGACCCGGCACTGGAAGGCGGTACGGCGCCGGAGCACTTTCTCGACTATGAGATGATTCCGGCGGCCAGTCGCGCCGGTGCGTTGGCGGCGAAGGATCGGTTCGCCTACGCAGACACGCTGCGTGCGCACGGCGTCGATGCCGCCACTGCCGGCGTGCTGCCGTTTGCGATGCTCGAAGTGACACAGCGCCTGCGGGTGAGTTTTCGCCTGTGGCGCAGCGCACCCAACGATCAGGTGCGCACCTGGATCGAGGCGCGCATCATCAACGACGCGGGCATCCTCGGCCACTACGTGGCCGATGGTTCGAATCCGGCGCACACCACGATTCACTACAACGGCTGGGTTGGCGCCAATCCGAACGGCTATGCCACCGACACCCGATTCCACGGGCGATTCGAGTCGGCGTATGTGCAGACGCAGATCAAGCTGGAGGACCTGACGCCGCGAATGACGTCTGCTGCGCAGGCGTTTGCGGAACTGCGTCCCGCGATCATCAGCTACTTCCTGACGACGCACGCCGATGTCGAGCGCCTGTATCAGCTGGACAAGGCGATTCCGTTCGGCCCCGAAACGACGGCGCCGGGGCACAAGGCGTTCGCGGTCACGCGGCTCGCGGCCGGCGCCACGATGCTGCGTGACCTCTGGTGGACGGCGTGGGTGACGAGCGAGCAGCCACCCGCACCGCCACCGCCGAAGGAGTAATCCGGCCGCGCGTCGGCTGCCGCCGGGCCAGCATCGGCTGTGCGGCAGACTGATGCTGATGGCCTCAGTCGATCGGCTTCAGGTTCGCAACGATCGCGTCACGTTGCGGCTCGAGAAACGGGGCCAGGACGACCTTCTCGCCGAGGGTCGATTCGTCTTCATCGACACCGAATCCGGGGCCATCGGTGGCCAGTTCGAAGAGCACACCATTCGGTTCGCGCAGGTACAGGCTGCGAAACCAGTAGCGATCCACCTGGCCGCTGTTCGGAATCCGGAGGGAGTTGAGGCGTTCGGACCAGGCCTCATAGCTGTCGTCGGCAATGCGGAAGGCCACGTGGTGCGCGCCACCTGCGCCTGGCGCGGCCGGTGCAAGGTCCGGCTGTACTGCAACATGCAGTTCTGCACCGGCACCGCCGTCGCCCATGGCGAAGACGTGCACGGTGTGGCGTGCGTTCTCGGGGTGCGGATACTCGCGCACCGGTTGCATCAGCAGTGCGCGCTCGAGGAGGGCGGCCGTGGGTGCCAGGACGGGAACACTGATGGTGATCGGGCCGAGTCCGCGAATCTGACAGGGTGCAGGCACCGGGCTGCGCTCCCAGGGGAACGCCTCACCGGCACCTGCGTCGTCGACGAGGGTGAGCCGCTGCCCCTCGGGATCCTCGAAGTCGAGGACGGCGCGCCCATCGCGTTCGGTGAGCGCCGCGGTGCGCACACCGGCGCCCATCAGGTGGTCCTGCCACCAGGCGAGCGTGTCAGGGCCGGCGACGCGCAGCGCCGTGCGCGTGATCGTGCGCGAACCGCGGCGCTCTCGCGGCACATTCCAGTCGAAGAATGTGAGGTCGGTGCCGGGCGTGCCTTTCGCGTCAGCGTAGAACAGATGGTACGCGGACACATCGTCCTGATTCACCGACCGCTTGACCAGACGCATGCCCAGCGTCTGCGTGTAGAAGCGATGGTTCTCGCGGATCTGCGACGACACCGCGGTCAGATGATGAATGCCGAGGAGCTGCATGGGAGCTGGGAGTGAGTTGAAGACGTGACGAAACGTAGCACTTGCGATCGCTGAAATGCCCCCTGACCGGACGGCTGATCAGGACGCACATCCGGGTGTGGCGGAGGCGCAGGGCTGACGCACCCGATGATTGCTTGCGTGAGCAGCAGCGAGGCACTCTTGGGGAAACGTGACGCAGCGGAGCGCATATGGTTCAGTCGAGGCACCCGTCCGCACTTGGCTCGTTCCGTGCACCGGTGCGACTCTTCATCTCACTGATCGCCGCCATCGCACTGGTGGTGGTGGCGGTGGGCATCGTGACGACGCGCACCACGCGCGCCTGGTTCGAGTCCGAGTTGCACGCGCGGGCCTCGCTGGCGGCCAGCAGTGTGCGGCAGGGGGCGTTGAGTGCATTCACGGCCGACGACTCGGAGCGAATGGCCACGGTGCTGAATGACGTGGTTCGCGATGACCAGATGATGGCCGCGGCGCTCTGTCGGATCGATGGCACGGAGGTGGCATACACGTCACGCTTCCCCGCTGGCAGCGGCTGGTGCGATCGGGCGCGATTGCCGGCGGCGCGATGGCGTGGCACCACGCCCGGCACACGCAGCGCCGTGATCGTGCCGTCAGACAGTGCGCGATCGGTGTCGGTGCCGGCGTACGTGAGCGTCACGACTTTCGCATCGGGCCTGTCGCAGCCGGTGCGCCTGATCCTGCTGCAGCACTTCGCGCCTGCGCTCCAGCGCGAGGCGCTCGTGCAGCGCTGGGCGATGCTGGTGTTCGGCATGCTGGCCGTGGCATCGTCGCTGCTGACGGTGCTGTCGTCGCGTGTCACACGCGGCGGGCTGCTGCGACGCCTGAGCGCGGCGCTGCACGGCGAGGGCATGTGGCACCGGCATGGCGACCTGCCGCTGCTGGACGACATCCGCGCGATGGCACAGCGCACCGCCGCCGCCTCGGTCGAAGCGGACCGTGACGGGCGCTGGACGAAGGCCCGGCTGCGCCGTGTGTTGAACGAACATGTGCGTGAGCAAAGCCTGGTGATCGTCGCCAACCGCGAGCCGTACATCCATGACGAGACGCCGGACGGGGTGATCATCCGGCATCCCGCCAGCGGCCTGGTGACGGCACTGGAACCCGTGATGCGCGCCTGCTCCGGCGTCTGGATCGCGCACGGCAGTGGCACGGGCGACCGGCGGGCGGCCGATGCGCAGGGTCGCCTGATGGTACCGCCCGGCGAGGAGTCGTATCGCCTGCGACGGGTGTGGATGACCGATGCCGAAGAGCGCGGCTACTACTACGGCTTCGCCAACGAAGGACTCTGGCCCGTCTGCCACCAGACCTACGCACGCCCCAGTTTTCGCAGCAGCGACTGGGAGCACTATCGCACCATCAACGCCCGCTTCGCCGATGCGGTGGTGCAGGAGACGTCGGAAGATGATCCGATCGTGCTGGTGCAGGACTATCATTTTGCACTCGCGCCACGGATGATCCGCAATCGGCTGCCGCGAGCGACCATCATCACCTTCTGGCACATCCCGTGGCCGAACGCCGAGCGATTCAGCATCTGCCCGTGGCGAGACGAGATTCTCGACGGACTGCTGGGATCGAGCATCATGGGCTTCCACACCCAGATGCACTGCAATCACTTCCTCGACACCGTGGACAGCGCCCTCGAGGCGCGCATCGACCGGGCTGACAACGCGGTGATCCGGCACGAGGCGCGCACGATGGTCCGGCCCTATCCAATCAGCGTCGAATGGCCGTTGCGCTGGGCGGAGGCGGTGCCCGATGCGGCGGAGTGCCGGCGGTTGGTCCTCGACGAGCTCTCGTTGCCGGACGATACCGTGCTCGCCATCGGTGTCGATCGACTGGACTACACCAAGGGGCTCGAAGAGCGGATCGATGCGGTGGAGCGGCTGCTGGAACGGCGGCCGACGCTGCTCGGGAAGTTCGTGTTCGTGCAACTGGCCGCACCGAGTCGCACCGAGATTCCGCAGTATCAGCAACTGAGTGCCGCGGTCGATGCCAGCGTCGGGCGGATCAATGCGCGCTTCGGGTCAGACTCGTACACGCCGGTGATCTTCCTGCGTGCGCACCATGAACCGGAGCGCGTCTTCCGCTTCTACCGGGCCGCCGATATGTGTTACGTGAGCAGCCTGCACGACGGCATGAACCTGGTGGCCAAGGAGTTCGTGGCGGCGCGCGAAGATGAGCAGGGGGTCCTGGTACTGAGCCGGTTCGCCGGTGCCGTGCACGAGCTGGCGGATGCGCTGATCGTGAATCCATACGACGTCGAGGAGGCCAGTTGCGCGATGGAACGGGCGGCGGTCATGCCGCGGGCGGAGCAGGCGGAACGCATGCGGGCGATGCGGGCGGTGGTGGCCGAGCACAACGTCTATCGCTGGGCCGGACGTATCTTGCTGGATGCCGCGCAGCTCCGGGTGAGGGCGCGCCGAACGTTGACACTGTCCGGGTCCGCAATGCCGGTGGGTTCCTGAGTGCCCCGTAACATTCTCGCCGCACGAAACGTGGCGCAGCTTCGCGACGCAGCGGGCAGTGGTGCGCTGCTGGCGTTCGACTTCGACGGCACCCTGGCGCCGATGGGAACGGACCCGTTCGGAACCCGGATGCGTGACGAGACGCTCGAGCTGCTCACGAGTCTCGCCCATGCGGCGCCGGTCGCCGTCATCACGGGCCGCTCGGTCGCGGACACCACACCGCGGTTTCCCGGTGTGCCGCTGCTGGCCGTGATCGGCAACCATGGCGCGGAACCGTCCCCGTTTGCGAAACGGGCAGCGCGCGAAGTGGCGACGTGGCTGCCGCAACTGCGCGAGGCAGTGGCGTTGCTGCCCGGCGCCGAAGTCGAGGACAAGGGGCAGTCGGTCTGTGTGCACTACTGGAAGGTCGCCGAACCGCCGCGCGTGATCACCGCGATCGAAGCCTTGCTGCCGCGATTGCCGCACCAGGTGACACTCGTGCACGGGATCGGCCTGATGAACCTCATCCCGCGCGGCGCGCCGACCAAAGGCGACGCCATGCTGCGGCTGGTTGCAACACATGGCCTGCCGGGTGCCGTGTTCGTGGGCGACGAACTCACCGACGAATCAGCCTTTCGCGCCGCGCTCGCGCCGCCCAGTCTCGGCGTGCGGGTTGGTCGCTCGAGCGCCTCGGCGGCAACGACGTACATCCCGTCGCAGCTCGATATCGATGCACTGCTGATGGAACTGCTGATTGGCAGCACGCGATCGCAGCGAGTGCGCGACCTGCAGCGGTCAGCCGACCTGTCGCAGCAGTAGCCGGCAAAGGGTTGCCAGTTCGGCACCGATCGCACGGAGCAGCCCGCGGCCGACGGCGAGTACGGGAGACTGCACGGTGAATGCAGCCGCAATCGCGTACAGCGTTCGCGGCGAGAAAACCGGCTCGGCCGTGATCGCATAGATGGGCTCCCAGCGCTCTGGCCGGAACTTCGTCTTGAACTGCTCGAGCCCGCGAAAGTCGTAGAACCGTCGCCCGTGCAGGCGCGTCAGTGACAGTACCGTCGAAAGCCAGGCCGGATTGGTGGTGCCGCGATCAGTGGCGTCCTCGCGCAGTGGCACCAGCCCCATCGTCACGTACTCCGCTGCGTCAGTGGCCACCGCTCGCATCATCGCATCGACCAGCCGTTCGATCGTGCCGTTGGGTGCGTGGTCGCTGCGCACGAACTGTTCGATGAGCCACCCGCGTCGGGCCGGAATCGGCGACGCATTCAGAAATCCGATGACGGCCCCGTGGCGTTCGGCGACGAAGATCCGGCGCCCCTGCAGATCATGCAGCGTGTGCGGCTCGACCAGGAAATGCAGCGTTGGCAGTCGACGCGTGCTGAGCCAGCTGGCGAGGCAGGCTCGCAGCCGCGCATCGCCGCTGGCGCGGTCAGACGTCCATTCGGAGACGCGCACACCCTTGTTCCCGGCGCGCGACATCTGCGCGCGCAGCGACCGGGTGCGGGCGAGGAGGTCCGCCCACTGCGCTGGATGCCAGACCGGCTGTGCGCCAAGCAGCACGGTGCTGTAGCCCGGGCGGTCATGCAGCGCATCGAAGACCCGGCCAGCGGCGCCGAAGTAGCAGGTGCGGCAGTCGAGCGATCGCACAAATGTCTCCCACTCCGCGATCACGTCGACGAGCCGCGAGCCGTCACAGATCGGCGCTCCGGCCACGATGCAGACACCGTGCGCCTGCACGTAGCCCACCACTGCGTCACCGGCGCCGGAAAACCAGTGCAGCATGCCGTCGTTCACGATCTGATACGCCATCGCGTTCCAGCCATGCCGCAACGCAAGCCGTCTGGCGCGCGGCACATCTCGTGGCGTGCTTGGCGCTGCCGGGCCATGGGCGCGCGTGCGGAAGGCCATCATTGCTGCAAAACTAGTCCACGCCCATGCACCGGCCGCCCCGAACTCGCATATTGCCCGCATGACTCATCCTGCACCACAGACGCCACTGCGCATCGCCGTGCTTGGCGCCGGCTATCTCGGCAGCGCGGTGGCCACCGAAGCCGTGCGGCGCGGTCACACCGCGTGGGCGGTCCGCCGCTCCGTGATCAGGCCCACCGACGATGGCGTGACCTGGCTGCGTGGCGCCCTTGGGCCTGCGCCGATCGTCGGTGTGCCGGAGACGCTCGATGTCGTCATGCTGACGGTGGCACCGGCGTCGGCCGCCGACGGGTACGATGCGACCTATCCACCTGCCGCCGCCGCGGCACTCGCGCTGGCGCGCGCGACCAACGCACGCGCGCTCGTCTACACGTCCAGCACCGGCGTCTATGGTGGCCGCGATGGTGAATGGGTGAACGAAACGTCGCCGCGCGCTGGTGCAGGCGAGGGCAACCGCGCGCTGATCGAGGCGGAGGATGTGCTCCTCGGTGCAGACTGGGATGCGGTCACCATCCTGCGCGTAGCGGGCATCTACGGCCCCGGACGCGATCCACGGGCCCGGATGCGCAACGCCGCTGCCCTCGCACAGCGCGGCGAGTACTGGACCAACCTCGCCCACCGGGATGACATCGTGGGTGCCATGCTGCATGTCGCGGCGAAGACACCTGTCACGCGCGTGCTCAACGTGAGCGACGGTGCACCGACCCGCGCGGCCGACGTCGCACGGTGGTTGACTGCGGCAGCCGGTGGATCAGCGGAAACCCTGGTCTTCGGCAACGAGGAGCTACGCAGCCGCAACGATCAGCGGGTGAGCAATGCGGCGCTGCTGGCCAGCGGCTGGTCACCCCGATACCCATCCTTTCGCGAAGGATTCAGCAGCGGGCTGTGATCCGGCGGTCGGGTCGCGCGGCCCGTCGGGCGACGACGGTGTGCACACTCGCCATCGCCCGACGGTCGGACTACATCGTGTGCGTCGGCTCGTGCTTCGGCGTTCGGATCAGGCGCAGGAGCAGCAGCACGAGCAGGATCGGCAGGCCGATGAACAGCAGCAGCTTCAGGAACAGCGCGGTGAAGAGACCGAGCAGCAGCAGCGTCAGGATCGGGATCCCGAGCAGCGAGCCGGCGAGGATCGGGCGAAGCGCGAAAAGGCGAAGCAAGGCGGTGAGCATGGCGATACCGGTGAAGAAGGTTGCCTTTCCTACGGCGCCGCGCGCGGGGAAGTTTCCCGCCGGCGGCGCTCGGTGATCTCGAGCCCGGGCACGACGCCCGTCGTCACCAGCGTCTCGGCGTGGTGCCCCTGGCTGGCGAAGACCCTCGACATGGCGCTGGCGATCGCCGCCGCCTGCTCCTGGCGCCCGATCGCGAGCATGGCCGAGCCGCTGCCGCTGAGGGTGGCCCCAAACGCACCCGCGTCTCGCGCTGCCGATACCACGCGGTCGTAGCCGGGGACGAGCTGTCGGCGGTACGGCACATGCAAGACGTCGTCGAGCGCGCGCGCGAGCAGGTCGTCATCACCCGTCGCCAGCCCGTGCACCAGCGCAGCGCTCCGTTGCACCGCGCAGACGGCGTCGCTGAATGACACATGCTTCGGCAGTACCGCTCGTGCGTCGGCTGTCGTGACTTCATAGGGTGGCACGACGAAGACGAAGCAGAGTGACGTGTGCACCGGCAGTGACGAGAAGGCGTAGGTACACGGCGTCGTGTCGGTCGCGTCGTCGCGCGCCACACCGAGCATCGCACCTCCGAACGCTGCCGGTGCCGCGTTGTCGGGGTGCCCTTCGATCTGCGACACCAGCATCGCCACGCCCGAGCGGCCGAGCTCCAGATCGAGTGCCGCGTCGGCCAGTGCGGCACCGGCCACCAGCGCCGCCGCCGAGGACCCCAGTCCGCGCGCCACCGGAATGTCCGACGTCGCCGCGAAGCGCAGCACCGATGGCATGGCACGATTGCGAAGCGCACACGCTGCCGCAAACCCGGTGTAGAGCAGATCGTCTCGCGGATCGCAGACGAGTGACTGCAGCGAGCCCTCGCGATGCACCGTCACGGTCGGTGCACCGTTGCCCACGGTCAGCGATGCGGCAAGCCAGCGATCAACCGCCATGCCGACGCAATCGAATCCGCCACCAAGATTCGACGTACTGGCCGGCACACGCACGGCGGCATCGGGCTGGCTCACATGGCCGCCGGTGCGCGGCGCAGCACACGTTCCATGTCGGCCAGGGTGGCATCGATCTCGATGCTCTGATTGGCGAAGGGCGGTGCGGGCCGCGTGTCCCGGTGGTAGGCGAGCATGATCTCAGGATCCTTCAGCATGTGTCCCGTCAGCAGGGCGACCACACGCTGTCCTGGCTGAATCGTGCCATCGCGAACCAGCGCCCGCGTCCCCGCCACACTGGCGGCGCTCGCCGGCTCGCAGCCCACGCCGCTGGCGTCGATGATCGCTTTCGCTTCGAGGATTTCGGCATCAGTGACGGAGAGTACCACGCCATCGGTCTCGCGAATCGCGCGGACGGCGCGGTCGTAGCTGGCCGGATCACCGATCCGGATCGCGGTCGCGATCGTCTCGGCCCGCACGGTGTGCCGGGTGCCGAAGGCGTCGCGAAAGCTGGCGGCGAATGGCGCGCTGCCGGCGGCCTGCACACACGCCAATCGCGGCGCCCGATCGATCAGCCCGAGTCGCAATGCGTCGCGCAGCGCGGCGCCGAATGCCGCCGTATTGCCAAGATTTCCCGCCGGCAGCACCAGCCAGTCGGGCGACTGCCACCGCAGCTGCTGCAGCAGGTCGAAGATGATGGTCTTCTGGCCTTCGAGCCGCCACGGATTGATCGAGTTGGCGAGGTACACCCCAAGCTGTTCCGATGATTCGCGTGCCAGTCGGAGGCAATCGTCAAAGTCTCCGCGCACCAGCAGCGTCTGCGCGCCGTACGCGATGGTTTGCGAGAGTTTGCCCAGTGCCACCTTGCCGGCCGGCACCAGGACCAGCCCGCGCAGCCCGGCCAGCGCCGCATACGATGCGAGCGATGATGATGTGTTGCCGGTCGATGCGCAGGCGACGGCGCTGGCATTGATCCGCGCCGCCTGCGTGATCGCGACCGTCATGCCGCGATCCTTGAACGAGCCCGTTGGATTGTGCCCTTCGTGCTTGAGCAGCAGATCGGCCACGCCCGCCCACGCGGCAACACGGGCGCGGGCGAGCAGTGGCGTGTTGCCCTCACCCTGCGTCACCAGTTCGGTGTCGGCGGCGTCGGGCATGACGAGTTCGCGGAAGCGCCAGACGCCGGAGTTGCCCGGCCCGGTGCCCGCGGCGTCGCGGGCGGGCATCAACCGCGCGTCGAAGACGTCACGCAGCGCGGTGCTGCACTGTGGCGGCTGCGCATGTTCCAGGTGCAGCAGCCCGCCGCATGTGACACATTCCACCCGCGGATCGCGGGCAACGTATCGTGCGCCACACGCGTCGCAGACCTGCTCGCTGAACGTCATCGCTGCTCAGCGAGTGTCAGCACGTCAGTGAACACCCCGGCGGCCGTCACACCGGCGCCTGCACCAGGGCCCGTGATCACCAGCGGATTGGTCTTGTACCGCGTGGTGGTGAACGAAAACAGGTTATCCGTTCCGCCAAGTGATCCCAGCGGACTGCTGGCATCGACGGCGACCACGCCGACGCGCACCATCTTGCCGGTGACGATGATGCGATAGCGCAACACGGCACCGTGCGCCTGCGCGTCACCGACCCGTGCGGCCCACTCACCATCCACCTCAGCGGCCCGCGACAGGAAATCGGCCAGCGGCAGCTTTCGCAATGGCACGGGTACCAGCGATTCGACCTTGATGTCGCGCAACTCGCCGGTGTACCCCAGCAAGCGGCCGAGAATCAACGCCTTGCGCGCCACATCCATGCCGGAGAGGTCATCGCGCGGATCGGGCTCGGTGTACCCCTTGGCCATCGCCGACCGCAGCGCGTCGGAGAACTTCGTGCCGCGCGACATCTCGCTGAAGAGGAAGCCGAGCGTGCCTGACGGACACCCTTCGATCTGCAGGATGCGATCGCCCGAGGCGACGAGTTTGTTGATCGTGTCGATCACCGGCAAGCCCGCGCCGACGGTGGCCTCGTGCAACATCCGGCGACCGCGCGCGGCCGCCAGCTTCGCCAGTCCTTTGCCGTTTCGCCCCGTCGTCACCAGCGGCCGTTTGTTGGCCAGCACCAGGTCCATCCCCGCGCCGAGTGCGACTTCGAGCGTGGGCGACGTCTCTGACGCGGTCACGTCGACCACGATTGGACGTTCGAGCGCATGTGTGGCGATGGCACGCAACGCCGCTTCGTCGGACGCGCGCACACCACCCGGCAGCAGCGCGAGCGGCGTGCCGGCGGCCTTGGCCTCGGCCAGTGCCGTGAGCTGCTTCGGGGTAAGGCCGCGCGGATCGAAGACGTAGCCACTGCGATCGATGACCGCGACCACGCGCACCGGTGCCGTGAGGCGCCCGCCATCCGGCGTGCGGCGCTGCGCCAGCTGGAGCGCCAGTTCACGCCCGATCAGTCCGAATCCGAGGACGATCACATCGGCGTGCTGTCGCGCCCCCGCATCACCGCCACCGATCTTGTCCAGCCGGAATGCGGCGTGTACCGCGCGTTGCGCGGTGGCTGCCGCGGCGTTGTCGATGACCACCGACACATTCATCTCCGAGGCACCCTGTGCAATGGCGACGACATTGATCCGGCTCTGTGCCAGCGCGTCGAAGAGGCGCGCCGACACACCCGGCGTCCCGGCCATGCCAAGGCCGACGATGGCCAGCGTCGCCACACTGCGGCGCACATCCACACCGTCGATGTCGCGGCGTGCAATCTCGCTCGCGAACACCAGCTTCCAGCGTGTGGCGACCGCGGTCGCCATCGTGCCTGGCACGGCGATGCACAAGGAATGTTCGGAGGATGCCATCGAGATCAGTGACACCGAGATGCCCATCGCTTCCAGCGCACCCAGAGCGCGGGCGGCCACACCTGGCAGCCCCGCCATCCCGTTGCCGACGAGCGTCACCAGTGCCTGATCGGCGATGACGGCGAGCGCCTTCACCGGTAGGGCCGGCGTGCCTCGCTTCCGCGCCCCGGCGGTGACGAACGACGAGATCTCGGTGCCGAGTGAGGTCGGGTCGGCCAGCGGGCGCAGGTAGAGGCGCGTCGCGCCCGGCAGGCCGATGAGTGCCCGTGGGTGCAGGATCTTCGCGCCATGGTACGCCAGCTCCGATGCCTCACGCACATGGAGCGATGGAATCAGTCGCGCATCCGGCACAACCCGCGGATCGGCGGTGAGCAATCCCGCCACGTCTTTCCAGAGCATCACCGAGTCTGCGTGCAGCACGCGCGCCATCAGCGTGGCCGTGACATCGGAGCCACCGCGCCCAAGGGTGACCACCGCCCCCTTGCGCCCACGGCCGATGAAGCCGGGCACCACCGGAATCACTCCCGCCTTGAGGCGCGGCAGCAGGAGCTTGCCGGCGGCGGCCGTCGTCTTGACCATGTCCGGCGCGGCGTTGCCTGGCACGCCGTCGGTGAAGACGAGTTTCGTGGCGTCGATGGCCACGGCCCCAAGCCCGCGCCTGGTGAGTGCGGCGACCATCAGCGCTGCCGCGAGCACTTCGCCACGCGACATGACGAAGTCGATCTGCGCCGTGTCGAGCGATCCACGTCGCCGCCGGGTGCAGACGGTCGTCAGTTCGGCGAAGACGGAGAGAATGAACGCCGTGAGCGTCGCATCTGCGGCGGCGTGCGTGGCGAGCCCCCGTGCAACCGCGGTGTGGCGGCTTTCGAGTGTCGCCAGCGTCGCCCGCGCATTCGGGCCTGGACTGGTGGCGGCGACGCTCAGCGCATCGGTGACGCCACGCATCGCCGACACGACGATGACAGGGCGGGGGCCGCCGTGCGAGGCGATGATGTCCGCGGCGTGACGGAAGGCGGCGAGGTCGGCAAGAGCGGCACCACCGAACTTGTGGACGGTGGTCGAAGGGTGCGGCATGTGCAGAACGGGTCTGGAGGCGGGGCAGGGCCACCGGCAAGATGGCGCAATCGGGCCCGGGAATCGACCCTGCCGCGCATCACAGCTGTAACGGCATCTCGGTCGCGACCTGCGCCAGCACGTCCAGCACACGCCCATCGAGCGTCGTGTCGCGGTCCTTCTCGAGCAGGGCCAGCGCCGTGGTCACCGGCATGCCCGCCCGATACGGTCGGTCGGCCGTGAGCGCTTCGAAAATGTCCGCCACCGCCAATATCCGGGCCTGCAGGTCGAGCCCCTCGGCCGGCACCTGCCATGGATAGCCGGAGCCGTCGAGCTTCTCGTGGTGCAGGGATGCCAGTCTGGCAAAGTCGGAGAAGACGCGGACGCGCCGCAGGATTTCCCACGTGTGCGCCGGGTGTGCTTGCATCAGCGATCGCTCGTCCGCCGAGAGTGGTCCCTGCTTGTCGAGGATGGTATTCGAGACTCCGAGCTTCCCGATGTCGTGCAGCAGACCGGCCCGCGCGAGGCGCGTCAGCTCGGCCTCGTCGGTGAAGAACTTCGCGCCGAGTGCCCGCGCCCACCTCGACACGTTGGTGCTGTGGCGGTAGGTGAACGGCGACTTGGCATCGACGATGTCGGCGAACGACTGCGCCACGAGATCCAGGCCGCTCGCATTCACCAGGCGCTGCGAGGCGGCCTGTTCGAGCGCGGCGACCTCCGCCTCGGGCGACGATTCGCGCAACCAGATCCACCACGCCGTGTCCGTGCGCCACTGCAGCACACGATCGGCAAGCTGCGGATCAAACCAGGTCGCGCGCCGATCCTTCACCATCCGCATGGCCGCCGGCACGCCTTGCGCGCCGACGAAGATGTCGAGGGTCTGCGCAAGATTCGCAATCCGGGAGAGCAGCGGAATGGCAGTGCCTTTCAATCCGGCCGGATGTCCGTTGCCGTTCCAGTGCTCGTCGAGGGAACGGATCGCATCACAGGTGTTTTCGGGAAAGCCCATCTGGCGTGCGATGCCGGCACCACGCTCGCAGCGGATCGCGATCAGCTCGCGCGTCACCGGGCCGCCGCGGGCGATCCCGAGGAAGTGCGCCAGACGACTGCCGAAGCCGCCGCCCGCGCTGCGAAAGGTCTCGAGCGCCAGGCGCAGCGGATTGTTGGCGTCGACGATCTTCATGCGTGGCTTGACGCGATGATCATCCGCGCCGAAGAGCGCGGTGATGCGCGCGGCGTTGCTCGAGCAGCCGGCGTCCTTGAGCAGCATGGCGAAGTACAGCGCCGTGCGATCGTCTGCACCAAGGCCGATCGTATCTGCGATGCGCATCGCGATCATGCAGCTGCGCAGCGTGTGGCCGGCTGGCGCGCCCTCGGTCAGGTCGAGGGCATGCGAGAGTGCCGCCAGCAGCTCTGCGATCGGAATCGCCGCGACCTCTGGTTGCCGGTCGGCCGCCGGTGCGGTTGCTGCGGCCATCGGTGCGTGACGCGATGCGACTGCCATGCGGTGCGGCAACTCCTTCTGACGGATCGATGCGGGGATCCGGCGGCGGTGTTCGTGGTGCGATGGTCAACGGTCCGAACCATGACGATTGACGGTCGCAATTCCGCACACGGCGCCTCAGGTGCATTCTTCCCTGGCCGGCCCACTCCCGGTGCGTCCGCCCGCAGTCCGTCGGCGGCGGTCCTGCGACCTTCGCCCCACCCCGATGTCTCACGCCCTGCTGGTGGGCAGGTTTCTGCCCGTGCACCGCGGTCACCTGGCACTGTTCGACGCTGCGCGCCAGCGCTGCACCCGAACGACGATCGTGCTGGAGCGCCGCTGGGACGATCCGATCCCGTGGGATGTGCGGTGGCGCTGGCTGGTGGAGAGCTGCCCGTGGGCCCGGGTCGTCGTGCCCGAGGCCAGCCTGCCCCCGCGACCGGGTGATGAACAGGCATCCGCCGCCGACTGGATCGCCGCGCTGGACGTGTTGGCACCGGAGGTGAGCCATGTGTTTTCCGGCGATCCGGATGCTGTCGGGATCGCGGCCGGTGTTGGCGCGGCGTTCGTTCACGTCGACCGCAGCGCCGACGATGTGCGCGGCACGCGAATTCGCATGGATCCCTGGCAGCATTGGGATCTCATCGCGCCGGCGGCACGCCCCTGGTTCGTGCGGACGGTGGCACTGGTGGGAGGCGAAAGCGTGGGCAAGTCGACGCTCTCCGAGCAGATTGCGCACGCCTATGACACGGCCTGGGTGGACGAGTACGGGCGCACATATACGACAGGCGTGCCGCACCACCACTGGACTGAACTCGATGCGACACTGGTCACCGACGGACAGCAGGTGCTGATTCGCGAGGCCCAGCGTCGTGCGCGTGGGCTGTGCGTGAGCGATACCGAGGCGATCGTCACCGCCATCTGGACGGAATGGCTTCGGCAGCCCGTGCCGGCGCACGTGTGGGAGGTGGCCGCCCGGCAGCCGATCGATCTGTACCTGCTCTGCGATCCGGATATCGCGTGGGTGGCTGATGGCGTGCGGGTCATGTCCAGTGATCGTGACTGGTTTCACGATCGCCTGATCTTTCACCTCGATCGGCTGGGCAAGCCCTGGGTGCGGATCAGTGGTGCGGGCCCCGCCCGGTTGGCTGCGGCGACATCAGCCATCGAGGCCGCCTGCGTGCAATGGTGGCGCGACCTGCGGGCGTATCGGCGGGAACAACCGGGCAGCGGCGTCGGATTTTGAGGCCGGTTGGCGTGCGCGCGGTCGGCTGACCGCCGCCCGGGAACTTCCGCTGGCCTCCACGGATAGCCAGTCGTTCCCCGACGACCGATGTCGCGGCCAAGCCGTTCGCGGCAACGTCGGCGCGGACGGGGCTGGCCGGTCCGGGTTCGCACTCTCCGCTGCAATCACCGAATGCCCGTGTCTCCGCGCGACGCAGAATTTGACGCCACCGTGCTTGCGGCACTGCCGCAGGTGGTGCGGTTTGCGCGATCCATGGCGCACGATGAGGCGCTGGCCGATGACCTCGTCCAGGAGACGTATCTTCGCGCCTACCGGTCGTGGGAAACCTTCAAGTCGGGGCATGACGCGCGGCGCTGGCTGTTCACGATCTGTCGCAACGTGTTTCTCCGGCACCGGGAACGCGAGGCGCGGGTCGTCGATACATCCGGCGAAGACGCGGAGCTCGAGTCGCTGGCCGCCAGCATCGAGCACGGCGAGGCAACGCGCAGTGGTCTCGGGGATCTGCTTGACCGGATCGAAGTCGGGCCGGCAATCCGTGCGGCGCTGGCGGCGTTGCCGGAAGTGTATCGCACGGTTGCCATTCTCGTCGATGTGGAAGGAGAGTCGTACGAGTCGGCCGCCGAAGTGCTCGAGGTGCCCGTTGGAACGGTGCGGTCGCGGCTCTTTCGCGCTCGACGCCTGTTGCAGAAATCGTTGTATCGCCATGCCGTGGATGCGGGCATCGTCCGGCCATCGGCAACACCAGGACCGGGAGTCGAAGCATGAGCGACGTCGAGATCGAGCCACCGCCACTGATCAGCTGTCGTGCCGCCGCGAGCGCGTTGTACGACTTCCTTGATGGTCGGCTGTCGGACGAGGCGGTCGGCGCGGTGCAGGGGCACATCGACACCTGTCGCACCTGTGCCTCCCACTACGATTTTGCCCGGCAGGTGCTGACGTTGATTCCCTCGGCGCTTCCGTTGCCAAACGTCCCGGACGCGTTGCGTGGACGGATCATCACCTCGCTTCAGGCCGAAGGGTTCTCGGCGCCGGTGTAATCCGGTCTGGTACGGCTGCAGAGAGGCGCGCACCACACCCCACACCACCTGGGGGGGGGG
>JANMHB010000123.1:0-6983 GCA_031374935.1 Gemmatimonadaceae bacterium | reverse complement strand
ACTTGCCAGCATACGCCAGCCCAGACGCAAGTCGTTCGGGTTGACCAGACACCACACCAAGAGGGCATGCGTGCCTGATACCGAAGGCCAATCGCCGATCATTCCAGCAGACTGGCCACATGCTGAGAGTTCATTTTTCGTTACCGCCGCGGGCCTCCGATGGCACGTCCAGCGCGCCGGCAGCGGCCCCACGGTGGTCCTCATCCACGGGACCGCAGGCGCTACGCACACCTGGCGTGCGGTGCTGCCACTCCTGACACCGTGGGCTGACGTCATTGCGTTCGATCTACCCGGCCATGGCTTCACCACCGGGGCAAACACCGACCAGCTCTCGCTGGCCGGGATGGCCAATGCCGTTGGCGCGTTGCTTCGCACGCTGAACGTTCGCCCGCGCATCGGTGTCGGACATTCCGCAGGTGCGGCAGTCCTGCTGCAGCTGGCTTCGTCCCACGAGGTA
Organism: Gemmatimonadaceae bacterium; assembly: GCA_031374935.1. GTDB lineage: Bacteria > Gemmatimonadota > Gemmatimonadetes > Gemmatimonadales > Gemmatimonadaceae > JACMLX01. The sequence goes on along the minus strand of JANMHB010000123.1, from coordinate 6,526 downwards.
TCGCCACAATCGATCATCGGAGTCAATAGTGCACTCGTTTCCATCAATGCACTAGGGCAGGCGCTGCTGCCGTTCTCCCGTGCGCTGTTCGATGTGGATCCGGTGCGCGCTGCAATCGCTGCCGTGCTCAGGAACGGCACCGTCGCGCGCGAGCTGCTCCGGTCTGCCGGGACGCCGCTCGATCCGGCGCAGGAAGGGCGGTACATCGCCATGCTCACCGATGGAGCGCGCGTCGGCGCGGTACTCCGCATGATGTCGCGCTGGGACCTGCCCGCGTTGCAGGCACGATTCCCGACGGTGAACGTCCCTGTCACGCTCGTCCATTCATCCAATGAGCCGTGGGTGCCGTTCCACGAGCTGCTGGAGGTGACACGCGAACTGCCAATGCGGTCGGTCATCGACGTGACCCCCGCGGGCCACCTCATCCCCGACGACAAGCCAGAGCGACTCGCCGACATCATTGCGTCGGTGTTCGCTGCCTTGGCTCCACGCACTGGCTGATCGTCACGCATATGCACCGCCTCGCATGGCGCGGCGCGACGAGAGCACGTGGTCCCGGGTCACCGAGGAATCCTTGAGCTCGCGCGCGTCACGCTCTGCCAGGTCCCGGATGCGTTTCGCCGCCGAAATCCGGATCAGCACCGGCTGCTCCTCGAGCAGTTCCTCGAGGGCCGCATGGGCCTCATCGGTCCACGGCAGCTCCTGATGCAGACGCGACGGCGTGGCCTCGACCTTGTCCATGTCGGTGGCCAGCGGAATGATGTTGAACAGGGCGTCGAACAGCGCGTTGCACACTTCCTGGATCAGGTAGGTGGCGCCCGAGTAGCCCATGAACGGTGTGCCCAGATGACGGCGGATGATCGCGCCCGGGAACGAGGCGGGGATGTACATCGCCCGCGAGCCCTGTTCCGCCATGTACATCCGCTCGTTGTAGCTGCCGAACATGATCAGCGGCGGCGTCGTGCGAATGGCCTCGCGCACTGCGGCGTTGTCCGGCTTCACCCCTGGACGGCGCGCAAAGGCGAACGTGCAGGGCAGTCCCATTTCGGTCTCGAGGAAGTGTCGCACGCCGCGCGCGTACGTCTCATTCGCGACGATCGCAAAACTCGCGGTGCCGAAAAAGTCCTGCGTCACGCTGCGCCACAGATCCCACAGCGGCTTGATGGTGGTGTGCTTCTCTTTTTCGATGAACGGCTCAGGATCGAGTCCCAGCAATTCGCCGAGCTTGCGCAGGAACTTGGTCGTCGAATGAAGCCCGATCGGCGCCTGCAGGTACGGCTTGTCGAGTGACTCACAGAGCATGCGCCCGAATTCGCGGTACATGCAGACATTCACATCGCCATCGACCAATCGCGGGACGTCCGCGAGGTGGCTCCCGAGCGGGAACACGAGGTTGATGTCCGCGCCGATTCCTTCCACCAGCCGCCGGATCTCCGCGAGGTCGGACCAGGTATTGAAGTAGCCGTACATCGGGCCGATCAGATTCACGCGCGGCTTCGCATCCGCCGCGCGTTCGGCCCGCTTCGGCATCACGCCCTTCTTCAAGCCGTACTCCGTCCAGAGCCAGTACAGCGCACGATCGGCGGCTTGCCACTGGTCCTCGTCGATGGTCCGGGGCAGGAAGCGCACGATGTTGGTGCCTTCCGGTGTCACACCGCCGCCGATCATCTCCGCAATGCTGCCGGTGACCACGACCGCCGGCAGTTCCGGGTCGAGCGTCTTGTGGGCGCGACGCATCGCGCCCTCGGTGCCGTGCTGCCCGAGCTCTTCTTCCGACAACCCCGTCACCACGACAGGCAATTCATGCGGCGGAAGCGCGTCGGTGTAATGCAGCACCGATGTCACCGGCAGGTTCTCGCACCCCACCGGGCCGTCAATGACGACCTGGAGTCCCTTGATGGCGGTGAACGCGTAGACGGCGCCCCAGTACCCACCAGCGCGATCGTGATCGAGCACAAGCATCAGACCATCTCCTCGGCCTTGCGCTGCTTGGCCAGTTTCGCAAGGTGACGCTTGTAGTGCTCGCGGAACTCGGGACGGTCGACGGGCACCGCTTCCCAGATGCCGGCGTTCGCGCCTTCCCCGATACCGTCGAAGAATGCCTTCATCTCATCGAAGCGATGTTGATTGCCAAGGGCCGAGTTGATGACGGTGGCGAGTGAGCCGGCACCCATCGGGCCCATCACCGGTCGCGCCGAAATCAGGTTCGTGAAGTAGAGCGACGGGACGCCGAGTTCCTTCGCCTTCTGCACGACCGGCGTGGTGCCGATCGCGAGATCCGGCCTGAACTCTGCCATCGCCTGGAGATCCTGCTCCAGCGACGCGCGAAACTGCACATGCACGCCTCGCGCCTCGAGCCACTCTCGATCGGCATTGCTCCACGGCGTGCGCGGGCAGGCGGTGCCGACGTAGCGCACATCGGCGCCGCTCTCCACCAGAAGTCGGGCCACCAGCAGCTCCGACCCTTCGTAGCCGCTCATGGTGATGCGGCCCTTGATCGGCTTGGCCGACAACGCGTTGCGGATCACCGGCAACACGGCATTCTGCGCGGCGCCAATCGTGTCGGCGCTCACACCACACGCTTCACCGATGTTGCGCAGCCAGTCCGCCGTGCCGTCGTGTCCGACCGGCGCCGAGCCGACGATCGGTCGGCCCGCATACTCGAACTCGCGGAACGCAGCGGTATAAAAGGGGTGGATGGCCGCCACGGCGGCGCAGTCGAGCGCCGCGTAGAGTTCGCGCCATTCGCGGGTCGGCACGACCGGACCTGCCGCGAGCCCGAGAGGCGCCAGCAGCATGCCGATGCCCACCGGGTCGGCCGGAAACATTTCACCAACGAGCGTGACGGTCGGCTTGTCGCTCTTGCCGCCGCGCGGCGCGGCAACGGGGCCCTGTTCTGCCTCGGTGCGTGCATACCGGAGCATGGCACCGGAGAGCACATCCTTTGCTTCCGCGTGCGTCGGTACGCCGAATCCTGGGACGTCGATGCCGATGATGCGAACGCCGTTGATTTCCTTTGGCAGCAGCTGCAGCGGGACGCCAGACGCCGTCGGCACACAGAGATTCGTGATGACAATCGCGTCGTAGAGCTCGGGATCTGCCATCTTGAACACCGCGTCGCGGATGTCCTCGAAGAGCTGACCGGTGACGAGCGTCTCGGAGTTGAACGGCACGTAACCGACCGTGCGCCGCGCGCCATAGAAATGGCTGGTGAAGGTCAGGCCGTACACACAGCACGCCGATCCGCTGAGAATCGTCGCGGTGCGCCGCATGCGCAGCCCGACGCGCAGCGAACCAAAGGCCGGGCACATCGACTGCGGTTGATCGTGCGGTCCCTTCGGATAGTCAACAGCGTACTGATCGAGGATCGCGCTCTTCCCCGCCGCTGCTGCGGCTGCCTTCATCTGCTCGGCGCCGGAGTGACAGCCAAGTCCGTCGGTTGGCGGCGCCGTGATCACCGGCAGCGCGGCACGGGCGCCGCCGACAGCGAGCTCGAGGTCCTTGGGCAGATCCCCGTCGTTCGCCATCGGCGCGGTAGCGGCGTCGTCGTAGCCCGCCTCGCGTGAGGGCGGTGCGATCATCTCATCGGCCGACATGGCGATCGACCTCAGACCGTGTCATAGACGACTTCGAGCGTCGCCTTGTTGGACTCTTCGCGGCCACACATGTCGAGGAAGCTCGCTGGCTCCAATACCACGTTGCGGCCGACGGTGTCAGCGGAAAACAGATTCAGCAACTCATCCTGCGTGAGCGGATGCGGGCGCACCGGCGGCGCGTCGGCGACGTTCTGTGCCAGTTCGGCGAAGAGCTCGCCCCAGTCACCGCCGGGAATGCCGATGATCTCGTAGTTCGCACTCTTCTTGCGAATGTCGTCGTTCGCCGGAATCTTGGCGAGGATCGGAATCCCGACCTTCGTCGCGAAGGCCTCGGCTTCCCCGGTGCCATCGTCCTTGTTGATCACGACGCCGGCCACGCCGACGTTGCCGCCGAGCTTGCGGAAGTATTCCACCGCTGAGCAGACGTTGTTCGCCACGTAGAGCGACTGCAGGTCGTTCGAAGCCACGACGATCACCTTCTGGCACATGTCGCGGGCAATCGGAAGGCCGAAGCCGCCGCAGACCACGTCACCGAGGAAGTCGAGCAGCACGAAATCAAAGCCCCACTCGTGGAAGCCGAGTTTCTCCAGCGTTTCGAAGCCGTGGATGATGCCGCGACCACCGCAGCCGCGGCCGACTTCCGGTCCGCCAAGCTCCATGGCGAAGACCCCGTCACGCTTGAAGCAGACGTCGCCGATGGCCACCGCTTCACCCGCCAGCTTCTTCTTCGACGACGTCTCGATGATCGTTGGACATGCCTTGCCGCCGAAAAGCAGTGACGTGGTGTCACTCTTCGGGTCGCAACCGATCAAGAGCGTCTTCTTGCCCTGCTGCGCCATCATGTATGACAGGTTGGCCAGGGTGAAGCTCTTGCCGATGCCGCCCTTGCCATAGATCGCGATGATCTGCGTCTCCTTGGTCACCGGGCGCTGCTCGACCGGCTCGGCGTCTGGGCCGGACGCTTCGTCGCGAAGGGTTCGGTGCATCTGTTCGAGGACATCATTCGGGGCAGGGACCTGCTGAGTGGTCATGCCGGGTCACTCCAGTTGAGGATCATCTTGACACACGTTGGATCGCCGAATGCCGTGGCGTAGGCTTGCACCGCATCGCCGGCGGGGACGCGATGGGTGATGATGTCGTCGAGCGACAGCCGACCGTCGATGACCATGGCCGTCACGTCGGCGAGGTCGGCCGGCGAGAACTCGGCGGCAATCTTCAGTTGCATGGCACGCATGAACGCCAGCGGAAAGGCGAATTTGACCGGCTCGTGATAGAACCCGCCGAGTACGATCTCGCCGTCGCGGGCCAACCGCCCAATGAGCGTATCGAGTATGTCGTGCGCACCACTGAGCTCGAGAATCGTCCGATAGTCGCGCCGCGGATCGTGATCGGGATGCACGACGGTGTAGCCTGCCGCACCACTGACGCGTGCGGGGTTGATCTCCCAGATCGTCGGGGCTGAACCGCCGAGCGCGAGGACCAGACGCGCGGCAAGGCGGGCCAGCGACCCGTGGCCGACGATCAGTTGCGGGAGCTGGCCGCCGCTGTGTGTACGCAGCGCGTGGAGCGCCGTCGCGGCGAGTGAGAGCAGCACGCCCTTGTCGCCAAGGCCACGGGGGATGACGTGGGTCTTCGCGCCGGCGACCACGAGCTTCTCGGCCGCGCCGCCGAACAGCCCGCGCGTCGCGCCGAAGCAGCGCGCGCCCGCAACGAAGACTTCGTCGCCGACGGCGCGGTCAGAGAGCGCGCCGGCGTGAATGACGGTGCCCACGCTTTCATAGCCTGGCACGAGCGGGTACCCGAGCCCGGGAAATGGCGGCATGGTCCCTGTGTACAGCAGGCGCTCAGTACCGGTGCTGATTCCCGTGTGACGGACTGCGATGAGGACGTCAGCATCTCCCGGCTCGTCGAGCGGCAACGCGCGCAAGGCGAGCGTCTTTGGTTCGTCGAACACGACAGCAATCACGTTCACCTGTCATCTCCATCCACGGGGGCCGTCCGAACCGCTCTGTTGTCAACCTACCCGTACAACAGAAACCGTCAATAAACACTGACGGTTTCTCGGCAACCCAGATGGCTCCGCCGCTCTCCGGGTGATGCAGAGGGCCTGAGACTGCAGCGAACAACCTGTCATTCCTTCATTGCTGCGTTTTGACGGTTACGCGTGTGCTGCGATGATGCCCGTGTGGACTGGATACCGTGTCGGAACAATCCGCATCCGAGAGAAGCCAGCCGCGCGCAGCAGCGCCTGATGCTGCGCAACCGTTCGTGCGCGTCCACGCCCCATGGCAAAGAGGTAGAGCCCGAAGTAGGCGTCGCCGACCCGTTCCGCCCCGCGAATCCCTGAGAACGGTTCGACCACGAGCAGTGTCCCCCCGGGCTCGAGCGCCTCGCGAGCGCGTCGCAGGACGGTCAGCGCGACCTCATCGCCGTGATCCAGCAGTACGCGGACCAGCGTGATCAGATCAGCGCCCTTTGGCAGCGGATCGGTTTGAAAGTTCCCCGCATGCACCACGGTCCGGTTGGCGAGGCCGTTGACCGCCAGCTGTGCCCGGGCGTGGACCGCGACGGCTGGAAGATCGAAGAGCATCAGCCCCAGTCGCGGCGCCCGCGCGCCCATGAGCGTCAGGAATGCGCCAATTCCCCCGCCGACGTCGAGCAGGGTACGGTGTCGGTCGACTGCATAGGCATCCATCACCTCTTCGGCCAGAGGCGGCACCGTCGCCGCCATCAGGTCGCTGTAGCGGGCCGCTGCCTCCGGATCGACGTCCTCAGGCCTGCCGGCTTCACCGTAGGGGAAGTAGGCCGCGATCGCGGTCTGGCTTCGGCGCGGGTCGCGGAGCATCGCGACAGGGTCGAGCAGATCGCGGTAGAGCAGCTGATTGTGCTCGATCAGTTTTTCCAGCCCGGTACTGGGCGCGATCGAGGCC
>JANMHB010000044.1:0-10625 GCA_031374935.1 Gemmatimonadaceae bacterium | reverse complement strand
CGATCGACCGTGTACCGCGCCATGCCGCTGAACTTGCGCAACCCTTCCGGGCGCACCCACGGGCCGTCGTACGTCTTCGCTTCACCGCCCAGCAGCAGCTCACCCTTGCCAACGCGTGTGGACTGGCCGAGCACCGCGCGCGCCAGGCCGAACGAGCCGAAATCGCTGGTCGCGATCGGACGGTCCAATCGCTTGGCGAGAAAGAACTCCGCGCCACCGGCGCTGCCGAAGTCGCCAAGTTCCGCGTGATACACCCCCAGCTTGTAGTCGAGTGAACGGACGAACTCCGGAATCAGGAAATTCAGGTCGGTATATCCCTGCCCGTGCGCGTGGGTCGGCTGGTTCACCGGCATACCGTCGACCGTGGTCCGGAAGTCGGTGCCGTGATCGAGGTTGAAGCCGCGCACGAAGTACTGATTTGCCTTCCCTGCGCCGGAGTGCTGGGTGACGATGACGCCGGGCACCGTTTCCAGCAGCTCGCCTTCGCGCGACAGCGGTCGGGCGCGCAGCTCGACCGCACCGACATGCCCCTCGGAGGCGGTCCGCGCGGTGCCGATCAGGTCGGCGATGCGCCCCGAGACGCGCACCGTATCAAGCGTCCGGGTGCGGGCGGTGTCGCGACCGGGCGACTGCGCGGACAGTGGCACCGTGCAGGCGGCGACGAGGCCGAAACGCACGACCGAAAGTGTGGTGCGACCGAGGGACGGCATGACGAGGGCTCGGAGTGAGGCGTGGGATTGCTGCGTCCTCTACGCCAGCCCATCGCAAATCGGATTGCCCACGGCCACCTTTCACCGGTCTGCGGAACTGTGACGGCCGTCGAGGCTATCTGATCAGACCGCAATGCCCCGCCTCCTTCGTCGCATTCCCATGGCCGTCGTCCGCGCAACGTGGAAGTCCGCTGCCTTCAGCCTCCTGTCGCGATCCCTTGCAGGCGCGACACTGGCGGCGGTCTCCGCGTTCCAGACCAGTCTCGGCGCTCAAGGCGCGCCGCCGCGCGACCCGAGCCCGCACAGTGACGCGGTGCTCGTCTCGGATGTCGCGTCGGTGCAGCCGGGGGGCACGGTCACCGTTGCCGTTCGGCTGACGCTGGACGCCGGCTGGCACACGTACTGGAGCAACCCTGGCGATGCCGGCCTGCCGCTCAAGGTGAAATGGACCCTCCCGGCCGGGGTCACCGCCGGGCCGCTGCAGTTCCCCACGCCGCGCCTGACTCCACAGCCGCCACTGATGAGCTACGGCTACGAGACGGAAGTCCTCGTGCTCACGGAACTCTCGGTGCCGGCCAATGCCGCCGGCGGCGGTACGCTTGCAATCGCTGGAACGGCGGAATGGCTGGCGTGCGCTGAGATCTGCCTTCCAGCCTCCGGACCGCTGGCGTTGTCGCTGTCGGTGAGCAGCGCGACCGGCAGCGCCACGAAATGGGCGTCCGCACTGGCTGCGACTCGCGCACAGCTCCCGGATACGACATCGCCATGGCAGACGCGCAGCTGGCCAACCGCAACGGGGTATGTACTGCTGCTGACTCCCCGGGCATCGGCATCAGCCACGCTGATCAAGCCGTATCTGTTCGTCGACTCGGCCAACATCATCGAGTACCCGCTTCCGCAGCGCATCACGCGTGCGGGTGACACGGTGTTCATCGCGCTGCCACGAGCGGCGCTGAGTCCGAAGGCCGCGGTGCAATTGTCCGGTATCGTGACCGCCGATGTGTCGGCGCGGGAGCCACGGAGCTGGCGGGTGACCGCACCAGTCAGTACGGATGTTCCGCGAGGCGTTCGTGCGCGTGCCGACACGCTGCTCGCCAGCGCCGCGGCGCTCGAAATCGGTGGCGTCGGCGCGGTGCTGGCCGCTGGTGACACGGGCCCGGCCTCGGTACCGGATCCCGGTGCCGACATGACGCTGATCGCCGCAATCGTGTTCGCGTTTATCGGCGGACTGCTGCTGAACCTGATGCCATGTGTCTTCCCCGTCCTGTCGGTGAAGGTCCTGGCGCTGCTCGATCACGGCGGCATGGACGATCCGGCGCATGGGCGAAAGCACGGTCTCGCATTCGGGGCGGGAGTGCTCCTCTCATTCTGGGCGCTCGCCGGTGTGCTGATGGCACTCCGCGCCGGCGGCGAAAGTCTCGGCTGGGGCTTTCAGCTGCAGGCACCCGCAGTCGTTGCGCTGCTGGCGCTGCTGATGTTCGCGCTCGGACTGAACCTCAGTGGCGTCTTCGAGATAGGACTGTCGTTGACCCGGCTTGGTGCGGCAGGATCTGGCCGCGGTTATGGCGATTCGCTGCTGACTGGCGGGCTCGCGGTGCTCGTGGCCGCACCCTGCACGGCGCCGTTCATGGGCGCCGCCCTGGGGTTTGCGCTGGTGCAGCCGGCATTCATCGGCCTGATGGTCTTCACCGCACTGGGCGTCGGTCTGGCGCTGCCGTTTGTCGCACTCGCATCGGCGCCGAAACTGCTGCGCTTCCTGCCACGGCCCGGTCCCTGGCTCGAGACCCTGAAGCAGCTCTTCGCCTTTCCGCTTTACGCGACCGTGGTCTGGTTGCTTTGGGTGCTCGGTCAGCAGGCGGGAATAGATGCGCTCGCGATGGTGCTGCTGGCGATGATCGTGCTGGCACTCGGTGCGTGGCTCTGGGCGCGCGGTGTGCGGAGCGATCGCCGGGTCATGCGATCAACCGCCGCCGTACTGATGCTCGCAGCGGTCGTTGCGGCAACGACGGCCGCGCTGCGTGCCGAACCACCGGCAGCTGTCGCTGTCAGCGCACCCGGCTGGGAGCCATACACCGCGGCACGCGTCAGCGAACTGCGGCAGGCGGGGCGGCCGATCTTCATCGACTTCACCGCGGCATGGTGCCTCTCGTGTCAGGTCAATGAACGGGTCGCGCTGCGGACCGAAGCCGTCCAGCGTGCCTTCAGCAGCGCCAACGTCGCGCTGCTGAAGGCCGACTGGACGTCGCGCGATTCAGCGATCACCAACGTGCTGGCGAGCTTTGGACGCAGCGGCGTGCCACTCTACGTGTTGTACCCGGCGGGCACGGGCGCCGCGACGATCCTGCCCGCGGTCCTGACGCCCGGGATGGTCGTGAGCGCCGTCCAGAAGGCGGCGCCCACGTCTGTTGCGCTAGTTCGTATCCGCTGACGGTCCGTAGGACCCAGGAATCGCAACGTCCAGCAGGCGCAGGTAGACGCCCAGCTGCGCGCGATGATGCACGATGTGATTGATGCCCATGTGGCGCAGCAGAAAGGCGCGCTGTCCGTCGACGAACACATGCTCACCCATCATCATCTTCCACGATCCGTTCAGCCGGGCTGCGTCCATCCCGTCGAGCACCGCGTGCATTTTTGCACATTCAGCGTCGAAGAGCGCCAGCAGGGCGGTGGTGTCCGCGATCGCCGGTGGTGCGAAATCCTCCGGCTTGAAATGCAGCATGTCGGTTGCGGCCATCACCGTCAGAAAACTCGGCAATTGTGCCACGTGCGTCGCCAGCGAACCCAGCGACATCGACTTGGCGTGCGGCTTGTACGCCGCCTGCTCCCACGGCACGCGAGACAGGATGTCACGAGTGACTGCCAGCTCGGCGGCAAGTTCCGGGTACAGCAGGGCGACGGGGTTGGTCGCCGCGTGAAGGTCAGGCACTGCGGTCATATCGAGCTCCAGTGGGCATGATCTCGGTTCTGCTTCGGGGCGATCAATCAATATCGCGTCGCAGCGCCAGCACAAGCGATGAACGGGCCTCACCGCATCACCCACAGGTAGAGTGTCGAACTGTGCAGGTCATCCACCCGCACTACCCGCGCCGGCGTCGCCGCGGCCACCTCGAACGTATTGCTGATGAAGAGGCTGCCGGGCCGCATCTCCCGCTGCACTTTTTCCCATAACGCAGCCATCGGGACTGGCGACAAATACGCGAACACCACGTCATACTGCCCCAGATCGCAGTTCCAGAGGCTGCCCAGACGGGGGTGACAGTTCTGGTGGCGGCCGAGTGTCACTCGCATCCAGCTGATCAGCCACGGGACGGGAGCAGACTCGATCCCGTGGAATTCCCCGTCCGGCCGCACCGCAGCGAGGTCGGTCAGCACGCCGCCGATGCCTGACCCGACATCCATGAAAGTGAATGGCGCCGACGGAAGGAGCGGCACCAGTGCCTGCCGCACCTTGCGGCTCGAGAGATAAAGCGGCACCTGCGTCCTGAAGGTCGTCCAGTACACGGCCAGCAGGCCGAGGAAGAGGCCGATCCAGATTTCCGATCGCAGCGTGGTGGATGCGGCGAGGACGACGGCGGGGGTGAAGATCAGCTGGATGACGATCCACCACCGATCCTGCTTCGCGATCGCGCTGAGCCCCGCCGCGAAGGCGCCGGTGACGAAGGCGGCCAGCATCGGACGCAACACCACACCGGTCGGTGCCAGCAGAAAAGCCGTTCCGACCGCAAGCGCGGCACCCACGGTCTGCAGGATCAGTGCGACCGCGACAGGGGGCCAGCGTCGCTGGCGTGCGGTGGAAGGCGTGGGGGCAGGCATCCGGCAAATCAGCCTGTGACGATGCTCGAGCGCCAGCGCGCTCCGGCGCACCCGCGTCGCACCAGGATCCCGCAACGCCCACGGCGCGGGCCGCGTAGCGTCCGTGCCCCTCAGTCGCGCACCATCCTTTGCCACTGTACTGTGTCGCTGTTCCGTCGCCACATCCTCGCGGTCACACTGTTCCTGCCAGTCACCGCACTCGCGTCAGACCCGAAACCCGGTGCCGCCGCGGCGACCGCGCGCGCGGTACGCGCCGACCGCGCGCCGATCCTCGATGGACGCGACGATGAACTGGCCTGGCAGACGGCACCGCTGATCGACGGGTTCCGGCAGTTCGCGCCGGCTGAGGACGCGCCAACCGACTTCCGCACGACGACGCGAGTGGTGTACGACGCGAAGAACATCTACGTCTTCGTCCGTGCGTACGACCCCCGTCCCGATTCGATCGTCAGCTTCCTGTCGCGCCGCGACGCGAAGACGAACTCGGATCAGATCAAGATCATCTTCGACAGCTATCTCGATCGCCGAACCGGCATCGAACTGGCGGTCAACCCTGCGGGCGTGCGCCGCGATGCTGCAATTCATTCCGACGTGGTCGAGGACCTGTCGTGGGATGGCATCTGGGACGTTGCCACTCGCATCGACTCCCTCGGCTGGACAGCAGAGTTCAGTGTCCCATTCAGCCAGCTGCGTTTCAACAACGCCGAGGAGCACACCTTCGGCTTCGGCGTCTGGCGCGACATCACGCGCATCAATCAGCGTGACTCGTGGCCCGTGTATCGCGGCTCCCGTGCCACGCTGGCCTCGCAACTGGGGACACTGAGCGGCTTCCGCGGCATCGGCGGCGGGCCACGCGTCGAACTGATGCCGTACTCCGTCACCAAGAACATCACGCAGCAGACCGCGACTGGATGGAGCCACCCACAGCAGATCACCGGTGGCGCCGACCTGCGGGTCGGCCTTGGCTCGGCGCTCACCGTCAGTGCCACGGTGAATCCCGACTTCGGGCAGGTCGAAGCCGACCCGGCGCTGCTCAACCTGAGCGCGTTCGAAATCCGCTTCGATGAACGACGCCCGTTCTTTCTCGAAGGGAACAACCTCTTTCGCTGCAACGGCCCATGCGAAGGCCTGTTCTACACCCGCCGCATCGGGCGCTCGCCACAGCTCCGCGGCGCCACCGACCCGGCCTTCACCACCATCCTCGGTGCGGCCAAGGTCACCGGGCGCGTGGGACGCGGTGTCTCGCTCGGCATCTCGGAGGCGATCACTCGCCGCGAAGTCGGCAGCACCGGTGCGACGATCGAACCGCAGACCAACTACTTCGTGGCACGTCTGGTGAAGGAGATGCGCGCCGGACGCTCGCAGTTCGGGATCATGATCACCGATACCCGACGCACCCTCGATTCGGTGACGGCGCCGCTGCTGCGGAGCGATGCGAGCGTATTCCTGGTGCAGGGGTTTCATCGTTTCGCGAAGGACCGCTACGAACTGTCGGGCTACACCGGCCGAGTCGGTGTCAATGGCAGCCAGCGCGCCATCGCCCTGACGCAGCGCAGCAGCGTGCACTTCTGGCAGCGCCCCGACCACGAACGCACGTACGACTCAACCCGCACCTCGATGGCGGGAAACGTCGTGACCGCGCAACTGCAGAAGCTCGGCGGCTCGGTGCGCTGGTCGAGCAACTGGCGCTACGCGAGCAGCGGCATGGAAGCCAACGACCTCGGGTTCGTGATCCTCGTCAACGACATGAGCATCAGGAACCAGGTGAGCCTGCAGTCGCTCAAGCCCTCGAGTGTCTATCGCCGCTTCTTTGGCTACGTCTCGAATGAGACGCACTGGACCACCGGTGGCACGCAGAGCGGCGCCAGCGTGACCGCACACGCCAGCGGTGAGCTGAAGAACTTCTGGAGCACGGCGATGACGCTCACCACGTTCGACATCGGTGGCGCCCGGTGCGTCGCCTGTGCCCGTGGCGGTCCCGCGCTGCGGCAGTCTGCCGAGCGCCTCGCCTCGCTCTATGTCGGTGGCGACGCACGCCGCGCCTTCGTGCCGAACATCAGCGTCAGCGCCTCGACCGGTGATGCCGGCAACTCCTCCAGCCGCACACTGAACCTCGGTAGCGACCTCCGTATCGCCAGCCGCTATTCGATGTCGCTCGGCACGTCATGGGAGCAGCGCACCGACGACCAGCAGTGGATCCGCAACTACGGGGCCTTCCTCAGCGACACCACGCACTACACCTTCGCGCGCCTGCAGCAGAGTACCATCGGCATCACCGCCCGCGCCAACTGGACCGCGACGCCAACCCTGTCGCTCCAGCTCTATGCGCAGCCCTTCATCACCAGTGGCGACTTCGCCAACTGGCGTGAGATCAGTGCGCCGCGCGCCACCGAGTACGGCGCCCGGTATTCACCCTATGGCCATGGGGCGGTGCCCGCCGGGTTCAACGTCCGGCAGTTCAACTCCAACGCCGTCGTCCGATGGGAGTATCGCCCCGGCTCGACGCTGTTCTTCGTCTGGCAGCAGGGTCGTGACAGCCGCGACACCTCGGGCGAATTCCGCGTGGCGCGCGACTACCGCGACCTGTTCCGCGCGCATCCGAACAACACGCTGCTGATCAAGGCGAGTTACTGGTTCAGCATGTAGTTCGCACGGCCAACGACAGCACTGAACCACATTCGCGGTCACGGCGCACCGAGTGTTCTCGGCCTCAGCGCGAACTGCGAACCAACTGCTGTATTGGGAGACGCAGAGGCGCGGAGCCGCAGAGAACTGCATGTCTGGGTCGAACTTGGCAGCCACGAACCGCTGTTCCCAAAAATCCTTCCTCCGAACACGCGACGGAACGCTGCAAGTGGCGCAGAACACCTCTGCGGCTCTGCGCCTCTGCGACTCCCATCAAAGCAGTTGGTTCAATCTTCGCAGCCACACCGAAGCCCGTCAACGCGCTCACATCGCACGCAGAAACCGGCGGAAGCACGAATCAGGCACGTGCCACTCAGGTCAAGAACTCATGCAGCAGCGAATGAAAGTGATGCACGCCATTCTCGCGTGACGCCGAGTACCGGCCGCGATCGTAGACACGCGAGCGCAGGTTGCGCTGGACCGCCTCGACGATCGTGATGTCCTCGTCCTGAATCTCGTCGCTGAACGCCTGCAGCTTCGTGAACTCGGCGTTCGACGCCTCGTCGGAAGGTGGCGTGGTGGCGTACCAGTCGAAGATCACGCGCGTCCGGTCGTGCGAGAGCGGAATGACGACGTTGGTCTGCATCTGCCCCATGTACACGTTCAGCATCACGTTCGGGAACAACCAGACGTATACCGCCTCGGCAATGTCGGTCTTCCCGGGATCGTACCGTCGGTCGGTGTTGCCACCGTGCACCGGTCGCAGCGGCGCATGCTGAATGCTGAAGTAGCGATGCGGCTCCACGCGGTACTGGTCGTAGTCCAGCTCCTTGTGCAGGCCCGGGTGCACCACCGGGAGGTGATAGCCCTCGAGGTAATTGTCGACGTACACCTTCCAGTTGCAGGCGATGTCCCAGCTCTTGGTCGTCACCCACTGCATCCGTTCGCACTCGAACGCGGCAACGCGTGCCGGAACATCCTCCAGCATCTCGAGCAGCGGTGGCGCCTTGCCGTTCACGTTCACGAACACCAGCGGCCCCCACTGCGCCACCTTCACTGGCACCAGCTGCATCGACTCCGGGGTGAAGTTGCAGGTGGTCTCCATCTCCGGGGCCTTGAGCAGCGACCCATCCAGTCGATACGTCCAACCGTGATAGCGGCACTGGAGCGTGTTGCGCTTGCCGCAGCCATGCGCCACCGGGCCCGCGCGGTGCAGGCAGACATTGTGGAACGCGCGCAGCGCGTCGCCGTCGCGGAGCACCACGATCGAGTCGGTCCCCACCTCGGCCGTGATGAACGCGCCATGCTCCGCCAGCTGGTCCAGTCGGCCGACCAGCTGCCAGGTGTTCGCAAACACGCGCTCCCGCTCCAGCTCGAGGTAGACCGGATCATTGTAGAGCCGGGCCGGGATGGTCGCGGCGCGGGAGATATCGGGATCGAAGGGGAAGATCAGGGACATGGCGTGGCTGATGGGCGATGGCGCCCGGGCGGGCAGAGGAGCCTGACCGGCCGCGCTGCCGCAAACTGCCCTCGCGCTGCCCGCGTCGCCATCTGCCCCGCTTGACCGACCCTTCCACCGCTGTTATCTCTATATCCGGATAACCGGATATGACTGCCCCCAGACTCTCCATCCACGGTCGCCTGACCGAGCTCGCCGACGCCACGCGCTGTCGGCTGCTCCTGGCGTTGGAGGCCCACGAACTGACCGTGGGTGAGCTCTGCATCGCCCTCGCCCTCCCGCAGAGCACCGTCAGCCGGCACCTCCGGATCCTCTCCGACGAAGCCTGGGTGGAATCCCGGGCCGAGGGCGCGACGCGATGGTACCGCATGGCGCCGACACTGGACCATGAAGCGCGGGCGCTCTGGGCTCTGGTGCGCGAGCCGGTGCAGGCCACGGTCGCGGCACTGCAGGACCTGGCCCGCGTCGAAACGGTGCTCAGCGCGCGTCGCTCCCGCTCCGAAGCGTTCATCGCGTCGGCAGCGGCGGAGTGGGACGCGAACGTCGCATCGCTCTTCGGTGCGCGTGCCGATCTCGGTGCGGCGCTCGCCTTGCTGGATCCGACGATGGTCGTTGGTGATCTGGGGTGCGGCACGGGCTCCCTGTCGCTGTCGTTGGCGCCGCACGTCGCGCAGGTGCGTGCGATCGACGGTGCGCCCGCGATGCTCGACACCGCGCGAACGCGCCTGCAGTCGCAGGCCAACGTGACGGTGTCGGAGGGTTCGCTGGAGCAGTTGCCGCTGGATGATGCATCGCTCGATGTTGCCGTCCTGATGCTGGTGTTGCACCACGTGGCGGAACCGTCGCGGGTGCTGAAGGAAGCGCGGCGCGTGCTGCGTGCAGGTGGTCGATTGTTGATCACCGACATGTGCGCCCACGAGCGTGAGGAGTATCGCGCGCAGATGGGGCATGTCTGGCTGGGCTTCGACGAGCGCTCGCTGCGCGGCTGGTTGTCGAAGGCGGGGTTTGGCACGATGCGCTACGTCGCGTTGCCGGTCGATCCGGCAGCCGTCGGTCCGGCGCTGTTCACCTTGGTAGCATCCTGAATCATTCCTGAGGACTTTCCCGATGGCCACTGCAGTACAGACCGAACTCGAGACGATGACGTCGATGGCGCGCCCGCCCTATGCGGTGCGTGATCTCGCGCTGGCCGAATGGGGCCGCAAGGAATTACGATTGGCCGAAGTGGAAATGCCGGGCCTGATGGCACTGCGCGAGGAGTACAAGGGCAAGCACCCGCTCGCGGGCGCGCGCATCATGGGCTCGCTGCACATGACCGTGCAGACCGCGGTGCTGATCGAAACGCTGGTCGAACTCGGCGCCGACGTGCGCTGGGTGTCGTGCAACATCTTCTCGACCCAGGATCACGCTGCCGCGGCCGTCGCCGTCGGACCGACGGGCACCGTGGCCAATCCGAAGGGTGTGCCGGTGTTCGCGTGGAAGGGCGAAACGCTCGAGGAGTACTGGTGGTGCACCGAGCAGGCACTGATGTGGCCCGACGGCGGCGGCCCGAACCTGCTGCTCGATGACGGCGGCGACGCGACGCTGCTGGTGCATCGCGGTGCCGAGTTCGAGATGGCTGGCGCCATTCCAGGCTTCGATTCCGACAACGAGCCGGAGGAGTGGGGAGTGATTCTCGACCTGCTCCGCGCTGAGCAGGTCAACAACCCGGGCCGCTGGACCAAGGTACTGGCGGCGATCCGCGGCGTCTCGGAGGAGACGACGACCGGTGTGCACCGTCTGTACGAGATGGAGAAGGCCGGCACCCTCGCCTTCCCGGCGATCAACGTGAATGACGCCGTGACCAAGTCGAAGTTCGACAATCTCTACGGCTGCCGTCACTCGATCATCGACGGACTGAATCGCGCCACCGATGTCATGCTCGCCGGCAAGGTCGCCGTCGTGATGGGCTACGGCGACGTGGGCAAGGGCTGCGCGCAGGCGCTCAAGGGTCAGGGCTCACGCGTCGTGATCACCGA
>JANMHB010000017.1:0-21223 GCA_031374935.1 Gemmatimonadaceae bacterium | reverse complement strand
CTACCTGAATGACAGCACCGGTGTCATCGACCTGGCGATGGATCCTGTCGACCCGAACACGCTCTACGCTTGGGCGTGGCAGATCGAAGCCGGAACGAAGGGTGGGTTGTTCAAGTCACGGGATGGCGGGCGCACGTGGCGACACATCACGCGTGGACTGCCCAGCGGACTGCTCGGCCGAGCGGGGATCGATATCGCGGCCGCGTCGCCGAACGTGCTCTACCTGTACCTGGACAACCGTGCGCCGTCGTCAGTCAAAGGTCGGCCTCACGTGGGCGGGGAAGTGTACCGCTCGTCCGATCGTGGTGAACACTGGCGCAAGGTGAACACCGAGGATCTCTATGGCGTCTTTGGTGCGTACGGCTGGAAGTTCAGTGACGTGCGCGTCGATCCGCGCAACGCGCAACATCTCTACATCCTCGGTAACTCGGGGTTCGAATCGTTCGATGGCGGGGCCACCTGGCGCCGGATCGGCGCACAGATTCTTCGTGTACATGACACACAGGGGAGGGCGCTGCATCTCGATCACCATGAACTCGTCATCGACCCGGCCAACCCCGATCGCCTGCTGCTTGGCAACGATGGCGGTCTGTTCGTGTCGTACGATGCCGGCGTGAGCTGGCTGCACGTGAACAATATTCCTGTCGCGCAGATGTATTTCGTGGGCACGGATGACAAGCAGCCGTACCGCATCTTTGCCGGCACGCAGGACAATGCCGCGATCTACGGCCCCAGTACGGCGACCGTGGACGATGCGGTGCCCGACCCGTGGCGCAGTGTGTACCTCGATCGCTGGACGGGCGGCGACAGCTACGTCACGCTCCTCGACCCGACGGATGATCGCTACGTGTACTACGAGCATCAGAACGGCAACATGATGCGCATGGACCTGACGGGAGGCTCGGTCATGAGCGGCGGGCCGGCGACGGAGGACATCGAGCCGACGCTTCCCGCCGGCGAGCCGCCACTGCGATTCAGCTGGTACACGCCGTTCTTCATCTCGCCGCACGACGCCCGGACGCTGTATGCCGGCGGCAATCGCGTCATGAAGACCGTTGACCGTGGCAAGACCTGGACACCCATCAGTCAGGATCTGGGCGACCCACCGGGCGGTGATCGTGCGCTTGCACCGACCGGCGCGTTCACCATGCTGACCGAGTCGGTGCGGAGTCGCGGCCTGCTTGCCGGTGGAACGGAAGCGGGGCGCGTGTGGCTCACCAGTGACGATGGCGCGCACTGGCGCCGCATCGACGAAGGCCTGCCACGAAAGTGGGTGAGTCGGGTCACGCTTTCGGCACATGATGTGGCGCGAGTGTACGTCAGCATGACCGGCTTCCGCGAGAACGACTCCCGCCTATATGTCTTCGCGTCGAATGATACCGGGCGGACATGGCGCTCGATCGCAGCGAATCTTCCATTCGAATCAGTGAACGTCATCAAGGAAGATCCGATGTTTGCCGATATCCTCTACGTCGGGACGGATCTGGGCGTCTACGTCAGTCGTGATCGGGGCGCACAGTGGGAATCGCTGAGCGCCACGTTGCCTTCCACACCGGTGCAAGATCTGACGGTGCAATCGCGCGACAACGAACTCGTCATCGGGACGTACGGTCGCGGGGCGTGGATCCTGGACCTGACGCCGATCCGCGAAGCGCGCCCGATGGTGGCGCCGGTTGCATTGCGCTTGCTGCCGATTCGCAGCGTGACCAGAGAGTACTACCCGTGGGAGACCGTGCCCGGTGATCGTCGCGGCAGGCGCGTCGCGCGAATGCAGCTCGCCTCGGTTTCCGCTGGCGTGGCGAGCGTGACCGTCTCCGATTCTGCCGCACGGGTGGTGCGCCGATGGACTGCCCCGGTGTCGCGCGGTGTGAACACACTCGTCTGGGACCTGCAGGTGGAGCGTCAGGCCGGCGGACTGGCCGATACACCAGCCGGGCGCTTCACGATCGACGTCAGCGTCGGGACGCTTCGGACGGCGGGCGGCGTGCAGGTGCTCGAGGATCCGATCCTGACGCCAAAGCGGGGCGAGACGCCCCGCCCGTAGCACGCGCGGTCCGCGAATCGCACGCGGGGCCGCGGCGCCCCCCACCGACGCGGGCCGCCGCGAGCCGAGGTGCGTCACCGGGGGGACGTCAGAGAGCGACCACGCCGGTGTATCAATCCGCCAATTGCACCCGCATCAGCGGGCTCGCCAGCATGTCCCAAACCAGGCGCAGATTCACCCTCCAGCTACCGGCTTGATCGCGCGTGAACTGCAGCAATTGCCGCAAAGCCGCTGCGTCGTAGCGGCGTCCTGCCAGAAACACAGCTTCGATGCCAAGGGTGTTGCGGATGTCCGCAAGTGGGTTGCCCGAGAGCAACAGCAGGTCGGCAACTTTTCCGGGCGCAATGCTACCGTGATCGCGCAGCTCGCCAGCGAAAGTTGCCGCGGACACTGTCGCGGTACGCAGCGCATCTGCGGGCGAGAGCCCTGCCTCGACCAGCATTCGCAATTCGTCGTGCAGGCTCGCGCCCGGGTAGACAAAGGTGTCGGTCGCGTCGGTTCCGGCCAGCAACTTCACGCCTGCGGCGTGCGCACGGGCCACGTGCAACGACGCCAGCTCGAACAGACGACGGTGCACATTGCCGCCATCGGGCGCCGCCGGTTCACGCGCCGCTCGGTTGGCGTCAGGAAACCACAGCAGATGTCGTTGCACGGCGGGCACGAAATCGAGGCGAGGGTCCTTGCGCGCCTCAGGTTGCGCGGCCACCGCGGACATATGCAGCGTGGTCAGCGTCGGTACCCACCAGGTGGTTGACCCAGCCATGGCCTGCATATGCTGCTGGCATACGCCCTCGTTCTGTTCATTCAGCAAGCGAAGCCGA
Source organism: Gemmatimonadaceae bacterium (assembly GCA_031374935.1). Classification (GTDB taxonomy): domain Bacteria; phylum Gemmatimonadota; class Gemmatimonadetes; order Gemmatimonadales; family Gemmatimonadaceae; genus JACMLX01. The sequence continues at coordinate 18,358 of JANMHB010000017.1, read as the reverse complement.
ACGCCAGCGTCGTAGTGCGCGATGGGATTGGCCAACGCGCGTAGCGCGCCGATACCCGCAAAACACTCGAACAGAAACAAGCGCCCATGTTCAATGCTGCGTTGTCCGGCCGCCAGTGCCGTCGGCAAATCGACGCGCAAAGGTAGATGCCCCGCCAGCGCTGGCCCGCCGCTGGCGCTCAGCTCGGCCAGCCAGCCGTATTGCGCTGGCGTGAGCTCGGTGTAGGTCTTGATGAAATCGAGGCCGGCATCCCGCGCAAAGGCGCCCAATTGCTGCGCATCCTCACGACTGCGCAGCCGGAAGAACGGCGGATAATTCTCAGGTACCTCGTTGCCGCCATTGGTCTGGTAGCTGCTCTGCAGTGGATACCGTGGCGCCACGCGCGCGCCGCGCTCAACCTCACCAGACCACTGCCTGCGGTCTGCCGCACAGGCCCAATAGGGGTCGTCCCGGGACAAACAGCCGGACATGTCGCGCACTGCGGTAACGCCATGAGCGACGTACAGTGCGTGATGCAACTGCGGCGACAGTTTGATCGAGTGGGTGTGCATGTCCCACAGGCCCGGCAGCAGGTATTTGCCACGCCCGTCGATGCGGGCAACTCCCGGCGGCACCACGGCCACCGCCGATGGCAGCATCGAGCGCACACGCCCAGCCTCGATGATGACCGTGACGTCGGGCACGAGTTGACCCGCTACCACATCGACGACGTTCACGTGGTCGATCGCGAACACACCGTCGCGACCCAGCAGCGGCGGCGTCGGCAGCGGCCACGACAGTGACACCGTCACGATGATCAACGTTGCCGTGAGCGCCATCAGCACCCACCGAAGGATTCGCTTCATGTTATCTCGAGACAAGTTGCAATTCGCGGCCCAACCGCGGGGGACGCTTTCGCAACCACCGTTCACCACATGCCGACTGCGCCGCCGGCGTTTACCGCGTCCGCAGTCGATCCAGTCCGTCGAGGATCAGCTCCAGCCCGAACGCAAAGTCATGCGTCCCGTCGTGCGAGCCATCGATCACGTGCCCTGTGAGTTCGTGCATGTATGGGTACTTGTCGGCTGGGAGCATCGGCAGGTAATTCGCCGCGGCTGAGGCGTACTCTTCGGGATCGACCGGAAAGTTCTGCAGTTGCAGCGTGAAGCCGTAGATGTGACTGTCCATGGCGTTCCACGCGCGGTCCGTCTCGGCCCATGACAGTCCGGCCTCGCGCAGCGTGCCAAGGGTGGTATCGATGTAGCGCAGCATGTTGGGGCCAACGCTGATCCGCGACACCACCAGCATCGGCGCCCAGGGATGCGCCAGCATCACCGCGTGCGCGGAGGTCGCGCGCGCACGCATCGCCGCCTTCCAGTCGCCGCCTGGGGTGGGCAGGGTGATTTCGCCGATGATCAGGTCCACCATCCCATCGAGGACTTCGTCCTTGTTGGCGACGTGATTGTAGAGTGACATCGCCTCGACCTTGAGCGTGCTCGCCAGCCGGCGCATCGACAGCGCGTCGAGGCCCTGCTTGTCGGCCAGGCGCACGGCCGCGCGCAGGACGCGCTCCCGGGAGAGCGGAGACCGTCGGGATGTGGGCATGCAGGGGAGATACCCCGGCGGACGGGATAAGGCAACCGCCGGGGCACTTGCCCCGTAAAACCTTACACTGTACGTTCAAGCGTACAACGTAAGTACGTTACACGCGTCGCCGGGATTCGCGACGCGTCCCTCGTGGCCGCCCGCGTCCCCGCCACGCCGCTCGCACTGCGGATGAACTCACGCTCATCACGGCAGGTGCATGGCAGGGAGTGGCGAGCAAAGAAGAGGTGACGGGTCAGGCCTTCACTGAAGTGAACGAACAAGCAACCTGCCAGTCTGTCCTGGCAGTGTCACTCAACAATACGAGACATGCCCAAGAAGAAGCTCTGCCTCACCTTCGTTCTGACGATCGCCAGCGCCCTGCAGGTGCAGGCGCAATACTCCGAACAGGACAGTACGTACCGCAAGCTCTTTCTCGGCAGCACCCTGTTCATGCTGGCGAATGCAGTGCCCGACAATAATCCGCCGAAGATGGTGTACCTGAACGTCGGCTATCGCCTGACACGAAAGGATGTCGTGTCACTCGAGTTCAAGACCTGGCGATATGCCTGGCCAATCGGCATTCCGTATGGCAAGTCATTCGAAGCCGAGGGCGAGGGCTTTCCAGGCTACATCAGTGAACGCGGTGTGTCACTGAATTACCAGCGGTTCGTGTGGAAGCGTGTGTTCGTTCAGGCTGACGTGATGCCTGCCTTCCAGACCTTCGTCAATGAAAACGGGACCAGGATCGACGACGGCTTTCAGGTCTTCAACACCTATTCCGTCGGCTATCACATCAAGCTGTTCAAGGATCGGATGTTCTTCCAGCCGTCGATCGCCATCACGCATCGTCCCTATCAGTCCACGATGCCTCCGGCGTTCAAGCAGGTCGATGACAGATGGTCACGATTCTTCTACGGGCAGCCGGGCCTGCACTTCGGGATCAACTTCTAGAAACAAATCATCCGACGACGGCGTAAGCGTGCGCGGGACCACCTTACGCCGTCCGGGCCGGGAACACCCACACCCTGACCTGTGTACTTACAGCGTAAGGCCAAAAACATTCCTCACCAGATCTCATGATGCGCCCACTCATTGCTGCCCTCGTCTTCGCCACTCCGCTCGCTGCCCAGCAGGCACCCCCCGCCGACTCCGGCACCACGGGCGTCCCACGCTGGAGTTTCGGCCTCGCCGCCGAGTTGGGCCGCCCCATCGGCGACTTCAAGCAGAACGTCAACAATGCCGGCGGTGCCCAAGGGCACCTCCGCGTCCGCCTCGACCGCGACGGAATCGTCTCGCTTCGCGTGCAGGCGGGCTGGCTCAACTATGGCAACGAGAGCAAGCGCACCTGCCTCGCTACCACCCCCGGCTGCCGCGTCGAGGTGCGCGTGAACACCGTCAACGGCATCCTCTTCGTCGGCGTCGGCCCCGAGCTCGCGTACCAGCTTGGGAAGCTGCGCGCGTATGGACACGGGCTCGTCGGGGCGAGTCGCTTCGCCACCGTCTCGGTCATCGATGGCGGGATCCTGCCCGACCTCGTTGCGGGTGACGATAACTTCGGCGACAATGGCTTCGCGTGGAGCGCCGGCGCGGGCCTCGAGCTCCCCATCACCCGCCGCGTCTCGCTGGACCTCGGCGTCGCGTATCAGGGACATGGTCAGCGCGAGTATTTGACCAAGGGCGGCATCACCGACAACGCCAACGGCTCGCTCACGTTCGCCCCCAAGCGCTCCACCGCCAACCTCCTGGCCCTCCGATTCGGCGTGACTACCTCACTCCCCTGGCGCCATCGCAAGTCGAAATCGTGAAACAACCGATCAACATGCGGGCAGCGGTTTACCGGCGGTATGGACCGCCGGAGGTGGTGTCGGTCGGGGTCGTGCGCACACCCGTCCCCGGCCCCAACGACCTGCTCATCCGCGTGCGTGCCACCACCGTCACGTCGGCCGACTGGCGGCTGCGCAGCCTCAGCATTCCTTACGGTTTCGGCTTCATGAGCCGGCTCGCCTTCGGCATCACGGCACCGCGGCAGCCGATCCTCGGAAGCGAACTCGCGGGTGACGTGGTCGCCGTCGGTACTGCGGTGCGCACCTTCGCCGTGGGCGACGCGGTGATCGCCTCTGCCGGCACGAAGCTTGGCGCGCACGCCGAGTATTGCTGCATCGCCGCCGACGGGGTGGTGGTGCCGAAGCCGCAGCACCTGACGTACGAATCGGCCGCGGCACTTCCCTTCGGTGGCACCACCGCGCTCGACTTCTTCCGCCGTGCGGAACTGCGCAGCGGCCAACGGCTCCTGATCAACGGCGCCTCGGGTACCGTCGGCTCGGCCATGTTGCAGGTGGCCTTGGCCGCCGGCGCCGAGGTCACCGCGGTCTGCAGCGGCGCCAACGTGGCACTCATGACGTTCCTCGGCGCGGCGCGTGTGGTGGACTACACCACCACCGACTTCGCCACCGAAGGGATTCACTACGATCTGATTGCTGACACGGTCGGCAACGCGCCGTACGCGCGGGTGCGCCACGCGCTCATGCCGCGCGGCAAACATCTCGCGGTTCTGGCGACGCTCCCGGAAATGCTGCGCGCGCCGTGGGTCCGGTTCACCAGCAGTGACCGGATCATCGCCGGCCCGGCCACCGAAAAGGTGGAGGATCTCCGCGCGATAGTCACGATGGCGGCCGCCGCGCGCTTCACGCCACTGATCGATCGCTGCCTGTCGCTCGACGAGATCGTCGCAGCGCACGCGCGGGTGGACAGTGGCCGAAAGCGGGGAAGTGTCGTGGTGACGGTGGACGGCGATGACCAGCCTACCGCTTCGGAAACCGGCTGCGACCCCAGAATCCGTCCGGTGTCGCCATCAATGGCTGCAGGCCCGTGCGTCGAATCGCGGCATTTGCCTCGCGTTCGGCCATGACCAGCACCGAATCTTCGTTCACGGACAACACGCGCCGATCGCGCATCAGGACGCGCCCGTTCACAAGCACCGTGGACACGTCATTGCCATTCGCGAAGTAGGCCACGCGATAGAGTGGCATGTTCATCGGCACCATGTGTGGCCGCCACCAGTCGATCAGGATCACGTCGGCCTTCTTGCCCGGTTCGAGCGACCCGATCTCCTTCTCGAGCCCGAGTGCGCGTGCCGCGTCGACCGTCACCATCTCGAGCACCTTGCCCGGCGGCAGCACGTTGGTGTCGCGCCAGTGGAAGCGGTGATAGCGCATGGCCTGGAACATGTGCCGGAACATGTCGTAGCTGCGATCCGGCGCCACACCGTCGGAGCCGAGCATGACCGTCACACCGGCATCGAGCAGTTCGACCAGCTGGAACCGGCGACGGGTGGCGGCGTTGGCGCTTGGATTGTGGACGATGCGCGTGTTGGTCGCCTTGAGAATCGCGATCTCTTCGTCGGTGAACTCGGTGGCGTGCGACAGGATCGCGTCCGGACCGAGGATTCCCAACTCGTCGTGCGCAAACTTCACCGAGCCGGTGGTGTGGCCGTCCTGAGTGAAGATCAACCCGTACTTCTTCGACAACGCGCGTGTGGTGCGCGCCTGCACCGTGAGTTGGTCGAGTGCCGCGCCGCTGACGCGATTCTCCGAGGGGTGGTGGGTCGGGAAGGTGACGGCGAGGTGAATGCGCCCGTCTCCGGCGCCGTGCCACTTCCGGATCAGCGACTCGGAGACGTCGAGCTGCTTCTCGAAGGTGACCGGAACGTCGCGCGACACGTCACCGGTCCACTCGGTGAACGTCTGCGGATACGGTTGACGACGTGGCCCGACAGCTAGGAAGTACCGGAGGCCGACATCGCGGGTCGCGGCCAGATACGCGTCACCGTAGCGCACATCGTCGGTGCGCATCACCATGTCGCCTCCGCCGAAGAAGCTGAGTGCTGTGGTCACGCCGAAGCGTACCCGCTCCACGCCAGTCAGCAGCGCTTCGGCTCGCCAGAAGTCGACGGTCGAGCCGCGGGCATAGATCTTCTCGGTGGCGCCGTACCATTCGTCGGTATCCATGCCGAGCGACTTGACCAGTCCATGGCCGGCGTGTCCGTGGCCGTCGATCAGGCCCGGCATGACGATCTTTCGTTTCGCGTCGATGATCTCGCGCGCCGCGTATCGTGCGCGCAGCGACGCCGTACCGCCGATGGCGACGATGCGATCGCCGCGAACGGCGACCGCGCCGTCCTCCAGCACTCGGCGAGCGGAATCCATCGTGATGACGGTGCCGCCGGTGATGAGGATGTCGACGCGCTCACGTGTCTGTGCCGCGAGTGGTGTGCTGAGCAGCCCGATGGCGGGGAGGAGAAGAGCCAGCTTCATGCGTGGCGCCGGGTGGACGAGGTGGGAGTGTGCAGCATCTTGAGCCAATCGGCGGGCATCAGTGCAGTTCACAGTGAGAAGGCGGAACGCAAAGGAGCAAGGACGCCAGGGCGCAAAGCTCTCTGCGTCGATATGTGCGAAACGCTCATAAAACACTATTCTAAAGTGGGCAGCACGGCTAAAGGGCAGAAGGGCAAAATGGCGAAAGGGCGGTACGGCGCGTGAACGCTTTGCGCCCTTGCGGCTTTGCACCTTTGCGTTGCGCACGTGCTCTTGCAGTTTGGGTTCCGTTCGGCGGATAGGGCTGCTGTTCAGATTGCGATACTCACGCCGCCTACTTCCCGTCCATCTTCCAGAACGTGATGCCGCTTGCCTGCTGCCCCACGTCGACGGTCGCGACTTTCGCGCGCGCGCGAATGTCGTAGACGTCCACCTTGCCGGGCGCCGCACCGACACCTTCGCTGCTGACGAACGCATACCGCGAATCGGGGCTGATGGTGACGCCATGCGCCACGGTTGTCGAGGTGGGAAGCTTGGCAACGCTGCGGCCGGTGACCAGATCGTAGATCTCGACGCTGGCACTCTGCTTGAGCGTGGCCACCATCGCTGTGCCGTCGGGTGTGACGGCCAGGTTGTACGGTCCGCGCCCCGTCGCGATGCGGCGCGTGATCGACCAGCTGGCGCGATCGACTTCGATGATCTCATCGGCCTTGTTGCAGGCCACATACACCACGCGGCCATCCGCTGACGGTTGTGCCCACGTTGGTGAACAGCTGGCGCTCATCGAGACGCCGTGGCCCTGGCTCGCATCCATCTGCTGCGCCATCGTCGGTGCGCCGGGCTTCGCGCTGTCGGGTTTCGTGCCGCTGGCTGCGGCGGCAGCATGCATCGCGTGCATGTCGTGACCACCAGCCGCCATCGCCCCGGCGATTGGTCCCTCCTTGCCTTTCGCAAGAGAGAAGCGGCGCGTGACGGCAAACGAGCGCGTGTCGAGCTCCACCAGCTGGTCATCCATCATGCAGCCGGAGTAGTGCATCGTGCCACTCGGTTCGATGCGACTGCCGTGTGGCATCGTACAGGTTTCCACCTGCGCCACTTCCGTCAGCGTTGGCGTATAGACCACGCTGATACTGCTCGGCACCATCTCGCCGTGCAGGTTGAAATTCGCCGAGAAGGAGTAGAGCCCGTCCGGCGTGATATCGAGCGACGCCGGAAACTTGCCGAGTGACACGCCGCTGGTGACGAGTGTGTCGGGGCCCAGATCGTACTTCCAGAGCTTGCCGTCAGGTGTACCGTGGCCGGTGGTCATGTACAGCCACTTGCCGTCGGGAGAGATCTGCAGCCCGTGCGGCCCTTCCATCTCGGCGGCCAGTTCCCCGATGCCGATCGTCTTTTCGACGGCGGCGCCGGTTGGCCCGAAGCGCACCCGGTAGATGCGATCAGCAGACTCGGCTCCAACGTAGAACCAGTAGGTCGCCGTAGGAGGAACGACCGTGGACGCGGCGGGTGCGGCCGGCCGAGGAGTCCTGGTCGCAGTGCGTGGCTGCGAGAGCAGCGTGGGCGCCGCCAGCAGCAATGCGGTGACGCCGGCCACGGTGCGCGTGCCGGTGCGCGTTGGCTTGCGGGGAGAAGTGACGTTGGCCATGATGTTCGCTCGCTGCGCCGGGTGTTCTGGCGCCGATTGAGACCGCCGCTGCACAGCGGGTGTTCGCAGCAGTCCACCTGTTCCGGGGAGTTCGTGATATGAACGTAGCGCGCTGCATTCGCTTCGTCACCGCAGCCCTCACCACGACGCTGGTGCTGTCGTCCGGGCTGCACGCCCAGTACACCGCCGGCGTGACGCGGCTGGTGGCGGAGCCGGCCCAGGTGACGATGAAGGCGGGCGAAAGTGTCCCGCTCAAGATCACGGCCTACGACTCGGCGGGCAAAGTGGTGGCCGACGCGCCGTTGCGCGTTGGCGGGCCGCGTGAGTCGGTGCGGTACGCCGATGGCCGGCTGCAGGCGCTCCGGGCGGGCTCGTTCAAGGTGGTCGCGACGGCATTCCTTGGGCGCGGGATTGCGGCCGTCACGCTCGAGATCCCGGTCACGGTCTCCTGGCCCGCCCTCAGCAAACTCGACATCGTCGCCACCGAGCCAGGCCGGCTGTACACCGGCACCATGCTCGGACATGCAGTGAAGGGGTCGCACGCGGACGGTTCCGCGCGCGCTGGGCTGACGCCAGTCTGGCGAAGCACTGATCCTGCGGTGGCAACGGTCGATCGCTTCGGCAATGTCACGGGCATCAAGCAAGGCGCTGTCACGATCTCGGCCGATGCGGAGGGGATGTCGGCGCAGATGAAGTACACGGTCGCCGCGAGCCCGGTAGCCCGGATCGAGACCGGCATTCGTGAAACGACGATCAATACCGGTGACGTGGTGCACCTGATGGCCGTGCCGCGCCGCGCCAACGGCGAGGCGGTGAACGATGCGAAGGTCGACTGGAGCTACCTGTACACGCCGGATGACACCACGGTGGCGCCGGGCGGCCCCGGCATCATTGATCGCGCTCCCGACGGGACGCCGTTGTTCGCGGCCAACGCGCCGGGACGCTTCACGCTCATCGCGCAGTCGGGAACGGCGGTTGCCCGCACGGTGCTCGATGTGAAGCCGCGCGAAGCGCGCCGGAAGATCACGATCACCGGCCGCGGTGTGGTGAACACGACGGCGACGTCGGACCTCTGGCCGTGGACGGGCAAGGACGGCCGCGACTACTGCGTGGTCGGCACCTGGGGCGGCGACGGCTATGCGCTGATCTTCGACATCACCGACATGAACAACATCGTCAAGACGGATTCGATCCGGATTGACGCCCGGACGATCAATGACGTGACGGTCTCACCTGACGGTCGTTACGCCGTGCTGTCCCGTGAAGGGGCCTCCAATCGCGTGAACGGGATCGTCATCCTCGACCTGGCGGTGCCGGCGCACCCGAAGATCGCGTCGACCTTCAATGAGCAGCTGACCGGCGGAGTGCACAACATCTTCGCCACCAACGACCATATCTTCGCGATCTCCGGCGGTGAGAAGTACGTCATCATCGATGCGAAAGACATCACCAAGCCGCGGTATGTCAGTGAATACAAGCACCCGGGCGCCCGCATTCACGATCTCTGGGTGCGCAACGGCATTGCCTATTCCGCACAGGGTGGCGCCGGAACGGTGCTGGTGGATGTCGGCAACGGCAAGTGGGGCGGCACCATCGAGAAGCCGAAACTGATCAACGTGTTCCCGATCAACTCGGGCCACGAGATATATCCGTACGTCCAGGCGAGCACGGGCAAGACCTACCTGTTCATCGGTGACGAGGAGATGAACCGGGCCGGCCGCGTGTGGGAAGGGACCAACTATGGTGCGACGCTCGGCCAGTCGGGTGGGGTGGCGCAGACGTCCGGCGGCTACGTGCACATTGTCGATGCCACCGATCCGATGAACATGCGCAAGGTCGGGCGCTACCACTTGGAAGACTACGGTGCACACGACATCATCGTCGAGAACGACATCCTCTATCAGGCGTACTACGACGGTGGTGTGCGGGTGGTGGATGTCTCGGGTGAACTGCTCGGCAACATTGCGGAACAGCGCCGCGAGATCGCGGTCTTCAAGCCGTACGATCCGAAGGGGATGACGGCCAACGCCCCGTTCGTGATGAACGCGATGCCGTGGAAGGGCAGGGTGCTGTTCACGGACTTCAATTCGGGGCTGTGGGCGGCCAAGCTCGAGGAACGGGCGGCGGTGGTGCCATAGCGGTCTGTGGCACGCGATCGCATGGACGATGAAGGGCGCGGTGACCGGTCTGGTCGCCGCGCCCTTTTCGGAACCGGTGCACTGCCCTCTGACACGGAGGGTCGCCCCGCGACAGTGGAACGGCGCGGAGATCAGCGACGCAGCAGCCGATACTTCTTCCGCTCCCCCCACCGCCGCCCCGTCAGCACCTCCGCCGCCCGGCTGAGCACATTCTTCCAGTCCTTTGCCGCCCAGTCCGAGGGCCGGAACTCCGGCCTGAATTCCCAGTCCTGCGCTGCCACGAGATCACGCATCACCGCCGGATGCGAGCCGGTGAACGGTCGCAGCCCATAGATCTGGCGGAACGTGAACGACGGATCCTCGAGTTTCTCCTCGGTAGCGCCGTAGTACCAGTAGTGGAACCGGGCCATCTTGCGCCCCATCCGCTCCGGGGGCTTGGCCCAGCCGTAGTGCAGGATGGTGCCGCCGCTCCGCACCACACGCGGCTTGTGATCCGCCACCATGAAGCTCTGCGCGTCGCCGATGCTGCGCGCGCCGATGCCGTTCCGCACGATGCGTACCTCGTTGCGGTACCAGTTGTGCGCGGTCGCGATCACGCCGAACGAGCCGTAGAAGTGTTTGTAGTGAAAGAGCAGTGCTTCGACCTGCGAATTGGTCGCGTTCCGTTCGCAGCTGGCACGGATCGCGGGAAGGTCGTCCTCGTGCACCACTTCATCGGCCTGCAGGTAAAAGCACCACGTCCCGCGACACATCGCCAGCGCCTCGTTCGTTTTCTCGGCCAGCATGTGCCCCCCGCGGTTCTTCGACTTGTCCCAGACGGTATCCACGATGCGGATCTTCGGGCTGTCGATGGCCGCAATCACGTCACGCGTGTTGTCATCACTGGCGCCGACGGCAACGATGTACTCGTCCACGATCGGCAGAATCGACCGGATCGCCTCTGCCACCGGATACCCCATCAGGACCGCGTTGCGGACGACGGTGAAGCCGGAAATGAGCGGGACAGCGTCGTCGCCAGCCAGTGCGTTTGACGTGATCATGCACGGAAGGCTACCAGCAATGATGGCGCGACGGCAGAGGCACTACGACAGGGTTGCTACTTCGCGCTGGCTGCCGTGGCAAAGATCGCCCGTGCGTGGGCCTGCAGCATCACGTCCTCGGTGCCCTGTGCCAGCGCCAGACGCATCTCGCGACGCGCAGCGTTGCGCTCGCCGGCGCGGAACAGTGCCCAGGCCAGCAGGTCGTGTCCGTACACGTCCTGCCGGTCCCGCAACTCAGCCCGGGCCCGGCGCAGCACGTCGGCGCGTTGAGACGCCGAACCGTGATCGAGCAGATACAACCCCCATGCTCGGTGAATCGCGCCCGGCTGCGTCAGCGCGCTGACCGACATCGCGCTGGCGTACTGCGCTGCCTGCACCGAGTCGCCACGCGCGGCGTAGGCCTGGCTGACGGTGGCCAGTGTCGTCGGGTCGAGCTGAATCGCGGTGGCCTGTTCGCCATGTGCAATCGCGCCCCGGAAATCACCGCTGGCGAGCGCCGTCCTGGCCAGGCCGCCGAGTGCACGCACGTCGTCAGGCGACCGCTGGAGCGCCACCTGAAATGCGGAGTCGGCGGCCGCGAGCCGGCCAACGCGGAGCTCCAGCTCACCCAGCCGATAGTGAAACCACGCCACCTGCTCCCGCGGCAGGTCATCACGCCGGTCGACGGCGATGATCGCGCGGTGCATCATCGCCCGGGCAATCACGGCGTGGCCTGTGACTTCGTACCAGCGTGCGACGCGCGCATCGGTGGTGAACTGCTTGCCATCGCTGACCACCCGGCGGAAGTGTGTGGCCGCGTCATCGTATCGGCCCAGTTCGAGCTCGATCTCGCCGAGCAGCGCGAGGTGTGATGCTGTACCTGGCTCGAGTGAATCGACGGCCGCTGCAACCGCGTGCGCCTCACGAAAGGCGTGGCGCGCCATCAGGACGCTGGCCAGCACTTCGAACGCCTGTCCGTTGCGTCGGTTGCGCAGCGCGATCGACTCGCGCAGCAGCACTTCGGCGCGCGTCAGATCGCGCGTCGAGCCGCCCGAACGCGATCGAGTGAACAGAAGGCGGGCGAGGGTGAGTCGATCGGTGGCGGACTGTCGATCACTGGCCACACGAACGGCATAGAACGCGATGTCCCGATCGCGGATCGCACTCTCGGTCTGGGCCGACTCCGGGAACACGATCAGCGGTGCGGAGACGGTCATGGTCGCACCATCGCCGTTCGCTCGGGTGAGCAGGGCCAGCCCCGTGAGCGCCACAGTGGCGGCGGCGAGGAAACCCGCGTGCCATCTGGCGGGAGCGAGAGTCGGCATGATCAGTGCTGGAGAGGAGTGAGACGTGCTGCGGCGACACACAATGGCGTGTGCATCGCCGCAGCGCGGAACGTGCCGACGACCGCTACAGCGTCGGCGATGCGAGGTACGGGAAGCGTCGCATGAATGCCTTGTCGTTCACCGGCACGTTGTCGGTGCAGAGGGGCAGCTGGCCATTGTCGCAGAAGGCACCGTTCGGCGACACGATCTTGCCGAAAATCGCCGACAGGCCGGCGTCGACCACATCATCGCTCAAATTGCGGCCGCCCCAGCCGTTCGCCAGCGCCCACGACAGCCAGCCGGAGGTGGCTGGATTGCGCGATGACTCGACGATCAGCATATCCGGGTACAGCACGGCGCCAAGGGTGTTGGCCACTTCCGGCTGGCCACCGCGGAACGCGTTGATGAAGGCGAGGCTCTGTGCGCCGAACTCCGCCGTGTTGTATGGCTGCGTGCGGTTGTACTTGTCGTGGTTGGCCTTCACGATGGTCACTTCGCTGACGAGCGGATTGCCGAGGAACTCCACCTGCTCGTACTTCCGCTTGCCGGCGCGCTCCTCGCGGTCGTAGTCGTCATCCTCGTCGTTGCTCACCTGGCCATTGCCAATGGTGATGTTCGTGGTCGGATCCGTCAGTCCGTCCGGCTTCGATGCGTCGCTGCAGGCGGCGAGCATCGAGGTGGACGCGACGGCGATCGTCAGGGCAAGCGCACGCATGGCGCGCGCTGAGTTCTGGTGCAGCATCGGTGTGTACTCCTGGTGTGTGAAGGAATCGGTGAAGCGCGCTGCTGGATCAGTTGCGGATCGCACGGCTGGTGGTGCCCCACACGCCGAAACGACCGTTCGTTGCAGGATTGGTGAGCAGGCCGGTGGGCACTTCGACGACGATCGCCATGTCGTTGATGCCGCGCAGGAAGTCGACCGCAGGGTTGGCGCCGACGGCCTCGCGGAACGTCAGCGGCCCCTGCGTGATCTGCGAGAGCGGACCCGATTCCGGCCGGCGGTCTGGCAGGATACGGAAGAACTGCTCCAGATCGATGAAGAACGGATCGTCCCGCGGCCCGGCAAACAGCTTGATGCCGCGCGACTCGATGATGGTGTTGGTGAAGCCCCACATCTTGCGGCCGTCGACGAGCGTGTTGACGGTACCGACGGCATCGGGCTTGTACGGGCCACGCATCGTCACCAGCTGGCGACGGCCCCTGCCGGTGAAGGTGAACTGGAAGACCAGATCTTCCTTCGCGTCACCGGTGTTGTCGATCTTGAGCTGGTAGAGCTGTTCGTTGCGCGTACCGAAGGTGGCACTGGGCGTCTGCGCTGGCGTCAGGGGGGAACTGGTGCCGAGCACCAGCACCGTGCGCGACGGATCACTTGGCGACGGAAACGCATACACGTCGTTGACGTCGAAGCGCGGGGAGAACTCGACCAGCGCGGTGTCCTGGTGATCGGACGCCAGAAGTTGCCGCACTGTGATGCCGGTGCCGGCCACGACGGCCAGCGCTGCAAGCGAGATGATCGGCGCTCGCGTGGGGAACCGCATGTTCATAACTGCTCCGGAGGGGAAGGGAGGGACGACGTTTCGCGGGACCTACACCCGCGCTACGCCGGCCCCGCTGGAGCAGATTGGCGAGCTCAGCCACAAACCCCTTCCCGACCTGCACCTCCGTGCCCTGTCCCTGATCACCGCGGCCAGCCTGGTCGCTCGTGTACCGCGCAGCGGTACTCGGTTCTTGTGCTGCCGATGATCGCGCCGGTCGCGCTACGCCGCCGCTGGCGCCTCGGCGTCGGTCGCCGCAGGACCGCCGAGACTGAGCGTGTATCCCACCACCACCACCACCACAGCACCGATCAGGTTGTGCCAGAGGAAGCTGATGCTCGGCACCCAGAACGCGACCGAACCGACCGCCGCCATGCCACACAACAGGCCAATGAAGCCGCCGAGCGCGCGCACGCGCGGAATCATGGCGAGCAGGAAGATCCCCAGGATCGACCCATAGAAGAACGAGCCGAAGCGATTCACCACCTCGATCAGCGAGCCGAGGGTGGCCGCGTACGTTGCGACGACACAGGCGAAGAGCCCCCAGATCGCGGTCGCGATCTTCGAGACGTTGAGGTAGTGCAGTTCACTGGCCGATGTCCGGAACCATCGCTGATAGAAATCGACGACGGTGGCGGTCGAGAGCGAGTTCAGTTCCGCGGCGATGCTCGACATGGCCGCCGCGAGGACCGCGGCGAGGAAGATGCCGGCGAATCCAAGCGGGAGCTGGTCCAGCACGAACCGGGGAATGATGTAGTTCACGTCGCGCGAGGCCTCACCGCTCGCAGTTGCGGCCGCGGCGAGTGCTTCGGTACGAATCGCACTGACGCTGGCCTCCGTGGCACGGAACGCATCGAGTGATCGGCGCAGTTCTGTTTCGTTCCCCGTGTGGCGCACGGTGGTGGCTGTGCGCGCGGCAGCCTGTCGCGCACTGATCGCGGCGCTGTAACGTGCCTGCAGATCGGCGAAGAGCGCCGGCTGCTGTTGCTCCACCTCGGCGCTGTGGCGCGGATTGTAGAGCAGTGGCGGCGGCGTGAAGAGATAGAACAGGAAGACCAGCACGCCGGTCAGGAGGATCAGCGCTTGCAGTGGAATCTTCCAGTACGCACTCATCAGGAGCGAGCTTCGTGCTTCGTCCACTGATTTGGCAGCGAGATAGCGCTGCACCTGGCTCTGGTCGGTGCCGAAGTACGACAGCATCAGGAAGGTGCCGCCCAGGATGCCGGACCAGAAGGTGTAGGTCTTGGAGAGGTCGAACGAGAAGTCGAACACCTGCAGGCGGCCGGCGGCGCCGGCGATATGCAGGGCATCGTCAAGCGGAATGGGCATCCGGACGATCAGCATCGTGATGATCGCAATCATCGCACCGGCAATGACGAACATCTGCTTGACATCGGCCCAGGCAACGGCCTGCACCCCGCCCACCACCGTGTAGAGAACCGTCGGCAGGCCGATCAGCGCCACACACAGCACCAGGTCCCATCCGAACACGGACGACAGCACCACACTTGGCGCGGCGATGATGGTCCCGCACGACAACCCGCGTGAGAGCAGGAAGAGCAGGCTGGTGAGCGACCGGGTCTTCGCATCGAAGCGGCGCTCGAGGTACTCGTACGCCGTATACACCTTGGCGCGATGCAGGAACGGCACCAGCGTGACGCCAAGAATGACCATCGCAATCGGCAGGCCGAAGTAGAACTGCACGAACTTGAGGCCGTCGGTCGCGCCCTGGCCGGTGGTCCCGATCAGCGTGATGGCGGAGAGCTGCGTCGCCATGACCGACAGGCCCACCGCCCACCAGGGCAGGCTGCGATTGGCGAGAAAGTACCCTTCGATGTTTGTCGTGCCGCGCGTCCGGCGGAGCCCGTCGAACACCACGACCACCAGATAGACCACGACGATCAGCCAGTTGAGCCAGTGCATCGAGGGGTCAGCTCGCGTATCGGGTTTGCAGCAGCCAGAGGATCACGAGCGTCGCGACCTGGATACCGAGGACGCGCCAGAGCGTCGTGCGGAAGGGGGGAGTCATGCGCAAAAGATAACGTCGGGTTTGCTCTCACGCCGGGCCACCTGCGCCCTGTCGTTGGAGCCACGGCCTTGGCGGGCGGCTCCGACGGTCGGCGGCAACGCCTCACCGAATGACGATCGGTGCAGTCCATCGGAAGGTGCCCCACTGGAGCACCAGCGCGGCGTGACGTGCATCGACCGGCTCCACGGCGATCGTGAATCGTTCGACGGGTACACGAAGCGCTTCCGTGCGCAGCGGTGTGCTGCCAAGGTCACGTGCACTCGAGTACTGTGTGCCCCATTGCCCCGACTCGGCATTGACGATCAGGTCCGCGCCGGTGGTGCGTGGCACCGTCCAGAGCGTGTGTGTGCCTGCTGGCACGGCGATCCCGCCGATCACCAGCGGCGCCGACGTGGTGAACTGCGTGGCAGCGTTGGCGCCGGTGCGCCAGACGCGGTCATAGGCGATGACGTTGCCGAGGAGCGTGCGCCCGCGGGCGAGCGGCCGGCCGTAGTCGATGTCGATCGTGGCGGTCCCGATGGTCGCCCGCACCGTGTCACGTACACTGAGCTGCGCGGCGCCGACCTGGCGCTCCGCGTCGGCGAATCGGGTGCCAATCGCGGCGATGTCTGGCTGCCCGGCAAGACGGCGGACGGTCACCTTGTAGGTCGAGCGCATGCCGGAGTAGCTGATCATTCGGCGTGCGCTGTCGACGATGACATCGCCACTGCCGGAGAGCCAGTCGTGCTTCAACACGACGGAATCGCCGCCGCGTCGATGGACCCATCCACCGTGCAACACGAACGTCGGCCCGATGTCCCGATCAGGATAGAACTGCCGGAACCTGGCGCTGTCGCCGACTGCGAGCGGAGCACCGGCACCGGTGCGCAGGGCGGAGGCGATCTCGAGTTCGATCACGCTGTAGAGCATCGAGACATGCGGGACTGTGTGTGCACCGCCGGTCCTGAACGTTCGCCGTGACATTCCCCCGCTATCGGTGATGGTCACCAGGAGCGAGTCACCGCTGACGTCGGCCACCACGCGGCGCCCTCGCTCAGCTGGCGTGGTACCGCTCGGCGTCCGGATGTCCATCACCATGCGCGTCAGCCGGCCGTCGGTCGTGAGATCGATCTCGGTATGGCGCTGGCGCACGTATGGAAAACGGTCGACCTCATCGCTGACCAGCCGGCGTGGGGTCCGGGTGATCCGTTCGACGGAAACGGTGTCTTTGCCAAGGAGGGCGAGAAAGCCGTACTGCTCGCCGGGGGCGTTGGCGGTGCAGGCGGCGAGTGCAACGAGCAACAGGATGAGGCAGCACCGCATGATTGAAGTCGGTGTGGGTGAAGTCGGCACACGCGCACCAGTGTGTCAGCCGTGCGTACGCACGTGCCCGGTGATTGGTGTCGTTGGCGCAGACTACCTGGTCGGGCTCGTGCGTTCGCCGCGTCCACACCTCTCTGACACGCCGCCGCCGGTACCGCGCACCGCTGCCGTGTTGTCGCCGGCAACAGTGCCGAGTTGGGTGCCGCGTCCGACCGCGTGACGGTCACACCAGCGTCGTCGGAGTAGCGGGACCAATCACCCCGACGGAGGGAGCGCAGGGCATCGTCGTTGCGTATATGTCAGCGCTCACATCGCACTGTGTGCAACCGATCGTGACTGTCGCGGTGAATTCATGCGGTGGCACACGATGCACTGATGAGCCTGTACAACACGAGAGCGCATCCCAGGCGAACTGTGCTGCGATTGATATCGTCGTGCCTGCCAGTCACACACGCTGCGCTCGCTTGCGCGAATGACAGAATAGTGAGAATTGTGTGTCCCACCTTCCGTCACATTCTCCGTGAGACAGGCGACGACTCCCCACGACGCCACGGTGCGTCATTGGCCGACGACGGCAGCGCGCACCGATGGCACGTCGATGCGACCGTCAGGCAACGGTGCGTCGCGTGTGGTGTGCTATTCGCTCACGCTGCCGCCGAACGATGCGCGTCACGATCTCGTGTGGCAGCTCGAAGCAAGCGTCGAGAGCCTGCGTCGCGTGGCGCCAATGCTGCCGGTGCGCCTGTTCTTCTACGGTACCCCGCCAGCAAACGTGGTACAGATTGCCCGTCGCATGGGCGTCGACCTGGTGCAGCGCCCATCGTACCGCGAGCAGCTGCGCACGCTCGTTCCCGCCGCAGCGCCGGTGCTCGACGCGTATCCGCTGCTGCACAAGTACCTGAACTTTCACGCGCTGGCCGATCTCGCGCCCGACCAGGTGCTGCTGGCGGACTGCGACACGCTCTTCTTCGACGATCCGGCACGGCTCTTCGACCGGTACCTGCACGCGGACTGCGTCGCCCGTGAAGAACCCACCACAGCGCGCAGCGTCGTCGGGCACGATCCGACCTACGTCGATGAGCCGGCGTTGCAGGCACTCGGTGCGTCACTCGGGCTGCCCACCCCGCCGCCATTCAACATCGGGGTGGTGCTGATCAATCACGGCCACTGGCGAACGCTGGCGGCGCTCGAGAGACAGTTCGTGCTGTACGCGTTCCGCTTTCTGGTGTGGATGGCAGAGAACCCCGCGATGGGGCTGTCGGCGAACTTCGGCGAGAGCGCGGCGGCGGCACTGTTGCGCACGACACATCGGGCGTTGCTGACACCCGCGATCCGGAACGCCGCACTGCCGTATCCGTCCACCAACCGGTGGATCCTCGATCAGGTGGCGCTCTGGTGCACCGTGGCGCACATCCCCGGATTCCGCTACGTCGATTTCGATACCGCGGATGTCGCGCAGAACGGCGAGATCTTCGCGCATCGTCCG
>JANMHB010000186.1:0-9716 GCA_031374935.1 Gemmatimonadaceae bacterium | reverse complement strand
GGGCAGATGGTGGGCATGTCGCACGAGGGGATGGATCATGGTGCGAAGCCGGATACTGCGGTGAAGACCGTGACGGGGCACGAAGGTCATCAGATGCCGCCGGCATCGGTCGTTCCGGGCCTCTCGCTGCAGATGCTGCGCGACCCCGTGATTCGTGCCCGTGTGCTGGCGGATCCTGCACTGCGGAAGGCGCTGGTGGATGCAATGCCGGCGATGTCGGCCGCCGAGCGGGAGGAAGTGCAGCGGTGGCTGTCGGGATCAGGATCAGTGCCTCGCTGACAGACGCGCCGTGTGCGCGTGTCCGGCATCGCCCGACAGCCCCCAGCAGTGAGCCAGCACATCTTCGGATCGCTGGATCGCTGGATCGCTGGAAGACAGACTCGAACGGAGGAGGCTGCATGTCTGGACGATCGGTGCTGGTGACAGCGGTTGCGCTGTTGTCGATGGTCACGGTCCCCGTCAGCTGTGCTGAGGCGCAGTTGACGAACCTCGTTCCGGGGGTGCGTACGCGGATCCGTGCGCCTGGTACTGTTTCGGGGCGTCTGACGGGCACCCTGATGACCCGGACGTCGGATTCGCTGTCGATCGCGACCGAGCAGGGCGTGCCGTTGCAGCTTCCGCTCTCAGCGCTCACGTCGGTGGAGGTCAGCCGCGGCAAGAGCCGGTCGAGGGGAGCGATGAAGGGGGCGCTCTGGGGCGGGGGGATCGGCCTCTTGGTGTCTCTGCTCCCTGATCCCAGTAATACCAGTGAGGAGAACTGCACCACCGACTGCTTCTCCCGCGGCGAGTTCGTCGCCTATGCTGTCATAAGCACGGCCCTCACCGGGGCTGTGATCGGCGCCATCATACAGTCCGAGAGCTGGGATCGACTGGAGGTGCCCGTGCGGACGTCGCTGATGCGCACGCGCGGCGGTCCGACTGTCGTGGTGTCCCTCCGTTTCTGACGGTGTGGGGCGCACTCCCCCTCATCGGAGTTGCGATCGCGGTGTAAGATCAGGAGACTTCCGTCACCTGAGCCCCGTCGTCCCATGAATGCTGAGACCGCCACCGAGAGCAGTACGAGCCGGAAGCCACTGGACTCCGAGATCGATGTGTATGGATTGACGCACACCGGTCTCGTCCGATCGGCGAATCAGGATCATTTCCTGATTTCGTCGCTGCGGCGCGAGATCGCGGTGCATTACACCAGCCTTCCGCCTTCCGAGGCGAAGTCGAGCAGCGACCGCATGGCGTTTCTGGCCGTGGTCGCGGACGGTGTTGGCAGCAGCGTGATGGGCGGTGAAGCGAGTCGGCAGGCGGTCGAGGGAATTCTGCATTACGTCTCTGCCTGCTCGAAATGCTTCTACCGTCTGGAGACGGGCGATCTCGAGGATTTGCATGCGGCACTGGCTGACGCGGCGATGCGTGTCCACGCCGACATCGCGCGTGAGCGGGCTGAGGGGCCGCCGGATGCGCGTGGCATGGCGACGACACTCACACTCTGGCTGGGTGTTTGGCCGTATGCCTATCTGTTGCAGGTCGGCGACAGTCGAGCCTACATCATGCGGGGCGGCGTACTGACGCAGATCTCACGCGATCAGACCATTGTGCAGGACCTGGTGGATGCGGGAGTCCTCACGCGCTCCCAGGCGCTGCGATCACCGTTGTCGAACGTGCTCTCGAGCGCGATTGGTGGCGAGGAGGCGATTCCGGTGATCACGCGCTTCGAGCAGTCGTGGGATCAGGTTGGCCTGCTCTGCTCCGACGGTCTCACCAAGCATGTGAGCGATGAGAAGATCGCCGAGCGATTGCGTACCATGACGTCGGCCAAGCAGGTGTGTGAGGCACTGCTGCAGGATGCGCTCGATGCTGGTGGCAGCGACAACATCACGATCGTGGTGGGGCGGTTTGTGCCGCAGGCTGGCGCGCCACCGGCCTGATCGACGCCGCCGTCGTCAGGTGATGACGGTGGGCGCGCTGCGACCGGTACGCGTCGGAATCTGCGACAGGTCGAGCGCGGCCCGGACGAGATCTTGCAATGCGTCCTGCGGATCTCGGTCGAGCCCGTCTGGGCCGGCGACATACGATTCGATGTAGACCCGCAACGTGGCGCCGGCGGTACCGGTCCCGGAAAGCCGATAGATGATGCGTGAGCCATCCTCGAACAGAATCCGCAGTCCCTGGTGGGCGCTGGTGGAGCCGTCGATGGGGTCGAGATACGAGAAATCATCGGCACCAGCGATACGGCGACCGGCCACCGACTGACCGGGGAGTGCTGCCTGCTGATTGCGCACCTCCTCCATCACACCGGCGGCGGCGTCGCTTGGAACTTCCTCGTAGTCGTAGCGTGTGTAATAGTTGCGGCCGAACCGTGCCCAGTGTTCGCGCACGATCTGTTCGACCGACTGCTTGCGGGCGGCCACGATGTTGAGCCAGAACAGGACGGCCCACAGCCCGTCCTTCTCGCGCACATGATTCGACCCGGTGCCGAAGCTCTCTTCCCCGCAGAGGGTGATGCGGCCGGCATCGAGCAGGTTGCCGAAGAACTTCCAGCCAGTGGGCGTTTCGAAGCAGGGCAGATGCATGGCCTTTGCGACACGATCGACCGCCGCGCTGGTGGGCATGGAACGCGCGACACCGGCCATGCCGCCGGCGTATCCCGGGGCCAGCGTCGCGTTGGCCGCGAGGATCGCCAGGCTGTCACTCGGCGTGACGAAGAAGCGCTGCCCGAGCACCATGTTGCGATCACCGTCACCATCGGAGGCGGCTCCGAAATCGGGCGCCGCGGCGCCGAAGAGTTCCTCCACCAAGTCGTGCGCGTAGGTGAGGTTCGGATCGGGGTGTCCGCCGCCGAAATCGGGTAGCGGCGTGCCGTTGATGACGGTGCCGGCCCCGGCGCCCAGTCGCCGTTCGAGTATCTCAGTCGCGTACGGGCCGGTGATGGCATGCATGGCATCGAACCGCATCCGGAAGCCGGCCGCGAACATGGCGCGAATGGCGCTGAAATCGAAGAGCGACTCCATCAGCGTCGCGTACTCGGCCACCGGATCAACGACGATCACGGTCAGGTCGTCGTATGTGTGCGCTCCGATGACATCGAGCGGCACGTCGGCGAGGTCGGCGATGCGATACGCTGTGAGTGCCGCAGCGCGCTTCGCGACATCATTGGTGAACGACTCGGGGGCCGGGCCACCGTTACCGGCGTTGTACTTGATGCCGAAATCGCCCTCAGGCCCTCCAGGGTTGTGACTGGCCGAGAGGATGATGCCGCCGGCACCATGGAGCCGGATCAGGTGTGAGGCGGCCGGTGTGGAGAGCAGCCCGCCCTGACCGACCATCACGCGACGGATGCCGTTGCCGGCTGCGATGCGGATGATCGTCTGGATCGCCTCACGATTCAGGAAACGCCCGTCACCACCGACGACGAGCGTTGCGTCTGCGGTGAGCGCGGCGACATCGAGCAGTGCCTGCACGAAATTCTCGAGGTAGTGCGGCGTCTGGAACACCGTGGTGCGCTTGCGCAGGCCGGAGGTGCCGGGCTTCTGGTCGGAGAACGGTGTGGTCGGGACGTCGCGCACGAGAGGCATGGTCGTGAGGCCTGGAGGGGAGCAGCGCTGCAAGAGACGAGGCAGGTGCGGGTGGGGGCCGACGCACCGGCGCGTCGGAAGTGTAGTTTGCGGCGCGCAGACGGGTAGCCATCGCGGCTTGCCTTCTGCAATCCTGACGCGGCGGATACACTTCGCCCCGAACACTTACTGGAGCTGACCGGATGCGCGACGCGGTGATCGTTTCCACGGCACGAACCCCCCTCGCCAAGTCGTGGCGCGGCGCGTTCAACATGACCCATGGCGCCACACTCGGCGCCGCCGCGGTGTCAGCGGCACTGCAGCGTGCTGGCCTGGAGGGGGGTGAGGTCGAGGACGTGATGATGGGGTGCGCCAACCCGGAAGGCGCCACGGGTGTCAACATCGCCCGGCAGATCGCGATTCGTGCCGGCATGCCGGTCACCGTCTCCGGCGTGACGGTCAATCGCTTCTGCAGCTCTGGCTTGCAGACCATCGCGATGGCGGCGCAGCGGATCATGAGCGGCGAAGGCGACGTCTACGTCGCTGGCGGCGTGGAGTCGATCAGCTGCGTGCAGAATGACCTGAACAAGAAGATGCTGCAGGACGACTGGATCGTGGCGAACAAGCCGACGCTCTACTGGCCGATGCTGCAGACCGCTGAAACCGTGGCGTCGCGCTACGGCATCACGCGCGACCTGATGGACGCCTACGGTGCCAGCTCACAACAGAAAGCGGGGGCTGCGCGCGACGCGGGATTGTTCGATGCCGAGCTGGTGTCGGTGACCACGACGATGGGCGTGCAGGACAAGGTGACCAACGAGATCAGCACGAAGGAAGTGACCATCAGTGCCGACGAGGGAATTCGCGGTGACACGACGGTGGAGGGGATCGCGGGGATCAAGCCGGCCGTTCCGGGGGGCACGATCGCGGCCGGCAACGCGAGCCAGTTCTCGGATGGTGCCGGCGCGTGTGTGCTGATGGATCGTGCGACGGCCGAGCGACGTGGCGCGCCAATCCTGGGGGTGTTCCGCGGGTTCGCCGTGGCAGGGTGCGAGCCGGATGAGATGGGCATCGGGCCGGTGTTCGCGGTACCGAAGCTGCTCGCGCGCGCGGGATTGAGTGTGAAGGACATCGGGTTGTGGGAGTTGAACGAGGCGTTCGCCGTGCAGGTGTTGTACTGTCGCGACCGACTCGGCATCGACCCGGCGATTCTGAACGTGAACGGCGGCGCGATTGCGGTGGGCCACCCGTACGGTGTGAGCGGGCAGCGGCTGACCGGTCACGCGTTGATCGAGGGGAAGCGCCGCGGAGTGCAGTACGCGGTTGTGACGATGTGTGTGGGTGGCGGTATGGGTGCGGCTGGCCTGTTTGAACTCGCCTGATACGCAAAAGGAGCCTGACCCATGGAGTTGCGTGGCCGCGTGGCGGTGATCACCGGAGCCGGCAGCGGTTTCGGACGGGAGTTTGCGCGCTTGGGTGGTGCGCGTGGCATGCGGCTGGCGCTGGCGGACATCAATCAGGCCGCGCTCGATGCGACGGTGGATGAGCTGCGCGGCGCGGGCGTCGAGGTGCTCGGTGTGCGCACCGACGTGTCAAAGGCCGACGATGTGCAGGCGCTGGCCGATGCGACGATGGCACGTTTCGGCGCCGTGCATCTGCTGTTCAACAATGCCGGTGTCGGATCAGGCGGCTTCGTGTGGGAGAGCACCGACGCCGACTGGCAGTGGGTGATGGGTGTGAATGTGTGGAGTGTGATTCACGGCCTGCGCATCTTCACGCCGCTGATGCTGGCGCACGGTGAGCCGGCGCACATCGTGAACACGGCGTCGGCGGCGGGGCTGATCACGGCGCCGAACATGGGGATCTACAACGTCAGCAAGCATGCCGTGGTGGCGCTGAGCGAGACGCTGTATCAGGATCTCAAACTGGTGAAGTCCCGCATTGGCGTGTCGGTGCTCTGCCCGGCGTTCGTGCCGACGGGTATTGCACATTCCCATCGCAACCGTCCCGCCGAACTGGCGAACAGCCTGCCGCCAACGCCGTCGATGCTGGCCGCGCAGCAGGCGAGCGTGAAGGCGGTGGAGTCAGGCCGAATCTCGGCACCGGAGATTGCCGAGCTGACGTTTGCGGCGATCGACAGCGGGACCTTCTACATCGTGCCCCACACGAAGATTCTCGACATCGTACAGCAGCGGATGACGGATATCGTCTCCGGGCAGAATCCGTCGGACATGTTTGCGTTGACGCCGGGGCATGCACCACCCGGTTAGCCCGGCACTGCCTCGGCCCAGGCCTCGGTGAGGGCGCCGAGGATCGCCGGGGCGGGCTGCGCGCCGCTGATGCCGTACTTCTCGTCAATGGCGAAGAAGGGCACACCAGCGATGCCGAAGTCCCGGGCGCGCGCTTCATCATCGCGCACGTCGGCCGCGAACGCGTCGCTGGCGAGCATGCTGCCGACCGCCGCGGCGTCGAGGCCAACCGCGGCGGCGAGCCGCATCAGTGTTTCGTGATCGCCCATCGCTTCACCGTCGGTGAAGTAGGCGGCGAAGAGCCGTTCGACCATCTGGTCGCGCAGGGCGTGCGCAGCGGCGAAGTGAATCAGCCGGTGCGCATCGAAGGTGTTGCCGGAGATGGAGCGATCGAACCGGAAGGTGACGCCCTCGGCCGCGCCGGTAGCCGTCATGCTGTCCATCATGGCTTGCGCCTTCGCCACCGTCATGCCGTACTTGGTGGCGAGCAGTTCGACCGTGGGACGCGCCTGCCGCGGCGGCGCATTCGGGTCGAGTTCAAAACTGCGCCAGACGATCTCGAGTGCGTCGCGGTGCGGGAACTCGGCCAGTGCGCCTTCGAAGCGCCGCTTGCCGATGTAGCACCAGGGGCAGGCGATGTCTGACCAGATTTCGATCTTCATACGGCGGGTGTCGGAGCGGTTGATGATGGATGTGTCACAGATTCTGCCGTCTCCCTGAAAGATAGGACCCGTGTCCATGCCGGAACGCCCGACACCACGCAGAGTCATCAGCACACGAGACCAGTCGCTCGAGGCGCGCATCATCCGGCGGGTGCCGATGCACTATGCCGATGGCGAGGACGCGAGTGTGGACCGCCCAGGGCATGTGCGTGCGGCATCGTCGATGACCTGGCTGGGGAGTCGGATTGTACTGGTGCAGGACGACGTGAACTTCGTGGCGCTGGTGGATCCGATGACCGGCCTGGCAACGGCGGTAACGCTGCCGGCCGGCAAGGATGATCTGCGACAGTTCGACGTCGAGCGCGGGAACAAGAAGCACAAGCTGGACCTGGAAGCGATGACGCGCGTGCCACATGCGGGCGGCTCGATGGTTCTCGCGTTCGGGTCGGGGTCGAAGAAGCGGCGTGAGAACGTGATGATGCTGCCGTTCACCGGTCGCGCGTCACAACTCGTGCCCGACGAACCGTCGCTTGTCGCGTTGCCAGCGCTGTATTCGGCGTTGCGATCAGAGACGTCATTTGCCGGCAGTGACATGAACATCGAGGGTGCGCTTTATCTCGACGGCGTCATCAGGCTGTTCGGTCGTGGCAATGGCGAAGCGAAGGATGGCTTGCTGCCGCTGGATGCCACCTGCGACCTGAACTGGGCGGAGCTGCAGCAGCACCTCGGAGATCCCGATGCGCTGCCGCTGCCGTCGATCAATCGTGTGACGCAGTATGACCTCGGTGCCATCGATGACGTCGCCCTCGGCTTCACCGACGCGATCGTGTTGCAACGGGGCACCGTGATGTATTCCGCGGCAGCCGAAGCCTCGCCCGATGCGAGCGAGGATGGCGAGGTGGGGGGCTCGGCGCTCGGCGTGCTGCCGCATGACCGGCGGCAGGGTGGGCGGTGGGCGCCGATCCTGGACGAGGATGGCGCACCGTTCACGGGTAAGGTGGAGGGGCTGGTGCTCGACCCTCGGGACCCGGCACGTGCGCTGGTGGTGGTCGATGTGGATGATCACACCCGTCCGTCGGAGCTCTGCGAGGTGGTGTTGCGCGGGCCGTGGGCGGGGCGCTGACCGAGGCGTGACGGATGCTGGCCCCACGCGGTGCAGGCGCGTAGCATGCAGCAACGACTGGTTTCACTGTGGAGGAGCGATGGAGCGACGGGAAATGCTGACCGTGCTTGGCGCGGCGTCGGCGGCACAGGTGCTGGGAGGAATGACCCCGATGGTCGCAGAGGCGAAGCCGCAGGGGTCGGGAGCCGGTCGGCTGAAGCAGAGTGTGTGTCGGTGGTGCTACTCGTCGATTCCGCTCGACGTGTTGTGTCGCGATGTGGCTGCGATGGGGTTCAAGTCCGTCGAGTTGCTGAGCGAGAAGGAGTGGGCGACGCTGACGCCGCACGGACTGACGTGTGCCGTGGCGAACGGGCCGAGCACGATTCCGGTGGGTTTCAATCGCGTGGATCAGCATGACCGGTTGGTGGCCGAGTCGGAGCGACTGCTGCCGCTGGTGGCCGCGGCCGGCATTCCGCAGATGATCGTCTTCTCGGGCAATCGTGCCGGCATGTCCGACGCGGAAGGCCTTGCGAACTGCGTGGTGGGGCTGAAGCGGATCATGCCGACGGCCGAACGGCTTGGTGTGACGGTGATCATGGAGTTGCTGAACTCCAAGGTGGATCACAAGGACTACATGTGTGATCACACGGCGTGGGGCGTGGAGCTGGCGAAGCAGGTGGGGTCGCCGCGCTTCAAGCTGCTGTATGACGTGTACCACATGCAGATCATGGAAGGCGACGTGATCCGCACGATTCGCGACAATTTTGCATACATCGGGCACTATCACACCGGTGGCGTGCCCGGGCGCCACGAGATCGACGATGCGCAGGAGCTGAACTATCCGCGGATCATGGTGACGCTGGCCGAGCTGGGGTACACCGGATTCGTCGGGCAGGAGTTCATTCCAGTGCGCGAGCCGATGGTGTCGCTGAAGGAGGCGTTCACGCTCTGCAACGTCTGAGGCGTGGCGCCCGTCGGGCAGGGCTCAGTCCGGCCCTCTTGACGCATCAAGAATTGTCGATATCATTGAGGCATGACATCCAGCAGCACTGCGGACATTGCGCGCACGGCCGAGCTGTTCCACGCCCTGTCGGACGAGGCGCGGGTGGAGATCGTGTCGGTGCTGCTTTCTGGCGAGCACTGCGTGTGTGACCTGATGACCCATGTGGGCGCGGCACAATCGCGACTGTCGTACCACCTGAAGGTCCTGAAGGATGCCGGTGTGGTGACGGATCGTCGGGAGGGGCGGTGGTCGTATTACGCCGTGAATGGTGACGTGATGAAGGAGCTGGAGGCGGTGGCGTCGGCGCTGCGGCCGCGGGGCAAGCGGAGCCTGATGCCGAACTGCTGCGGGTAGCATTGCGCGGCTTCGGTGGTGTGATGGTGTGGCACTGCAGTGGTGTCGTGGTGTCGTGGTGTCGTGGTGCCGTGGTGTCGTGGTGCCGCGGCGCAGACGATCGACTGATGGATCGACAAACCGGGCCCGTCGCCGTTGTATCAAACGAATCAATATTTTCTGATTGTTTCGAGTCTCTGTCGTGAGGAACGAATTATGACTGCACACGAATCGAATGACGTGGCGACCGATCTGGGTGCGCTGCGGACGACGGTGAAGGAGCGCTACGGGTCGGTTGCGCAGCGTGTGACGGATGCGGGGGCCACGGCTGGAACGTCGTGCTGCGGCCCGGCGGCAGGGTCGAGCGCCTGCTGCGGCTCGAGCACGGAGAGCTGGGACCCGATCACATCGAACCTGTACGACGAGGGTCAGGCCGCTGGAGTGCCGACTGAGGCGTTGCTGGCGTCGCTGGGATGTGGCAATCCGACGGCGCTGGCCAACCTGGCGGAGGGTGAGGTGGTGCTCGATCTGGGCTCCGGCGGCGGCATCGACGTGTTGTTGTCGGCCAAACGGGTCGGACCGACAGGCAGGGCGTATGGGCTCGACATGACGGACGAAATGCTGACCCTGGCGAACGCCAACAAGGCGCGCGCAGGAGCGACGAATGTCGAGTTCCTGCGCGGACACATCGAGCAGATTCCGCTGCCGTCGAATACGGTGGACGTGATCATCTCGAACTGCGTGGTGAACCTGTCGGGTGACAAGCGAGCCGTGCTCGCCGAGTCGTTCCGGGTGCTCAAGCCAGGCGGCCGGTTTGCGGTG
>JANMHB010000132.1:0-5043 GCA_031374935.1 Gemmatimonadaceae bacterium | reverse complement strand
CGCGCGCACGTTCCAAACGCCAGTTGACGACATCGGCCAAGACGTACAGATGCCGACCCGACGTCAACCGACTCGGACATCCGCCTGCCTTCCAGTTCGTGACTGCGGCTGTCGTGACACCAAGGACACGCGCGACGTCGCTCCCAGTCAGTGTCTGGGCTGCTTTGGGCATCAGCGCCCCCCCGCACGCGCGCGGCGGAAAGGTTCAACGCAGATCGCGACGACTCGCGACACTTCCGTACCAGTCGCCGTGAATGGACTGGCTTTCGCGGAGTTCGCGCCAGTTTTGCGGACCAGCGTCAGCACGCGCGGGCGGGCCGCAGCTATTGGTACAGTCCGGTTTTCGGACGGTATCGATAAACACTGTCCGCGACGCCGCCGTCCCCCCTCCATCTCGGCAGGGGAGGACCCCAAAACGTGGGAAACCGCGATCAATGGACCACCTGCGGCGACGTGCCCACGCCTGCGAGGATCCGTGCGCATTCCGCGTCGGTGTCGATGCCCGTCACGAGGTAGAGCGCGTCCAGTTCGCGTTGCGCAGCGCGCAGGGCAGCGAGCCGATCAGAGACAGCCTTCTGGATGCCCGCGTGCCGGTTGTCGTGCATGACTCTGTCGATCGTGTCGACCACCTGCATGATCGATTCGGCGATGCACGGTGCGGCGAGTTCGCGAATCCGGCCCTCGATGCGACTCACGCGGTGCGTGACATCCTTTGCAGCCCACTCGCTCGCCACGAGATCACGCGCCTCGCGCGCGGCCTTCAGCGCCTGCTCTGCCTCAGCGATTCTGGCCGTGGCTGCGTCGACCGCCTTCGATCGCTTCGGGGCGTTCTTGCGGTCCTCAGCGAGCAGCGCAGCACGGTCTGCCGCCAACTCGGTGCGCTGTGCTTCGGCCTCGCGGCGTTCCCGTTCGGCGCTCTGCTTGAAGACGCTGGTTTCACGGAACCACTTCGGGATGACAATCTGTGTCGTGCGCATGGTGTGCCTCGGAGTTGTGGGTCAGTTAACGAGTGGGGCGGGACTGCTTCGGGTACAGCGTGAGGTCGATCGATCTGCCGAACAGCTTCAGCTGCCAGCGTTTGATCGCGGCGTACCAGGCGGTCTGTGCGGGCGTCGGGGGAAAGCCATAGAGTCCGACATCTTCCGGTGCGGTGACGAGAAACAGCGTCTCGCCGCCGGTGTCGCAGATCGCGAAGCCAACGCCATAACCGGCCGCTGATGCCGCCGCATCGAGGTCTGCTTCCGACGGTGCGATTGCACCGCTCGGGTGCGTGTGCAGCATCAGCTGGCCGACCCGATACTGCGAGGAGATGAATCGCGTGGCTCGCTCGTGACCGCGGAAGACGGGCTCCGCGGTCGTGATCTGCTGTGTCGCGGCATCCCACTCACAGCGAAACGAGACTTCGAACTGCCAGCCTTGCCGGAGACTCGCGATCTGAATCGAGGTGCGGGCCGCTTCGGCGATGGTTGGTCGGATGGCGTGGTTGGTCACTGGAGCAGCTCCAGCGCGTCGATGAATCGATCGCTGTCAGGGAAGCGGCCGAGCACCGGTTCCGCGTCGCGCTGGAGATCGTCCAAGAGTCCAGCCAGGAGCTGCCGTGCGGCTGGGTGGTCACCCATCGTCGTGGTCGCCCTGAAGTAGCACGCGGACAAGTGATTCAGCGCGTCGAACCTTTGCAGCAGTTGCACGACGTCGGCGCGCTGCAGCAGCGTGTTGCCATCGAGCATGGGGCCCGGCGCATCGAGAGGTGCGTGTCTGCCTGGGTGGATCATCGTCGGCAGGGACGGCATGGTCATCACGCGTTCCCCTCCACGTGGACGAGATGCGCGTGGTCGCTGATCCACTCGGCGGCATGTTCGAGCTTGCGCAATTCGTCGACCCGGGCGGCGATCTGTTCGAACGTGGATTCGAACGTGGTTTCGTACGCGCGGACCTGTCCTGCTGACGCATCCGCGCCGTGCGTCCGGATGGCGTGCGCGGCCTGCAGGTGCCGCTGTAGGAGGCTTCGGAGCTCAGCCCGCAGCTTCGTCGCCTTCGCGGTGTGCGCGGCCTGCAGTGGGGTGGTGGCGGTGCTCACGACGCGGCCGCCTCGATGGCGAGGGGTGACGCGTCGGTCAGCTCGCCGGCGGAGACGATGCGCAACACGTCGGAGCGGACGTCGGCATCGAGAGACATCAGCAGCGCGGCCAGGAGGTCGGCGAAGGCGCGCGGTGGCTGCTCGGTGTCTGTCGGTCGCTGGCGTTCCCAGCGTGGGGCGAAGATCGTGGTCATGTGTGCCTCGGTGTGTGAGTCAGCGGGCGCAGAGTGCGGAGACGGCGTGGTGGTGTGCGGAGTACGGCTGCGAAGATTTAGGACAGTAGGACAGTACAGTTGCGTTTTTACAAACTTTCCCTACACGCGTATGGCTTCTCTTCTTTGTATTCACTTTCATAAGAAGAACTGTCCTAACTGTCCTAAAGTGGGTGATTCACGAGGGTGGACAGTTGTAGGACGGTCGTAGGACAGTTCAGCGAAAACAGGACAGTTGTGGGGCATCAGGCCGCAGCGAGTGAGCGCCAGGCGCCGCGAAGGCTCACGCCGACGCGGTACTTCTTCCCGCCATCCTTTTCGGCGGGGATGCCGCGATCGGTGAGTTTCCGGCCGAATGCCGTGTTCGTCATCGGCGTTTCGCCACGGGGTTCCACCCAGCGCGTGTAGGCGAGGTACAGGTCACCGGCTTGTGCTCGGGTGTCGGCCCTGACGTGGCAGCACTCCTCGATGAATTCCGCCAGCGTGTCGGATTCTTCGCGGTACGCGTCGGTTGCCGCTCGCACGACAGCCGGTACAACCAAGCCCTCCCGATACCATTGCATCGCGCCGCGGACCGCCCAGGCGAGGATGCCCGGCAACTCAGCCTTCAGCGCATCTGGCAGGGACTTGTCGACTTCGTCGGCCGGGATCTGGACGGTGAACGGCACGAGCAGGAACCGGCGCCAGATCCCGTCGTCACTTCCTTTGATCACCGGCCGATGGTTCGCCGCCATCCAGATCATGAACTGTGGGATGAACTCAAACTCGCGCGCGTAGAGGAACCGCGCCGTGATCGTGTCGCCACCCGTGATCGACTTGATCAGCGACTCGTTCAGCCGCTTGCCCTCACCCGCTTCCGACGTCGTGACAATGCGGGCGCCGTGCAATCGTGCGAGGTCACCGCGGGCGGCACCTCCTGCAGTGCCACGATCGAGGAACGTCTCGAAGTCGGCAGAGACGGCATACTCGCCGGCCAGTTGGCGGAGGGTATTGATGAACACACTCTTGCCGTTCCGTCCGATGCCGAGCAGCAGCATCAAGACCTGCTCACTGGTGTGGCCGGTCAGGCTGTAGCCGGCCGCCACTTGGAGCAAGGTTCTCACCAGCGGGTCCGGCACCACCCGCGTCAGGAATGCGTCCCACCGTGGGCAGGCGGCGGTGGGGTCGTACGCGATCGGGATCAGCTTGGTGTGATGCGCGTCGCGGTCGTGCGGGCTGAGTGATCCGTCGCGCAGATCGATGATGCCGTTCTGTGCGTTGGCCACGTCTGGGTTCGCGTCCCAGTCCGCTGGTGTGCGCGCGATTGAGGGATGCGACTTCGCCAGTGACATCACCTGGTCAGTGGCGGACTGTGATTCGCACTTGTCGGCCCACCGGAACAAACGACGCTGCCGCTCGAGGTCCGGTTCCGCGATCGCATCGGCGCGGTTCGCCTTGATGATCGCTTGTGCCAGCTGATGCACCTGTCCGACCGTATCCGGTGCGAACCGCATGCCGTCGTAGTACAGGTAGCAGCCACGCGCCGCGTCGTAGCGGAGATCGTTTGCGTGCGCCGTGACGAACCGAGCGGTATTGCCGTAGTGCGAGAGGGGATATTCGCCACGCGCAGATGCGGCCGCCCCCCCGGTGCTGCCGGTGCCGGCCGGTGCCGCTGCGATCATTTCGTCGACGAGCTGCAGATGGGGTGACGTCATGCTGCGGCCCGCCCGCGTCGAATGCCGGCCGCTGAGTTGATCACCATCGTCAGCTCGCAATCGTCCAGTGGTGGATGGTTCAGCGAGTTCCACGCGGCGACGACTTCGCGGACATCCGACAGCGGCAATACCTCGAGCGCGCGCCGGGCGATGCGGTAGGCCGTGTGGTTCCGTCCCTGACCGTCCGCGAGTCCGCAATCGACTGTGCGAAGCCATGCACGGAATCGGGCCAGCGGCTCCCGATCTGCAGCGGTGAGGGTGAGAGCGCGGGGCGCGTGCGTTCGTGCCTCAGCGGGGCGCGAAGGCGGCTGTAGCGCATCTCGGATGGCGTCCGGCAGTGGCGCCATGTCGATGTCATCCGGTGAGCAGCCGTCAGCCCATCGGTAGACGTGGCCGGATGGGTGGACACTCGGCGGAATGACGATGTAACCACCGTCACCACGGCTATCGAGTTGTGGACCGAGACGACGCGCCGAGTTGCCGAGCGGATCGCCGTCTGGCATCCGAAACCAGTAGTGCAATCCCTTGCCGGTTTCGACGGTCACCGTCGGCGGCAACGGCGGGAAGTTCGCGGCGAGTGCGGCGGCACCGTCGGCGCCATCCACATCGAGCACGAACACACCAGACGCCGAACCCGTCGGCATCCCGATGTTGGCATCCGGCCATGTCGTCCACCAGCGCGCAATCTGTTCCGGGTGCGTGGTCGCGTCCTTGAAGCCGTTCGGGGAGAGCGGCTTCTTGTCGCGCGGGATGAGCGGGAAGACGGGCAGGCCGAGACATTGCGCGACGATCAGCGCGGCCAGCTCCAGGTGTGATGGAGGTGGTGGACTTGCGCTGATCGCGGGTACCGCCGAGTATTCAATCATCAGTGTTCTCCCAGACTTAGCGCCCCTGCCAGGGCGCTTTGTCGTTTTCAGATGTGAGTATTCCGGGCGCGCACGACGGCCCTGGCGGTCACCGCGACGGCATCAGCGGCGGCATTCAGCTCTGCGGTGAGCGCCGTGATCGAGCTGTCAAGGCAGCTCCTGAAGTCGAGCCGAGCGATCGTACGGGAGAAGCG
>JANMHB010000122.1:0-32056 GCA_031374935.1 Gemmatimonadaceae bacterium | reverse complement strand
ATGTGCTTGGCCTCGAAGGCATTCGGTGACCGATAGTTCAGGGCGGAGTGCGGTCGATTGATGTTGTACATGGTTTCCAGAAAGTGCGGGAGGTGCGCGATGACGTCCGCCATGGCGCGGTACCCGCGGGGATAGATCTCGTCGTGCTTGAGCGACTTCATGAAGCTCTCGACGTGCGCATTATGGTACGGATTGCCGGCGCGTGACATGGAGCCGAGCAGTCCTGCCTCCGCGAGGCGCTCTCGGTAGCGCCGAGACGAATATTGCGACCTCCGCAATCGCCGTGACGGCGCCTTGCCTCGGCGGATCCGCAATGCCGATCAGGCCCTGCAACGTCGCACGCGCCACGTCACAATCGGGCGCTACCGCCACCGCCAAGACGCGAAGCCCGCGTTCCGCCATCGCAGTGTTCGCTGCGTCGACGCCGTCCGGCTGCGCCACGCACAATGGCAAAACGCTTTCGATGGCCCCCTTGATGTACACGCGACGATCCGCACGCTGGATCGACATCCGCTTGAGGAGTGTGTCGAACGGTTTCACCTCCACGCGTGGATTGCTCTCCTCGATCTTGCCGCGGTGGATGCCACGTTCTGCGGCCGCCATCAGAATGGCGAGCTCGGAGGGGTCGCCGACACCACTGACACCGTCCTCCACCAGTTCGGCTTCGACGCAGGCGGCCGCCGCCAACACCTCGCTCCCGTCGCCGCCCCACACTTCGCGGACTCGCATCACACCGGTGGTCAGCGTCCCTGTCTTGGCTGTGCAGATGACCGTGGCATTACGCAGCGTCTCGACGGCAGGCAGTCGCCGCACGAGCACATTCCGCGCCGCCATGCGCTGCACACCGACCGCCAGCGCGATGGTCACGACCGCCGGTAATCCCTCCGGAACGGCCGCGACGGCCAGCGACACGGCAACCATGAACACCTCGATGGCGGGCCAGCCACGCATCACGCCAGCAATGGCCACGAGTGCGACGATCCCAACGCCGATCAACAGCAACAGCTTGCTGACGCGCGCCAAGCGGTCCTGCAGCGGCGTGGCACTCTCCTCCGCCGTCGCAAGCAGGTGCGCGATCTTGCCCAGCTCCGTCTTCATTCCAGTCGACACGACGACGGCTGTACCGGTTCCCGTCGACACCGACGTTCCCATGAACACAAACTCCCGTCGCTCGGCGAGTGGCGTGTTGGCGCCGGTGGGCGTCGTGTTCTTCTCGACCGGCGCGCTCTCGCCTGTCAGTGGGGCCTCGTTGGTGGTCAGTGCATTCGCTGCAAGAAGTTGCGAGTCTGCCGCCGTTACATCACCCGCTTCCAGCAGCACGTCACCCGGCACGACGGTCGCAGAGGGCACCATGGACGAAGCCGATGATCGCGTTGATGACCACGATTGCGAGGATCGCGCCGGCGTCCAGCACCTCGCCAAGCACGACGGATACCACGCCCGCACCAAGCAACAACCAGATCACCGGACTGGCGAACTGGCGCACGAACAGCGCGACGGACGACGCGGCGGGCTCCAATGCCAACTCGTTCGCGCCGACTTCCGTCAGATTGCGCGCTGCATACGACGACGACAACCCCGTCACAGGTTTGTGCGACGTCATGTACTCTCGGTGAGCATGGGCTTGGTGGCGCTACCATCAGCGCAAGGGGCCGGCCATGTCCTCACACGACTCTGCGCTCCGCGCACACATCTCCGCACACCCGACCATCACCGCATCGCCATCGCCAAGCGAGCGGCAGTATTGCTCACAGATCCGACAGGCCATCGCGCAGATTCCACAGACGGCATCATGCATCGGCGATCCGCGCAGCACGAAATCAGCCGCCGTGGCGCAGAGTCGCGCACAGTCGAGCATCGCGGTCTGGTGCTCTCGTCCCGCGTGCTCACCCGTCATTTCAAGGCAATGCGCCGCCGTCATGGTGCAGGATGCGTAGGTGTTGAGGCAGTTTCTGGCGCACTCCTGCATCATGGAGTTCTGCTGTTGCATGTCGGATCCGGACATCGTACCTCCCGTCAATGAGTATCTTGCTCCCCGGACACGCGCAGTGACCTTCCCCTATGCGAGCGAGGGCGCCGTCGTATCGCGTTGTGCCGGGCGCCCGACGTCCTCGGTGCGCTTGGCTTTCGCCATGGCGACGAGTTGCCGTTCCTTGACCAGCGAGTAGATGGCCGGCACCACCAGCAGCGTCAGGATCGTGCTGCTCACCATCCCGCCGATCATCGGCGCGGCGATGCGCTTCATGACGCTGGCACCTGTTCCGGTGCCCCACAGGATCGGTAACAACCCGATCATGGTCGAGGCGACGGTCATCATCTTCGGCCGCACGCGTTCGACCGCCCCTTCGATCACGGCGTCGTAGAGGTCCTTGGCTGTCGGCACCTTTCCGTCGGCACAGCGCTCGGCCCACGCGCTATTCAGATAGACGAGCATGATCACGGCCGTCTCGGCCGCCACGCCGGCCAGCGCGAGAAACCCGACCGTCACCGCGACCGACCACTCGTAGTCCAACGCCCAGAGGAACCAGATCCCACCGATCAGCGTGAAGGGGATCGAGAGCATCACGATCAGCGTCTCGCTGATGCTGCCAAAGTTGAAGTACAGCAGCAGAAACACGATGGCCAGTGTCGCGGGCACGACCAGCTGCATCTTTGCCGTCGCGCGTTCCATGTACTCGAACTGGCCACTCCATGCGAGCGTGTATCCCGGCGGCAGCACGAGATTGCGACTCACCACGCGTTTCGCGTCCGCAACGAAGCCACCGATATCCGTGCCTTCAACATCCACGTACACCCAGGCAGTGGGCTGCGCATCCTCCGTTCGTACCACCATCGGCCCCGAGACCTGACGAATGGTGGCGACCTGGCCAAGCGGTATCTGCGCACCGCCGCGATTGGGTACGCTGCCGACCCCGGATGACATGCCCCCTTCCATCGCTGCGGCGACTGCACTCGCGTCGTGGCTCACCGGCACCAGCACGGACGCGAGGC
Source organism: Gemmatimonadaceae bacterium (assembly GCA_031374935.1). Lineage (GTDB taxonomy): Bacteria > Gemmatimonadota > Gemmatimonadetes > Gemmatimonadales > Gemmatimonadaceae > JACMLX01. Next base: position 29,065 of record JANMHB010000122.1, on the reverse strand, counting down.
GCTCGGGTGTATCGCGCAGCTCCTGCGGGTAGCGCACGCGCACACCATACCGCTCCCGGCCCTCGACGGTCTGCGTGACCGTCATCCCACCGATGGCAGCCGCGATCACCGTCTGGATGTCGCCGACGTTCAGGCCATGCCGCGCCGCGGCGACGCGGTCGATGTCGATGTCGAGGTAGTAGCCGCTCACGGCTCGCTCGGCGAATGCGCTGCGTGTGCCAGGCACCGTCTTGAGCAGCGCTTCCAGCTCCTTGCCGAGGCGCTCGAGGGTGGCGAGGTCCGGCCCGAACAGCTTCACGCCCACCGGTGTCCGGATGCCGGTGGCGAGCATGTCGATCCGCCCCTTGATCGGCATCGTCCACGCGTTCGTCACCCCGGGCATCTTGACCGCAGAATCCATGGCGGCGACCAGCTTGTCATACGTCATACCGTCTCGCCATTCCGACTTCGCCTTCAACGAGATCGTCGTCTCGGCCATGTCGAGGCCTGCCGGGTCCGTGGCGGTGTTGGCACGTCCCGCCTTGCCCCACACGCTGGCCACCTCAGGGAACGACTTCAGGATGGCATCCTGCTGCCGCAGCAATTCGCGCGCACGGGCGACGCTGATCCCAGGCAGCGTTGACGGCATGAACAGGATGGTGCCCTCCTCGAGCGGTGGCATGAACTCGCTGCCAATCCGCTGAAAGGGGATGTACGTCACGATCAGTGCGGCTGCCGAGAGGCTGATCATCCCCCAACGGTGCGCCATCACCCATGCGAGGACCGGACGGTAGGCACGAATCATCGCGCGGCTGAGTGGATTCTTCGCCTCGCGATAGATCTTCCCGCGGATGAACAGGCCCATCAGCACCGGCACGAGCGTGATGCTGAGCAGACTCGCGGCTGCCATCGCGAACGTCTTCGTCAACGCCAGTGGCTTGAAGAGGCGCCCTTCCTGGCCTTCGAGGGTGAAAACGGGGATGAACGAGACCGTGATGATCAGGAGCGAGTAGAACAGCGAGGGCCCGACCTCCTTGGCCGAAGCCAGTACGATGTCCATTCGCTCGCGCGTCGTCAGTGTTGCGGTGTCGATGAACGTGGCACCTGCGGGCGCCCGACGCTCGAGGTGCTTGTGCATGTTCTCGACCATCACGATGGCGGCATCGATCATCTCGCCAATCGCGATGGCGATCCCGCCGAGGGACATGATGTCCGCGCCGATGTCGAAGGCGCGGAGGCCGATGAAGGCGATCAGCACACTGATCGGCAGCGTGATGACGGCCACGAGTGCGGAGCGCACGTGCAGCAGGAACACGACGCAGATGACGGCAACGATGATCGCCTCCTCCAGCAGCGTCTCCCGGACGGTCCCGATGGATTCCTCGATCAGCGCGCTGCGGTCATACACCGGACGGATTACGACACCGGGTGGAAGTCCCGCCTGCGACTCACGCAGCTTCGTCTTGACGCGCTCGATAGTGGCGAGTGCATTCTCGCCGAAGCGCATCACGACGATCCCGCCTACCGCATCGCCTCTCCCGTCAAGGTCCGTGATCCCACGGCGTACGGCAGGACCGACGGAGACACGACCGAGTTCGCGCACACGGATCGGCGTGCCACGGCTCGTCACACCAACGACCACATTCTCGATGTCGCCAATGCCGCGCAGGTACCCGAGACCGCGCACCATGTACTCACGCTCCGACAACTCCATCACCATCGCACCAACGTCGCTGTTCGCCGCCTGGATGGCGCTCATGACACGCGTCAACGGAATGCCATACGCCAGCAGCCGCGGCGGGTCGATGTCCACCTGATACTGCTTCTCGAAGCCACCGACACTCGCCACCTCGGCCACGCCGGGCACGGCGGTCAGCGCGTACCGGAGATACCAATCCTGCACGCCGCGGAGCTGCGCGAGGTCAAGGCGACCAGTCGTGTCTTCGAGGGCATACTGATAAATCCAGCCGAGGCCCGTGGCGTCAGGACCAAGAGTCGGCGAGACGTTCGCGGGCAGGCGCCCCTTGATGCCGTTCAGATACTCGAGGACGCGCGACCGCGCCCAATAGAGGTCCGTTCCGTCCTCGAAGATCACGTAGACGAATGAGACACCGAAGAACGAATACCCGCGTACCGTGTTTGCGCCGGGGACCTTCAGCATCTCGGCAGCAAGCGGATACGTCACCTGATCTTCCACGATCTTCGGCGCCTGCTCTCCGTATTCCGTCTGCACGATCACCTGCACGTCGCTGAGGTCGGGCAACGCCTCCAGCGGTGTGTTTCGTATGGCCCAGACACCGCCGAGCGATAGCGCCAGCGCCATGATGCCCACAATCAGGCGATTCTGCGCCGACCACTCGATGAGGCGATTCAGCATGGCGTCACCTCGGCTTGTGCGCGGCGTGGGCGTCCGATGTGTCAGGCTGACCGGGCGGGCGCGATGAACGTGTCGGCCGTGCCGACGGTACAGCTGGCTTCTTCGGTGCTGTCTTCGGCGGCAGGGTGATCTCCATGCCAGGCATGTCACCCATGCCTCCGAGCGCCGTGCCGAGGTTCGATTCCGCGTCCACGAGGAAGGTGGCCGAGGCCACGACCGTATCGCCGACCTGCAGGCCCTCGAGCACCTGGATGCGCGCAGCAGTTACCGCCCCCAGCGTCACGGCACGTGGCTCCAATTGGCCATCCGCACGGCGCACGAATACCAGTTGCCGTTCGCCGGTGCTGAGGACGGCGCCACGCGGTACCGTGAGCACGGGCGCACCAGCCGCACCCCTGATGTTCACGGTGGCATACATGCCTGGCTTGAGGCGCAATCCGCTATTGGCGACCTGCACACGCACCCGCGCCGTACGCGTCTCTGGCGTCAAGGTTGGATAGACGTATGCAATGCGTCCCTTCCATCGCTCGCCCGGATAGGCATCGAACTCCGCCTCGACGTCCTGACCCGTCTTCAAGCTCCGCAGTTCCTGTTCATAGACCTCGGCTTCGATCCACACAGCACTGAGATCCGCCACTCGAAACAATGCATCGCCGGCCATGACACGCTGTCCCTCCGTGACAGCCTTCTCCAGGACGACCCCCTCCGCACTTGCCCGCAGCGTCAGCGTCCGCTGTACCTGCCCTGTGCGTTCCACGCGAGCGATCTCGTCAGCGGAAATATCCCAGTAGGCGAGCCGACGACGTGCCGACACGAGTAAATCGTCGGCGCCAGCTCGGGTCTCCGATGTTGCGTCTGCGACGTCACCGGAGAGTCGCTTCGCCAGCAGCAACTCCTCCTGTGCGCTCACCAGCATTGGCGAAAAAATGGCGAGCAGGGGATCGCCGCGTCGTACCTGAAGACCCGTGAAGTTGACGTACAACCGCTCGACCCACCCGTCGACCTTGGGTGAGATGGTGCGAACACGTGTTTCGTCCACCACCACCTGCCCGGCCGCACGGATGTTTCCGGCGAGTTCTTCGCGCGTCACCGCCGCGAACGTCACACCGATCCGGCGCGACTGATCAGCGTTCAGCATCACAGGCGACGCACTGTCGGCGCCGCGCACCATCGCCGTGTGATCCTCACCCGCGGCTTCGGGCGACGATGGCGTTCGCGACACCCACCACGTCACGCCGAGCGCCGCCAGTGGCAGCAACACAACGGCCACGATGCGTATCGCGCGCCAGCGTGGCTTGCGTTGATTGGGGGTGGCTGGCGCAGCCTTCCCGATCTCCGGCATCAGCGGGACCCTCCATCGCGCGGCGGGGAGGTAGGTGGCAGTCCAACGAGCGGCCGGCCCACGATCATCTCGAGCTCCGACCAGGCGCGTCCTTCCGCAGCGTCAAGGGCCAGCAGTTCCTGCCGGTATCGGTTCACGTTCATGCGGTTGTCGATGACCGTCATGAAGTCCACGCCACCGGTGCGATACGACGAGAGCGACGATGTCGTGGCGGCCTCCGCCTGCGGCAGGATGCTGGACTGGTACAGCAGACGTAGTCGGCGTGCACTGGTAAGTGCCGCACGTACCTCCGTCAGGCGACTGCGCGTTTCTGCCCGCATGGCAATGAGTTCTGCCTCCGCCATCGCGCGCATCGCGACGCTCTCCTCGCGCATCCGGAGCTGTCGCGATCCGGCGAAGATGGGCAGCGATGCCCCAGCCATCAGGCTGCCCATGCGGTCGATGCCCATGGGCATGCGGCGCTGGCCGTACTGCACGCCCAGCTGCAAGTCGGGCCACAGCTCGCGGCGCGCGAGGTTCGCATCTGCGGTCGCAGCTCGTACCTCGGCTGCTCCGGCAGCCAGCATAGGTTGCGTCTCGATGGCAAGCAACTCGAGCGTCACCGCGCTCGGCACCTCCGTGGGGAATGCTGGGAGCACCGAAACACCAGCCACGGCGTCAGGTGACGTGTCTGCAGCCGCGGCGAGTCGAGCACTCGCGCCTTCGAGCATGGCGTCCATCCGCACGATCTCCTCGTCCATGCGGGCGATCTCGACGCGGGCCCGGAGCACGTCGGCCTGTCGTCCGTCACCGACGCGATACATCGCGATGGCGACAGCCGCCACATCCTCCAGCAGCCGCCGCGTCTCGCGCGCGATGGTCAGCGCGCCCTCGAACTGGTACCGCTCGTAGAACGCCATCGCCGCCGAGGACCGTGCCGTCCACAACGCGTCAGCGGCACGCGCGTGCACAGCGTCCGCCCGCGCGCGAGCAGCGCGGCCTGCCGCCGCGAGCTTGCCTGGAATCGGGATCATCTGCATCAGCTGCACCTGCACCATGCCCAGCGCCGCATCGGGCTGGAGCGACGGCAGCGAGTAGTTCATGACACCCACCTGCAATTCGGGATCAGGCGGACGCCGCGCGCCGGGGACGCGTGCATCAGCGGCGCGCGCGAGTGCCTTGGCGGCTTGCACGCGTGGACTGCGGCTTGCGACCAACGCGTAGACCGAGTCGAGCGTCAGCACCTGAACGCTGCTCTGGCGTACTGGCAGGCTTTGCGCGTCCGTGCGCGTGCCGAGCAGCATCAGCACGCAGACGATGCCACCGACTCGTACCGCGTGCCAACGAGGGCACGCGGCCTGAAGCTGATGCTGCACGCCAACACTCATCACGATGGAGATCACAACGCGGTACGGCGCAACAGCTGCGCATTGACCGCCACGATGATCGTACTCAGCGACATGAGCACCGCTGCAATCGCGGGTGTCAGGAGAATGCCCCACGGCGCGAGCGCACCCGCTGCCAGTGGAATCGCCACCACGTTGTACCCGGCGGCCCACCAGAGATTCTGCATCATCTTGGCGTAGCTCGCGCGCGACAGCGCGATGATCCGGGGAATGTCGCGTGGATCACTGCGCACCAGCACCACATCGCCTGCCTCAACGGCGACATCCGTCCCCGCCCCGATGGCGATGCCGACATCGGCGGTGACCAGCGCCGGCGCGTCATTGACGCCATCACCAATCATGGCCACGCGCTTGCCTGCCCGTTGCAGCCGCTCGATGTGCGACGCCTTTTGGTCAGGAAGGACCTGCGCCAGCACGGTGTCGATCTGCAGTTCCTTGGCCACGGCGTCCGCGACGGCTTGCGCGTCACCGGTCATCATCACCACCTCGATGCCCGCCTCGTGCAGCCGACGCACCGCCTCGTGCGATTCCGGGCGTACGGCGTCAGCCACGGCGAACGCAGCGAGCGTCCGCTCACCCTCGACCAGGTAGATCACCGCTTGTCCGCGCCCCGTTGCCGCCTGTGAGAACTCACTCAGCGCCGCCGTCGGTTGCACAGTGAGCTGCGCCAGCAAGTTCGGACCGCCGGCTGAGAGTTGTCGCTCCTGCACCGTCGCACGCACACCGCGCCCGGGAATCGCCTCGAACGCGGTGGCGGCACTGGGTGTGAGTCCTCGGTCCTTCGCACTCTGCACGATGGCACGCGCCACCGGGTGCTCGGCATCGTGCTCGACCGCTGCCGCGAGCCCGAGCGCTTCCTCCTCTGACATACCGCCGTCTGTGGCCATCGCAACGACGCGGTGCTGTCCGAGCGTCAACGTCCCGGTCTTGTCGAAGACGACCGTCGTCACGCGTCTCGCTTCCTCGAGACCACGTCGGTCGCGAACCAGCAAACCATTGCTGGCACCGAGCGTCGTGGAGATCGCCAGCACGAGCGGCACGGCCAGTCCAAGCGCGTGCGGACAGGCAATCACCAGCACCGTCACGAATCGTTCGATGGCCACGGCAACGGTCGCGCCACTCAGCAACCATGCAATGAGCGTCAACACGCCGGATCCAAGCGCAACCCACGTCAGCCAGAACGCGGCGCGATCCGCCAGCGCCTGCGCGCGTGAACGCGAGGTCTGCGCCTGCGCGACCAGTCGCATGATCCCGGCCAGCGCCGTCTTGTCGCCCGTACCGGTCACCTCAACCCGGAGCGCACCGGTGCCGTTGATCGCGCCTGCGATCACCGTGGCACCGACTTCCTTCGGCACTGGCGCCGACTCCCCGGTCAGCAACGCCTCGTCAACGTTGCTGCGACCGTCGCGTACCACGCCATCGGCCGGGACGCTCGCTCCCGGCCTCACCAGCATGAGGTTGCCGATGGCCAGGTCGCTGACCGACACATCCTCGAGCCGTTCATTGCCATCCGCTGCACGTGCCACACGCGTCGCCATGTCCGGCAGCAGTTTCGCCAGCTCGCCCAGCGCGCCCTGTGCCTGCGAGATCGAGCGCATCTCGAGCCAGTGACCGAGCAGCATCACGGTGATCAGCGTCGCGAGCTCCTCCCACAGTGGCATGCCTGGAAAGCCGAGCGTCACGACCACGCTGAAGACGAACGCGACACTGATCGCGAGGGCAATCAGTGTCATCATGCCTGGCAGCCAGTCCTGAATTTCGCGCACGGCGCCCTGCAGGAATGGCGATCCACCGTAGACGAAGAGCACTGTTCCGAACAGCGCCGGGATCAGCGTGCTGCCCGGGAACGCCGGTGGTGCATATCCGAACGCACTGGGCAGCATGTGGCCCCAGAACAGCGTGGGCAGTGTCAGCGCGAGAGCCCACCAGAATTTGTCCCTGAAGAGGGTGACAGAGTGGCCGGCATGCTTGTCGTGGCCTTCGTGGCTGACGGAACGGTCGTGGTGGCCGGCGTGCCGACTCACGGGCATTGGGTCGCCTTGGCGGGTCGCACTCGCCGGCTCTGGCGTACCGTCCGCGTGCGTCACCTGATTCTGCCCTCGCGCCGCTGCATCGGCGGCGTGCGTGCGATGATCATGCAAGTCGTGCGGTTCCCCAACGGGTGTGTCTGACTCATGCCTGCTTGAAACACTCGGGTGAGCCGCACCATCCCCGGAGGGACGACGGGATGACGATGGATCGGTCATCCGTCGAGAACCGGCGTCATACAGGAACCCACGTCACAGCCCGAACCCCTCGAAGGGCGACTCAGGCCTGCCGGAAACCGATAACGCGTCATATTTCGTGCCCTCGAGGGAGCTTTCGGCGAGCGACTCGGACAGCGTCAGTTACCGTTCGAGGTGATGCCCCCGCAGTGAATCGCCGCGGCGAAGCTCAGATTATCGACGTCGTGCCGACGTCTCGCTGCTGAGCAGCATACTTTTATGCATCATAAAGGATGAGTGCAACCCGTGTCGCACCGGTCTCACCGCCAGAGGCAAGCACAGCGCTGGCCTTGCCCGCCGTGGCGAGTTTATGCATGATAAAGCGGTCGACGGAATCTACCACGCAAATCGGAGCCCCGTGCCAAGCAAGCGCCGCCGTGGAACTGCGTCTTCCGGCGCTCGCCTCGCGCCGACCTCACCCCTCCCGCCCCAGTTGCACGACACCATCCGCCTCTCGGCCGACGGATTGGCCAAGGTGCTCGGCGATCTGGAAGCGCGCGTGATGGCGGCGATGTGGCACATCGGTGTGCCCGCCACGGGGCGCACGGTCCACGAGCAGGTCGCGCGGACGCATCAGGTCGCGCTGCTCACGGTGATCACCGTCCTCAACAAGCTGGTGCGCAAGCGCCTGCTCAGGCGTGAAGAGCGCGATGGACTGCTGCACTTCGAGGTCACGATGACCGAGGCGGCGTTCATGGCGCACGCGAGTCGCCGCGTCGTCGAGGGGATCCTGTCGTTCAGTACGGATGCCATGGCGGCCTCCCTGGTCGACGTCCTCGCCGAACGTGATCCGGATCAGCTGGCGGAACTGGCGCGCCTGATCGACGAGAGACTGAAGTCATGATGACGTCGTGTGTGCGAGACCATGGCTGAGGCCAGCGCCCACAGCGGGACGTTGTGTCGCGGCGTCGATGAGCGCGAGGCGCGGCATCGGCGCAGGCTCTTGTTCGTCGTTGGCATCCTGCTCCTCGCCGCGACGAGTCCCGTGATGGTGCATCACGCGACCGGAGGGATCGCAGCGCTGCTCGATGGTCGCGACCATCTGGGGATCGTGTGCCTGATCGCGCTGCACGAGCTCCTCGAACCCGTGCATTCCGTATTTCACCTGCTGCTCATCGCCGGTGTGGCGTATGCCGTGGTTGACCGCGCCCGTGCCTGGTGGGGGCTCCGCAGGACACTCGGACTCATCGTCACGAGGGCAGTCATCGCGACTGATGCAACCTTCGACGCGGCACGCTTGGCTGCCGTGCCGACAGGCTCGATCCGGTTGGTCGATGGGCTGCCGATGCCCGCCTTCACGACGGGATGGTGGCGTCCCGTCATTCACGTCAGCACGGAGCTCGAGCGGCAACTCACGCAGGCGCAGCTCGCCTCGGTGCTCGCGCACGAGTACGCCCATGTCCGCCGACGCGACCCACTGCGCCTCACGGTACTGCGGGCGATGGGTTGCCTGCTCTTCTGGCTGCCCGCGATGCGACGGCTGGCGGCCGATGTGGCGGACGACGCGGAGATCATCGCCGACGACTTCGCGGTGCGCGGCAATCCTGTCGCGCTGGCCTCGGCGATCCTCGCCCTCGCACAGTGGCGTGCGCCCGGTTCCACCAGCGGTACATCGCTCAACCATGGCGGCGCCATGGTCGGCTTCCATCGGGACGCGATGCTCGACCGCCGGATCCATCGGCTGCTCGGCCACAAATCGAGCATCACGACGCGGGTGACGAAGCCGTCACTCCTTGCAGCCGGGGTGGCCTTGATGCTCGCGTGGGGTTCCGGCCTCGCGGTGGCCCACCCGATGACCGGTCACAGCGAGCACTGCGCGCATACGCGGCTGGCACCGTATGAGCATGTCTTCTGCCTGGCCGGCCACTCTGCCACGACGGCCCGCGACTGTCCACATCACGGCGACACCGACTGACGAACGTCGCGCGCCTCCCCGAAAGCTGGTTCCCCATTTCCGAGCCTTGCATGCGCTGCTCCGTGGTCCACCTCATCACCGTCGTCAGTGCTATCGTGTGCGTAGCATCTCCGGCGCACAGCTCGGCGCGCGTCTCAGCACATGTGTCCAACGCAACGACCGCGTGGAGCACGCCGGGGACGGCCACGGACTCCGCCGATGTTGCGGGCGTCGTGAACGCCTTCCATCGTGCGCTGGCCGCGGGTGACAGTGCGGCGGCCATGGCTCTGCTGGCCCCCGATGCCATCATTCAGGAAAGTGGCGGCGTGGAAACACGGCGCGACTATGCGGGCCATCACTTGCCGGGTGACATCCGATTCGCGCAGGCTCTGCCTGGCGTGCGCAGCGCGCAGCGTGTCATTGTCGCGGGTGACGTCGCGTGGAGCACGTCGACGAGCACGACGAAGGGCAGGTACCGTGAGCGTGACATCAACTCCGTCGGCGCGGAGATCATGGTGCTGTCGCGCGTCGGCACCGTGTGGCGGATCCGTGCGATTCACTGGTCGTCGCGGACGCCACGAGCGTGACCACAGCCGCGACGCGTGTCGTGACTGCGGCACGGACGCTCAGGCTGTTCCGCCCTTCCGCCGGGCGCCGCCTCCGCGCTAGTTTACGCTGGGTAAAGCCGATTCGATTCTGACGCGCGCCATGGCCCCGCAGCGCGAGTGTGTACCATCCGTCGCTTCCTTGCCTCCTTCGATGCAGTCCGTGATTCCGTTACTTCAATCGCTGTGTGCTCTCCGCCGACGGGTCATTGCGGTTGCACGCGTAATGCTGATGCTGGCTGCCGGCGTGGGCTGCGCGTCAGTGCCCGCCAAAGGGGGGCTGAGCACTGTGCAGGAGGTAACCCGGCAGCGGCTCGGTCTGCGGGTGGACTGGATACAAGGGCAGCCTGAGGATTCGGCGGTGCAGGCGTATGTCTCGCGCACGCTCCAAGGCGAGGTGCCCGTCGATTCGGCCATCCAGATCGGATTGCTCCGGAACAAGCGACTGCAGGCGTCGTTCGAGGACCTCGGCATCGCGCAGGCCGACCTCGTGCAGGCGGGCCTGTTCGGGAATCCGGTGATCTCCGCAGGCCAGGGGTTCGCCCGCGGCGGCGGGCCGTCGGTGCTGTCCGCAAGCATTGTCCTGCCGTTCATCGACTTCCTGCAGCGGCCACTGCGCACGCGTGTCGCAGAGCAGGTGTTTGCCGCCGAGCGCGCCCGAATGGGGGCGGCGGTCCTCACCCTTGCTGCTGACATTCGGATGGCGTACATCGAGGCGCAAGCCGCGACACAGATGCTGGAATTACGACGCAATGTCGCCGAGGCGCTCGACGCCAGTGCCATCGCCGCCCAGGCGATCCACGGCGCCGGCAACTTGTCCGATCTGGAGCTGGCGCAGCAGCGTGCACTGGCCGCAGAAGCTCGCCTGGAGCTCTTTCGTGCCGACGGTGCCCAGCGCGTCGCACGGGCCGACCTGGAGCGGCTGATGGGTGTCGCGGGTGGCGGCGGATGGGCGCTGCCCCCCCGACTCCCGCAGCCCCCGGACAGCCTTGCCTCGGCAACCGCGCTGACCGCAATCGCGCGTGCGCGGCGCCTCGACCTCACGGCAGCGCGGGCAGATGCAGAGGCGGCCGCTCGTCAAGCAAGGCTGACGCGTGCATTTGCCCTGCTGCCCGATGGCACCATCGGGCCGACGTACGAGCGTGAGCCGGACGGGTCGTTCGTCGGTGGGGCGGTATCCGTCGCGATTCCATTGCTCGACCGTGGACAGTCACGTGTGGCGCGGAGTCGTGCACTGTTCCGTCAGGCGAGTGCGCGGCATGACGCGCTGGTCGTCGAGATGGGCGCGGAGGTTCGTCAGCTGTCGGCCACACTCGATGCGGCGCGCGCGCGCGAGGCGCAGTTGCGTCTGGTGGTATTGCCGCTGCGTCGTGAGGTCGTGACTGAGTCGCAAAAGTTCGTCAACGCGATGGCACAGAGTGTCTTCACGCTGCTGCTGGCGAAACAGGCGGAGATCGATGCCGGGCAGGCCTACGTTGACGCGCTGCGTGACTACTGGGTGACGCGCGCGCAGCTCGAACGGGCGGTCGGGGGCAGCTTCGCGCCGCTGACGGCGCAGGAACGGATGGGCACAGATGCGGCGGCTGATTCGGTTCGCGATCCGCGATCACCCACTTGAGACTATTGCTTCATGTCTGACTCATCGATCACACGACGGGCACTGCTCGAACAGGGCCTGACAGCACTCGCTGCCGGCGCCGCCACCGCGTCGCTGCTGCAGGCGCAGCACACGGGCATGGTGATGCCGGCGGCCGAGAAGCCGGCGGCACCTGCGCCGGTCACGACAGCCCGGCAGCGGGTGCTCACGCGCCGGTCCCGCACCCCCGGGCTGCCACGCCGGGATTACACGCCGGTCATCACACCGAACGGCTCGACGCTGCCGTTTCGCATCGTCGACAACGTCAAGGTGTTCCACCTCATCGCCGGCGAGGTTCAGCACGAGTTCGCGCCTGGGCTCAAGGCGACGTGCTGGGGGTACAACGGCGTCACGCCTGGGCCCACCATCGAAGCTGTCGAAGGCGAGCGGGTGCGCATCTACGTGACGAATCGCCTCCCGGAGCCCACCAGCGTGCACTGGCACGGGTTGCTGGTGCCGTCAGGCATGGATGGGGTAGCCGGTGTCAGTCAGACGGCCATTCCGCCAGGTGAGACGTTCCGCTACGAGTTCGACCTGAATCAATTCGGGACGTACATGTATCATCCGCATTACGACGAGATGACACAGCAGGCACTCGGCATGATGGGCATGTTTGTCGTGCATGAGCGTGGTGCGCGGCGCCGACCCGACAAGGATTTCGTGCTGCTGTCCAGCGAATGGAAAGTTGACCTCGGCACGTCGCGGCCCGATCCGAACGAGATGACCGACTTCAACGTGTTGACGTTCAACAGCAAGGCGTTTCCCGGCACGGCACCGCTGGTCATTCAGCGCAATGACGATGTGCGGATCCGCCTCGGGAATCTGAGCGCGATGAGTCATCACTCGATCCACGTGCATGGTGTGCAGTGGCGCGTGGTGGCGACGGACGGAGGGCCGGTTCCGGCAATGGCACAGCTGCCGGAAACCACCACGCTGGTGCCGGTCGGCACGACCCGCACGGTCGAGTTCAAGGCCACCGTGCCGGGTGACTGGGCGATGCACTGCCACATGACGCATCACGCGATGACGCAGATGGGGCATAGCGGCGTGAACCTCATCGGCGTTGATGAGACGAAGATCAACGCTGCGACTGCGCCTTTGCTGCCGCAGTACATGACGATGGGGCAGACCGGCATGGGTGAGATGGGCTCGATGGGCATGGCGGTTCCGAAGAACTCGATCCCGATGTTGGGCGCGCCGGGACCAAAAGGTCACATCGAGATGGGTGGCATGTTCACGCTCCTCAAGGTCCGCGACCGGGTGTCTGGACAGGCCGACCCGGGCTGGTATGTCGATGAACCCGGAACGGTGGCGCAGGCCGCCACGCCGGAGGAGCTGCGCCGCGATGGCGTGACGATGTAGGCAGTCCGCTCGCTCGTTCGCTGGTCCTGCACCGCACATGGGCAAAAGCACGCTCGCGCGGCGGGTGCCGTCTCTTTTCTTCTCATCCTTCAGGGTTCAATCATGAATCGCAACACCTTCCTTGTGCGCGCGGCCGTCCTCACCGTCGCGGTCGCGGCGCCACTCTTCGCACTCGCGCATCCGAAACTGCTGTCCGCGGTCCCGGCCGTGAATGGCCGCGTAGCCAGTGTACCAGCCACGATCCGCCTGACGTTCCAAGAGCCCCTCGAGCCAGCCATGAGCCGGATCACGGTCATGCATGCGGGCCAGCACAGCGTGACGTTGGGCACCGTCGCGGCAGACAGTGCTGACCGGAAGACGCTGGTTGCATCGGTCAAGACTCCGATGGGTGCGGGGGTGTATTCGGTCACCTGGCAGGCTGCCGGTGCCGACGGCCACCCGATGCGCGGGACGTACACGTTCACGGTTGACGCCGCTGCCGCGAAGTAATCCACCGACCGCGCGTCTGCGTGCATTGGTGCCGCATGCGCGACTGCCACTGTCGCTCATGCTTGTCCTGGCTGCGGCCGCTCAGGAATTGCAGGCGGCGCCGTTGTCGCGAGGATACTCCACCGTCGCTCCGTCGTCGAGCGAGCCGGTCATGGCGGCATACAGGTCACCACCTCTCGCGTCACGGCGGTACGACGACGACGGCAGGCCTGTGGTCGCCTTGAAGACGGGAGCAATGCGTCAACCCGAAGAAGCCCTGTTCGGCGTGGAGTCGCCCGCATACGTGGCGATTCGCTGGCTGCAGTACGGGGCACTGCTGGCGGTGATCGGTGTTGTCGCGTTCCCGTTGTTCGTGCTACCGCGCCTCCGTCGCGACGCCAGCGGAATCGAATTCCCCGACCTGCACGGCCAGATCGCACGCATGGGCCTCTTCGCCACGTTGCTCCTCGGCGCCTCAGCGCTCATGCGCCTGCTGGCCCAGTCCTACGCATTGCACGGTGCGACGCTCACGCCGGACGTGGCCATGCTCGGCACCTTGCTGCGCGTGACGCTGTGGGGCCATGCGTGGCTGCTCGAGGTCGTGGCGATTCTCATCGCACTGGTCGTCCTCGCTCGCGCGCGCACCCGGCAACGCGGCGCATGGTTGCTGCTCGCCGTGACAGCGGGTGCGATGGCTGTGGCGATGGCGCTGTCAGGACATGCGGCGGCGGCAACGACGCCGCTCCGGCTTGCGGTCATCTCGGATGCGCTACATGTCGTCGGTGCCGGCGGATGGCTCGGTGGTCTGCTGGTGCTGCTGATCGTCGGCGTCCCAGCGGCACGTCGGGTCGCCGCCCCCGCGCAATGGCGCGCCGTCGGCAGGCTCGTGAACGCGTTCTCGCCAACGGCGCTCGTGTTCGCCGGCCTGACGGCCATCACCGGGGTGTTCGGGGCATGGCTGCATATATCGTCCGTCGCCGAACTGTGGGAGACGCGGTACGGGCAGGTCTTGCTGCTCAAGCTGGCGGTGCTGTCCGTGACCGCCGGAGTCGGATTCTACAACTGGCGCCGCGTTCAACCGATGCTCGCCACCGACCCTGCCGCCACGCGTCGTCTGCAGCGCGGTGCAACAGCGGAACTGTGCATCGGTCTCGTCGTGATTCTCGTCACGGCCGTGCTGGTGGCAACGCCGACAGGGAAGGACATGTGACCGAAAACGGTCCACTGGCTGTAGTGCACCTTCGTGAGTCGTATCTCGCTGTGCATCGCAGTCATCGCGTGACGTCGCGTCGAAGACGGCTCAATGCCAACGGCGCGGTGACATGAAGTCCTCATGCGGCAGCCACACCCCTTGGAATGCTCGAAAGTCCGCTTCGTCCGCCCTCACCCGAGAGTCCGATATGACAACACCGGCGAATCTGTTCGTCCCACTGTTCCCCGCCCTTCTCCTGATGACAATCGCGACGGCGCCCGCCACCTCGGCACCGCGCGACGGTCGCAATCCTTCCGCATCTGCCGTCAGCGTCGCACCACAGAGCGACTCGACGGACGCCATCGCCGCGCTCCGCGCCGTGTTTGCGGCCGCGGAACGCGGCGACCTGCTCGCACTGGATTCGCTGTATGCCGGTGACAGCCTGACCGTCGTCGAGGGGGCGGGTATCAATCGCGGGTGGGCTGACTATCGCGATCATCACCTCGGGCCGGAAGTGAAGGTCATGAAGAACTTCCAGTATCGACCCGCCGACATCGAGATGCATGTCGTGGCCACGACGGCATGGGCAACGTTCCGCTACACCCTGAAGGCCGACATGAATGGCCGCTCCATCGACAACGTCGGGCGCGGCACGGCGATTCTGGTGCGACGCGGAACCGATGCGAGCAGCCGGTGGGTCGTGCGCCACATCCAGACCAGCTCCCGCGCGCGACGTGCCGGAGATCCTGCGGCGATATGAGACGTCGTCCCGACCTCGAACGCACTGCCAGGCATCCGTCAGTGCAGGAGGAGCGTCAGGCCTTGCCCGGCGCCGGACGAGCGCTCGACAATCACAAGTGCTTGTCGATCCGTGTGTAGGTGCCCGACGTGATCAACTGCACCACCACGTCGCCATTGCCGCGATTGCGCCAGAACCACCCGTGGTTGCCATTGAATCCTGCGACAAGCACCCCCGAATCCGCTGCGGCGGCCTGCCCCTTCTTGTAGCTCACGAACCAGTCCTTCGGTGCGTTCGTGGAGTCGCCGTGCATGTCGTAGTTCACCGCGCCGTTCGTGACGCGCCAGACGTACCGTGCACGCGATCCACCCGGCATGACGAGCTTCACCTCACCACCCTTGCTCGGGGCGAGTGTCACCAGCGTCGTGTCCACACGGTCGGCTGACACGGCCATCGAGTCGACGACAGAAGCGGCGGGGGCCGGCGCACCGACGCTCGCTTCCGCCGCCGCAATGACCGAGTCGGCCGACGCTTCCGCCGCCGCGTTGTTCGCCGCCTCCTCGGCCAGCGCGAGCTTTACCTCACCCATCTGGGTCAACCCCAGTACGCGTCCCACGCCCGTCGGGTCGATGCCATACTCCGCAGGCAGCACACAGGTCACGAGCAGTACACCTGCGACAGCGGCCGCGATGAGTGTCGAGCGGATCAGGGACCTGCTGGAGTGGGTATCGGGCAGGGACGTCGGTGTGGTCATGTGGTTGTCCGCAGAAGGAAGAAGCCGGCCAGCTGGAACCCGATGAGCACGAAGCCGGCGGTCATGATCGCAACGTTGGCCCCGTACGCCATGGGACGGAAGCTGGCAGTGCGCCGCCAGTGGTTCATCGCGATCAGGATCGCACTCAGTGCGATGACCTGGCCGATCTCCACTCCCACGTTGAACGCGAGGAGATTCGGCACGAGGCCATCGGGGGACATGTCGAAATCGAGGATCTTCGTCGCCAGTCCGAAGCCGTGGAAGAATCCGAAGACCAGCGTCGCAGCACGTGCGTCAGGAGCGATGCCGAACCACGTCCTGAACGCCCCGAGATTGTCGAGCGCCTTGTAGACCACCGACAGCCCGATCACGGCATCGATCAGGTACGCGTTGACACTGACGTCCATCAGCACGCCGAGCAGCAACGTGGTCGAGTGTCCGACCGCGAACAACGTCACGTACAGCGCGACATCCTTCATCCGGTACAGGAAGAAGATCACGCCGAGCAGGAACAGCAGGTGATCGTATCCGGTGACCCTGTGCTGTGCCCCGAGATACGCGCACGGGACCAGCAGCACCCCGGTGCTCTGCTGGATGAAGCCCTTGTCACCGGCAGCGACACCGTGCGCCAGCAGCTCGGTGGTCGAGCCACCGAGCAGCAGGCAGATGCCGGCGATGCGTTGCGCGAGCCGCACGCTACTTGACCGCGAACGTCAGGGAGCCCCACTTCGACGCGTGATCGGCCTCGGCATCGTTGGCGAGGCGCGTCATGGAGATGAACTTCACGAAGTACGTGCCGCTCCGGTTCAGCGGGATGTGCACCAGCCCAGCTGCGTCCGACCGCACATTGCGCTGCGCGACGCGCCCGTTCGAGGCCGACAGCCCGCCGTACTGGACGAACTGGTTCGCCACCGGTTTGCCATCGACGAGGACGCGGATATCGAGCGTCGCGCCGACCTTCAGTGCGTAGGGGTTCTGCAGCGGGACGAGCTCCGCGGGATAGCCGAGTACCGTGCTGAACGCGTCGCTCGGTGTGGTGCCTACTTGCACGAGTGCCTTGACGTGCTTCTGGTATCGCTCCTTGGCACGGTCATTCAGGCGCTGCTGCGCGCGACGCGCCGCCAGCTCGTCGGGGATGCCGTCCGAGCGCAGATACGCGTTGAAATCCGTGCCACTCATTTCGAGGACCCGTGGCTTGGTCGAGACGCCGACGACGTATGTGCCGGCCGCGCCTGTCCGCATCGGGAACACGCTCGTGTCGCCGGCAGCATTCCACTGCGCGACATCGATCTTCGCACGACCGGTGGGTGAGACGACGGCGATATCTGCCAACCGGTCCTGCGTGATCGAGTTCTCGGACAGGATGAACGTGCCATTGAACAGGCGGACGCTGACGATGCTGTTCGGCGCCACGAAGAACTGGTCCAGGCGCAGGAACATGTCATGAGCGAACAGCGGTGCGGCGATGAGCAGCAGGGCTGCGGAAACGGAGAGTCTGCGAACGCTGGGACGCATGGCAGTCGGGGTTGTGAGTGGGTGTGGCTTCGCGAACATCAGGAGCGACTTCAGAGCGCCTGTACCAACGATAAATGCCTGAGTACCGAGGTGCTGCTCATACTGCTGACAGGCGGAGCAGCGACGCGGTGGCGATCGTGGCCAGCGGGTCCGTCGCATCCGCTGCTGCGACGCTGCGGTCGCCGAACAGCCAGTACAACGCCGGCAGCACCAGCATGTTGAGCGCCGTCGCCGACAGCAGCCCGCCGAGGATCACGATGGCCATAGGCGTCTGTAGTTCGTTGCCGGGCTCGCCACCACCAAGCGCCAGCGGAATGAGCGCAAGGCCGGCCGTCAGCGCCGTCATCAGGATGGGTGACAATCGTTCGAGCGAGCCGCGCATCACGGCATCGTGAAACGACGCCCCTTCCGCGAGCAGCTGCCGGTAGTGCGACACCAGCAGGATGCCGTTCCGGGTCGCGATGCCGAACAGCGTCACGAATCCCACCAGCGACGCGATGCTGACGACGCGACCGGTCAGGAACACCGCCAGCACGCCCCCGATCAACGCCAGGGGCAGGTTCGCCATCACCAGCAGCGCGGTCTTGGGTGACCGGAACTCGGAGTACAGGAGGAGGAAAATCGCCGCCACCGACAGCAGCGACAGCAGTGCGAGCGTGCGCGTCGACTCGGCCTGCGCCTCGAACTGCCCCCCGTAGCTCACGTGATACCCCGCCGGCAGCGACACCTGCTGCGCCACCGCGCGCTGGATGTCGGCCACGGTGCCACCAAGGTCGCGGCCCGCCACGTTGGCCTGCACGACGATCTTTCGCTGCACGTCCTGACGCGAAATGGTGTTGGGTCCACGTGTCACGGTCACCGTCGCCAGCTGCGAGAGTGGCACCCGTGCACCAGTCGGTGTGTCGAACGAGACCGCGGCGATGGCAGCGGCGTTGGCGCGCAGCGCCTCCGGGAACCGCACCACCAGATCGACGCTCCGTCCCTCCTCCAACACCTGCGACACCGCTTCACCGTTGAATGCGACGTCGATGGCGTCGGCGAGCTGACCCGCGCTCATGCCGTAGCGTGCCAGTGCCGCACGGTCGGCACGCACCTGCAGCTGTGGGACGTCCGACTGCTGCTCGAGCTGCAGGTCGGCCACGCCAGCGACGCCCGCCATCGCATCCC
This sequence comes from Gemmatimonadaceae bacterium, assembly GCA_031374935.1. Lineage (GTDB taxonomy): Bacteria > Gemmatimonadota > Gemmatimonadetes > Gemmatimonadales > Gemmatimonadaceae > JACMLX01. Next base: position 10,386 of record JANMHB010000122.1, on the reverse strand, counting down.
GCACCCGCGATCCGATCACGCGCAGCTCCATCAGGTCGGGGCCGAAGATGTTCACTGCAATGTTGGCCCGGGTGCCCGACAGCATGTGGTCGATGCGGTGGCCGATGGGCTGACCGATCGTCACGTTGGTACCCGGAATGCCGGCGAACTCCTGCCGCAGGTTCGCGAAGAGGGCCTCCTTGTCGACGTCCGCATTGAGAGTGACGTCGATCTCGGCAGCGTTCACCCCCTGCGCATGTTCGTCGAGCTCGGCGCGACCCTGACGTCGGTCGGTGTTGACGACAGCCGAGTCGGCGAGCAGGATCTGCTCGACCCGCCGCCCGATGGCATTGGACTCCTCGAGTGACGTGCCGGGCACCGTCACCACGCTGACCGTCAGCGCACCTTCGTTGAACTCAGGCAGAAAGGCCGACCCCAGGAAGGGCACGGCGGCCATGGCGATCACGAGCGCCACTGCGGCACCGGCAAGCACGCTGCGCGGATGGGCGATGGCTCGCGCCAGCAGCGGCGTGTATCGCGCCTTGAGCCATCGCACGACGGTGCTTTCGTGCTCCGTCTGCACTGCCCTCGCATCTGGCAGCAGGTAGGCGCAGAGCACCGGCGTGATCGTCACCGCCACCAGCAGCGATGCGAGGATCGAGACGACGTAGGCGAAGCCGAGCGGGCGCAGGAGCCGACCTTCGACGCCGCCGAGGAAGAACAGCGGCAGGAAGACGACGATGATGATCAACGTCGCCTTGACTATGCTGGCTCGAATCTCACGCGACGCGTCATACACGACGCGGAGCGACGGCATTCGCTCAGCCTCCGGGCGGCGATGATTTTCCTTCAGACGCCGGAAGACATTCTCGACGTCGATGATGGCGTCGTCCACGAGTGCGCCGATGGCAATGGCCATACCGCCCAGCGACATCGTGTTCACGCTGACGTCGAAGAGCTTCATGGCGAAGATCGCCACGACGAGCGACAGCGGGATGGCCACCAGCGAGATCGCGGTGGTGCGCAGGTTCCAGAGAAACAGGAACAGGATGATCACCACCAGGATGGCCCCGTCGCGCAATGCCTTGAGCACGTTGTCGATGGCGACGGTGATGAAGCTGGCCTGCCGGAAGAGCTGTGACTCGATCTTCACACCAGCCGGCAGCGTTTTCTGGATCCCGGCCAGCTCGCTCTCGATCCGGCGCGTGAGTTCCAGGGTGTTGGCCCCGGGCTGCTTCTGCACGGCCAGAACGACCGCAGGCTTCGCGTTGACCGAGCCGTCGCCGTACCTGGGCGCCGCACCCACTCGCACCTCCGCGACCTGCGAGAGCAGCACCGGCACGCCGCCGCGGACCGCCACGACGGTGCCCGCGATGTCGGCCACCGTCTGCACACGGCCGATGCCGCGAATGACGTACTCCTGGCCCTTGTCCATGTACACGCCGCCGGCAGCATTGGCATTGGAGCCTTTCGTGGCGCGCACGACATCGCCGAGCGAGACACCGGTGGCGAGCATGCGGGCCGGATCGGCGATCACCTGGTACTGCTTGACCTCCCCGCCGATGGGGATGATCTGCGCGATGCCAGGCACCGCAAGCAACCGACGCCGGATGGTCCAATCGGCGATGGTCCGCAACTCCATCACCGAGACGCGTACCTGCGCTGACGTACGCGCGCTGTCCGGTGCGGTGAGGCCGATCATCATGATCTCGCCCATCACCGAGGAGACGGGCGCAAGCGTCGGCGCTGCGACACCGGTCGGCAGTGCGCTGGCGACGGTCTGCAGCTTCTCGGTTACGATCTGGCGCGCGCGGAAGATGTCGGTACCCCAGTCGAACTCGACCCACACCACCGAGATTCCCTGCGCCGTCGATGAGCGGACGCGGCGCACACCCGTCGAGCCGTTGACGGCGGTCTCGATGGGAAATGACACCAGCGCCTCGACCTCCTCCGGCGCCATGCCGTGCGCTTCGGTGAGGACCGTGACGGTCGGAGCCGTGAGATCCGGAAAGACGTCGACGGGCATGCGGTACGCCGTCCACGTGCCGGCAGCGAGCATGAGGGCCGCCGCGGCCAGCACGATGACGCGATTCCGCAGCGACCACGCGATGAGATGATTCAGCATCGCTGGCTCCTAGTGCTCGTGGCCGTGTGAGGGCACGGATGTCGACAGTGAGGCGAGGCGCACCTGATACGTCGCGCCAGTGACGATGCGCTCCCCCGCCTTCACGCCCGTCGTCACGATGCTGCGCGTTCCTTCGATGCCCGCCACCGTCACTTCGCGCTTCTCGAATCGTTCTCCCTCGGCCTGCACGTAGACCACGGCGCGGCCGTCCTCGTCGAGGATCGCCGCGGATGGAATCAGCACGCCCGACGCGCGCTTGCCGGTGCGCACCGAGACACGCGCGGCGGCACCGATTCGGACGCTGCCATCAGCGTTCGCTACCTCGTACAGCACGGGCACGGTGCGCGACAGCGAATCGATCATACTGCCCACGGACACCGTGCGGCGCGCTGTATAGCGTCGGGCGCTCCCTTCGAGCAGGAACTCGGCGCTTGACGTGCGGTCCACCTGCGTCGCCTGCGCGGCCGGCACGTTCACCTCGAGCCACACGACGGACGGGTCGATCACCGTGAAGAGCGTGGCACCGGCCTCGACACGCGTCCCAGGCGCGATGATGCGGCGTGCGATGACACCGGCGATGGGAGCGCGCACCGCAATCTTCCCGTTCGCGGACAGTGCGCCGCCACCGAGCCCGGTCAACGCTTCGCGTGCGGCAAGCAAGCGATTCTCCGCTTCGTGCACCCGCCGCTGCGGCACGGCTTCCAGCGCGAAGAGGCGAGTGGCACGGAGATGCTCATCCTCTGCCTCACGGAGCGCCGCGCGCGCCTCGGCGAAGGCACTGCCACCGTCGCCCAGCGTCGGCGTGAGATACGCCATCACCTGCCCACGCGACACACGCTGCCCCGGCACGGGTGACGATGCCACGCCGGCCGCATCGACGAGGCCACTGATCGGCGCCGTCACCTCGGCGAATCGGCCCGCAGCCGGCACGATTTCTCCACTGGCCCCAAATGCGGCCGCGAGGCTACCGGTGGTGGCAAAATCGGTGCGGAACCCGGCTGTCTTCCACTGCTGCTCCTTCAGGAAGGCGATGCCATCGTCGCCCGCTTCCTCTCGCGGTGCCTCGCTCGCCTTCGCGTACACCCGCAGGCCCGGCACCATGATGCTGTCGCGTGCCTGCGGGCTGTCGACGAGGATCGTCAGGTCGTACTCGCCTGGCGTGGTGAACGCTGGACTTGGGCCGTAGATGCCGGGGGACCGCGGAGTATCCTGCACCACCACCAACGACGTACCGCCATCGCGCGGCACGAAGCGCAGCGTGATGCGTCCGCTCCGGAGCGGTGCGAAGTCGGTGATGTCGGTGAGATGCACAGCGAACTTGTCTGGTGCGCCGACGATCAGTGCCGGATGCTCCATGAACAGTTCCGTGGAATCGGTCCACAACGTGATGGCGCCACCAGCTGGCTCCGGGGTCGTCGCGGCGGCGACGGATGCGACGCTGTCGCCTCCCGTGTCACCGCAGGCCATCAGCAGCAACATCGGCGCGACTGTGCAGACGCGGGCGGTGAACCACAACGAGCGCTGGCGGCAGGAAGCCGCGCACGTGGCCAGGGTACTCATCGTGATGCACTCGGAAAGAGGGTCGTCCCGACCGCGCGCTCCAGCGCTGCGCGTCGGATCATGGCGTCGGCTTCGAGCGACGCAAAGGTGCCCTCGGCGTCCTGATATGCGCGCACGGCATCGAGCCAGGTCGCGAGGGGGATCTCACCCTCGGCGTATGCAGCCTGCACCGCGCGCAACGCGGCCTGCATGCTGTCGCCGAGCTGCGGACGGAGCAGCGCGAGCTGCGACTCCACCACATCGACGGCAGCTCGGGCCTCGTCGACTTCGGCACGAATACGGCGACGGAGCGAATCACTTTCGGCTTCGCGGACGCGCGTGTCAGCCATCGATGCCGCGATGGCGCCGCGGCGCCGGTCGAATAGCGGCAACGGAAGCGACAACCCGGCAACGAATCCATGCAGGGTCCCCGGCGATGGGGTTCGGGCTGTCTCGCTGGATTCCCGTTTGTATCCGGCCGAGAGTGTCAGTACCGGTAGACGGTCAGCCACCGCCAGACGGGCGTCCGCACGCGCGACGTCGACCTCGCGCTGCAGCACCTGCAGGTCGGGCCGCGTGGCCAAGGCCACCGCCGTCAGCGAATCGGTCGAGGCGATAGCGTCGATGCGCTGCGCACCAAGCAACGCACTGACGGACGCCGGCGGCGCATTCAGGAGCGCGGCCAACGCGACGCGAGCGTTGTGCAGCACGAGCCGGGCGCTTGCCGCCAGCACCGCAGACCGTGCCGCTTCGAGTTGCAGGCGGCGCGCGTCGTACCCCGCGATGTCGCCGGCGCGCAGTCGCGCTGCGGTGACCCGTTCGGCCTCGCCGAATATGCGACTTGCCTCCTGCGCGAGCGCGGCGCGTCGCTGCGAGGCGGCGAGGGTGGCGTAGGCGCGTGTCGTCTCGAACACCAGGTCACGCTCGGCGAGCCTGAGTCGCGCGGCGGCGATCTCCACACGTGCCCCCGCGGCCGAGCCGCGCGCGGCGCGCCGTCCCCCGAATTCGACGGGCTGCTCGAGCTGCGCGATGTCCTGCGAGTTCGTCCGACCACCACCCGACGTCTGTTCGCGCCCGTAGGCCAACACAGGATTCGCGAATGCGTGGGCCTGCCGTGCGCGTGCGCTGGCGGCGGTGAGCGCCTCTCGGGCTGCGCGTAGCGCAGGACTCGACGCACGGGCCGCATCCAGTGTCAACGCGAGACTGAGCGCGTGCGAGCTGTCACGCGGCAACGTCGTTTGCTGCGCTGACACGTTCCCGGAGACAGCGGGGATGAGTACCAGGAGCAGGCAGGCACGAACAGCTGCCGCCGTTGGCCATGCAACGCGTTCGCATGGCGTGGATGTCTGGATTGTAGGCACACAGAGGACGCAGAAGCCGACCGCAGGGAGCTCGCCGACCACGAATCACGGCGAGACAGAACACCACAGGCCACCCAGCGTCGGCGCGTCGCAGAACTGCGACCGGACGTGGGTGGTGGGGTCAGGCTGGCGGTGGCGCTCGGGGGCCGGACGGCGGCCCGTGTTCCGGTCCGGGGCGTGGCAGTTGCGCCGGCAGCTGCAGCATGCGTGGTGCATTCACGCTCGTCAGCACGACATCGACCACGAGCAGTCGCGCGTCGGCGATCAACGCGTCTGGCAGCTGCGACTCGCGCGGGACCGTGGGAGTGTCCACCATGGCGTGACCGTGCTCGTGGCCATGCTGGTCAGCCTCGAGCTCCGGCATCCGAGACGGCGCATGTCCGTCATGATGTTCCGATGCCGCATGCTGTGCCACATGCTGTGCCACATGCGCGTGCTCCATGCCATGCGCGACTGCAGTGCCCGGCGCCGTGAGGCTCACGAGCAGGGCGACGGCGAGCACAGTCAGCCGGGACAGGACGGAGCGGGGCACACCGGGAGTGTAACGCATTCCCCTTCCTTGCGGTACGCGAGCAGGGGGAGCAGACCGGGAACTACCGAGCGCGCAACGCCCGAATGACCGGGTTCACCTCACGCGCGAGCAGCACGAAGTCGCCGGTGATTGCGGCGCGGCCACCACCGGTCGGCTGGAAGTTCATCACCGTACCCAGCCCCATCGATCCCGGGACCGGCATGTCGCCGTCGCGGAATGTTTCAGGGCGCGGCGCATTCACCTGATAAACGCCGCCGTTCGCACGACCGGCATACCCGAGTGCCTTCGACACGCCGGCAGTATCGATGTCGATGGCAGGCGCCGGACCTGCCGGTGCCGGAGCAGGGGCCTTCGTCAGCGCCACCGCGGCCCGCACCGTCGCGGCGATCTTCACCGCATCGCCGTGGGCGCTGACGTGCATGTAGAGCACGCGCGGTGACTCACGCATCACGTGATGGTGGACCGCCGTCTGCTCTACCCCGCCCTGCTGCAGGCGCGACATCACCGCGGGCATTTCAGCCTCGCTCACCACCAGGTCGCCCATCGCCATCACCGTGTTGTCCGCACCCGTGCCATGCATCGCGATCCAGCCGCCCAGCGCCAGCGCGGGGCGCAGCGTCAGGTCGCCACGCGGGTCACGGACCACGACCGTGAGGTCGCTGCGCGGGAAGTTGTAGCGCTGCACCTCACCCGGTTGCGCAACGCCAAGCCGTCCCATGGCGGCGTCCACGACTTTCCAGTCGACGGCTGCCCTGCCGGCCACCGCCCGATACCTCGCTGGCTCGGACCCGCCGGTCTCGGGCACGGGCACCATCCTGCTGGTGGCACTGGTGCAGCCGGTCGCGGCGCCACTCAAGAGGGCACCGAGCGCGAGCGTGGTGATGCGCGTGTTGCGAGACGAGAGGTTGCGGCCGAGGGTCGTGACAGGCATGGCGTATGTCAGCTGTTGGGCGCGGAAAATCAGGGCACCGAGCACGATACCCGCCGACCGTCAAGAACGGCTCTCGTCCGTGGAAAGATCTACCCTGTTCCCTGCGCGTCCGTACTGTCCGTGCGCCAACAGTGCCGTGGTGATCCCGACCCTTCGTCCGGCCTGCGCAGGTGCCTGTTTCCCGCAACCGCTGCGCCGCCAGGTGTGCCCGGACGCTTCTGCAGTTGCTCGCCGCCGGCCCCGCCGATACGGTGGCCGGGTCGCGGAGGATGCCCTTGCTGCGGGGCGTGGCGGCCAGCGGGCCGACCCTGCGGGCGAAGAGCACGCCGGCCCCGACGTCGCGATTCGCTCACGACGGTTTGCGTCGACCCGCGCGCGCCACCTGCTGACCGAGGCGCGAGCGGTCATGCAGCACGTCCGAGAGGTCAATCCGGCGACGGGTGCCGCATATCGCGGCGCGCCAGCATGATGACGCCCGGGTCGCAAGGCGCGCAGCGTGTCGACCTCGCGACCCGCTGAGGACACAGTCGGGGACAAAACGGCACCAAAAACGGCTCCGCCCCCCTGAATCGCTAGATTCGGGGGATCGTAACTCGTTGCACCACAATGTTTTACTCAATCGGGACGACAGGATTCGAAGCTGCGACCCCCTGAACCCCATGCGAGTGGGATACAAACAGATCGATAGCAGAACTCGTAAGTCGTTGTCCTGCAACGCCTCGGGTTTTGCGCGGACGTGAATGAGGTGCGCACATCCGCGCATAAAACATCGGAACCCGTGCTTGGAACGGAACCTGACTGGACCCGGCGCTACGCCGCCGAGGCGTTCCGGATCCTTCTCGCCGCTTACCACTTCAACCGCACGCCGCCGTTGACCGTGAAGCCCGCGAGGTCGGTCCACGCATCGGTCGTCCACCGTCCCCCAGCGCCGCGGGAGGGCAAGACGAGGCGGTCGTCACGGGTCTGCCGCACGTTGGTCAGGTTCTCGAGGTTGAGAAAGACGCGTGCCGTCCCCGCGCGCGTATCAATGGCGCGCTCGCCCATCAGCCCGACGATCAAGTACGGGCGGCTCTCTGCCCTGTACGGGTTCTCGTCGAGCCGCTGGCGACCCGTGTAATACAACTCCAGCCCGACGCGACTCCGGCCTTCCTGTTCGACCGTGGTCACTACGCCAACCGCGTGTCGCGGCGTGAGTGCCACTTCATGCCGCGCACAGCCCACACCGCGGACGCCGGTCTGCGCCGCCGCGATATCCAGATCGCACTCCGTCGAGCGCAGAAACGTGTAGGTGCCGGTGACGCGAAGCTGCGGCGCGCCGTCGTCCGAATCGTCGCCGAGGGCGTGCTCGACGCGTGCGAGCAGTTCGCCGCCCCACGTCTCCGTCGGGCCAGGCGCATTCACGAGAGCAATGCGCGAGATCTCTCCAACACTCTGGTTCGTGACGCGCACCACCTGCAGCGGCCGCGTCACCCGCGACCCGAACAGCGTCGCGTTCAGCTGCACGTCGCCGACCGATAGCGCGAGCGGGCCACCCACGTCGAGGGAAGCGCTGGTCGCGCGCTCGGCCACGAGCCCAGCGAGCGGCTGCACCGGTGTGAGTCCAGTGACCTCCGTCTCCTCGACGAACGGCGTGGGTGCGAAGGCCCCCGTGCCGGCGGAGAGACGTGTCGTCCATCCCGCCAGGCGGCCGTCCGCCGGTCGACGTGCGAGAATAGACACGCGCGGGTTGACGAAGGTGCCGTAATCACTGTGCGCGTCCATGCGCACGCTCGTCGAGACGGCGAGCCACGAGCGCGCGTCGACGTCGAGCTGCGCGAACGCCGCCGGGATCGTGTAGGCGTAGTCGAAGCCAGCGACATCGGCGGCGCTGTACGTCTCCTGTTGCCACGCGGCGCCGGCAATGTAGGTGACCGCACCACGCGGCACTGCGAGCGCTGCCTCGCCGAACACGGTGCGGTGGCGGTCGTCCTCGAGCACATCGCCGAATCGATGTGCATGGCGCTGCTCGACGCCGGAGCCACGGACTGTGAGAATTGCGCTTCGCAACGCGCGGGCGCCGAATAGCGGGGTGGAGTCGCTCCCGACGAATCGCGCGAGCGCTCCGACATCCGCGCGTCTGGTGCGCAGTGACTCGTTATACGCCGTCCCGTCCGGCGTCACACGGCCCGGCAACGTCCCGCCGTCGCGATCTTCAGCGGTGAAGCCGCTCGTGACGAACACGGTGCGCCCGGCTTCATTGTTTAGGTAGAAACGTGGACGGATCACCGCGCGCTTGTAGCCTGGCATGTCGCTCCAGCCGTCCGCATCGAGGTCGTTGCGGCGCTGCGTGTGCACGCCCGCGAGCAGCGTCGCGCCGATACGCTCGCTGAATGGCTGGCTGCCGAAGAACACCGCGTCGGTGCCGCCACGGGAGGTCTGATTGACCAAGGCCGTCCGTTCTGCCTCAGCACCGGGCCGACGACTGACGAGATCGATCACGCCGCCGAGCGCTGAGCTTCCATACAACGCCGACGCGGTGCCCTTGATGATCTCCACCCGTCCGAGATCGACCGGTGGGATCTGCAGCAGTCCGAGCCCACCCGCCTGGCCGCCGTACAGTGGCAGTCCATCGGCGAGCAGCAGCGAGTAGCGTCCGCGCAGTCCCTGAATGCGCACGTTCGCGCCGCCGAGTGACGGATTCGTCGCCTGCACGCGCAGTCCGCTGGTCTCGTTCAGCATCATCGCGATGTCACCGGGTGACATGGCGACCTTTTCGGCGATCTCCTCCTCGTCGATGACTTCGACCCGCAGCGGAGTATCCTCGACGCGCCGCTCGCTGCGCGTGGCGGTGACGATCACCGCGTCGACGCTGACGGGCTGCGCGATGAGCGTCAGCGTGATCGTGGTATCCGCGCCGGCGCGCAGCGCGACCGCAACGGAGTCAGGACGATACCCGAGTTTCGCGGCCACGATCATACGCATGCCAACCGGCAGACGGAGGGTCGCCTGCCCGCGGTCGTCCGTCCGCGCGATCAGCGCGCCGCTGCGCACGATGGCTGCTGTGACCGTCGTGGTGCCGGTGGTGTCTCCCTGCACACGCACGGTGACGCTGACCGTGCTGTCGACTGGCAGTACGCTGCGCTGCGCTGAGACATGCTGCGGCAGGAGGCTGCCGACGCTCAGCGCACCGGCAAGGCGCACGACACGGATCATACGTGCGGCAGACGCTGGCTGTGAGGCGCGCATCACGCGTGCGCCTCATGTGCGTCAGGGGTCGCGATGCGGGCGTTGGTGAGGTCGCGCTGCGCGTGCCGCAGGATCTGCCACGCGCCTGACAGCGAGAGCACACCCATGATGAGCGCGACGGCGATGTCTGGCCACCCGCGCTGCGTGGTGAAGACGCCGGCCGCTGCGGCGACGACCGCGATGTTGCCGACCGCATCATTCCGCGAGCAGATCCACACCGACCGCATGTTCGAGTCGCCCGTGCGATAGCGGTAGAGCAGCAGCGCCACGAGCACGTTCGAGACGAGTGCCAGGACGCCGACCACGCTCATGGTCAGGGGCTCCGGCACCTGCGCTGTGGTGGTCTGGTAAATCGCGTGGCCGACCACCCAGCAGCCAAACGCCGCCATAGTGGCGCCCTTGATGAGTGACGCCTTGGCGCGGACGATCAGCGCGGAGGAGAGCACGAAGAGGCTGATCCCGTAATTCGCAGCATCGCCGAAGAAATCCAGCGCGTCCGCCTGCAGTGCCGACGAACCCGCCGAGACACCGCCCACGATTTCGACGACGAACATCAGCACGTTGATGGCCAACGCGACCCACAGGACGCGGCGATACCGTGGGGTGCTGGCGTCGCCCATCCCGCACCCAAGCCCTTCACACGCTGCGCTCACCGCTCCCCTCGTTCCAGTGGTCGTCCATGATTGCCAGTGAC
>JANMHB010000107.1:0-7306 GCA_031374935.1 Gemmatimonadaceae bacterium | reverse complement strand
GCCGGAACGGCGCTCCATGGGCGATCGAGAGCGGTTCCCCGTCGAGCGTATCGGCGATGAGCACATCATCCGCCATCAGGTCCTCGCGCAGCATTGACGTGCGATAGCCGTCCTGCGCGCGCATGATCACGCCGGGAAAGGTCGCCGGGAAGCCAGGCATGGGTGCAATACGTTCCCGCACGAAGTCCGAGAACCTGACGCCGCTCCAGCGGAGGCCGTGGCGCGACCATGTGGTGACACAGTGAAAGTCCGCGAGTTGCGTCGTGCGGGGCAGCCCGGCCAGCGCGTCGTCAAGGACGAGCGTCTCGAGACCCGGCATCGTGATCGACAGCGCCCGGAGGTTCGGACGCGCCGGGTAGCGATCCGCGTATTGGGTCAGACCGAAACGGGGAAAATCGGCCCGAGCGATCTGCCCTCGTGGCAGCTGCTGCATTCCGGGTGTACCTGCGGCAATGAAGGGCTGACGACGACCGGGAGCAATGCGCAGTCAGGGCACCCGACCACGCCCGCCGTGTGGCCAAGCGTCACGTGACGGTCACGCTGTTTCCTTTTCGGTCGGAATTGCCAGGATGTTCCTGGTCTGCTTCACCGCAACGCCGCCGCGCTCGATCCGGAGCTTCTCTCCGATGACGAAGTCGTCCAGCCAGTACAGCGAATAGCCATGCGCCGCGATGACATCGTACAACTCGACTTTTTCTTGAGGCAATGACGGGCCAAAACACTCGACGACGAGATACGGGCGATAGGTTCGGATCAGGTCCGGGATGGATTTGAGAATTTCCTTGTCGTAGCCCTCCGTATCGACCTTGATGAACGTCAGTTTCGGCAACGCGTCGGCGTAGTGTGTGTTCAGCAGTCGCGAGAGCTGTCGGCCCGTGACGGTGAACGTGTACCGGGTATTGCGTCGCTTGTTGTGCGTGAAGCCGACGATACCACCATTGCCATACGATGGATCACCCGACCCGAAGGTGAACTCTCCGTCCTCGGCCGTGGCGGCGACGTTCAGTGGGACGATGCGGGTCTTGTCCGTGTTGAGCGCCGCGTTCGCCGACAACACGCGAAAGACATGCGGGTTCGGCTCGAGGCCGAGTGTCAGCCCCTCGGCGCCGGCGGCAAGCGCCATCGGGACAGTCGTGTCGCCCTCGTTGGCCCCGATGTCGATGACGAAATCGCCACGCCGGATATAGTGGCGGAAGAAGTCGACATGCTCCTGCTTCACCTCATTGCCGAACTCGCCAGGATGCAGCCACTGGGCGTACTGCACCACGCCGTCGTCCTTCAGCGTGAAGGCCACCTGCCGGAATTCGTACTCCGTGAAGACTTTCTTCCGTCCGAAGAGGCGGGCAATGAAGCTCAGCATGGTGTCGATGACGACAGGAACCGACGTCGCCGGCCAGGCGTCGAACGGCCGGCGCTCGTCATGTTCGTACCAGCGCCAGTATAGCCGCGTGGACCATGGTTGGCGATTGTCGGCTGTGCGCTCAAGCAGGGCAGCGTTCTGCGGACCGTCACGGATCGGGCTACGCAAATCGCCTGCGACCGGCATCCAACGAACGGTCCGCAATCCCGCGTGTTGTTGCCTCGAGTGCCGGAGACCGATCCATGTCGCGACCTTCGTTCATGCTGGGCTTGAGCGCCTGTGGGTGCCTTGCACTTGCGGCCGACGACGTATCCCGCAGACTCGTCGACGGCGCTCCCGCCCCCGTCGGGCGCGTGATCCCGACGGCAAGCATGAGCCGACCACGGATGGCACACACCGCCACGGCGCTCCCGAATGGTCGCATCCTGGTTGCTGGAGGTTTCACGGCGGAAGCAGATGCGGCGCAGGGTGCCGAGCTCTTCGATCCACTCCGGGACCGCTTCCTCGCCCTGCCGCGGATGGGAACCGTGCGGCACAGTCACACGGCAACGCCGCTGCCAAACGGCACGGTCCTGATCAGCGGTGGCTTTGCGGCTGGATCAAACACGATTGCGTCTGCCGAGATCTTTGACCCAACGACCAATACTTTTTCACCGACGGGAACGCTCATCGAGCCACGTGCCGGACACGTGGCAGTGCTGCTCGGCACTGGCAAGGTGCTGATCGCGGGCGGCGTCGGACCTGCCTGGACGTTTCGTTCGAGCGCGGAGCTGTACGATCCAGCGACCGGCCGCTTCACGCGGACCGGAGACATGACCGTAGCCCGTGAGAGTCACGTCGCGGAGCGACTGGTGGATGGGCGCGTGCTCATTGCGGGAGGGCATCGCGATCGCCGCTCTGCCATCACGCTCTACCGATCCGCAGAGACGTACGACGCAGCCACTGGACGCTTCACTGCTGTCGGCGACATGCAAGTGCGCCGCCACAAGCACGACGGTGTGCTGCTTCGCGATGGGCGCGTGCTGATAACCGGAGGCTCCGACGAGCGGGATGATGCGGGGGCCTATCGTTCGAGTGAGCTCTTCGATCCGAAGACGGGCACCTTCTCCCTTGGGCCGGTGATGCAGCGACCACGATACAAACATGCCGGCAGCTCGATCCTGCTGCGGAACGGGACGGTCCTGGTCGCAGGAGGGGCTGGGCATGCCGAGATGTATGATCCGGCAGCGGGCGCGTTCTCGATGGTTGCGGGTGACGGTCGACTGGCCGGCCAGTTCTCGGCCGTGGCGCCAACGAGCGACGGCGGCGCGCTCATAGCCGGGGGCTACGGCAACGGTGGCGGGCCGCGGGCGCAGGCCTGGGTGTATCGGCCATAGTCACCTCGGTGTGTCCGGGGTTATCCTCATCGTTCGCTGTCCACCCGCTGGTTTTCGATCTGCGAGGCGCATACGATGCGACGCCGTGGCACGCTGCTTCTGATCGCCTCGATTGTGTTCGCGCGCGCGCTGCCGGCGCAGATTCTGAACGTCGGCGACCTGAACACCCGACAGATCCGCGCGCTTGACCGAGGCCGAACCGTCGTGCTACTGCAAGGCGGAATGCTGGAGGAGCATGGTCCGTATCTTCCGGCATTCACCGACGGCATCCTGAGCGCGCGACTCACGACCGAACTCGCCGCAGGCATCGTGAAGCAGCGGCCAGGATGGACCGTTCTCGTGTTCCCACCGATCTCGGTCGGTACCAGCGGCTCGAACGAACTCGGGCGACAATATGTCTTCCCCGGCACGTACGCCATCCGTCCGTCGACTCTGCGCGCGGCGTTCGTCGATCTGGCGAGTGAACTCGGCGAGCAGGGCTTTCGCTGGATCATGGTGGTGCACGTACATGGTTCACCGCTGCACATCGGCGCCCTCGATGATGCAGGTGACTTCTTCCACGACACCTATGGTGGCACGATGGTCAATCTGTGGGGATTGGCGCCGGTCATTGGTGGATGGGGTGGTGCGATGTCGGACATGACGCCAGCCGAGAAGGCCGCCGACGGGGTCTCACTGCACGCGGGGATGGATGAACAGAGCCTGATGCTGCATCTGCGCCCCGACCTTGTGGCCCGTGACTACCGTGAGGCGCCCACGGTGGCTGGCGCCAGCTACGATGAGGCGTTCGCGGTGGCGCGGCGTTCAGGCTGGCCTGGCTATCTCGGTGCACCACGACTGGGCACCGCCGCTTTCGGCAAACGGATCTGGACGGCGTTCGCCGCTGCAACGGTGAAGACGGCCGTGGAGATTCTCGACGGGAAGGACCCGACTACCTATCCACGCTACGCCGCATACCTGCGCAAACTGCCGCTGTACCGCGACTGGATCGACTCGACGAATGCGCGGGACTCCGCAGCTGGAGCGCGCCTGCGGGAGTGGATGGTCCGCCGAAGTCCCTGAACGCGCTGACGATGTACTGAAGGCCGGCATGGGGTCCCGACGTCGCTGCGTGAACCAGTTGAGATCAACGGCCAGCCGCTGGCCGTGCGCGCGAGTATCAGGATCATGTTGGTCCCCGCGCATGGACGCATCACGTGGACTCCGTCACGCGGTAGTCAGAGAGTCACCGCCACACGGGCTACCGGACTCCCACCAACCCTCGTGCTGCTGCACGCAGTTTCGCGGAGTCATATCCCGTCCCGGCACGGAACACGGTGACCACGTTGTAGAGGTCGCGGGGCGTCGTGCCTGGGTTGCCCTGCACGATGACGAGATCTGCCTGACGCCCTGGCAAAATCGCGCCAATCTGCGAATGGAGCCCCAGAATCGATGCGCCATTCAGGGTCAGAATGCGGATGGCGTCAGCAGGCGTGAACCCTGCCTCGAGCAACATCTCGTAGTTGCGGATGTTGCCGTAGCCCGGCAGATAGCCCGTGCCCCACGGGTCGGAGCCCGCGCCCAGCAGACCTCCGGCCGCCACGAAATCACGCTCCCAGCGCATCATCTTCTTCAGCAGCCCATCCGTGACGATCAAGCCACCCTTGGCGATGTTGGCGTAGTTCGCTTCGACTTCGCGGCGCACTTCGGGATCGAGCATCGCCATCGCGGCGGTATCGAGGCGGAAGCGCTCCGGCGAGAACGTCTCATACACACCAAGCGTCGAGACGACAGCGGTGCCACGTGTCGCAAGCGCACGAATGGAGGCCTGCACTTCCGGCGATCCGACATCCACGTCGGTCTGCACGCGCATGTTCCCTGGTGGGCAGACATCTGGCTGCTTGCCCGCGACGTATTCGCTGGCCGTGATGAAGCCATGCTGCAGCGCAGCGACCCCCAGTGCTGCCGCCTCGGCAAAGGTGACCGAGCAGAAATGCCCCGTCACTTTCACGCCGCGCACGCGGGCGGCGGCCACCACACGGCGCAGTTCTTCGTGAGAGATCGTCCCGAGCACCTTCACCCACGTGGCTCCCTCATCGGCCCAGTAGTTGATCACGCGAGTTGCCTCGTCCGGCGACGCAAGCGCGCGCGCCGTGGTACTCCGCGAGTTCGCCCCATCGAGATATGGACCGGTGATCAGGAAATGCGGTCCGGGAATCCGCCCGGCCTCGACCGCCTGCTTCATGGCACGTTCCTGATAGGGCAGCATACTCCCTGCCGTCATCGCCGTCGTGACCCCGAACGCGAGATACAGCAGCGGCGCCGAGGTACTCATCTGCGTGATCCGACGAACGCCGCCGAAGTAGGTGTGTTCGTGCAGTCCGACAAGGCCGGGAATGACCGTGTGCCCCGTCAGGTCGATCACGCGGGCGCCGGCCGGGATCGTCGTGTTCGCAGTGCTTCCCACCGCGACGATGCGTGCTCCAAGGATGATCACGGTCTGGTCGTCGCGCACCGGCGCGCCAGTGCCATCGATCACGCGTGCGTGGGTCAGTGCGACAATCGGCGCGTCGACGCTCACGAACGGCCGAACCTCGGCCGAGATCGGTGCGCGTTCCTGGCCACCGAGAGACGCGGCGAGTGTGCACGCGGCGATGACTGCAGCGAACGCCCTTGATGACTGGAACGCTCGGATCACGCCTACTTCGGCCACTTTGCCTCCGGATCCCATTGCAGGACTCGCACGGTCGGCAGCGCCGCCCGGTCGACAAGCGCTCCCGCCTTGAACACCTGATGAATGCGCCGGAGGTTCCGCACGTCGACTGACGGATCGGCGTCCAAGACCAGCAGGTCTGCCACCTTCCCTGCCTGCACCGTGCCGAGCGAATCTGCCAGTCCGTACGCCTCAGCACCGTGCCGCGTGGCCGCGATCAGGATTTCCGTCGCCGGCATTCCCGCCTCCTGCAATCCTTCCATCACTTCGAAGTGGCGGCGCCCCATGCGTCCCCAGACCACGGGCCCAAGTTCTGCCGCCTCCGGGCCCTGATCGGTGCCGATGACGAACTTCACGCCGGAACGAATCCAGGTCTGCAGCGCCGCGCGGCGCGCGGCGAACGATTCGCGTGTCATTCCCGGCTGCCGGCCCTGAATGACCGCGCCGAGATGCGGATCATGGCGACGATCCTCGACGTTCCACGACTCGTACACCGCCTGTTGTGCGTCAAGCGGAATCATCAGCGGCGCGGAATAAATGCCCAGTCGCTTGATCTCGACCAGGAGCGAATCGAGCATGCGGCGTTGCCGTGGTGTGTTCGGCGGAACGCTCATCACATTCGGATGTTGCAGGACCTGCGGCCGGACGGCGATCGCCTCGCGCAGACTCTCGAGCGAGAACGTATGGGTCTGGAATGGCTTGCCGGCGTCGGACGTGGCGCGGCGCATGGCCGCCAGCGCGGGTGTGCTGAACATCAGTGGCTCGACCGGCCCAATGCCATGCGCGCTGACGGCGACCTTGAGGAAATCCGGACCTTTGCGCAGGTAGGCGCCGATCGTGTCGCCGACCTCCTCCGGTGTCATCGCCAGCAACTCCGGTCCGGCCCCCGCTTCCCACATGGCGTTGATGCGCGACTGAATCATCGGGTGAACCCAGCCGCCGTAGCGCAGGTCCGTGCCGCGGAGATCGTACGTCCCCATGAAGTACGGACTGAATGGCCCGCCAAGGCCGACGATGTTGCCGGCGACCAGCACACGGCTTGCCACCACCTCACCGCGCGCGACGCGATCGCGGGCCTTCAGCAGCTGCTCGAGCGGCCCCCACGAGTCCATCACGGTGGTGAGCCCATACTTGAGTGCGACCTGCGCGGACTGTACCGCGATGTCCGACATCCGATCTTCGTACTTGACGTAGAACTCGGGCGTGATCATCAGGACCAGATGGACGTTGGCGTCGATCAGACCGGGAGTGATGAACTTTCCGGTGGCATCGATCACCCGGGTGCCATTGGGCAGTACCGTGGCCTTCCGTGGCAATACGGAGACAATCCGTCGCCCGTCGATCAACACCGTTGCATCGGGCATGGACGCTGCGCCGGTGGCGGAGATCACGGTACCACCGACGAGGGCGATGCGCGTCGACGCGTTCGTGAGCGGTGCGCCCTGCGCAGACACGGAGGCAGCGCCGATGCCGCAGGCGAGTAGCAGGTGTGTTGCGCCCCGTCGCCACGCCGCCCCACAGACGGCCCTCAGAATGGACAATCGTGTATTCGTCAGCGTCAGCCCCCGGCAAACCAAGTCAGAGTGCATTCAGTCCGGTTGAGTATGACTCCGGGTGAGACGTCGGGCTACCACGCCCTCGGCAGACCGCGATGGGCGGGCGCATCCTGCGGCCCATGTCGCACCGGCACTTGAACTGGGCCGATAGCTTGGGGGGTCTCCAACCACGGACGTAACGCGCATGACCAACGCCTTCGCCGCCTTCGCGCCATTCTCCAGCGACGCGCCGCTCGCACCACATACCATCACCCGTCGCGCCCCCGGCCCGACCGACGTCGCCATCGACATCAAGTTCTGCGGCGTCTGCCACTCCGACCTG
>JANMHB010000106.1:0-25339 GCA_031374935.1 Gemmatimonadaceae bacterium | reverse complement strand
GGTTTTGTGCCGGTGGGGGGGTTGGCGACGGCGTCGGGGTTTGTGATGGCGGCGGGGTTGTTGCTGGCGGCGGGTTTTGTGCCGGAGGCGGGGTTGGTGCTGGCGGCGGGGTTGGTGCTGGCGGCGGGGTTGGTGCCGGCGGCGGGGTTGGTGCCGGCGGCGGTGGTGGCGGTGGCGTCACGATCACGATTCGTACTGTGTCGCGCAGCGAGTCGGCCGTGGCGGTGGGCGTTGACGCTTCAACAGTGGCTTCGCCGGCGGCGACGGCGGACACATCACCTGTCGAGGATACCGTGGCGAAGTCGGGCGTGATTGAACGCCACGTGACTGGTGCTGCATTGAGAAGATCACCACGCTGATCGCGGACGCTTGCTGAGAGCGTGCGGGTTGTGGCGATGATGAGCGTATCGACGTCCGACCGCGCCTCGAGCGTCACTGCGACCCGAGGGCGAACAATCACCGCCACGACGCTGCGGGCCTGATCACCAAAAGCGCTGACGGTGAGCGTCGCGGTTCCGGGGCCGACAGCGAGCACAGTCCCGCGCGCATCGACGGCGGCGATCTCGGGATGGCTCGAGGTCCAGACCACCGACTCGTTATCATCGGCACAGTCGGTGTACACGCTGGTCGCCACCTGACCTGGCACGCCGACATCCAGCGTCAGTGCGTTGGGGAACGCGCTGATCACGCGATTGGGCGCCGCCAGACCGGAACACGAGTCTGCTCCTCCGCCTGCGCACCCAGCGAGCGCGAGACATGTCAGCATCGCGAGTGTGCGTCGTTCCCCATGCACCAGAAGGTGCAGCGACACCCTGCCTGATCGGATCGAACTCATCGCATCGCTCCCACCGGATCCATCCCCGGGCTGTATGGCGTCATGCGGCGGATCGACTCACGGCACCGTGCGTCCTCGCATGGTGGTCGCGGCGCGGACAGGCAACGTCACACGTCAGGATCTTGCCGCTGGATATCGTGAGGCGTATTTCGTGTCGCCAGCAAGCGGGCGACACCGCATCACATCCGGCACCGCCCGATCCGTGACGCAGTTCCTCGGCCGCTTACTGCTCAGGGCCCGTCGCTGCACACTGCTCGTCCTTGGCGCCGATACTGCTGCTGATGGTGAATGTAGCTGCGGGTTCGGCAGAAGCGTAGCAGTCACAACGGCGGGAGCAGCGCATCACGCGCACGGGCGTGGTCGCGAGTGACGAGCCCGGTGGCGACGACGGCAGTTGTCTGCACCGGCGGTCTACCGTTCCCGGTCGCCTTCTCTGCCGTCGCGCTCCCCCTCACCTTCGCCACCCTCACTGGCGCTCCGGTGGCACCGGGCGCAGTTCTGAAAGTTGCGGATGCCCTCATCGACATGCTTCTCGCGGATCCGCGCTTCCGTGTGCGCATGACAGCCGTAGCAGGTGTAGCGGGTGTAATCCCCACCGGTATGACAGGTGACGCACGTGGGACTGTGGTTGCGGTCGAGCACAAACAGCCTGGTGTGGTCCAGCGTGGCGGGTGTCCAGGCCTTCTGACTATGGCACTGCGCGCAATTGCCCGTGATGTTGGTGTGGATACGGTTGATCGGCGCGGCATGGCACGTCGCACACTGCTGCCGGATGCCCGGACGCAGCAACGCGTGCGAGAATCGCACCCGGTTTGCCTCGGTCCGCAGCGGGCCCTGATGATCGCTGTGGCAGGAGTTGCACTTCTGCTGCACGAGCTGCTGATGAAATGACGTCGTCTGCCGCTGACGCACGATCGGCGTGCCATCGGTGGTGCGGAGCCCGATATCGGCGACGACATGGCACTGGACGCAGCGCACCGGATCCGGGCCACGCCACGGGGTATGGCACGACGCACAGTCGGTGGTCAGCTGGCGGTGTGCGGCCACCAGCGGCCCGGGGCTCACCATCAGGTGTGGATAGGCGACAATCAGCCCGAATATGCCAGCGAGATTGGCCGTGATCACCGCGAGCCCGACGCGACGGCTCACGACCAGCTCCAGAACAGGAGCTCGGAGACGATATGCGCAATGGCCAGCACCCCGAACGCAAGCGAGATCGGAATGTGCACTACCCGCCAGTTCTTCACGACGTCAAAGGTCAGCGTATCCTGGTGCAGGCGCTCACCGATGTTCGCTTCGCTCATGCCGTCCCGGAGCAATCGCCGCCGCACCACGTCCAGGCGACGGCGTGACCGTTCGAGCAGGAACTTGCCCGTCAGGCCGCTCCCGACGTTCACGATCATGGCCGCGACGGCAAGCCACCCCAGGATCGCATTGAAGTGGATCCCGGCGTGCACCAGAATCAGGAGTGACCCAGCCCACGCCATGTACTCATGCACCCGGAGCAGCGCCGCGGGCCGCCCTGTTCAGATGAGCTTGCGGCGTCGCAGCGAATACGCGAAGGATCCCATGATCAGCAGCACCCCGGGAATGCCCAGGTACCGGCCGACCCACACGGCGTTGGCCAGATGCAGCAGGCCGTCGATCACAAGGGTGACGAACAGCAGGAGCAGCAATGACAGGTAGAATGGCACCACTTCGCGACTCAGCAGCTGCGCGGTACGCCGCGTCATGCGTCGAGTACCAATGCCGATCGAGGCACACCGACGCATGGCAAGCAGAACCCCGGCGTGCACTGATACGACGGCTCCTCGGCATACGCGACACTTCCTTCCACGAGCCGCGTCTCGCATGTGCCGCAGCTTCCGGAACGGCACCCCGACTCGATCGTGATGCCGTTCGACTCAGCGAAGTCGAGGAGCGATGCTGCACCGCCGTCCCATGTCACCGTGCGCGCGGACGCTCGGAACTGCACCTCGAAGCGCGACGCAGGTGCCGACGGCAGACCGGGTCCGCGACGCACGGACGCCGGCCCAAAGGCCTCGAAGTGGATATCCCTCGCGTCGACGCCTGCTGCCGCGAGCCCGGGGACGATGAGCTCCATCATGGCCGCAGGCCCGCACACGTAGTAGTGATGACGGCCGGCCGCCAGAAGAGGCGCGAGCAGACTGAGTGAGATCACGCCACCATGCGTGAAGTCGCGGCCCTCGATATCGCCCGGCTCCGGCGATCCGTAGAGGACATGGAGATCGAAATTGTGGTGCGATGTGGCAAGATCATGGAGTACGGCCTTGAATGCATGATCTGCGCCGGAGCGCACGCCGAGGAACATTGTGATGTGGCGCTGCGGCTGTTCCGCGAGGATCCAGCGTAGCATGCTGAACAGCGGTGTCACGCCGATGCCACCGCCGATCAGCACCACCGGCACGGACGCATCGGGGTCAAGCACGAACTGACCCGACGGTGCTCGCGCCTCGACGGTCGTGCCGACGGTCAGGCGATCGTGGAAGTAGTTCGAGAAGATTCCCGGCGGGAGTTCGGGTCGAGCCCGCGGCGCCAGCGCCCGCTTCACCGTGATCCGATAGGCCTCGGCACTGGGGGCATCGGACAGGGAATAGCAGCGAGTGAACGAGTCAACTGCCGGATCGCCATCCGCCGTCATGGGGACAGCGGAACCCGGTACGACGAACGTGAGGAACTGTCCCGGCTGAAATGGCGGCAACGCCTTGCCATCTACCGGAACGAGTCGAAAGGAGCACTGGCTGTGTGACGGATCCTCAAAGGCGCGCGCGTCGACGCGGAACGTTCGCAGACCCTGCCACGCCGCCTGCGCTGTCCGCGCTGACGGCACTGGCACTTCGGTCGCACCACGCGACCGTATCGTGACAACGATGCCGAGCAAGAGTTGCGCAACAATGACCAGCGAAATCCAGGCCAGCAGGAGCGGTGCGGTCATTCAGGGTTGCCGAAGAGATGACGTCAGCGCGCGACACTCTCGTGCGAACTCATGCAGTAAACACGGAGTTGCAAGGGTGCAGAGCGACGGTCGCATCTGGTGCGACAATGGACCAATACACTGGAGGACGTTGGCGTGCAGTCATCCAATCCCTGACACCGCTCGAAGCACAGGTTGGATGGAAAGGAAGATGTCGCTGATGATGACGGTCGACATCGTTCTCGCCGCTCCACCTGCCTGTTCATGAATCGAACAGTCCGCGTACCGTCGTCATCGTCGGGCTTGATTGCATTGGGTTGCGTGATCCATCACACTGAGTACGTATGACACTGTCGTGCAAGGAACGATCCAGTTGTGAACATCTCTCGTCACGTGCCGTCTGGCACGGAGTGCAACAATGAGCACGTCGATTTCTGCGCCTTCCACATCCACCGACGATCTGGTGCGTGCGGTGCTGCCCGGGCTCCTGCTTGCGACTCTGACACTGTTGCTGGGATTCGGGCTTGGTGTCGTCTTTGGATTGAACGAAGAAGCGATCACATCGCGCCTCGCAGCGTCGGCGGCCGCCGCGCCCGCCGCGGTGTACAGTGGCGATGCAACGGCGATCAAGGCCGTGCTCGCGAAGTCGTGGAACTACATGCAGCGTTCACATCTCCATGCGGGCGCGTTGGGGACGACCGCCGTCGCATTGGCGATGATCCTCGTACTGCTCGGTATTCGGCCGATGGTGGCGAGAATCATCAGCCTTGCCGCCGGTGCCGGCGGGCTTGGGTATTCGGTGTTCTGGGTGTGGGCCGGCTCGCGCGCGCCGGGACTCGGCAGCACTGGCGCTGCGAAGGAGTCGCTGTCCTGGCTCGCGATTCCGTCGTCCGGGCTTGTCGTGGCGGCGACCTGCGCGGTGGCGGTCCTCATCGGTCTTCGCATGTGGCGACGACCGCGTGGAGTTGCACCGGTGATCGCGAGACCGGTCGCCGTGGCTGCGATGCTGGTCGTGGCGGTGACGCTCGTCGCGTGCGGACGCGCAGCACCACCACCGCAGGCCGTTGCAGACAGCGCCAGCGCACGGTCGGGCAGCGTGGTCGAGAGCCCGGTGGGCGCGACGCTCCTGACGCTCGCGGAGCGTACGATGTTCGCAACGTTGCCTGCCGCGATGTCGGCACCAACATCGGTGGTCAACGCCGCAGAAGTGGCGCTGGCGGACAGCTGTACCGCCGGCTCGGGCTGGTTCAGCCGTGGCCCACATCGCTCGACAGTGGGCGGATAACGGTCACGCACCGCGCGGCGGCCCTCTTCGTGTTCAAGGTGCCGTCGCTGCGCAATGTCGAGAAGACGGCGCCATACTTCCACGACGGATCGGTGGCGTTAATGGACAGTGCCATTCGCCTGATGGCCCGGCATCAGTTTGGGGTGGAGCTGGATGCCGCCAAGGTGTCGAGTATCCGGACGTGGCTCGCAACGCTGACCAGTGTGCTGCCGGCGGCGTACATCGCGGATCCTCAGCTTCCGGCTGGCGCGCGATAGCGCGGATTCGTCGCGTCACTCAGTCGTTACCCCGCCAAAGTTCTCCGAGTCGGCCGCGGCCGAACTGGACGCACGGCGATCTGGATCGATGCAGTCGAGTCCAGGAAGTGTGCCGCCGATGTGTGCCATGCGTTGTCGTGTCCCTCCCGTCGGTCACGGTGATCTGCTGAGAGACGCGCGCGCTGGGGTCCGTTCCTTTGCGACATCCCCCGGCACCGATCGTCGTCGTGCGACCTATTTCCGACCCTGCCATGACCCCCAGCCTGTCTCGTGTGCCACTCGCCTTCGTGGCCTTGACGGGTGTGCGTAGGGCTCCGTTCTGCGGCCAGGGCACTGCCGACGATGCGTTTCGGCAGCGGCGACCAGGCGCGCGCAGTGCGTGACGACGCATGCCCCAGGGACGAACGACAACTCCGACGGTTGCTGATCAGGCGCGGCCCGGCCTCGGCGGACGCGGCGCCTGCCTGCGACCGGCCTGCGCGCCTGCCGCGCGGCCGGCACCGAGGTACCATTCGACGCGCGGTCGCCGGTCCGACCCTCCGTGCACGATCCTCACCTCCCCCGTTCTCCACCGACCCTCTCTCATGCGCTCTCTCGCTGCTCTGGCCCTCCTCGGCCTGACGTCGACCCTCTCTGCCCAGACGAACTTCGACACGGTACAGGTGCGTACTGTCCAGGTGTCACCCGGGCTGCACGTGCTGTTCGGCGCCGGCGGCAACATCGCCGTCTCCACCGGCAGCGACGGCACCTTCATCATCGACGATCAGTTTGCGCCGCTGACGCCGAAGATCGTGGCCGCGATCCGGACGCTCACACCGACACCGGTGAAGTATGTGATCAACACGCACTGGCACGGTGACCACACCGGCGGCAACGAGAACTTCGGCAACGCGGGCGCGATCATCGTCGCCCACGACAACGTGCGCAAGCGCATGTCGACCGAGGATTTCAACGCGACGCTGAACCAGCGCCGCCCCGCGGCTCCGCGCGCCGCGCTGCCGGTGGTGACGTTCAGCGAGTCGGTGACGTTGCACATGAACGGTGACTCGGTGTCGGTGACGCACGTGGAACCGGCACACACGGATGGCGACGCCATCATCTACTTCATGAAGGCGAACGTCGTGCACATGGGCGATGTCTTCAACGACACCGGGCTGCCGTTCATCGACCGGGCCAGCGGAGGTGTAGTGAACGGATTCATTGCGGCGGCTGACCGGGTGTATGCAATGACCACTGCGGCCACGCGCATCATCCCGGGCCACGGCCAGATCACCGACCGGGCACGCCTGAAGGCGTGGCGTGACGCCATTGCCACCGTTCGGGATCGGGTACAGCGTGAAGTGCGCTCGGGCAAGACGGTCGAGCAGATCCTCGCGATGAAGCTCAGCGCGGAGTACGCCGCCCAGTGGCCTGGCGGTCACGACCGATTCGTCCGGGCGGTGTTCGACGAGCTCACGGCCAAGCGGTGAGCGCCGCTGCTCCGAGATCCGGCTGGGCGCTGCGCAACGCAGTGCAGCGAACGTGTGTCCTCCCCCGATTCACCCACCTGAGCCCCTCACTCCCATGCGCGCATTCCTC
This sequence comes from Gemmatimonadaceae bacterium, assembly GCA_031374935.1. Taxonomy (GTDB): domain Bacteria; phylum Gemmatimonadota; class Gemmatimonadetes; order Gemmatimonadales; family Gemmatimonadaceae; genus JACMLX01. The sequence continues at coordinate 18,449 of JANMHB010000106.1, read as the reverse complement.
CGTCGCCTGAGCGTCGTCGCAGTCCTGCTGCTGGTCGCAGCCCCACTTTTTGCGCACGACATGTTCCTGCGCCTCGAGCAGTTCTTCGTGGCGCCGAATACGAGTGTCACTGTTCGGCTGTTCAACGGGACGTTCACACTCTCCGAGAACGCGATCGCGCCGGATCGACTGGCGGATGTGGCCGTGGTCTCTCCGACCGGCCGCACCAAGGTGGACGTGGCGACGTGGAATGCCTCGGGCGATACCAGCGTGTTCCCGATGCGCACCGGCGCAGCAGGGACGTACGTGATCGGTGTCTCCACCAAGCCGCGTGTGCTCGAGATGAGCGGGAAGGACTTCAATGCCTATCTGCGGTCGGATGGCATCCCGGACGAACTGGCGGCTCGACGGGCGCAGAACCGGCTCGACGATCGTGCAAAGGAGCGGTACCAGAAGCACGTGAAGGCGCTGGTGCAGGTCGGCACGGCGCCGAGCGATGCATTCGGCACGGTGCTTGGCTACCCAGCAGAGCTGGTGCCGGTGGAGAATCCCTACGCCCTCAAGATCGGCGCCACGCTGTCGCTGCGTGTGTTGGTGGACGGGAAGCCGGCGGCGAACCAGTTCGTGCAGTACGGTGGGCTGTCGGTCACGAATGGTCGTGTGGCACAGCGCAACACCCGCTCTGACGCATCGGGGATCGTCCGGATCCCGCTGGACCGGGCAGGCACGTACTACGTGAAGTTCATCTCGATGGTTCGCCTGACGGGCGACGCCGAGGCGAATCATGCGTCGAAGTGGGGTTCGCTGACGTTTGCGGTGAAGTAGCGTGCGGTGGTGCCGGCGTCGCCGGAGACGCACTCCGCGGGGCCGGGTTCGCGATACTCTGGCCACTTCACGTCAGGTGTTACCGCGCCTCCGGCTGCCGCGCGGACCGGAACGGCCATGACTTCACCAGCAAGAGGCACGTATGGGGGAACGATGCGCTGAACGCGTAGGCGGTCGCCCTGGCTGCCCGACGTCTTTCGCCGTTCACCCAGTTGATGTGTGCGAATCGCAGGAACGTCCCCGCCATCCATCCGCGGTGGCGCCAGAGTTGGCGCTGCGACCGGATCGCCGCCATGCCACCCACGGACGGTGTGTGCCGTCGAAATATCGGCACGACCCAGGCCGAATCCCGCTTGTAGTACTCTTCCTCGGCAGTTCCTCGTTGCCGGAACAGCAGCACAATCGTGTCGATACGCAGGATCTCATGCCGTGCGGCGATGCGGAGTACCCAGTCCCAGTCGGCCCAGCCCAAGCTCGTATCCAGACCACCTTCGCGCCGCACGACATCCATGCGCGTCATGATCATCCCGTGTTGCGGGAAGTATTCGAGCATCTCGCGGAGCAGGAAGCCTGACGTCTGAGGCAAGTACGGATACGGCTCACCGAATGGCGTCAGGTCCATGTGTGTCAACTGCGCCCGGCCATGAACCGCCCCATAGCGGGGATTCCGCTCAAGCGCGTCGACCATTGACTCGAGCGCGCCCGGAAGCCAGACGTCATCATCGTCGAGGCAGGCAAAGTAATCGCCCGTTGCGGCCTGCATCGCGGCATTCCTTGCTGACGGGAGACCCACCCCGGTGAGGGTCACCACACGCACGGGCAAACGCTCGAGAAGTGCTGGTGTCCCATCGCTCGATCCATCGTCAACCACGATGACCTCGAGATCAAAGCTGGCACTCCGCTGGGCGAGCGCACTCTCGATCGCAGCCGTCACCAAGGAGGCACGATTTCTTGTTATGACACAAGCCGAGACAAGCGGCAGACGCGTCGACAAGAGTTTGCCCAATGTGCGAGGTCGAGGAATCGAACCAGCCGTATTGTTAATATATCGCGAAAAGTTGCCGGTTTCGCCACCCACCGCTCGCTGATCGTCTCGACTTCTCAGGATGGCATTGCGTACGTGTTGCCACACCCCTCTCGTATGGCGCGCGGCATCATTCACCGGACAGCGGGGGATCCAAGGCCTCCGCCGGTGCACCGGCCGGTGGCGAGAGGCGCGACCGTGTGGTTCGGCCGCCAAGGCACGCTGGGAGGACTACCCTTCTGGTGTACGGCGAGACAACGTTCGCAGGAAACGTGGATCGGTCCCCTCGCCTGTCGCTGAGCTGCTGATGCGCCGAACCGTAGCGCTCCTCCTGATGTTGATCGGTGCCGCCGCCTGCGGTGGCAGCGACAGCGCGTCGTCCACCGGCACGCCGTTGGTCGCCACGACGGACGCGTCGTTCACGCGGATTCAGCGGGAGATCCTCGACCCGCAGTGCGCGTCATGCCACAAATCGGGCAACACCAACGCCCGGCAGTCGGGCCTCGTTTTGACAGCCGATTCATCGTATCAACAGCTGGTTGGCGTGGCGTCGGTGCAGGCGTTGGCGAAGAGCATCGGCATGCGGCGCATCACTGCGTTCAAGAGCGACAGTTCGCTGTTCTATCACAAGCTCGCCTGGATCCCCGGCCACCACAGCGTCGACTACGGCAACCTGATGCCGATGGGCACGACGCAGGGGCTCACGGCCGGACAGCTCGAGTACGTCCGTCGCTGGATCGACGCTGGTGCACCACGCACGGGCAATGTTGTGGACACGATCGTGCTCGCAGACACCCGGGTGCAATCGGCGACATTCACGCCGCTCGCCGCCCCAGCCACCCGCGGTCTGCAGCTCAAGGTGGACAGCTTCGCCGTGTCTGCCGCGCGCGAACGCGAGCTGTTCGTGTACCGGACACTCGGTAATGCGTCCGATCTGTATGTCACACGCATTCAATCGCGGATGCGACCGGGGAGTCATCATCTGCTGCTGTATACCTTCGATGAGACCAATACCACCTTCCCGTGCGACAGTCGGCCCGCGCCGAATACGGTGCGAGACATCAAGAATCCGGACGGCAGCTTCAACCTGTTCAACATGCTGCCGATGGCGTGCCACGTCTTCTTCGCCGGTGCCATGACTCCGGACTTCGACTACACCTTTCCGGCCGGGGTCGCGCTCAGGTTGCCGGCGAATGCCGCACTGGATCTGAACGTCCACTACGTGAACCGGTCGCCGGCAAACCTGCCCGGCGAAGCCTATGCGAACCTGTATACGGCCGATCGCGCCGACGTTCAGATCGTAGCACGGACCCTCAACTACGCCAACCAGAACATTCAGCTGCCGCCAGGTGTGCGGACGACGCTGACGAAGTTCTTCCCCGTGAGCGTTCGCACCACCGTCCTCGGGGTCACGTCCCACATGCACTCGCTTGGTGAGAAGTTCGACATCCGGGTACGGCGCGCGAATGGCAGCGAGACGACGGTCTACACCAATACCGACTGGGAGCACCCGGGATTCGTGAACTTCGCCACACCGATCGTCCTCGAGCCCGGGGACGGCCTGGTGTCGGTGGTGACATGGAACAACACCACCTCGCGTCAGGTGACGTTCGGGCTGGCGAGTACCAATGAGATGGATATCATTTTCGGGTACGCGTACTGAGCTTGGCCGCCCTGCCGTCCACACTGACGCGGGCTGTGACGGAGCAAACGAAGGCCGCTGAGCGACTGCCTTGCTGATGGACTGACGAGGCATCCCGCCGCCGCCCGAGACGCCCACGACGATCGGGGGCCAGGGCGCACCGCACGGCACATCCGTCAGCCCGGCGTGTCATACCGTGCGCCCCGAACAACATTGCCCTTCGCTGCGTTACTACTCAGCGCCAGCCTCCGTCCACCCCCACGCTCACCCACCCCCCCCGTGGACGCGGTCGTCGAGTTCCTACTCAAATACCGACCGGCCGCCTTCACCCGCGGGACGCTCGCCTACGATCCGGTGCTGCCGATCTGGGTCGTCCTCACCATCGCGTCTGTCGCAGGCGCCATGGCCCTCTGGAACGTTGGCCGCCCAGGCCGGTCGCTCTCGACGAGTGCTCGCGCGACGCTCGGTGCACTCCGTCTCGCCAGCGTTGCGCTGCTGGCCTGGTGCCTCTGCCGCCCGGTACTGGTCGTGGCCGAGTCGCTCGCGCAGCGCAACGTGGTCGCGGTGCTGGTGGACGACTCACGCTCGATGCGGATCGCCGACGTGAAGGGGGCACCACGGGCCACCGCGTTGCGCGCCCTTGCCGGTGGTCCTGACAGCTCCCTGCTGCGTGCCCTGGCCGCGCGCTATCAGGTGCGCGTGTACCGGACCAGTGCCAGCGGACGCGTTCCAAATGTCGCGGCGCTTGGGTTCGACGGAGGACGTACACGACTCCTTGCCGCCATCACTCGCGTCGAGGACGAACTTGCCGGCACACCGCTCAGCGGCGTGATCGTGTTGTCGGACGGTGCCGAGAATGGCGGCGGTGGCGATGGCGCACCATCCGTCGCTGATCAACTCGCCGCGCTGCGCGCACGGGGGGTGCCGGTCTATCCAATCGGCATCGGCAGCACGCGCTTTGCGAAGGACATCGAAATTTCCGAACTCGGCGGTCCGCGGCGGGCGCTTCGGAACGCCACCGTCCTGCTCGATGTGGTCATCACGCATCGCGGGTTCGGCGACGCGTCATTGCCGATCGTCGTGGAAGACTCGGGGCGCATCGTCGCGAGTGCAACCGTGCGTCTGTCGCGCGACGCCGAGTCTACCCCGGTCAGACTTCGCGTGCCCACGCCAGAGCCGGGCGCACGACTCCTGACGGTCCGTGTCCCAGTTCAAAAGGGAGAACTGATTGCCGAAAACAATGAGCGTCGCGCGCTGCTGACGGTGCGTGACCGGCGCGAGAAGGTGCTGTACGTGGAAGGGGAGCCGCGCCCCGAACTCAAGTTCGCGCGGCGTGCGGTGGATGCCGATCGTCAGCTGCAGCTGGTCGCGCTCCTGCGCTCGGCCAAGGACAAGTATCTGCGACTCGGCGTCAGCGATTCACTCGAGCTGGTGAATGGGTTTCCGACGTCGCGGGCGGAACTCTTCAACTATCGGGCAATCGTGCTCGGCTCGATCGAGGCGTCGTTCTTCACTGGCGACCAGCTGAAGATGATCAGTGACTTCGTCTCCGAGCGCGGTGGCGGACTGCTGATGCTCGGCGGGCGCGAGGCGTTCGCAGAAGGGGGATACGTCGGCACCGCGCTGGCCGATCTGGTGCCGGTGGACATGGAAGTCAGCACACGCAGCGAGGAGGAGCGGCTGGTGCCGGTCATGGCGGTGCCGACGCCGGACGGGCTGCGCCATCCGGCGCTGCAGGTCGCGGGAACCGACTCGCTGGTCGCGCTGCGCTGGCGTACGCTGCCTCCGCTCACCACCGTCAACCTGTTGACGCGCGCCAAGCCGGGCGCGACGGTTCTGTTGCAGGGGCGTATTGGCGAAAGGGGCCTGACACGACCCTTGCTGGCGACGCAACGGTACGGACGTGGGCGGGTCATGGCGCTCGGGGCGCAGGACGACTGGCTCTGGCAAATGCACGCGGACATTGCCGTCGATGATTCGACCCACGAACTGCTCTGGCGACAGATGCTGCGGTGGCTGGTGAACGATGTGCCTGATCGGGTGGAGGCCGTGACTGATGAAGCGAGTGGATCGGGCGACGCGGTGCCGCTGCGCGCCATCGTACGCGACAGTGGCTACCTGAGGCGCAATGGCGTGGCGGTGAATGCAACCGTCGGCGGGCCGGGAGGCGTGAGTCAGGAGATCCCCATGGACTGGGCGATTGATCGGGATGGCGAATATGCCGCCTCGTTCGTGCCGGCAGGCGATGGCCTGCACGAGGTGCGCGTGCGCAGCGTGTCCGGCACGGACACGACGCTGTCGCAGGCTGCGTACGTGCGCGTGGCAGAACCGGTCGATGAATTTTTCGGTGCCGAGCGTCGTGATGGTCTGCTGCAGCAGCTGGCGCGAGAGACGGGCGGGCGAACATACGCGCCCGATCGTGCGGCAGATGTCGCGCGCGACCTCACGTACAGCACCAGTGGCGCGACCGAAATCCGACGGCTCGATCTGTGGGATGCACCGCTGGTGCTCATCGTCCTGCTGTCATTGCTGGCTGCAGAGTGGGTGTTGCGCCGCCGCCGGGGACTGTCGTGAGCGCGGTGCGACGTGCGCTGCGACGTGTGGTGCGCGCGCTCGGGTTGCCCGTGCTCGTGCTGGTGGCGGTGGCCGCGCGACCGCTGCACGCCCAGGATGCGGGTGCCACACACCTCGTCGTCATCGCCGGTGTCAGTGGCGAGCCGCGCATCGGAACCGAATGGCACGGGATGGCGATGGCACTCGCCACGGCGGCCACACAGCGATTCGGGATTCCGGCGGCGCGCGTGACGGTGCTCGAGCAGGACTCGACGCGTGACGCGGGGCGCGTCCAGGGTCGCTCGAGCAAGGCGACCATCGAGCGTGTGCTCGGCGGTATTGCGCGGACGCTGACGGTGGCTGATCGACTGGTGGTGATCGTGCTGGCACACGGTTCGTCGCTCAGCGGCGAGACGCGTGTCAACCTGCCAGGTCCGGACATGACACCGGCCGACTTTGCGCGGGTGTTGGCACCGGCCACTGCGCCGACGATCGCGTTCATCCAGACCGGCAGCGCAAGCGGTGAGTTCGCGAGGGCACTCGCGGGACCTCGCCGCATCGTCATCACGGCCACGAAGAGTGCACGTGAGCAGAACGAGACCCTCTTTCCCGGTCCGTTCGTGCGCGCGCTGACCACCGACGCCGGCGACACCGACAAGGACGGCCGCGTGTCGCTGCTCGAGGCGTTTACCTACGCGCAGCAGGAGGTGGAGCAGGTGTTCGCCAAAGGCAGCCTGCTGGCGACGGAACATCCGCAGCTCGCCGACGGCGCCGAGGGCGGGCGCGCCAAGGCGTTCTTTCTCGCATCGTCTGGCAGCATGGCCGGCAGCGCGTCAACCCCCGCCATCGCCGCGGCACTCACGGCGCGGGCGGAGGTGCAGGCGCGCATCGACGCGCTGCGTGCGAGGCGGAGCACGCTCGGCGAAGACGCATACCTTCAGGCGCTCGAGCCGCTGATCGTGGAACTGGCAGAACGGACGCGTGCGCTGCGTGGCGCGCCGCCAGTGGTGAAGCCATGAGCGCACGCCGGCAGTGGGTGACGCTGGGGATCGCGCTGGCGGTTCTCGCTCACGGTGCGCTTGCGCAGGCAGCGCGGCCTTCGGGTGCCTCGACGTCGCCCGCAGCACTGTTCCAGCGTGGTCTGTATGATCAAGCGATCGCTGCCGCCGAGCAGGCGCTCAACGGCGCGGGCGCGACAGCGGCGGACGCCGCCGTGCTCGTGCGGTCGCTGACCGACGTGGGCCGGCCGGCCGAGGCGCTGCAGCGCGCTGCGAAGTGGCGTGGGCATCCTGACGTCTCACCCGCGTTTGCACGCGCTCTCGAAGTGCTGGGGCGACTCGACGAAGCCGGCCAGGCCTGGGTGGCCGCCGCGCGCGGCATCGACTCGCTGCTTTCCCGCGTTGAAGGGCTGCGGTTGCAGCGTGAACGGGGCGGCACCGACAGTGCGCTTGCCGCGCTCAGTCGGCTGGTGGCGGCCGTTGAGGCACGGGGTGGGGCGCGAACGGCGAGCGACGTCCACGCGATGGCGGTGACGTCGCGCCTGATCGGTCGCAATGACAAGGAGCGCTTCAAGGATGCGAAGGAACTCTTCGACCGTGCGCTGACCCTCCAGCCCAGCCGCCTCGACGCTGGTGTGGACCTGGGCGAGTTCCTGCTCGAGAAGTTCCTGTTCTCTGACGCGCGTAACGCGCTGCAGCAGGTGCTGAGCGTGAACCCCCGTCAGCCGCGCGCTCTTGCGGCACTGGTGCGGCTGAACGCGGTTGACGGTCAGCGCGCACCTCGGGATCCGCTGGTGCAGTTGCTGAGCGTGAACCCCACCAGTTCAGAGGCTCACGCACTCGCCGCGCGACGGCTCATCGATGCGGAGCAGTACGACGCTGCAGTGGCTGAAGCGAGGAAAGGCCTGGTGACAGACAGCACCGCGCCCGGCCCGTGGGTTGCGATTGCTGCAGCGCGCTGGCTGGCCCTCGACACGGCCGGGCATCGCTTTGCACTCGAGCGTGCGCACCGGCGACTTCCAGGTTCGGCGCTGGCTGAAGTTGCGCTGGCGGAGGTGTCGGCACGCAATCGCTTGTATGGCGACGCGGTGAAGTTCGCGCGCGCCGGTGTGGCGCGAGATGCCCGAGACGCTCGCGCGCTGGCACTGCTCGGCATCAACCTGCTCCGCATCGGGCAGGTGACTACGGCGCGGGCGACACTGGAACGCGCCTTCGCCCTCGATCCCTATGATGTATGGGTGAAGAACACACTCGACCTGCTCGATGACCTCGCCAAGGCGCGCACCGTGGCGACCGAGCATTTCGATTTCGTCGCTGAACCTGGCGATGCGGAGGTGATGTCGTTGTACGCCGCCCCGCTGGCTGAGGAGGCGTACGCGGCACTGACGACACGCTATGGATTCAAACCATCGGAGCGGGTACGAGTCGAGTTCTATCGCAGTCACGCGGACTTCAGCGTGCGTGCGGTGGGGTTGGCGGGGCTCGGGGCGCTCGGGGTTGCGTTCGGCAATGTCCTGGTTGTTGATGCGCCACCCGCCCGCGATCGTGGTGAATTCAACTGGGCCTCCGTGCTCTGGCACGAGTTTGCCCACACCATCACGCTCGGTGCGACCGACAACCGAGTACCGCGCTGGGTCTCGGAAGGATTGTCCGTTCACGAAGAGCGACGCGCCCGGCCCGAGTGGGGCGGGGGCGTGACCCCGATGCTGATCGCCGCCTACAGCGCAAACCGGCTTCAGCCGGTGAGTCGTCTGAACGATGGCTTTGTGCATCCGCGGTACGGTCAGGAAGTCATCCTGTCATACGCGCTGGCGGCGTATGTCTTCGAGATGCTCGAGGAACGAAAGGGGATGGCGGGCATCCGCGCGCTGCTGGCGGGCTATCGCACCGGGGGCCGCACGTCGCCGCTGATGCAGCAGGTCTATGGGCTCGACTCGGCGGCGCTGGACGCGACGTTCGACCGCTGGTTTCGGACCAGGTTTGCGCGCGAATTTGCGTCCGTGCGAGGTGAGGTGCGTCCGGGGCCGGACGGCGAGCCGATCACGGAACTCGCCGGCCCGCTGCGCGACGCGCTCACCGCCGCCGCCGCTGCGACGCAACAGAAGCAGTGGCCACAGGTCGTCGCGGCTGCGCAGCGCGCCGTCACGCTCTTTCCCGCCTGGGCGGAAGCTGGCAGCGGCTACCACTTCCTCGTCGTGGCGCACACGGCGATGGGGAACACTGCTGGCGCCCGAGGGGCGCTGGCGGCGATCACTGCCAGGAACGGTGATGCGGTGGACGAAAACATCACCCTCGCGGGACTGCTCGAGACGGCGCGTGACTCGGCCGGGGCCATCACGGTGCTGGCGCGGGCGGCGCAGGCCGATCCCTTCGATGTGACGATACAGACGCGCCTGGCAGAGCTGACCTTCGCGCGGCGCGACTGGCCAACGACGGTTCGCGCCAGGCGTGCTGTGGTCGCCCTGGGGCCAACGGATCGCGCCGATGCGTTGTATCGATTGGCGCAGGCGCTCGCTGCATCAGGCGATCGAACGGCAGCACGACGCGAAGTGCTGCGTGCGCTGGATCTGGCCCCCAACTTCGAGGCAGCGCAGGATCTGCTCCTCTCCCTCCGTGCTTCCGGCAAGGCTCCATGACGCGTCGCACCCGCTGGTGGCTCTTCGCGCTGCTCTCGCTGCCGGTGCTGACGCTCTCTGCACAGCGATTCCGGCGATCGTCACCTGGCGAGACACCGAATCCGAATGTGCGCTACGACGGGCGCTTCACCTTCCTGCGCGTGAAGTTCGAACCGCTTGGCGGCGGTCGCGACCTGAAATGGGATCACGATTACCCGACGGCCGAGACGCACCTGATGAAGATCCTCGACGAAGTGTCGACGATGAAGCCGCGACTGGAGGGCAGCAACATCCTGTCCTTCGCCGACAAGGAACTGTTCGAGTACCCGGTCGCCTACGTGTCTGAACCGGGCTTCTGGACGATGACCCCCCAGGAGCTGGCCGGCGTGCAGGCGTACGTGAACAAGGGGGGCTTCATCATCTTCGATGACTTTGCCGGACGACACTGGCTCAACTTCGAGGAGCAGTGGCGCACCGCCTTCCCGAACCTGGTTCCGGTGCAGATCGACAAGTCGCACCCGATCTTCGATTCGTTCTTCCGGATCGAGAGTCTGGAGATGTCACACCCCAACTTCGGGATCAAGTCGGAGTTCTGGGGCGCCTACGAGGACAATGATCCATCGAAGCGACTGGTCATGATCGCCAACTTCAACAATGACATCGGCGACTACATGGAGTTCTCCGATCAGGGCCTGCTCCCGATCTCGCTCACCAACGAAGCGTACAAGCTCGCGGTGAATTACGTCGTCTACGCGCTCACTCACTGACCATGCCCGCTGATCTCACCAACACGTCGTTGACGGCGCTCGACGACGTTGCCCTCGCCGATCGCCTGCGCGACGGTCGCACCGCAATTCTGTCCGAGCTCCGCAAGCTGATCGTCGGACAGGAGGCGGTGATCGAGCAGGCCTTGATCGCCCTTTTCGCCGGCGGCAACTGCCTGATCGTCGGCGTGCCGGGACTGGCCAAGACACTGTTGGTGCACACGATGGCGCAGGTGCTCGACCTCAAGTTCTCGCGGGTGCAATTCACGCCCGACCTGATGCCGAGCGACATCACCGGCACCGACATCATCCAGGAGGATGCCGAGACCGGACGTCGGCGGATGACCTTCGTGCCCGGGCCGGTGTTCACGAACATCCTGCTGGCCGACGAGGTCAATCGCACGCCGCCGAAGACGCAGGCCGCGCTGCTCGAGGCGATGCAGGAGCGCCGGGTGACCGTGCAGGGACGCACCTATCCGCTCGACGCCCCGTTCTTCGTGTTTGCAACGCAGAATCCGATCGAACTCGAAGGCACCTATCCGCTGCCCGAGGCGCAACTCGACCGGTTCATGTTTCAGGTCGTGATGGGGTATCTCACGGAGGAAGAGGAGTTGCAGGTGGTGCAGCAGACGACTGCGATCCAGCGCCACGAGTTTCGACGCGTGATGAGTGCGGCCGAGATCGTGGCCTATCAGCAGCTCGTCCGCCGCGTCCCGGTGGCAGACGCGGTGGCGCGATACGCGGTACACCTCGTTCGCGCCACGCGGCCCGACTCACCGCTGGCGCCACTGCAGGTGAAGGAGTGGGTCAGCTACGGCGCCTCGGTTCGCGCGGCACAGTTTCTCGTCCTCGGCGGCAAGGCACGCGCGCTGATGCACGGTCGTTATCACGTGAGCTTCGAGGACATTCAGGCGCTGGCGGCACCGGTGTTGCGCCACCGCGTGTTGCTCAACTTCCATGCACAGGCCGAGAAGGTCACCACCGATCAGCTGGTCGAGGTGCTCCTGGCAGCGGTCCCGCGTCCGAGCGCAGGCCTCAAGTGAACGTCGGAGTTCTGTGGCGTCTGTACCGGAGGCCGGCGTGAGCGAACGGCTCACGCTGGACCCTGCAGCACTCGCACGCATCGGCAACCTGGAGCTGGTGGCGCGCTGGGTGGTGGAGGGGTTCATCTCCGGTTTGCATCGGTCGCCGCATCTCGGTTTCTCGACCGACTTTGCCGAGCATCGTCCGTATGTGCCGGGTGACGACATCCGGCATGTGGACTGGCGCGTGTTCGCCAGGACGGAACGGACGTATCTCAAGACGTACGAGGCGGATACCAACACCAATTTCACCGTTCTGTTGGATGTCTCCGCCTCGATGGGATACGCACATGGCGGCGTGACCAAACTGGCCTATGCGAAATTGGTGGCGGCCACGCTGTCGTGGTTCTCGCGCCGGCAGCGTGATCGCGTCGGCCTGGTGACCTTTGCCGATGACGTGCGCGACATCGTGCCGCCGTCCGCGCGCCACCTGCCGAATGTGTTGCACGCGCTGGAGCGCGCAACGGCCAGTGGCGCCGGATCGCTGGCGCGACCGATCGCGAAGATTGCACAATTGCAGCCGCGACGTGGGATTTTCGTGTTGCTGTCGGACCTCTACGAGCCGGCCGCCGACGTGCTGAGAGCATTGGCGCCGCTCACCGGAGCTGGGCACGATGTCATCGTGATCCAGCTGCTCGACGCAGCCGAACGTACCTTCCCGTTCGACGACGCGACGACCTTCCGCGATCTCGAAAGCGGTGAGCGACTGCCGGTGAGTCCGGCCAGGATGCGTGCGCGCTACGTCGCCGCGATGGACGCCCATGTGAGTGCAATGCGCGCGCGGCTGAGCGGAGGGCGCGTGGACTACAGCCTCGTCGATACGTCGCAGCCACTCGACCGCGTGTTGTTCGACGTCCTGATGCGGCGCGAGTTCCTGCGCACCGCCGTCTGATGCCGTTCCTCGCGCCGCTCCTCCTCATTGGGCTGGCCGCGGTCGCGATCCCGCTGCTGGTGCACCTCGTGCAGCGCGAACGGCGCGATCCGATCGCGTTCCCGTCCCTGATGTTCCTCGAACGGACGCCGGCGCCGTTCACGTCCCGCCGTAACCTGCGCGATCCGCTGCTCTTCCTGCTGCGTGCGCTGGCGGTGATCGCGCTGGCATTGGCCTTCGCGCGTCCGGTGTTCGCACCGCGGCCGGGCGCCGCCGGCATGGATGTCCGACGTCGCGACGTGGTTGTGCTGCTCGACCGATCGTTTTCGATGCGTGTTGGTGATCGGTGGCTGCGTGCGCGGGCGGCCGTGGACAGTGTCATCTCGCGCCTTGCCGCCGGTGACCGAATGACGTTGGTGGCCTTCGACCGACAGGCACGCGTGTTGACGGCGGCGACGAATGGTGCCGCAGCGCTCCGTGCCGCGGTCGACTCGCTGTCGCTGACCGACGAGTCGACGCGGCTGTCCCCCGCCGTGGCGATCGCGCAGCAGCGGCTTGCCGCCGGTGACGCGCCACGCAAGGCGCTGGTGGTGATCTCGGACCTGCAGCGGAGCGGATGGGATCTCACCGATGAGGCCCGCATGCCGGCTGGCACCGAGATCACGGTGGTTGATGTCGCAGCCGTCGAGCCGGTGGTGGATCGCTCGGTCCGTGCGGTGGACGTGCGTCGTGACCGGCGGCCCGGCCCGGTACAGATGATGGTGAGTGCGCGACTCACGAACACCGGGCCCGCGGTGCGCGGGGTTGGCGTGCGGCTCGAAGTGGGAGGACGCGTGCTCGAGCAGCGTGCAGTGGATCTGCCGCGCGATGGCGGAGTGTCGGTCAGCTTCGCCGCGGTGCCGGCGCCACCCGATCCGGTCCCCGCACGTGTCGTCTTGGTCGCTGATTCCGTGCCGGGTGACGACGCATTCCACTTCCTGCTCAATCAGGTGCCGGCACTCTCGGTGCTGGTCCTTGAGCGGCGCAGCAGCCCGTTCCTGACGCGTGCACTCGCGATCGGCGACGCGCCAGCGTTCGACGTAATGACTCGCACACCGTCGCGCGCAACGGCCGGCGAACTCGCTGGCCGCCGGCTGGTGATCCTCGCGGACGGCGCGTTCCCGACGGGTATTGATGCCGCGAGACTGATGCAGTTCGTGAACGAGGGCGGCGGGTTGATTATTGCGTTGGGAGACCAGGCGCGCGCGCGCTCCTGGCCAGCCGCCGCCCGGGCACTGATTCCGGGAGAGATCCGCCCCGCCACCGATCGGATCGGTGCAAACGGCGCCGTTCTCGGTGCACTCGACCAGCAGCACCCCGCGCTTGCGCTGCTCTCCGGGCCGCGAGCGGGTGACCTGTCGGCCGCACGCTTCTACAAGTATCGCGCGGTGGATACCACGGCCGGTGTCCTCGCCCGCTTCGACGATGGCACCGCCGCGCTGACCGAACACACCGTCGGCCGGGGTCGCGTGCTGACCTTCGGGTCGACATTTGATGGCCTCTGGAATGATCTGCCGCGGCAGCCCGCGTTTCTGCCGCTGCTGCAGCAGCTCTCGCGCTACGCCGCCGGCTGGCGTGATGCGCCCCGTGCACTCGAGATCGGGGCCAGCGTGCGGCCGTCCGACCTGAGAAGTGACGCCGGTCTGGACGTGACGCGATGGAGCGCCACAGCCCCCTCGGGGGCCCGCACGACAGTCGGCGGCGATGGTGCGCCGACCGCACTGGAGCTCACCGAAGCGGGTATACACGAGCTGCGTCCCGGCGGCTCACCGGGCGCCCGACCAATGCTCGTGGCCGCGAACATCGCGCCAGCAGAGCTCGATTTTGCAACGTTCGATGTCCTCCGGCTGACGAATGCGTTGACGAGCCCTCCCGGGGCACCCGGTACGGTCGGATCAGCCTCGGGGACGGAGACAGTGGCCGACCGCGAGGCGCGGCAGTCCACGTGGTGGTACCTGTTGCTGGCGGCCACGCTGCTGCTGGTGGCCGAAAGCATCGTGGCGCGGCGGTCAGTCACACGAACGCCGGTGCTGGAGTAGGATATGGAGTCTCTTTCGTCGACCATGAACCGGATGCGTCGCCAATGACCGCACCGCGCGTGCACGCCCCCGCCTCACTTGCAACGCTGCTTCAAGGTGCACGTCGGCGATGGCGGCTGAGGCATCTGTCAGTCGGGCTGGCCATCACGGTTGCGGCGGTGTTGCTCGTGCTCGCCGCTGGTTCGTTTGCACTTGAAGCGGCGCGATTCAGTACGGCGGCGATCACGGCGGCACGCGTGGTCGTCGGGATCGTTGCGGCGCTCGTGGTTGGTCGCTGGCTGGCGTGGCCGTTGCTACGTCGGCTTCCCGATGACCGGCTGGCCCTCTATCTCGAAGAGCGCGTCCCGCAACTCGGCGGCGCGGTGCTCACGGCAGTCACGCTGCGGCGTCAGGCCGACACCGGCCACTCGGCCATGCTCGAGCGCGGACTTGTTGCCGATGCAACGCGTCGCCTTGGCACGACGCCGGCGGTGCCACGACTCGAGCGGCCGACGACTCTTCGTGCCTTGTCCGTCTCGGCCGCGGTCACGGTGGCTGCGGGGCTCGCGTTTCAGTTCGGCCCTGCGTTTCTTCGCACCGGTGCGCTGCGGCTGCTGGCGCCGTGGCAGGATGCCGCTGCCGCGCCGGTCTATGCCATTGCGCTCGAGCCGCAGTCGATCGTGGTCGCACGCGGGAGCGACGTACAGCTCGGCGCGACGCTGGCCGGATTCGAGAGCGAAGTGGTCGACCTGGTGGTCCGCCGCGGTACCAGCGCCGAGTGGGAGCGAATCCCGATGGGCGCCGGCGCCTCACGCGGTGCCTTCGTCGTGCGGCTGTTCGACGTCGCGGAAGATGCCGAGTTCTACGCCGAGGCGAACGGCGTGCGCTCGCTGAACGGGAAGCTCACGGTGAAGGATCTGCCCGGTGTGCAGCGGATCGGCGTGGAGCTGCGATACCCGTCGTACATGAACCTGCCACCGGACGTGACCGAAGATGGCGGTGACATCGCGGCACCGGGCGGCACGACGGCGCTGCTGCGTGTGCACACGACGCGACCGGTGTCTGGCGGCAAGTTGTTCTTCGATGGGAGCACGATCGTGCCGATGGAGCGGCTTGACGATTCAACTGTCATCGCTCGCCTGACCGTCCGCAAGGACGGATTCTACCGCGTCGAATTGACATCGACCGACGGGACGGTGGTGCGTGGCACGGTTGAATACGCAGTCGATGCGCTCGACGATGCCGGGCCGTCAGTGCGCATCAGGCAACCTGGCCGTGATCTGCGACCGACCAGCGTCGACGAAGTGCTGATCGAAGCTGAGGCTACCGATGACTACGGGATCGGCAAGCTGGAGATCGTCTATCGTGTCAACGGCGGCGAGGAGAAGGCCATCGCGCTTACTGAGGGCACGGGTGTGCGCCCGCGTGAAGTCATCGCGTCGCATACCCTGTTCCTGGAAGAAATGGATCTCTCGGCCGGCGACGTGGTGAGCTACTACGCACGCGCACTGGACAACGACCAGCGGCCGCAGCCCAAGTCGGGTGCGAGTGACATCCAGTTCCTCACCATCCGCCCCTTCAGTCGCGAGTACAAGCAGAACCAGCAGGGCGGTGGCGGCGAAGACGGCGGCCCGCAGGAGATGAATCCCGGATCCCTCGTGCAGCGTCAGCGCGACATCGTCGCCGGCACGTTCAAGACCGAGCGTGATCGCGCGAAGACCCCGGCCGCGACGTTGCGTGGCGACGTCAGCACGCTGCATCTGGCACAGGGCCGTCTTCGCGAAGAGCTCACGTCGCTTCAGAAGCGCGTCGAGCGTCCGGCCGCGCAGGCGGCCGATACGAGCTTCAGAATTCTCGCCGAAGTGCTCCCGAAGGCCGGCATCGAGATGAAGGCCGCGGAGGAGCTGCTGGTACAGGGCAAGACCGGTGAGGCGCTGGCGCCTGAGCAGCGTGCGCTGCAGTGGCTCGAGAAGGCGGAAGCGGCATTCCGCGAAGTGCAGGTGAGCATGCAGCAGCAGGGTGGCGGCGGCGGAGGCGGTGGCGGGGCGAACGCCTCTGATCTCGCGGACCTGCTGGAGCTCGAGACGGACAAGATGCGGAATCAGTACGATCAGGTGCAGCGCAGCCGCGAGGAGCGTGGCGCGCAGAAGACGGATGAAACGCTCGAACGATTGAAGCAGCTGGCGGCGCGTCAGCAGCAGGAGCTGGCACGACAGCGTTCGCAGCAACAGGGCGGCGGCACCGGCGGCGGTTCGCAGCGCCAGCTGGCGGAAGAGACCGAGGCTGCGGCGCGTCAGCTCGAGCGGTTGGCGCGCGAACAGCAGTCGCCGGAGATGGAGTCGACGGCGCAGGAGATGCGGAAGGCCGCCGAGTCCATGCGGCGATCGGCGGCGTCGGGCGGTGCCGCCGCGGCGCAGGCCGCCGCCGAGCGGCTCGAGTCGGCGAAGCGGGCACTCGAGACTGCGCGCGAGCAGTCGGCAGGCGCTGGCCTCGGTGATGCCACGACGCGTGCGCGGGCGCTGGCTGAAGAACAGCGTGGCGTGCAAGGTGACGTCGAGAAACTGGCGAAGGCTGGTGGTGCGGATCGCGCGGAGCGTCAGCGCCGGCTTGATGAGCGCAAGGCCGGTATGGAGGCGGGCGTGAAGGCGCTGGCGAGTGATCTCGATCGACTCGCGCGTGAGAACCGGCAGACGAATCCACGTGCGGCGCGTGAAGCGCAGGAGGCCGCCGCGGCGATGCGTGAGGCTCGGCTCGGCGACAAGATCCGCTATTCACGCGATGTGTTGCGCTCAGGCAGCTCGAGTGACTACGCGAAGAATCTCGAGCGGTCGATCCAGCAGGATCTCGACAGCCTGGAGCAGCGTGTGGCCGGTGCTGCAGGAGCGGCGGTGGCGGGGCGCGATTCGTCGCAACGGACCTCGCGCGCCCTGGCACAGGCGCGTGATCTGGTGCGCGGACTGAGTTCGCTCGATGATCGGCTGCGCGAGCGGGAGCAGCGCGGGGCGGCTGGTCGGGCCGGGCCCGCCGGCGCTGGCGCTGGCTCGCAGGGTTCAGGACAGGGCCAGTCGGGCGCGGGTCAGTCGGGCGCGGGAGCGCAAGGCAAGGGCAATGGT
This sequence comes from Gemmatimonadaceae bacterium, assembly GCA_031374935.1. Lineage (GTDB taxonomy): Bacteria > Gemmatimonadota > Gemmatimonadetes > Gemmatimonadales > Gemmatimonadaceae > JACMLX01. The sequence goes on along the minus strand of JANMHB010000106.1, from coordinate 926 downwards.
CAGGGACAGGGACAGGGACAGGGCAATGGTCAGGGACAGGGACAGGGACAGCCTGGCCCGGATGGCGGCACGAGCCGAACCGGCGGTCTGGGCGGTGCGGCGGGCCAGGGCCGACCAGGTGGTGCCGGCGGCGGCGAGACGTTCACCGTTGAAGAAGCCCGGCAGCTCTCGCGTGAACTGCGTACGCGGCGAAACGCGGCACAGCAGCTTCGGCGCGAGCTGCAGGGCAAGGGCGTCGACACGAAGGATCTCGATCGCGCGATTGCTCGCCTCGGTGCGCTTGACGGCGAGAAGGTGCTGGGCAACGCCGAGGCGATGAAGCAGCTGCGCGATGGCGTGGTGGAGGACCTGAAGTCGTTCGAGTTTGCGCTCCGGCGGAAGCTTGGTGCGGCCGAAGCGGGTGGACCGGCGCTCGGTGGAAGTGAGCAGGTACCAGCGCAGTATCGCGAGATGGTCAACGAGTACTTCAAGTCGTTGGCAAGGAAGCCGTAGAAGCGGCGGACCGCTTGTCGGAGCGGATGTGGCGATCCGTTCGTCTAGCTGCAGCTCGACCCTCGGGTGCAGCCGGACCTCGCCGCGAATGCACTGCGCGCTGCCGACTCGCTGGACCTGCGCGTGGGTGGGCATCTTCCATCCGCCATCGATCTGGACGCCAGCCCGCTCGCGTTTGTGCGTGACGAGCACGATTGGACCCTGCTCCCCCAGTACTCGCGCCCACGAATGGCAATCGACGACCGCACGGCCTCCGAAGTGGTACTCCTGGCTGAGTGGGATGCTGCCCGATGTGACACGCTGCCCTCGTTGCGTTGCGCACGTCGCACCGCGTGTGCGCCGACGCACATGGCATAAGCCGGGCAGGACCACGCGTTCGCTGCCGTTCCTTGCGCCAGTGCAAACACTCCCCGGTACGTCACCACTCCGACCTG
>JANMHB010000103.1:0-22535 GCA_031374935.1 Gemmatimonadaceae bacterium | reverse complement strand
CTGCTGCGTAACCTCGCCACCTCGCTCATCGAGCAGGGGGCCATTGAAACCACCGAGGCCAAGGCCAAGGAGCTTCGTCCCTTCGTGGAAAAGCTCGTGACCAAGGCCAAGGCAGGCACGGTGCACGCGCGCCGGCTGGCGGGTCGGCACATCCACAAGCGTGGCGCTGCCGACAAGCTGTTCCAGGAGTGGGGGCCGAAGTTTGCCACCCGCGCCGGCGGCTACACCCGCATTCTGAAGACCGGCCATCGCCTGGGCGATGGTGCGGAAATGGCACGCATCGAATTCGTGGAGAACTAGTCATGGCCATCAACCGCAGCCGCTGCTACGTCTGCAACAAGGGCGTCACCTTCGGCAACAACGTGTCTCACGCGAACAATCGCGTGCGGCGCACCTGGCGCCCCAACCTGCAGGTGATGCGTGTCCTCGACGCCGATGGCAAGATCATCAAGGTCAAGGCCTGCACCTCCTGCATGTCGGCCGGAAAGATTCATCGCGCGCCGCGCGGTGTGCCCTCGGTTGCCTGAACGGCACCGCGGTGCCGCATCGGTGACCGCTGCGCACGCGGGGGAGTCCCAAACGGACTCCCCCGTTCTGCTTTCACCCACACTCTTCCACGTATGGCGCGAGTACTGATCACCGGCGTGACCGGACAGGATGGGGTGTTGCTCGCCGAGCAACTGCTGGCGCGCGGCGATACGGTGTTTGGCACGACCCGCGGCGACCCGCTCGAGGCGCGGACAAAGCTCTCCGCCGCCGCATCCGCCGTGCAGCTGCGCGAGCTGGATCTGCGCGATGCGCGGCTCGTCGACTCCCTGATCGCGGAGCTCCACCCGGACCAGCTCTACCACCTCGCGGCACCGTCCCAGCCGAATCTCGCCTGGCAGGTTCCCGCCGAAGCGACTGACGCACTCTGCACGATTCCGGCTCGGCTCCTGGAAGCGATCCAGCGGCGCGTTCCGACGGCCCACGCGGTGTTCGCCGGCTCGTGTCAGGTGTACGGGCCCGGCTCACCGGCTCCGCAACACGAGGTGACGCCGTTCACGGCTCGGACGCCCTACGGCGCTGGCAAGGCGCACACTGCAATGCTGGTGGCCTCGTTCCGGGAAGGGCGCGGGCTGCACGTGAGTACCGCGCTGCTATTCAATCACGAGAGTGCGCGCCGTCCGGGCGACTACGTGACGACCAAGATCTGTCGCGCTGCGGTTCGGATCGCGGCCGGCGATCGCACCGCAACGCCGCTCTCGCTCGGCGCGCTCGATGTGATCCGGGACTGGGGCCACGCCCGGGACCACATGGATGCGCTGGTGCGTATGGCGGATGCCGAGCGGGCGGACGACTACGTGATTGGAACGGGTGTCGGTCGCTCCGTGGCGCAGTTCTGTGAAGCGGCCTTTTCACGGGTCGGGCTTCGGTGGGAGGACCATGTGGTGAGCGACGCGTCGCTGACGCGTCCGGGCGATGTGGCTGTTCTCGTCGCGGACCCGAGCAAGGCGGCCGAACGGCTGGGATGGCGCGCCACCACGTCATTCGAGGCCCTGCTGGACGAGATGCTGGACGCGGCGCGCGGTGCTCTTGCGGTCACCGCGCGCGCGTGAGGGCCGGCGCCGGGCGATCGCACGGTCGCCCGCGAGCATCTGCCCAGCAGACGGCATCGGCAGGCTATATTTGAGGGCTGATTCTCAGCCCCATCCGTCACGCCCGTTCCGCGTCCATGCCGAAGCGTACTGACCTGCATCGCATTCTGATCATCGGCTCCGGTCCAATCGTCATCGGCCAGGCTGCCGAGTTCGATTACTCCGGAACCCAGGCGACCAAAGCCCTTCGGGAAGAGGGCTACGAAGTCATTCTGGTGAATTCGAACCCGGCCACCATCATGACCGATCCGGAGATGGCGGATCGGACGTATGTCGAGCCCGTGACACCGGAGTTCGTCGAGAAGGTGATCGCGGCGGAGCGCCCCGATGCGCTGCTGCCGACGATGGGCGGGCAGACCGCACTGAACGTCGCCTTGACGCTCTTCGACACCGGCGTGCTGGCGAAGTACGGGGTGCAGCTGATTGGTGCCAATGCCCGTGCGATTCGTGTGGCCGAAGACCGGCAGGAATTTGCGGCAGCGATGGCGCGGATCGGCCTCGAGGTGGCCAAGGGCGGCTTCGCGCATACGTGGGAAGAAGCGAACGCCTTGCTCGAAGCCACCGGGTATCCGGCGATCATCCGGCCATCGTTCACGCTCGGCGGATCCGGCGGTGGCGTGGCGTACAATCGCGACGAGTACGAAACGATCGTCCGTCGCGGCCTCGATGAATCGCCGACGACGCAGGTGCTGATCGAGAAAAGCCTGCTGGGCTGGAAGGAGTTCGAGCTCGAGGTGATGCGGGACTGTGCCGACAACGTGGTGATCGTCTGCACGATCGAGAACCTCGACCCGATGGGCGTGCACACCGGGGACTCGATCACGGTTGCGCCGGCCATGACGCTGACGGACCGTGAGTATCAGACCATGCGCGACGCGGCCTGTGCGATCATCCGGGAGATCGGCGTCGAAGCCGGCGGCTGCAACATCCAGTTCACCGTCAATCCAGCGACGGGTGAGTTGCTGGTGATCGAGATGAATCCCCGCGTCTCGCGGTCGTCGGCACTGGCGTCGAAGGCGACCGGATTTCCGATCGCGCGCATCGGTGCCAAGCTCGCCGTGGGCATGACGCTCGACGAAATTCCGAACGACATCACGAAGACGACCCCGGCGAGCTTCGAGCCCGTACTCGACTATGTGGTGGTGAAGTGCCCGCGCTTCGCGTTCGAGAAGTTTCCGGCGGCGGATGCGCGCCTGACGACGCAGATGAAGAGCGTCGGCGAGAGCATGGCGATCGGGCGCACGTTCAAGGAGGCGTTCCAGAAGGGACTGCGTGCGCTGGAGACGGGACGTGCCGGATGGGAGATCGGTGCGCGACTGATCGATGATCGCCTCGCGGATGCGTCGATCGAGACGCTGACCGGTATGCTCCGACAGCCGACGCCGGAGCGGATCTTTCAGGTCAAGCGCGCGATGCAGGCGGGGCTCAGCGACGCGCAGCTCTTCGAGATCACGGCGATCGACCCCTGGTTCCTGGCGCAGATGCGCGAACTGATCGACGCGGAACTCGAGTATGCGGCGGTGACGGACGTCACGCCGGAGTTCATCCGTCGCATGAAGCGCATGGGGTTCTCCGATCGGCAGCTGGCGGCATTGCGGGGCGAAACCGAGCAGGTGGTGCGCGCGCGGCGCCACGCGCTCGGCATCCGTCCGTCGTACAAGATGGTCGATACCTGCGCCGGCGAGTTCCCGAGTGAGACGCCGTACCTCTACTCGAGTTATGACGAGGAGAGTGAGGCGCCGCGCAGCGGTCGCACCTCGGTGGTGATTCTGGGCTCCGGCCCGAATCGCATCGGACAGGGCGTCGAGTTCGACTACTGCTGCGTCCGTGCGGCGATCGCGCTCCGTGAGCGCGGGTACGAGACGATCATGATCAATTCGAATCCGGAGACGGTTTCGACGGATTTCGACGTCTCTGACAAGCTGTATTTCGAACCGCTGACGCTCGAGGATGTGCTCGAGATCGTCGAGCGCGAGCAGCCGATGGGTGTCATCGTGCAGCTCGGAGGGCAGACGCCGCTGAAGCTGACGCGTGGCCTCGAGGCCGCGGGCGTGAAGATTCTGGGCACGTCGCCGGACGCGATCGACATTGCGGAAGACCGTCGGCGGTTCGATGCGATCGCCCGGTCGCTCGGAATCCGGCAGCCGGAGAACGGCACCGCCACCAGCGTCGAGGAGGCGGTGGCGATCGCGGGCGGCATCGGCTATCCGGTGCTGGTGCGACCGAGCTACGTGCTCGGTGGTCGCGCGATGCAGGTCGTGTACGACGATGAGTCGCTGCGCGACTACTTCGAGCGCGCGGCGCGCGTCTCCGAGGAGCGGCCGGTGCTGATCGATCGCTTCCTGGAGGATGCATTCGAGGCGGATGTGGACGCCATCTGCGACGGCGACGCGGTCGTGATCGGCGGCGTGATGCAGCACATCGAGGATGCCGGGATTCATTCCGGCGACTCCGCCTGTGTGCTGCCGCCGGTGCGCATTTCGACCGAGGATCAGGACATCATGCGCGCGCACACCGTCGCCCTGGCCAGGGCACTTGGTGTGGTGGGGCTGATCAACGTGCAGTACGCGATCCGTGACGGCGAGGTGTATGTCCTCGAGGTCAATCCGCGCGCCAGCCGCACGATCCCGTTCGTCTCGAAGGCGATCGGCGTACCGCTGGCATCGCTGGCGGCACGGGTGATGTGCGGTGAAACGCTGGCGCAGGTGGGGTTCACCGAAGAAATCGTTCCGCCGTTCCTGAGCGTGAAGGAAGCCGTCTTCCCGTTCAAGAAGTTCCGCGAGTTCGACCCGATCCTCGGTCCCGAGATGCGATCCACCGGTGAGGTGATGGGGATTGCGGAATCGTTCGGGATTGCGTTCGCGAAGGCCCAGCTGGCGGCCGAGAATGCCCTGCCGCTGTCGGGCGCCATTTTCGTCACGGTGAATGATCGCGACAAGCCGACGGTGGCACCGATCGTCCGTCGGTTCCACGCGATGGGTTTCCGCATCATCGCCACCAGCGGAACGGCGGCCTACTTCAAGGCCCAAGGCATTCCGGCCGAGAAGGTGTACAAGGTGCACGAAGGGCGGCCGCATGCGCTCGACCTGATCGTGAATCGCGAAATCGTCCTGTTGATCAATACCCCGATGGGTAAGCACGCACAGCGCGACGACAACACCATCCGACAGGCCGCGATCGCCAACCGGATTGCCTACACGACCACGCTGTCTGCGGCCAGCGCCGCGTGCGACGCGATCGAGGCGCTGTCCACTGCACAGCCGGGCGTCCGGCCGCTCCAGGATTGGCATGCGATGCTGCGCTCGGCGCGCGTGGTTCAGCCAGGCTGATGCCGGCTGATTCGTTCTCATCATCACCATCGATTGCGATGACTCATCCTCCTGTGCCGTTGCTGGACCTCAAAGCGCAGCATGCGACGATCAAGCACGAAGTGGCCACTCTGCTGGATGCGGTCATCGAGGATCAGGCCTTCATTCTCGGGCCGATCGTCGGGCAGCTGGAATGCGCCATCGCCGGGCTCTCGAAGACGCGGTACGCCGTGGGATGCGCGAACGGGACGGACGCGATCCTGATCGCGATGCGGGCGCTCGAGATCGGGCGTGACGACGAGGTGGTGACGACGCCGTTCACCTTCTTCGCCACGGCCGGTACGATTCACAACGTTGGCGCCCGCCCGGTGTTCGCTGATATCGATCCGCTGACGTTCAACCTCGATCCGGCGGCGGCGGCGGCGGCGGTCACGTCACGGACGAAAGCCGTGATCCCGGTGGATCTGTTCGGGCAGATGGCCGCCATCGAACAGGTGCGCGCGCAGGTCGGGTCGCTGCCGATCATCGAGGATGCCGCGCAGTCGATCGGCGCGAGCCGGGTGATCGATGGTGCGACCGTGATGGCGGGCGAGGCCGCGACGATCGGCACATTCAGCTTTTTCCCGTCGAAGAATCTGGGCGGCTACGGTGACGGTGGCATGATCGTCACGCAGGACGAGGCGCTCTCCACGCGGATGATGAAGCTGCGCATGCACGGCTCGCTGAAGACGTACTTTCACGAAATGGTCGGCTACAACAGTCGGCTGGATGCGCTGCAGGCGGCGGTCCTGATGGCCAAGCTGCCACATCTCGAGGCGTGGAGTGCGGCGCGGCGCGCGAACGCGGCGTTCTACGATCATGCGTTCGCGGATCTGGCCGATATCGTGACGCCCTACGTCGACCCCGGCAACACCTCGATCTACAATCAGTACACGATCCGTGCGCAACGGCGCGACGAGCTGCAGGCGCACCTGAAGGCGCGCGGTATCGGGTGCGCGATCTATTACCCGCTCCCGCTGCATTTGCAGCCCTGTTTTGCGTATCTCGGCTGTCGGGAGGGGCAGTTCCCGGAATCGGAGCGCGCGTCGCAGGAGGTCCTGTCGCTGCCGGTGTTCCCGGAGCTCACCAGCACCCAGCGTGACATCGTGGTCGATGCTGTCCGCGCGTTCTACGGTCGATCGGCCTGATGCCCGCGACCGTTCTTCCCCTGATGCCCTCGTAATGCTCAAGACGCAACTGCTGGCCCGTATCCAGTCGCACGACGCGGTGGTGGCGATCGTCGGTCTCGGCTACGTCGGTCTGCCGCTGGCGATGGAGTTCGCCGAGGCGGGTTTCTCGGTGATCGGGTTCGACGTCAGCGAACGGGTGGTGTCGCTGCTCAACGGCGGTGGCTCGCACATTCAGGACATCCCGGCGGCACTGGTCGCGAAGCATGTCGCGAGCGGCCGGTTCATCGCGACGACCGACGCCACCAGCATGCGCCGCGCCGACGCCATCTCGATCGCGGTCCCGACACCGCTCGGCAAGACACGTGATCCCGACATGACGTACGTGCACGCCGCCACACAGGCCGTCGTGGCACAGGCGCATCCGGGCTTGCTGATCGTCCTCGAGAGCACGACCTATCCCGGGACGACGCGGGAAGTGCTGCTGCCGGCGCTCGAAGCCGCCGGGTTCACCGTCGGCTCGGACGTATTCCTGGCGTTCAGCCCCGAGCGCGTCGATCCGGGAAATGCGATCTACCATACGAAGAACACCCCGAAGGTCGTTGGGGGCGTCTCCGTCGCCTGCACCGAGGTGGCCACGGCGCTCTACGGGGCCGTGATCGACACGGTGGTCCCGGTGTCGTCGACCGAGACGGCCGAACTGGTCAAGCTGCTCGAGAACACCTTTCGCTCCGTCAACATCGGGCTGGTGAACGAGATCGCGATCGTCTGTGACAAGCTCGGCGTCGACGTCTGGGAAGTGATCGACGCGGCGGCCACCAAGCCCTTCGGGTACATGAAGTTCACACCCGGCCCCGGCATCGGCGGGCACTGCATTCCGCTCGATCCGCACTACCTGGCCTGGAAGATGCGCACGCTGAACTACAAGACGCGCTTCATCGACCTCGCCAGCGAGATCAATTCCGGCATGCCGGATTATGTGGTCGAGAAAGTCTCCCGCGCGCTGAACGATTCTCGCAAGGCGGTGCACGGCAGCCAGGTGCTGATCCTCGGGGTCGCCTACAAGCGCGACATCGACGACATGCGCGAGAGTCCGGCACTCGACATCATGCGCCTGCTCGAGCAGCGCGGGGCGACGGTCACCTTTCATGACCCGCACGTGCCGATGTTCCGCGAAGATGGACATGAGTACCACAGCGTCGCGTTGACACCCGAGGCCCTCGGGACGGCCGATGCGGTCGTGATCGTCACCGATCACCGGGCCTTTGACTGGCAGTTCATCGTCGACCATGCGGCCCTGATCATCGACACCCGGAATGCCACAGGCCGGACCGCTCCGTCGCGTGCCCGGGTGGTGTCGCTGGCCGACGTGGCGTCACACCGTGCCAGCGGGTCCGCCTGAGATGCCCCGTTGCTTGCGCGGGGGGCGAGGGTCGTGAACCCGCTGTCAGCCGTGGGGTCTATAGCTCGCAGAGCACCACTCTCCGCCATCGTTGGCGCCCACTTCGGGCGATTGTCGCGTTTCCAGCCTTCATGCTTCCAGCACTCTCTCACTCCCGCCACCGTGGTTGCGCCACCGTGCCTTCGTCGCCCAGCCACCGGCCGCCGACGGAGCGCATCGCAATGACGGGGCCGCCGCGGGTGTCTTCGCGCACGGGGGTGCTGGTGCTGGTGGCTCTCCTGTCGGCGTGCGGCGGCGGATTTCGCATCGATCGCTACGCCGGCGAGACCGGGCCGCTGTTTTCGGCGGGCGTGCGGGAGCTGAACCTGAAGCACTGGTCGAATGCCATCAGCGCGTTCGAAAAACTGGCGACGGACCTGCCCGCCCGCGATTCGCTGCTGCCGTTGACGCAGTACTTCCTGGGCAAGGCGCGGATCGGCTCGTCGGAGTTCCTCCTCGCGGCGCAGGCGTTCACCAAGGTGGCCGAGAATTTCCCCGAAGACACGCTGGCGGACGACGCGATGTACGAGAGTGCGCGCGCCTATCAGCGCTTGTGGCGTTCGCCGGAGCTGGACTCGCAGTACGGCACGACTGCGCAAGCGTCGTTCCGGACGCTGGTCGCCGTCTATCCCGACTCGCCGCGCCGCAAGGACGCGGAGCGCGAACTGGCGGTGCTGGAGGAGATGTTCGCCACCAAGGAATATCTCGCCGGCTACTACTATTTCCGGCGCAAGGCCTACGATCCCGCGATCCTCTACTTCAAGGTGGTCGTCGCCAATTTCCCGGAGAGTGCGAAGGCGCGTGACGCGTACCTGCGCATGATCGAGTCGTATCGCGTGATCCGGTACAAGGAAGAGGCGGCCGAGGCGTGTACGGCGGTCCGGGTGCGGTTTGCGACCGACCCCGAAGTCCGGCAGCTCTGTCCGCCGCCGTCCCCCGCACGCGACAGCGCGACCGCGCCGGGCATCAGCCAGCCGGCGGCGATCCCGCCACCACGGAAACCCTGAGAGGGGACTCGTGCGAATCGGCCTGCTTGGCGGAAGCTTCGACCCTCCGCACATCGGTCACTGGCTGGCGGCAGTGGACGCGTTCGACCGGTTGGAGCTGGATCGACTGGACTTCATCCCGGCCGGCCAGCAACCGCTCAAGCCCGAGGGGCATACGGCGAGTCCGACCGAGCGCCTCGAGATGCTTCAGGCCATGGTCGGCACCGACGGACGGTTCCGTGTGAATCCGGTCGAAATCGAACGTGGGGGAGTATCTTTCACCGTCGACACGGCCGCCGCCTATCGTGCCGATGGAGCGAACGATGAGCTGTTCCTGCTGCTTGGCGCGGACGCTGCGGCCGGGCTGGCCCGATGGAAGGAACCCGAGCAGTTGCTGCGTCTGGTCCAGTTGGTCGTCCTGACCCGTGGTGCGGAACCCGTCGCGCCCGCCGGTCCGGCACTGCTGGCCCGGATGCTGCCGACGCGACGGGTGGATGTGAGTTCCACCGAGGTGCGCCGCCGCGTTCGCGAGGGGCGCTCACTACGAGGATTCGTCCTGGACGCCGTGGCGGAGTACATCCGCACGTCGGCGTTGTACCGATAGGGGAGACCGATGCTCAAGGATGTTCTGGGGAAGCTGTTCGGCACACGCCACCAGCGCGAAGCGAAGCGGGTGAAGCCGATCATCGACGAGATTCACCGTCACGAAGCGTCGCTCAATGCCCTCGACGACGCCGCGCTGCAGGCGCAGACGCACAAGTTCCGCGAGATTCTCGCGCAGCGGACGGGGGAGATCGAGGCTCGCGTCGCGACGCTCAAGGAGGCGAAGCGATCTGCAGCCGATCCCGCAGAGCGGGACAGCATCGACGACGAACTCACCGGCAAGGATGGGCGCAGCGGCGCGGAAGGCGCGCTCCGCAACGCGATCGCCGAGGTGCTCGATGAACTGCTGCCCGAAGCGTTTGCGACGGTGCGTGAAGCCGCGCGTCGGTTGAAGGGGTCGGCGGCGCCGGTGAGCGGCCACCCGCAGGCCTGGGACATGGTGCACTACGATGTCCAGCTGGCAGGCGGCATTCAGCTGCACCTCGGCCGGATCGCGGAGATGGCGACCGGCGAGGGCAAGACGCTGGTGGCGACGCTGCCGCTGTATCTGAACGCGCTCACCGGCCGCGGCGTGCACCTGGTCACGGTGAATTCGTACCTGGCGCGACGCGACTCGCAGTGGATGGGCCACCTGTTCAGCTGGCTCGGCCTCACCGTCGCCTGTCTCGACGACACCGAGCCCGGATCGATGGACCGCCGCGCCGCCTACAACGCCGACATTACCTACGGCACCAACAACGAGTTCGGGTTTGACTACCTCCGCGACAACATGGTCCACTCGCTGGACCAGCGGGTGCAGCGGAAGCACTACTTCGCGATCGTCGACGAAGTCGACTCCGTCCTGATCGATGAGGCGCGCACGCCACTCATCATCTCGGGCCCGGTGGGCAACGAGAATGATGCGATGTATCAGGCCCACAACGCATCGGTGGCCAAGCTCATCCGGGAGCAGGACGCACTGGTGAATCAGCTGGTGGCTGAAGGTGAGCGCCTGCTGGAGAGCGATGCGGACGCGGCCAGTCTGCTGCTCTACAAGGCACAGCTTGGCGGCCCGAAGAACAAGAAGCTGTTCAAGATGCTGGGGGAAACCGGCGTCAAGCAGATGGTGCAGAAGCGTGAACTCGAGCACCTCGCCGACCGGAAGCTGCCCGTTGCCAAGCAGCAGTACAGCGACATCGAGGACGAACTGCATTTCGTGCTCGACGAGCGTGGGCACACCGTCCACCTGACCGATCGCGGCGTGGATCTGATGACGAAGATGACGGGCGAGGAGTTCCTGCTCCCTGACATCTCGGTCGAGATCGGCCGGATCGACTCTGCCGTCGATCTCGATCCGCAACAGCGACTCGAGCAGCGGGCGATCCTCAATCGCGAGTATGCGATGCGCAGCGAACGCCTGAACATCGTGCATCAGCTGCTGCGCGCGTATGCGTTGTACGAGAAGGATGTGAATTACGTGGTGCAAGACGCCCAGGTGCTGATCGTCGATGAATTTACCGGGCGCACGATGCCGGGACGTCGCTGGTCGGAGGGGTTGCATCAGGCGGTCGAAGCCAAGGAAGGCGTGCAGGTCAAGGGGGAAACCCAGACCATGGCGACGATCACGATCCAGAACTACTTCCGCATGTATGAAAAGCTCGGCGGCATGACCGGTACCGCCGAGACGGAAGAGACGGAGTTCCACCAGATCTATACGCTGGAAGTGGCGGTGATCCCGACCAACCGGCCGATCATCCGTGATGACCGGCAGGATCTCGTGTTCAAGACTCGCCGCGAGAAGTACAACGCCATCGTCGACGAGGTGAAGCGGCTGCACGAACTGGGCTATCCGATTCTCGTCGGCACGGTCAACGTCGAGGTGTCCGAGACGATCGCGCGGCTCATTCAGCGCGCAGGCATGAAGTGCAGTGTGCTCAACGCGAAGTACCATCAGCGCGAGGCCGAGATCGTGGCCGAGGCGGGACAGCCGGGCGCGATCACCATCGCGACCAACATGGCGGGTCGCGGCACCGACATCAAACTCGGTGCCGGCGTGACCGAGGGGAAGCCGTCCAAGGTGCACGACGCAGACGGTAAACTGGTCGACATCACCGAGATCGGTGGCCTGCACATCATCGGCAGCGAACGCCATGAGTCGCGCCGCATCGACCGGCAGTTGCGTGGTCGTGCCGGCCGGCAGGGCGACCCGGGGTCGAGTCAATTCTTCCTGTCGCTCGAAGACGATCTGATGCGGCTGTTCGGCTCGGAGCGGATCGCGAAGCTGATGGATCGCCTCGGCGCGCAGGAAGGCGAAATGCTGACGCACCCGCTCATCACGCGCAGCATCGAGCAGGCGCAGAAGCGAGTCGAACTGCAGAACTTCCAGGCCAGAAAACGGTTGCTCGAGTACGACGACGTGATGAACCAGCAGCGCGAGGTCATCTATTCGCTGCGCACGTTCGCGCTCGACGGCGGTGAAGAGCTGCGCGGTGAAGCGCGCAAGATGGTCGAGAAGGCGGTCGGACGGCGCGTGGAACTCGGACTGGCCGGCTACGAGTCGCCTGAGCAGTGGGATCTGGCGTCGCTGCAGCAGGAGCTCATGATGCAGTATCTGCTGCCGGTGCCGCCCTTCGCTGATGGTGCGACGGATCGTCCGGGCGACGTGCTGCAGGCGCAGGCCGACGCGGTGGCCGCCGCAACGGAGGCGTTCCACGCGAAGCTCTCCGAGCTCGATTCCGTCATCGATGACGCCGGCGTCGGTTTTTCGGGGCGGATGCTTTCACTGGTGATGCTGAACGTGCTGGACGAGAAGTGGAAGGATCACCTCTACGATCTCGACCAGCTGCGGAACGCGATTCATTACCGGTCGTGGGGCCAGAAGGACCCGCTGGTGGAGTACAAGCAGGAGGCCTACACGATGTTCGTGGACCTCATGCAGGACGTGTATCACACCTTTGCCGAGCGTTTCATGAAGGCGCAGCTGGTGCTGAACGAGCCAGAGCCGCTGCCACCCATGGATCTGTCGGCGTTCAGTCCGCCGTCGAATGGGGCCACGCCGCCTACGGGCGCCGGACCGACGAAACGCTACAACGCGTTCGGGATTCTCGAGGACATTCCACCGGAGGATGTGCCGCCGGTGAGGGAGAGTGTCGAGCCGAAGCCGCGCGACCGGAAGGACCGAAAGAAGAAGTAGTCCGCGCTTCAGAGGACGCTGGCGGTGTGTGCTCGCACACCGTCGGCGCCGTTCTGGTGTCCGAATTTCTGCGGCGATCACTCGCTGTCACGTGGTACCCCGGTGGATCGCGATAGCACGCGTTCGCCCCGCCTGCGCTCCCGGGTCCGGCCGCTGGCACGTCAGCGCCCCAATCGGAACAGAGCACTGATCCCAATGCGTGCGCCGAAATCAAGCACTCGCTCGCCGGTCAGATAGTTCGTCACGCCGTCCGCACGCAGTTGCAACTCACGCGAGAGTGCCAGCCGTACGCCGGCCGTGCCAGACGCACCCCAGTGATCGACGTATTCGTACGACGTGCGCACAGGACCGAGCGCCGCCATCAGGCCGAGGCGCCGCCCCACCGGCACGTTGTGCGCATACCGGAACGCAAACGTGGTGACGCGAAACGTTTCACCCGGACGGAGAATACCGCCGGTCGATCCTGGCCGGTTACCGTCACGCACGCGCTGCCGACCGTACGTCGCATCGACCTCCACCTGCGAGCGCGAGGTGATGAACGCACCGACCCGCGTGCCGATCGCGCGCCCGCTCTGGAGATTCCAGATCGGGTGCAAGCGCCACTGCTGTTCGAAGAGCCCTCCCTCGACACTCCCTGGCGCCTGGACGGTCAGATTGCCGCGCCGTAGATCGCGCGAGGTCGGTCCGTCAAAGGGACCAAGGACGGTCTGGACACCAGTCCGCAACCCGAATTCGCGCGCGCCACTGGTGGGCAGATAGTTGAACAGCACGTCCGACCGCAACGCGTGTCGGCCACGGATCACGGTGCGCACGCCGAGCAGGACGCTGGGGCCGAAATTGTACGTGACTTCGTAGTCGCTGCGCGCCAGCCCGGCGCCGAGCACCAGCCCGGAGAACTCGCTGAGCGGATACGTCCACGTTCCGCGGGCGACGAGCTGGTTGTATCGGCGTCGGGTGAGCGCTGGATCACTGCCATCGACGGCTCCCGTCGACGCCTCGAGTTCGACACCGATCTGGCGGTGGAGATTGACTCGCCCGCGGATGCCGAGGCTCAGCGGGACCGGGCTTTCGAAGCGCGCCTGTGACGGGTCGACGCGCGTCACCTGCCCATAGGCACCGATTTCGATCGAGCCTGGTGCCTGTCCGTGAAGGCTGCCGGCGGCGCCCGGCAGGGCGGCGGCAAGACACAGGGAGAGCCGACGCAGTGGCATGGTGCTGGGGCAGGTGGGGGCGCATCCGGTTGCGGCCATGGCCGAACGATACCCGCAGATGGGCTCGCATCGCGAGGGGATGCGGTGCGCGTGGGATCGGTACGCACTCCAGTCGGTGGCGAATGCAATGTGGGAACGAACGTCAGATCCCGTCACTCGATCCGGAGCCCAATGTTCTCGTCCACCCTCCGTGCCAGCACCCGATCCACGGGTGCCGTCACTACCGCGAACGACCCTGCTACGCTAATACACTTGGAGCGTCTGGCGCCTGCGGAACGTCCGCGCGAGCGGCTGCGGGCGCTCGGTGCCCGGGCGCTGGGCACGGCCGAACTGCTCTCGGTGATCCTTGGCACGGGACAACGCGGGCGATCGTCGCTGACAATCGCGCACGACCTGCTGGCCCAGGTTGGAGGGTCGTTGCGTGTACTGGCAGGCCGCCCGCTGGCGACGCTCAGCGGGATTCGAGGTGTTGGACCGGCACGGGCGATGGCGATCGTGGCGGCACTGGAACTCGGGCGGCGGACGGCGGCGGAACCGCATGGTGCGCGGATTGCCGTGCATTCACCGCAGGATGTCGTGGCGGCCTTTGCGCCGCATCTGGAGGCGCTGTCGGTCGAGGAGTTCCATGTCGCGATTCTCGATGCGCAGCATCATCTGGAGCGCGATGTATTGGTGACGAGAGGGATTCTCGATTCCTCCCTCGTGCATCCTCGTGAGGTGTTCCGGGAGGCGATCGCCGAGCGTGCCGCGTCGATCATCCTGGTGCACAATCACCCGAGTGGTGATCCGACGCCGTCGGCCGAGGATCGGATCGTGACGTCGCAGTTGGTGGCCGCGGGCACATTGCTGGGGATTCCGGTGCGTGATCACGTCGTGATCGGGCGGGGCAGGTACGTGAGTTTTGCGGAGGCTGGGTGGCTATCGACGGTTCGATGAAGCAGGCCGATGAAGTCTTTCCGGGATGGGGCCCCGGCAGTCCGCTGCCGGCTCGGCTCGATCGCGAGCTCCTCATGCGCGCCTATCGCTACAGCGCCCGGGCGCACACCGGTCAGAAGCGCCGCTCGGGCGAGGACTACGTGGTGCACTGCGTGCAGGTGGCGCGTATTCTGGCCGACCTGCAGCTCGACTCGACGACCATCGCGGCAGGCCTGATTCACGATGTGGTGGAAGACACCGCCATCACCGTCCAGGACGTCGAGCGCGAGTTCGGCCCCGAGGTGGCACAGATCGTCGATGGGCTCACGAAGATCGGCAACCTGCCGTTCACCTCGAAGGAGGAGCGACAGGCCGAGACGTACCGCAAGCTGCTGCTCAGCGTGGCGCGGGACGCCCGCGTCATCATCATCAAGCTCGCCGACCGCCTGCACAACATGCGGACGCTCGACTGGATGCCTGATGACAAGAAGCGGCTGATCGCCCAGGAAACGCGGGACATCTACGCGCCTTTGGCACATCGGTTCGGCATGGCCCGGGTGCGGTGGGAGCTGGAGGACCTGGCCTTCAAGTATCTCGAGCCCGAAGAGTATCGCACGCTGGCCCGGCAGGTCAGCACGCGCCGCGGTGAGCGCGAGGAGCTGATCGCGCAGATGGCGATCCCGCTCAAGGAGCGATTCGACATCGCGGGACTGAACGACGCCGATGTCTCGGGTCGACCGAAGCATCTCTGGTCGATCTGGAAGAAGATGCAGAAGCGGAACAAGCCGTACGAAGAGATCTTCGATCTGCTCGCGATTCGTGTGCTCGTCGACTCGATTCCGGACTGCTATCACGCGCTCGGCGTGATTCATGAGAAATGGAAGCCGGTGCAGGAGCGCATCAAGGACTACATCGCGCAGCCGAAATCCAACGGCTATCAGTCGCTGCACACCACGGTCTTCGGGCCGAGCAAGCAGCTGTTCGAGATTCAGATCCGCACGCGGGAGATGCACCAGACGGCGGATTACGGCATTGCGGCGCACTGGCTCTACAAGGAGGGATCGAAAGAGCCCGGGGACCTCGACCGCCACCTCGCATGGTTCCGGCAGGTGCTCGAGTTCCAGCTCGACACGAAATCGCCGGACGAGTTTCTCGAGTTCCTCAAGCTCGATCTCTATCAGGACGAGATCTTCGTCTTCACGCCGACCGGCGATGTGGTGCAGCTGCCGAAGGGGGCAACGCCGATCGACTTCGCGTTCGCCGTCCACACCGCGGTCGGGCTGCGCTGTCAGGGCGCCAAGGTGAACGGACGGATCACGCCGCTCTCGCGTCCGCTGAAGAATTCGGAGACGATCGAGATCCTGACCTCACCATCGGCCAAGCCGAGTCGCGACTGGCTCGCGCATGTCCGCACCAGTCGGGCGCGCTCGAAGATTCGCCAGCACCTGCGGCACGAAGAGCAGGTGACGAGCGAGAAGCTCGGTCGCGAGATTCTGGAGCGGGAGCTGCGCCGGCGCCGGCTGGGCAAGGTCACCGACGACATGCTCAACGCCGCGGCCAAGGCGCTGAGCCTCACCGACGCAGTGCATGTGCTGGCGGCGATCGGCCAGGGTGAAATCCAGATTCTCGCCGTCATCAAGCAGCTGTTCCCGGCCGCGGACGAGTCGGCCGAGCCGCCGAAGCCGAGCGTCATCGAGCGTCTCGTCGATCGGGTCCGCGGAACGAACAACGATCGTGGCGTCAAGATTCAGGGCGTCGACGGTGTCATGGTGCGGTATGCACAATGCTGCCAGCCGGTGCCTGGGGATGAAGTCGTGGGCTACGTCACCCGCGGTCGCGGCGTGAGCATTCATCGCGCGGACTGCCCGAACCTGCTGCCGCTGGCCCATGAACCGGAACGACGCCTCGAGATCGACTGGCAGGAGAAGTTCGGCGAGCGCTTCATCGTGCGTCTGGCCATCGAGGGTACCGACCGGCGCGGGCTCTACGCCGACGTTGCCAGCGCCGTGAGCTCCACCGGGACCGACATCCGCCAGATGGAGCTGAAAGCCATTGATGGACGGGCCGTGGGTGCGGTGATGGTCGAGGTCGAAAACCTCCAGCACCTCCAGCAGATCCTCAAGGCGGTGCGCCGCGTGAAGGGTATCAGCGAGATCGCCCGCCGGGAGCGGATCTCCTCCGAGGACTAGTCGGATCCCCGGTCGGCTGCGGTCGCGGTCGGCGCGGGGGCGCGCCGCCATGCAATACCCTTTCGGGGCTCCCCGAAGAAACGCCGATACCCTATCTTCCGGGTATGAGACACTCGCTGTTCGACCTCCAGGCGCCGTATCAGCCGGCCGGCGACCAGCCACGTGCCATCGCCGAGCTCTCGGCCGGGCTCGAGCGGGGCGATCGGTATCAGACGCTGCTCGGGGTCACGGGGTCCGGCAAGACGATGACGGTGGCCAGCGTGATTGCGGCGTGGGGGCGTCCGACCCTGGTGCTGTCGCACAACAAGACGCTGGCCGCGCAGCTGTACGGGGAACTGAAGGGTTTCTTTCCGAAGAATGCCGTCGAGTACTTCATCTCCTACTACGACTATTACCAGCCGGAAGCGTACGTCCCGTCGAGCGACACCTACATCGAGAAGGACGCGTCGATCAACGAGGACATCGATCGCCTCCGGTTGCGGGCCACGTCGAGCCTGATGGAGCGCGAGGATGTGGTCATCGTCTCGACGGTGTCCGCCATCTATGGTCTCGGCGATCCGGTGTCGTATCGGGAGCGGATGATCAGCGTCGATCAGGGCCAGCAGATCGCGCGCGATGATCTGCTGCGACTGCTGGTCGGCATTCAGTATCAGCGCAATGATGTGGCCTTCGATCGCGGTACCTTTCGTGTGCGCGGGGACACGGTCGAGATCTTCCCCGCCTACGAAGAGCAGGCGGTGCGGGTGGAGTTCTGGGGTGACGAGGTCGAACGCATCACGAAGATCGACCCGATCACCGGGGACCTGATCGCCTCGCTCAAGCGCGCTGCGGTCTACCCGGCGAAACACTTCATCACCAGCCGTCCGTCGCTGGAGAAGGCCGCCAAGGCAATCAAGGAAGAGCTGGCGGATCGACTGCTTGTGCTGCGCAACGAGGGCAAGCTGCTCGAGGCGCAACGCCTCGAGGGGCGCACCAACTTCGATCTCGAAATGATGGCCGAGATCGGGACCTGCGCCGGCATCGAGAACTATTCGCGCCACCTGTCGGGCCGCACCAGTGGCGACCGACCCGCCTGCCTGTTCGACTATTTTCCCGATGATTTCGTCGTCGTCGTCGATGAGTCACACGTGACGCTGCCGCAGATCCGCGGGATGTACAACGGCGATCGCGCGCGCAAGCTCACGCTGGTCGACTATGGCTTCCGGCTGCCGAGTGCACTCGACAACCGTCCACTGGTGTTCGACGAGTTTCTGGCGCTGACGCCGACGTTGATCAACGTCTCGGCGACGCCGAGCCTGATCGAGCTCGAACTCAGCGAAGGTGTGGTCGTCGAGCAGGTGATCCGTCCGACGGGACTGGTCGATCCGATCATCGAGATCCGGCCGGTGCGTGGGCAGGTCGATGATCTGCTGCACGAGATCCGCCTGCGCGAGCGCAAGGATGAACGAGTGCTGGTGACGGTGCTCACCAAGCGGATGGCCGAGGACCTGACCGACTATCTGCAACAGGTCGGGGTGCGGGTACGCTACATGCACGCCGACATCGACGCGATCGAGCGCATGGAGATCGTGCGCGGGCTGCGACTCGGCGAGTTCGATGTGCTGATCGGAATCAACCTGCTCCGGGAAGGTCTCGACATGCCGGAGGTGTCGCTGGTGGCGATCCTCGATGCAGACACGGAGGGCTTCCTCCGCAGCGACCGGTCGCTGATCCAGACCGTGGGTCGCGCCGCGCGCCACCTCGAAGGGCGGGCGATCCTGTATGCCGATCGGATCACGGACTCGATGAAGCGCTGCATCGACGAAACAGATCGGCGTCGCACCATTCAGGTCGCGCACAATCTTGCCAACGGCATCACGCCGAAGGGCGTGCGCAAGAGCATCGAGCAGGTGCGCTTCAGCACGCGCGTGGCGGATGCTCGCATGGATGAAGCCGAGGAGACCGATGGCGCCCCGTTGGCGGCGTATGGGCAACAGAAGGTGGCTGAGCCCGCGGGGGGCTACACGGCCGCCGACCTGCCGGCCTTGATCGCACAGCTGGAGAAGGAGATGCAGGTCGCCGCGAAGGAACTCGACTTCGAAGCGGCAGCCCGGTTGCGCGATCAGCTGTTCGAACTGCGTGTGCGCAGCGGTGACACGGCGGGTGCACGCACCGGCGTGTCATCGCTCGCAGCCGACGGCAAGGGTGGTGCTCGTGCCGGCAAGGGCGGGCGCGGCGGGCGGAAACAGCGTGGGCGTTGAGGACCGCCAGGTGAGCTCGCTGGTGTCGCTTGCTGCGATCGAAGCGCTCGGCGCGTCGATCGCTCGAGCGCTCACTGCGCCGGCGCTCGTCACGCTCTCCGGTGACCTCGGCGCCGGAAAGACCACGCTCGCGCAGGCGATCTGTCGCGGGCTTGGAGTGACGGAACCGGTCACCAGTCCGACGTTTGCCCTCATCAATGAGTACCAGACCCCGAGTTCGCGCATCGTGCACTGTGATCTCTATCGGCTCGAGAGCGAGCGCGAGGTGGCCTCGCTCGGGCTCGATGATGTCTTCGCCGATCCGCGGGCGATCGTGCTGATCGAGTGGCCCGAGCGGGCAGGCAGTCTGGGGCCGGTGCCCACGCTCGCGATCGAGCTGGCCCATGCGCCGGACGCGCCGGAATTGCGACACTGCTCGCAGCGGTGGGCGGCATGACGTCTCGCCTGCAACTCGCCATCGATGCCAGCGCCGGACCGGCGACCGTCGCGCTGTTCGTCGACGATGTGCTCGTGCAGGCGCGGCGAATCGATCGACAGGGATCGGCGGAGCTGCTGGCACCGGCGGTGGCCGACGTGCTCGCGGCCGCCGGCAGGAGCGCAGCCGAACTGACGGAGCTCATCGTCGGCGGTGGACCGGGCAGCTTCACCGGGCTCCGTGTCGCCGGTGCACTCGGCAAGGGGTTGGCACGTGGCGCAGGCGCGAGTCTTTCCGTCGTGCCTTCATTGCCGCTGATCGCGGCCGCCGATGACTCGGCCGCGCCCGGGCTGTATTTCGCCGTGCTCGATGCCTTGCGCGGCGACTGGTTCATGCAACCGGTGACCCAGCACGCAGACCGGCGATGGACCGTGGATGGCTGCGTCGAGCGTGTCACGGCTGTGTCAGTGAGAGAGCGGGCGCAGGCGCAAGGCGCAACGCTGGTCGGCCCGCCGATCTCGCTGGCACAGCAACCCGATGCCAGCGCGGCGCTGCAGGTTGGCGTCGCAGTGGTTGATCTCGACACCTGGGAGCCGGACTACGGCCGTCTCGCAGAAGCCCAGGTCCAGTGGGAGGCGACCCACGCGCGTCCGCTGTCCGGCGCGTGAGCGTCACACAGCTGCGCCGCGCGGTGGTGGCGGACCTGCCGGCGATTCTGCAGATCGAGTGTGCGGTGTTCGGCGATCCGTGGTCCGAGCAGTCGTTCGCGCCGGAATTCGACGAGCCATTCACCTGGTTTCAGGTGGCCGAAGTGGACGGCCGGATCGCGGGCTTCGTCATCGCACGCATCGTCGCCCGGCAGGGTGAGATCGCCAACATCGCCGTCGCACCAACGCACCACGGCACCGGGCTTGGCGGCCGTCTGCTCGACGCCGCGCTTGGTGCCACCGCGGCGGAGCACTGCGAGGCGGTGTGGCTCGAGGTACGGGAAACGAACGAGCCGGCGAAGCGGCTGTACCTCAGTCGCGGTTTCGAAGCCATCGGCCGGCGCCGTCGCTACTACAAGAAACCTGTCGAGGACGCTCTGGTGCTCCGGCGCACCCTCCCTGAAATCCGGGCACAGGCAGAGAAATGATGAGACGTGCAGTATTTTCAGGCACGGCTGCAGGGCACTTCACCTTACCGTCGTTCCGACCGGTGCCACATGCACCGAGTCACCAGCCCCACCGTCCTTTCTGGAGACGATGCCGATGTCACGCAGCTTGAACAAGGTCATGTTGATGGGAAATCTCGGGAACGATCCCGAGGTTCGTTCCACCGCCGGCGGCGGCAAGGTTGCGAGCTTTTCCCTCGCCACCTCGCGCACGTGGAACGACCAGTCGGGGAACAAGCAGGAGAAGACCGAATGGCATAAGTGCATCGCCTGGAATCAGGGGACGCAAAAGCTCGCGGACGTGGTCGAGAACTATTGCAAGAAAGGCAAGCCGGTCTACGTCGAAGGCGCGATCGAGTACCGCCAGTGGCAGGACAAGGAAGGGCAGACCCGCTACTCCACGGAAATCAGGGTGCGGGAGCTGATCCTGCTCGGTGGACGTGACGGGGGTGACTCGGATGGGTCCTATTCCGGGGCATCGGCTCGTCCGGCTCGTGCCGCCGTGCCAGCCGGCAAGCCGGCCGCGTCGGCGGCCAAGAGTGGCGGCGACGAGTTCGCCGAGTTCCCGGGCGCGCTCGAGGATGAGGAAGACGATCTGCCGTTCTGAGGCAGGTACCGTCCATGCCCGCTGTCCGGAGCCTCCCGTCGCCGCTGCGATGCGGGGGCTCCTGACGTTTCCTCACCGGCCGATACTCGTCCCTGATCGGGGAACCGCACCTGCGGCGGGCCCCCTCCGTGGTGCGACCGTTCCGCGCGTCGCGCTTGTTGTGGACGTTTCCCGCGCTCCCCACCAGTATGCGCCGTCTTTCGATTGCCTCCGCCGCGCGCCATCTGCGCACCGTGTCCCTTTCGCTGCTGCTCACCGGCGTGCCGGTGCTGCTGACGGCGCAGCAGCGCGACAGCACGGCCGCGCTCAAGCCCGGCACCGTGCTGCACACCGTCCGCACGGGCGACACGTTGTTCGAGATTGCGCGCCGCTATCTCGGCAACCCGTTCCGGTGGCCCGAGTTGTTCAAGGCCAACGCCGGCAAAATCGCCAATGCGAACCTGATCTATCCCGGGCAGAAGCTCTACGTCGGTGCGGACGGCCGACCGACGTTCACGCCCGATGCCGTCGCGGCGGAAGCCGCGTCCGAGGAAGCGCAGCCAACCCGTTCAGTCCCGCTCGGCCGAGTTGTGACAGGGCAGGCGCAGTCCGTGCTCGAGAACGCGACGATCAACGGACGCACGCTCCGACCCACGGTCCGGCGGGGCGAGGCCGCGGCGGCGCCGTTTCTCGTCGCGCCGAACGCACGCACGAACACCGGGAGCCTTGTCGCCCGATCCGATCCGACGGTGATCACGGCGGCGCTGTCGCGTGACCAGTTCCAGATCTTCGATGAAGTGGACGTGCTGCTGCCGACCGGAATGCGCGGCGTCATCGGGCAGCAGTTCGGCGTGTATCAGCCCGGGCCCGAGGTGCGTCACGGCAAGTTGCGACGTCGCCTGATGCAGCCATCGGGCGTGGTGGAGCTCCGTGCACTCGGCAGCGGTCGCGCAGCGCGGGCACGCGTCACCACGATGTACGCGAACATGAAGCGTGGCGATCTGCTCATGCCACTCGATACGTCTGCCGTCCCCTCCACGGTCAGGCCGCAGGACGTGAGCAACGGGCCGGTGTACGAGGTCGCGTATATCGCCGGCGGCGTCGTGCTCCCGACGATTCAGAACTACATCGTGATCGCGCTGCCGAAAGGCGCGACCAGCAAGGTCGGCGATCAGTTCTCGTTGTATGCCGATGGTCAGCCGCTGAGCGACGGTCGAAAGGACATTGCCCCGTCGAACGTGGTCGCTCAGGTCAGTGTGGTGCGGGTCACGAGCGAGAGCGCGACGGCGGTGGTCGTCGGCCACGATCAGCCGGCGATACAGGTTGGCATGAAGGCCCGCCTGGTGAGTCGCATGCCCTGAGTGTCACCTGCTCGCGCCGTACGGCACCCGCCCGCTGAGCAACTCATGCCTCAGCGGGCGGGCGCTGTTACTTTGCATGGTGACCGCGGTGGCTGGCGCTCGTGGCGGTAATCCGGTGCCCGATCGCGCTACGCAGGGACTCGTCTTTCACT